>JAETNR010000017.1 GCA_021772055.1 Blautia sp. | reverse complement strand
TTGCAGCTGGGCTTACTGTCAGAAATCTTGTGCTTATACCTGCATTGGCTTAGGCGTTTTTTCTGCGCAGAAATTTTGCCATTTTGCGCTAAAAATCATTTATAAGCGGCCTAATGCAGTCGTTCAAATGATGATGGATGGGGAATTTATCGAAAGATGACTAGGAGGGGCGAAATTATGGATGTTGCATTTATGTTCTGTTTGAAGAATTCTTTCGGGGGAGCGGAACGAAGGATAGTTCGGGTTTATAATGAGATTTCTGCGGAAAATCGGGATTTTAAATATGATATTATAATCGGTGGATGTAATCTAAAAAATGCTTTGATACGTATTGAACAGGCGGATTGTGATTTGTCAAACGTCAATCACATATGTGCATTTAAAAGTCGAATAATGTGTTTGCTGCATATTCTGTTTGCGCATAAGTATAAGACGATACACTTTTTTGGTGCAGGCAATTATAACGTAGTATTACAGCTATTTTGTAAAATATGTAATAAAAAAAGTATATATACTATTTGTTCATACCGAGAAGCATATAATTCCGCTTCCAGGAAACAGATGAGAAGGATGAAGCTCCAGCTTCGATTGGCAGATCATGTGGATTTGCTATATCCGTCTGGGGCTGATTTTGTTTCCCGATATGTTAAAAAAAGCAGATTAACCATCACGCCGGGAACATTCACGAACCTGACCCTTTTCAAACCTCAAGAAAAGAATAAAACGATTGTGTATGCCGCTGCCAGGTTGGAGGATACGAAAGATCCTATCCTTTTTATTGAAAGTATAAATGACTGTGCAGATGCAATTCGTGCAGCGGGGTATCAGGTGATCCTGTTGGGGCAAGGAAAGTATGAGGAGTTCCTTCATCACTATGTAAAGGATCATGAACTGAACGATATTGTTTACCTGGCAGGCTACGATAAGACCAGCAGATTTATGCCCGCAGCGAATGTGTTCTTTTCTACGCAGAAGCTGGAGAATTATCCCTCCCAAAGTCTTGCGGAGGCAGCGGCTTGCGGCTGCTATTTGATCATTACAGATGTGGGTGATAGCAGAAGGTGTGCCGATGAATCCTTTGCCGCGTTTGTAAAACCCGACAAAGAGGAATTGTCCCAGGCACTTGTCAGATATTTTGCACTTAGTGACGGGGAAAGAGAGGACATTTCTGCAAAGGCGAGAGCTTTTGCTGAGGCCAACTATTCCATAGAAAAAAGCAAAAAGTATTATATGGAAATACTGAAAAAAATCCTTTAGAGTTATTTTAGCAATATAAGAGTGTCTATGCGTTTTGTTTGGCTGCAATGATAATCTTGACAAGAAGTAATTTTTTGTATAAAGTATTAAGCGAAAGTGTTTGTGGATATTCTGATAACTCTAAATGTCTGTGTTTGACACAGACGTTTCAATTTTTATAGGAGATGTTAAAGATGAGATATGCTTTGATTGGCTGCGGAAGAATTTCTCCTCATCATATCATGGCAGCCAAGAATAATGAGCTGGAGATCGTTGCTGTCTGCGATGTAGATCTGGAAAAACTGGAAAAGACGGCTGCTCATTTAGATCATGTTCATAAGTATACAGATTATAAGATAATGCTGGAGATTGAAAGCCCCGATCTGGTGGCAATCGCCACAGAGAGCGGAAAGCATACACAAATTGCCCTTGACTGTATTATGGCTTGCTGTCATGTTATTATTGAAAAGCCCATTGCTTTATCCATTGAGGCTGCAGATCAGATTATTCAGCTGGCTAAGCAGAAGGGTGTACTCGTCTGCGTTAACCACCAAAATAGATTTAATAAATCAATCCAATATATTCACAGTGCGATTGAGCAGGGAAGATTCGGCAGACTTCTTCATGGAAGTGCCCGAACACTTTGGAATAGAAATCAGAAGTATTATGAGCAGGCAGCTTGGCGGGGAACTTGGGAGCAGGATGGGGGTGCACTGATGAACCAGTGCATCCATAATATTGATTTACTGTGCTGGTTAATGGGCAGCGAAGCAGTAGAAGTTTTTGCTTATACCGATAATTTGAAGCATCCGTTTATTGAAGCGGAGGATGTGGGAATAGCACTGGTGAAATTTCAAAATGGCACCTATGGTGTCATCGAAGGAACGACAAATGTATATCCCGAAAATCTGGAAGAGAGTTTAACCTTGCTCGGCGAAACAGGAACTGCAAAAGTTGGCGGAAAATCCGTCAATGAGATTCTGACGTGGAAAGTTGCAGATGAGCTTGATGATTCCGATTATGTGAAAAAGACATTTAGTGAAATGCCGCCGAATGTCTATGGATATGGTCATACGCCTCTTTATGCAGATATGATTGATGCCATAAAAAACGGGCGGCAGCCATTGGTCAATGGAGAAGCCGGAAAGAGAGCAATGGAGCTTATTTTGGCGATCTATCAATCTGCCTCTGAGAAGCTGCCTGTTAGGTTGCCGCTATTAAGAGGGAAAACGCTTGACTATACAGGACGATTTGAAAATGAGTAAGGAATTTTATATTCATAAAAGCAGTTTTCGTGATCCGGACGTTACAATTGGGAAAGGAACGAAAATATGGCACTTTTGCCATATTCAACGGGGAACGTACATCGGACAAGATTGCACCATAGGTCAGAACGTTTATATCGGCGAAAATGTAAGAATCGGAAATGGCGTTAAAATTCAAAATAACGTTTCAGTCTTTAATGGAGTAGAGATTGAAGACTATGTGTTCTGCGGGCCATCTTGTGTGTTCACGAATGATCTCAGCCCCAGAGCAAAGTACCCCAAAGGCGCTGCAAACTACTTAAAGACACTTGTTAAAACAGGCGCAACTATTGGTGCAAATGCGACAATATTGTGTAATCATACCATTGGACAATGGGCACTGATAGGGGCCGGAGCAGTGGTGGTGTCGGATGTTCCGGATTATGCCATTATGACAGGAGTGCCGGCTAAAGTAACCGGGTGGATCTGTGAATGCGGAAAACGTCTCGGGGATGATTTGACGTGTATATGTGGACGTATCTATCAGAAAAGTGCGGAAGGGCTGAGAGAGATAAAATGCAGTTCAGAGATCTGAAGACACAGTATCAGGCATTAAAACCGCAGATTGATTCTGCGATACAATCTGTATTGGATTGTTCTGAATTTATTCTGGGCAGTCCGGTAGCGGAACTGGAGGAAAAACTTGCAGATTATGTAGGGTGTAAGCATTGTATTACTTGTGCGAATGGGACAGATGCGCTGCAGCTATCATTGATGTCCATAGGCGTCGGCAGAGGAGATGCGGTGTTTGTGCCTGATTTTACTTTTTTTGCCACGGCAGGAGCGGCGTCGATTTTGAATGCGCATGTGGTGCTTGTTGACATTGACGAGAAAACCTTTAACCTTTCGCCTAAGTCCTTGGAGGAAGCCATTAAGCGTGTCCGCGCAGAGGCCAAATATATGCCTAAAGTGATCATTTCGGTGGACCTGTTTGGCTTGCCGGCAGATTATCCTCATATTAGGAGAATTGCAGAGCAGTATAATCTAAAAATTATAGAGGACGCTGCCCAGGGCTTTGGAGGCAAAATTGGGAATCAGAGAGCCTGCTCGTTTGGAAATTTAGGCATCACATCGTTCTTCCCTGCGAAACCGCTGGGATGCTATGGCGATGGGGGAGCCATTTTTACAGACGACAGTAAAATTGCAGAACGCCTGTACTCTTTAAGAGCGCAGGGACGTTCCAAGAGCAGCAAGTATGAGCACTGTGAGATCGGAATGAATTCCAGGTTGGATACCATACAGGCAGCCATCCTTTTGGAGAAACTGAAGGCATTTGAGCATTATGAACTGCAGGCAGTAAATGAGGCTGCAAAATGGTATACTGAGTGTTTGAGCGAAACAGTGAGAACTCCCTTTGTTCCGGATGGATTTTATTCCAGTTGGGCTCAGTATACCATTATGCTGAAGAATACGGAAACGAGAGACCGGGTGCAGTGTGAGCTGAAAAAAAGGGGGATTCCATCTATGGTTTATTATCCATTTGCACTTCACCAGCAAAAACCATATCAGGGGATGGGGCGAAGCGACGCGGAGTTTCCTGCTGCGATGCGCGCGGTAAAAACCGTACTCAGTTTACCGATCCATCCATACATAAAAGAAGAAGACGTATATCATATTACACAAGTAATCCTTAAAAACGCATAGTATAAAAGGAGTGAATAAAGGTGATGTCTCAGGGCGTTTATCAAGCATTAGTATCCGGAAATACAAAGCTGGCAGTGGTGGGCCTTGGCTATGTGGGTCTCCCTGTGGCGATAGAGTTTTCTAAGTATATACAGGTCATCGGGTTTGATATTGATCAAAAGCGTATCAGCGCTTATCGGAATGACATTGATTTGACAAAAGCGGGGGGAGAGGGAAAAATTTCCAATTCCGTAATTGAATTCACTTCTGATCCCGTTAAACTTAAAGAGGCCCAGTTTATTATTGTGGTGGTCCCGACTCCTACCACAGAGGATAGGTCCCCTGACTTTACTGCCCTTGAACAGGCTTCCAGAACAGTGGGCGAAAATCTTACAATAGGTTCTATTGTTGTCTTTGAATCCACGGTTTATCCAGGCGTAACAGAAGACCTGTGCGCTCCAATCATAGAGCAGGCTTCCGGCCTGAAATGCGGGATCGACTGGAAAATCGGATACTGTCCTGAGCGCATCAATCCCTGCGATCAGATCCATACATTCCCTATGATTTGCAAAATTGTTTCGGGAATGGACAGAGAATCTGCAGGGGAGATTCAGAAAGTTTACAACATTGTCGTAAAAGCCGGAACCCATCTTGTTTCAAGCATTAGAACAGCAGAAGCGGTTAAGGTGATGGAGAACAGTCAGCGGGATGTGAATATTGCGTTCATGAATGAGTGCTCCAAAATCTGTGACAAGAGCCATATAGATACCTATGAAGTTTTTACTGCCATGAATACCAAGTGGAATGCGCTAAACTTCCAGCCTGGTTTGGTTGGCGGACATTGTATTGGGGAAGACTCCTATTATTTGTTGGATTATGCAAAGAAAATAGCCTGTGATACGTCGGTACTGTCTCATGGACGCCTTGTGAATGAAAACATGGCTTCTTATGTTGCGGATAGGGCTGTCAAGGAAATGTTGGCTGTCCAGAAGGATCTGAAACAGGCATCGGTATTGATCTGGGGAGTAACCTTTAAGGAGAATTGTTCGGATATTAGAAACAGCAAGGTTGCAGACTTAATTGCCCGGCTGAGAACATATCAAATCGAGCCCATTGTCACAGATGGATGGGCAGATCCAGAAGCTGTTCAGGAAATGTACGGTATAAAATTAGTGCCTTTTGAAAAACTGCCCTTGGCGGATTGTATCATTATTGCAGTTAGTCATCGTGAATATAGATCAATAGCCATAGAGCAGCTGGTGAAGTTGTATAAAAACAACTTGCAGAACGCTGAGAAAATATTGTTGGATATAAAAAGCATTTATTCCCTGAAGGAGTTGGCTGCTTCGGGATTGCGTTTTTGGAGACTGTAAAGCATGAAAAAGCAATGAAGTAAGAAGGATGAGCAATTCGTCATGATTGATACCATAGTGAAAAAAGTGCACCATCTTTGTCAGCAGCTAAAAAAGGGAATCCTGCAGGTCTTTACGGCCAGTGTCCTCAATAAAATCATTTCCATGCTGAGCAGCATGGTTTTGACCAGGATGCTTGTGCAAAAGCAATATGGAGTTTTAAGCTATGCCGGGAATGTGTATTCTTATGCAGCTTTGTTTACGGGCTTTGGACTGGCAGTGGGAGCGCTGCAGTTGGGCGCGGAAAGCCGGGGCAGACCAGAGGAAAACAGCTTTTACCGATACTGTGCAAAAGCTGGAATGCTGGCAAATTTTTTGATGATTGCTTTTCTTTCATGCCTCATCCTGCATCGTGAATTACCTATTGCCCAAGCCAAAAAATATATTTATCTCTATCTTCCGCTTCTCATAACAGAGTATTTGAACCAGCTCTTACTAATCATCCTTAGAAGCCAGAAACGCTTCAAAATCTATGCCAAGCTGGTGACTGCACATACAATTTTCGTTTCTTTGGGTACTTGTATCGGAGCGATTTGGGGTCTAAACGGCGTATTTGCAGCAAAATATGCGGCTTCCCTTTTCACACTGCTCACGATAGGCTGTCAGATGCGAGAGACTTTGCATGAGGTCATTCATGCGGGGAAGCTGCATCCCCGGCAAAAAAAAGAACTTTGGCGCTATAGCATCTTGAATTGCGTAAGCAGTACCTTAAACCGCTTCCTGTTTTTGATCGACCTCTCAATGGTTGCAGTGCTGATGGCTTCTGCCGAAACAATATCCGTTTATAAAGTAGCTACGCTGATACCCAATGCTTTGTCCTTTATTCCGCAGAGTGTTGTTATCTGTGTCGTGCCTGACATTATTGCTCATAATAAAAACAGTACCTGGCTAAAGGACACGTTTAGAAAAACCTTCAGCGGGATGCTGCTGTTTAATTTGTTTATTAGTTTATGTCTGATCCTGGGTGCACCGTGGATTATTCAGGTAGTTGCGGGGAAACAATACCTTGCCGCTGTGGAGCCGTTCAGGATTTTGGTCGCTGGGTATTGTGTTGCGGGGACATTCCGCTCTTTAAGCGTTAATTTCCTTGCGGCATTAAGAGCAATCAGAGGGAATGCGGTTTGCAGTTTGATCACTTGTATGACGGATGCTGTGCTGAATTTTTTACTGATTCCGAGATATGGTATATTGGGAGCCGCATATGCTACCTTTTTGGCTGAATTAACTGCAAGTTTTGTTACATTTTGCTGTTTGATTCATACGCTGCGGCGAATGAAGAAGCTGAATATCTCAAAAGCCTTAGATACTCCGTAACTGACTTAAGAGAAAGACGCGTAATGTCCAGGGGAAACTGATAGTAATCATATCAGCGTTGGTGCAGAGCGTATCTGCCGGATGAAGAAGCGGAAGTGGCCAGGTTAAACGTCAGAAATGTATGTCCCCCCCTGTGATGACCCTGCTCGCCGGCGGTGTGATTCAGGAGCCGATTCGCGAGGATCTGACCTACGATATTGCCCATTCCGCAGAGGATAACCTGTGGAACATCTTGTATCTGACAGGATATCTGACATAGGTTTCGCCGGAGAAATTTCCGGAGGGAATACAGCCGGAGGACGGGAATGCGGCGCTGTGTATTCCCAGGTCAAATACCCCGATGTTTGCATCGGGGTATTTGACTTGCAACTCATTCATATTTCAGATCATTGTCCTTACACCATTTAACCGCTTTTTTCTTATATGCGTCTGCTTGGTAATCATACCATTGCTGTTCAACCCCAAGCTGACGGATGCTGTCTTTAAAACGCCGGAATGCGCCACGGCCGCTGATTGCCCTGCTCAATTTTTCCCTTGCGGGATTAGGGAGGGAATAAACGAAGTCCTCCATGATATCATATTCGCGGATGTCAAAAGATGTGGGGAGTCTATAGAATCCATGCTCATCAAGCTGCTCACAAGCGGTTTCTCTTTCTTCTGATGTCATTGTAAAGTCGTTGATCAAGACAATCTCGCCTGTCTCCTTGTCAATAAAGTATTCGGATTCCTGATCCATCATTTCAATTGCATCTATAATTTCTGATAATTTTACTCTCATCGTTTCTCCTTTTTATGAGTGTTTCGGACGATTTTGTCCCGTCATTTCGGAAGTGCAATATGGGGATGAATCCCTGACTCTTTTTTATATATTAACCGTTTGAGAGAAAGATATCAAGCCTGTAAAGAAAAAAGTTTTTATCCGTTATCAAACTATTTCGCACTACGCCTGTTTTTATTACATTTCACAGGAGGGTGAGGGAGGCAAGGGCATCTGCTCTAAGTGGGCTGCGGTTTCTTATGCTCCGAAACCGCAGCCTGCCAGAGACAGAGATTCGGGAGCCCTTCCCCGCTCCATGAAATGTAACGAAGCACTTACAAAAAGCGAAAAAAGTCTTCAAAGATGGCCTTGACTTTTTGATATGCGAATATATAATATAAACGAGATTATCATAAAATATCTTATCATAAACGGAGGGCTTGATTATGAAGTTTATAGGGAGAAAAACAGAACTGGCAAAGCTGAACGCAGAATATGAGCGTGACGGCGGTTTCGTGGTCATCTATGGCCGACGCAGAGTTGGCAAAACAACGTTGATCAAAGAGTTCCTGAAAAAGAAAACAGCCTTCTACTTCCTTGCAACGGAAGAACTTGAATCTCAGAGTATGAAGCGTCTGGCTGGCGTTGTTGCCCGTACAACGAAAAATTCATTTTTTCAGAAAGCGACATTTACGGATTGGTTGGATCTCTTCCAAGTGATTGCAGAATATAAACCAGAAGAAAAAAAAGTGCTGGTCATTGACGAGTTTCCTTACTTAGTAAAGACCAATCCGGCCTTTCCTTCTATTTTGCAGAACGCATGGGACGAAATCTTGAAAGGCAGCAATGTGATGCTGATTCTGTCTGGTTCCCTGATCGGTATGATGCAGAAATACGCGATGTCCTATGACAGCCCTCTGTATGGTCGCAGAACTGCACAGATGCGTCTGGCCCCGCTGCCATTTACGGATATATATGCCGTTCAGAAAATACCGTTTGAACAGGCGGTGGAACAGTATGCTGTAACGGGCGGTGTTCCCAAGTATCTGGAGTTTTTTGAGGATGGCCGGGGATTGGATGAGCAGCTCAAAGATGCGGTTTTGTCCAAAAGTGCTTTTTTGTATGAGGAGCCAAACTTTCTTCTGAAAAGTGAATTTGTAACAGCAGTGAACTATTTCTCTATCATCAAAGCCATTGCGGACGGAAACCATAAGCTGGGCAAGATTGCTGGTGCGTTGGGGCAGGAAACTTCAGCTTTGACCCCGTATCTGTCTACACTTGCGGATTTGGGTTTCATCGAAAAGAAAACGCCGATAACGGAAAAGAACCCGGAAAAATCCCGCAAGGGATTGTATTTCATTTCAGATAATTTTATTCGGTTTTGGTTTCGTTATGTTTATCCTTATAAGGGTGAACTGGAACTGGACAATATGCAGATTGTTCTGGATGAAATCAGCAAAGACTTTGTAGAGAAATTCGTGGCAATTGCTTATGAAGATATTTGTAAAAATATATTTGCAGATTTGTGCAGGAATAGGGCGATTTCTTTTGTGCCGTCCCGTATTGGCTCTTACTGGTTGAACGATTTTGATGGAGATACGGAAATTGATGTAATGGCCGTAGACCATCAGAATAAGCAGGTATTTGCAGGAGAGTGTAAATATCATGTAAACCCCGTGGATGTGCCTGTGTATTTTGCGCTTAAGAAAAAGGTTGATAACGCTGCTGAAATCTGTAAGGCATATCCTGGGTATGATGTTATCTTTGGAGTGTTCAGTAAAAGCGGCTTTACACAGCGAATGCTTGATGCTGCAAAAGAAAACACCGGGCTGTTCCTGATCAATGAGGATCGTTTAGCTTAATCCTTATTTCGGCACAAATCGCACATTTGCAGATGCTTTCAGCTTTTGTTATGATTACAGAAAATGAAAAGTGAGGCTGAAGAGCAATGATTTATTTCACAGCAGATACGCATTTCGGCCATGCCAATGCAGTGTGGATCTGAACGGCTACCGTCCTGTTACTTTCAATGAGCTGGTGGAAAATCGAAAAAATGTTTGCCGAGCAGGAATCCTACCGGGAATGGCTGCTGGGCCAGCCGCCGGAGGAAATTTTGAACTGCACCTACGAACACACGGTGCGGGAGGATATTCTGATGTCGCTGGAATACCGCGATCTTCCGGACGCACAGGCCAGAGCCATGCTGAAATCCCCAGTCCCTTTGAATGGCTGATGAAGATACTGTCACATGACATAGCTGGCAAAAGATTTCTTGAGATGATCGAGAAATTTCTGAAAGCAGGTCGAAAAGCAAGAGGAGAAAGAAAATATAATGGTCTGCTTCGGACATTTCCGTTACTGGAGCCAAGAATTAAAGTGGAGTATGAAAATATAGAGTGAAAAGCCGTATGCGTTAATAGCGCACGTACAGTTTTGAAATTTATTTTGTGCTGGACGAATGGGACTATATATCATCATCAGGACTTTGCAGCGGACAAAGACAAGGCTGGTGTTGGATATGTGGATTTGATTTTCTATCCGTTTGTGAAAAACGACGATTGTATCATCATCGAATTGAAAGTGAATCATACAGCAGATGAAGCAATCCGGCAGATCAGGGAGCGGCAGTATGCACTCCGCTTTGAAGGAAAGTTAGGGGAAAATCCGGAATACACAGGACGCATCCTTGCGGTGGGTATCGCTTACAGCAAGGATGATGAGAATAATCGGCACGAATGTAAGGTGGAAGTGCTGCGTGAGAGATTGAGCTGAAACTGCGCAGCAACGTTCTGACGAAAAAACATTGCGCCTTGCCGGGCCCTGTTATATAATAAAGAAAATATACAATTACTGGAAGAGAAATCTGTCTGGAGGAGGAAAAAATATGAAGAAAAAGAGCTTTGCAGGTCTTATTACAGCGGTATTTTTGTTCCTGCTTTTGTCGTGCACTGTGTCTGCGGCGACTCCGGTTGGCTCCCATGGACGTTTGGTTGTAAAGGGAACGAAGCTTGTTGATGCAAATGGAAAGGAATTTCAGATCAAAGGCGTCAGTACGCACGGTCTTTCCTGGTATCCGGAGTATGTATCCAAGGCAGCGTTTAAGGACCTTCGTGATAAATGGGGCGTGAATACCGTACGTCTTGCCATGTACACTGCAGAGTATAATGGCTATTGTGTTGGCGGAAGCGCAAATCAGAAGACACTGAAAAAGACAATCGATACAGGCGTGAAGGCTGCCACAGATCTTGGAATGTATGTGATTATTGACTGGCATACCCTAAGCGACAGCAACCCCAATACCTATAAAAAGCAGTCCATTGCCTTTTTTAAGGAGATGGCGAAGAAGTATAAAAATAATAAAAATGTCATTTACGAAATCTGCAATGAACCGAACGGCGGTACCTCCTGGAAGCAGATTAAGTCTTATGCCCAGGATGTCATTAAGGAAATCCGGAAGATAGATAAAAATGCAGTAATTCTTGTAGGAACTCCTACCTGGTCTCAGGATGTGGATGCGGCTGCGAAGGATCCGATCAAAGGGTACAAGAATATTATGTATACCCTTCATTTTTATGCCAATACTCATCGGAGCAGTTACAGAACCAAGGCAGAAAAGGCCGTTAAAGCCGGACTGCCGCTGCTTGTAAGTGAGTTTGGAATCTGCGATGCTTCCGGCAATGGCGGGATCAATGAAGCAGAAGCGAATAAATGGATTTCTTTTCTGAATAAGTACAAGATTGGTTATGTGGCATGGAACTTTTCGAATAAGAACGAATCTGCCGCTTTGCTCCAGAGCAGCTGCTCAAAGAAATCCGGCTGGACGTATTCTAATCTTTCCCAGTCCGGAAAATGGCTTGTCCGTACTTATAAAGGAAGTCTGGCAAAAACTTCCGCGAAGCCAAAGCCGACGCCGCCCCCGGCTTCGTCCAAAGAGCCTGCAAAGAAACCGACGCCAACTCCGGCTTCGAAGCCTGCATCAAAGACAAGTACTGCATCTAATGCTTCCAAAACCTGCAAAGTATCTGTACAGGCAGTGAATTCCTGGAAGAGCGGGAACCGCTATTTTACACAATACAAACTGACCATTAAAAATAATTCTAAAAAAGCGGTGAACAGCTGGAAGGTACAGCTTGCTTTTAAAAATTCTATTGCAAAATCAGGTGACTGGAATGGTAAATTTACCTATAAGGGTAAGAATATCACGATAACACCGGTTTCCTGGAATAAAAAGATTGCAGCAAACGGGACGGTACAGGATATTGGTTTTATTGTAAGTACCACAGCAAAAAGCAATCCAATTGTATCAGTAAAACTGCAGTAGAAGTGGAAAGGAAACGAAAGTCTTCATGGCAATATTGTCACGGAGGCTTTTGCACTTTTGGAAAATTTTCATAAGAAAGGAGAGTGCCTTATGGCTGCTAAGAACAAAAAGAAAAAGAATGTAGGAGACTTTTTGCTGACTCTGGTACTGATCGCTGCGATTGGTGTGTTCTGCTATGCTGCTTATAATCTGTACCACATATATACGGAATATAAGAAAGGAACAGACGAATACAACCAGATCGAGCAGATGGCAGTTACCAATAGAGACCCGGATGCGGAAACGCAGGAGACTATGGACGAGGAGCAGGTTCCGCTTCTTGCAGCTCCCATGAAAATTGATTTTAATGCGCTGCGCAGTGTAAATGAGGATGTGATCGGTTGGATTTATATAGAAGCTTTGGATGGTGTCAGCTATCCTGTGGTAAAGGGGAGTGACAATAGCTATTACCTCCATATGACCTATGAAAAAAATTATAATTTTGCAGGGACGATTTTTATTGACTGCGAAAACAGCAGTGATTTCAGTGATTGTAATACGCTGGTTTATGGACATAATATGAAAAATGGCTCAATGTTTGGCCAGTTGAAAAAATTCAGCCAGGATGGGGAAACTTATAAAAAGAGTAAATATTTTTGGATTTTTACCCCGGAAAAGGATTACAGGTATGAGATCATATCCGCATATACGACAGGGGTGAACAGTGATACATATACATTGTTTAAAGGTCCGGGAACGGAATTTGAGGATTACCTGAAAAAAATCGTAAGCCGTTCAGAAATTCAGACAGAGGCTGGGAATTTAAATATGAAAGATAAAGTAATAACTCTTTCTACCTGTACAGGAAATGAATCTACACGCTTTGTGGTACAGGGCAGAATGGTGGATGCACTGGATGTACAATAAGAAATGCCTGGAAAGGCTGTTTAGAGAGGAGGATTCCTATGGCAAATGAGATAGAAAGATTACAGGAGATCATTGATTCATCTGATAACATCGTTTTTTTCGGCGGTGCAGGAGTGTCTACAGAAAGCGGGATACCGGATTTCCGCTCTCAGGACGGACTTTATAACCAGAAGTATGATTTTCCGCCGGAAACGATTTTGAGCCATACCTTTTTTATGAGAAATCCGGAGGAATTCTATCGGTTTTACCAGGATAAGATGCTTTGCGATACAGCAAAGCCAAATGCTGCACACCAAAAGCTTCAGGAACTGGAAGCTGCCGGGAAGCTGAAGGCTGTGATTACCCAGAATATTGATAACCTTCACCAGATGGCAGGAAGTAAAAAGGTTCTGGAACTTCATGGAAGCGTTCACCGCAATTATTGTATGAAATGCGGGAAATTTTACGGATTTGCTCATATGAAAAATGCGAAGGGCGTCCCAAGATGTGAGTGCGGAGGGATGATTAAGCCGGATGTGGTTCTTTATGAAGAGGGCCTGGATAATGAGGTGATCAATGAATCTGTGCGTGCTATTGCCAGTGCAGATGTATTGATCATTGGGGGAACCTCCCTGGCAGTTTATCCGGCCGCCAGCCTGATCGATTATTTCCGGGGAGAGCATCTGGTAGTGATCAATAAATCTCCTACACCCCGTGACCGCTATGCTGATTTATTGATCCAGGAACCTATCGGTAAGGTATTTTCTAATATCGTGGTAAAAGGAGTATAGGCTATGGGACTTCTTTATGAGATCGGAGATATTGTAACGTTAAAAAAAGGCCATCCCTGCGGTAGCCGGGACTGGGAGATCCTCCGGGTAGGGGCGGACTTCCGGCTGAAATGCACAGGCTGCGGCCACCAGATCATGGTGCCGCGCAAAATGGTAGAAAAAAATACAAAAAATCTGAAAAAAAATCAGGAATAATGCTTTACAGAAGCATGAAAGTATGTTAAAATCAACAATCGTGATATATTTATCCTTGCTCTTTGTACAGGCAAAGGGCCATTAAGACCACAAGGAGGTAAGAAAGCATGAACAAGTACGAGTTAGCATTGGTTGTGAGTGCCAAAGTAGAAGACGAGGTTCGTGAAGCAGTTGTAGAAAAAGCAAAAAACTACATCACCCGTTACAATGGTACTATCACAGAAGTAGAAGAATGGGGTAAGAAAAAATTAGCTTACGAAATTCAGAAAATGCATGAAGGCTTCTACTACTTTATTCAGTTCGAAGCAGACGCAGCGTGTCCTGCAGAAGTAGAGAGACATGTTCGTATTATGGACAATGTATTAAGATACTTAGTTGTTCGTAAAGACGCATAGTTTTTTTACAGGCATTGACGTACAGGATGTTTGCTGTTAGCGGGCATCAGACAGTGGATTTTAGAAAGCACCATTAAGAACCCGTTCACCCAGACAGAAAAAAGAGGTAGAAATATGAACAAAGTAATTTTAATGGGACGCTTAACAAGAGATCCTGAGGTAAGATATTCCGCAGGAGAAAATGCATTGGCAATCGCCAGATATACACTGGCTGTAGACAGAAGATTCCGCCGCGACGGCGAGGCAACCGCTGATTTTATCAGCTGTGTCGCTTTTGGCCGCAGTGCAGAGTTTGCAGAGAAGTATTTCCGTCAGGGATTGAAGATAGCGATTACCGGACGTATTCAGACCGGAAGCTATACAAACAGAGATGGACAGAAGGTGTACACCACGGAAGTGGTTGTTGAGGATCAGGAGTTTGCAGAGAGCAAGGCTTCCAGCGACAGCTACGCAGCATCCCATCCCCATCAGAACGCAGCGCCGTCCATGCCCAGTCCCAGCGCAGCAAGTGCAGACGGTTTTATGAATATTCCGGATGGAATTGACGAAGAATTGCCGTTCAACTAAAGCATGGAATGGATTTATCCCGCAGAGCGGGTGGCATTTTATGCACACTGAGAAATAAAGATAGGAGGAAACCATCATGGCTTACAATAATAGAGGTGAAAGACCAGACTCTCCAATGAAGAGAAGAGGCGGACGCAAGAGAAAAAAAGTTTGCGTATTCTGTGGTAAAGAAAACAATGAGATCGATTACAAGGATGTAGCTAAATTAAGAAAATATGTTTCTGAAAGAGGCAAGATCCTTCCGAGAAGAATTACCGGAAACTGTGCAAAACACCAGAGAGCTCTGACCGTAGCTATTAAGAGAGCACGTCATCTTTCCCTGATGCCATACGTACAGGACTAATTGTCGAAAGGTAAAGCATGAATGAACAGAAAGCCTTTAAATACCGGATTATCTGGTGTTTAAAGGCTTTTTTCTATAGCCTGACAGGTGATACAGGCAACTTTTTTGTAGGTTCATATGGTAATATTTGCACAAATCTGGTATAATAACAAATAGTTGCTTGTCAATTTGCTTTCAGAACGGTAAGAAATATGGATGATAGATTAAAACTAAAAGGGCGGATGGGACGTTTTGTACAGTGGCCATTGTATTTGTCCCTCCTGCTGATCGGGATGAATGTGCTGGTTTACCTGGTAGATGTGAGATCAGGTCTGTTGGTATCTGTTGGAATTCTGGTTTACATCGGGATTGCCGTGCTTTTATTTCGGAGAAGCAAACCGAAGATCATGAATGAGCTGATCGCCTTTGCCAATCAATATGACCTGCTAGAGAAGCGGATGCTGGATGAACTGCCGCTTCCTTATGCGATTATGGATATGGATGGCTGCCTTATCTGGACGAACAAGCTTTTTGCAAAGATTACGGGGAAAAATCAGTATTATAAAAAAAATATCAGCACGATTTTTCAGGATATTACAGCAGATAAGCTGCCGGGTATAGAAGGAAGCTCGCATAAGGAGCTTAGTACGCAGTTCCAGGAGCGGATGTACCGGGCATCTATACAGAGAGTTTCTTTAAAAGATGTGGTGGATCAGGCGGAGATGCTGGAGGGGACTTCAGAAAAAATCAGTCTGCTTACAATACATCTGTATGATGAGACTGAACTAAAAGAGTATATCCAGAAGATTGAAGACAACAAGCTGGTAATTGCCCTTGCCTATCTGGATAACTATGAGGAAGCGTTGGAGAGCGTTGAAGATGTAAGGCGTTCTTTGCTCATTGCACTGATCGACAGGAAAATCACAAAGTATTTTTCCAACTTTGATGGTCTTGTGCGCAAGCTTGAAAAGGACAAGTACCTTCTCCTTATGCGTCAGAGTTCGCTGGAAGCGTTGAAGGAACAGCGCTTTCACATTCTGGATGAAGTTAAGACTGTCAACATCGGCAATGAAATGGCTGTGACATTGAGTATTGGTATCGGACTTAATGCATCTACTTATTTACAGAATTATGAATATTCCAGAATCGCTATAGAAATGGCTCTTGGACGGGGCGGTGACCAGGTGGTGATCAAGAACGGCAACAGCATCACCTATTTTGGCGGCAAGGCTCAGCAAATGGAGAAAACTACCCGTGTGAAAGCAAGAGTGAAGGCCCAGGCTCTGAAGGAGTTTATGAGTTCCAAGGACCGGGTAGTGGTTATGGGACATAAGATCACGGATGTAGATGCCCTGGGAGCGGCTATCGGTATTTACCGTGCAGGCAGGACTCTCGGTAAGACAGTGCATATTGTAGTGAATGACCCGTCCACTTCCATTCGTCCTTTGATGGCAGGCTATATGAATAATCCGGATTATGAGCCGTCTATGTTTGTGGACAAGGAGCAGGCGAAGGAGCTGGTAGATAATAACACTGTTGTAATTGTGGTGGATACCAATAAACCAAGCTATACGGAGTGCCAGGAGCTTCTTTACATGACCAGAACGATCGTGGTACTGGACCATCACAGGCGGGGAAATGAAGTAATCGAGAATGCGGTGCTGTCCTATGTAGAGCCCTATGCATCCTCTACCTGTGAGATGGTTGCGGAAATCCTGCAGTATTTTTCAGATGATCTGCGTCTTAGGAATATTGAGGCAGACTGTATTTACGCAGGCATTGTGATCGATACCAATAATTTTATCACCCGTGCAGGGGTGCGTACTTTTGAAGCGGCAGCGTTCCTGCGGCGCAGCGGAGCAGATATGACAAGGGTGCGTAAGCTGCTGCGGGATAATATTGATTCCTATAAAGCAAGGGCAGAGGCAGTACGTACAGCTGATATTTACAGGGATTATTTTGCCATTGCCAAATGTCCAAGCGAAGGTTTGGAAAGTCCTACGGTCGTAGGCGCCCAGGCTGCCAACGAGCTTTTGAACATCGCAGGTGTGAAAGCATCTTTTGTACTTACAAGCTACAATCAGGAAGTGTATATCAGTGCCAGAGCCATTGATGAAGTAAATGTTCAGGTTCTGATGGAGAAAATGGGCGGCGGCGGTCACATTAATATTGCGGGAGCCCAGGTAAGGGCATCTTTGGAAGATGTGGAAGAAATGCTGAAATCAATTATAGACGAGTTATACCAGGAAGGAGATATTTCAAAATGAAAGTAATTTTATTAGAAGATGTAAAAGCATTAGGAAAAAAGGGAGAGATCGTGAATGTTAGCGACGGATATGCGCGCAATATGATTCTGCCGAAAAAACTGGGGCTGGAAGCAACTCCAAAGAATTTGAATGATCTGAAACTGCAGAAAGCCAATGCGGAAAAGGTTGCCCAGGAAAATCTGGAAGCTGCCCGGGCTTTTGCGAAAGAGCTGGAAACAAAAGAGATTATCCTCACATTGAAAGTAGGAGAGGGCGGAAGAACTTTTGGTTCTATATCCACAAAGGAAATTTCCGAAGCAGCAAAGGCTCAGTTGAATCTGGATATTGATAAAAAGAAGCTGCAGCTGCCAAGCCCTATCAAGAATCTTGGTGTGACACAGGTTCCGGTGCGTCTGCATCCGAAGGTAACAGGAAACCTGAAGGTATGGATTAAGGAAGCATAAATATGGACGAAGCCCTGATCAAACGAATACTGCCCCATAGTATTGAGGCGGAGCAGTCGGTAATCGGCTCTATGATCCTGGATAGGGATGCCATTATGGTTGCATCAGAGATTTTGACCAGTGATGATTTTTACCAGAATCAGTACGGGATTATTTTTGATGCTATGGTGGAGCTTTGTAATGAAGGGAAGCCGGTGGACCTGATCACCCTCCAGAACCGTTTGAAAGAAAAAGAACTGCCCCCGGATATCAGCAGCATGGAATACGTGCGGGAGCTGATCGCAGCAGTCCCTACCTCGGCCAATGTGAAATATTATGCCAATATTGTCAGCGAAAAGTCCCATCTCCGCCGCCTGATCAAAGCGACGGAAGAGGTGGCCAATACCTGCTATCTGGAAAAAGACAGTACGGAAATGATTCTGGAAGAGGCAGAAAAGAAACTGTTTAACATTCTGCAGAGAAGTGTCGGCGGAGAGTTTGTGCCGATTCAGCAGGTTGTGCTGAATGCCATCAATAATATCGAAAAAGCGTCCAAGCTGAAGGGAAGCGTAACAGGGATTCCCACAGGCTTTGTGGACCTGGATTATAAAACCTCCGGTATGCACGGGTCTGACCTGGTGCTGATCGCAGCCCGTCCCTCCATGGGAAAAACAGCGTTTGTGCTGAATATTGCCCAGTATATGGCGTTCCGGAAGGATGTAACCGTTGCCATATTCAGCCTTGAAATGTCCAAGGAACAGCTGGTAAATCGTCTTCTTGCCATGGAGTCCCATGTGGATTCCCAGAACATGCGTACCGGTAATCTGAAAGATGAGGACTGGACAAAGCTGGTGGAAGGGGCAGATATTATCGGGCGTTCCAACCTGATCATTGATGATACCCCCGGTATTTCCATCGCAGAGCTGCGATCCAAATGCAGAAAATATAAACTGGAGCATAATCTTGGAATTATCATGATCGATTATCTTCAGCTTATGAGCGGAAGCGGAAAAAGCGAATCCAGGCAGCAGGAAATTTCGGATATTTCCAGATCCCTGAAGGCTCTGGCCAGAGAACTGGATGTGCCTGTACTTGCTCTTTCCCAGCTGAGCCGTGCAGTAGAGCAGAGACCTGATCATCGCCCTATGCTTTCTGACCTTAGGGAATCCGGAGCGATCGAACAGGATGCCGATGTGGTTATGTTTATTTACCGTGATGATTATTATCATAAAGACACGGAAAAGAAGGATATTGCGGAAATCATCATTGCCAAACAGAGAAACGGTCCGATCGGAACCGTGGAACTGGTTTGGCTACCAAGATATACACAGTTTGTAAATATGAAAAAATAAAGAAATGTGTGGCTTTTTTGCAGCAAACGCCCGGATTATGTCGACCGTTTTTTATTGCATTCTCCTTCCCCTCTGCGCTATAATAGTAATAATGAATTTCATAAGGAGGGGTAGTATGGAACCAAAGTACACCGTCACGCAGGCCGCAGAAATGACAGGAGTGAAATCCTATGTTCTGCGTTACTGGGAGGATGAACTGGAGCTGCAGATTCAGAGAAACGAGCTTGGGCACCGCTACTACACCAGATATGATATCCAGTTATTTATGAATATTAAAGAACTGAAGAAACGTGGCTTGCAGCTTCGTGCCATCAAGGAACTGGTTCCCCAGATTTCCCGTTCTGCTCCCGGCAGCTCCACAAGCAAGATCAAGCTTTTGGAAACAGGAGAAGAGATTTTGGAGGATACTGCTGGAAATTTTGCCCGGCAGGAGACAGAGCGAAAGGATGAAAACCCCTTCGTATGGGTAGAAAATGAAAAGATCCTGGAATTCCAGTCTATTCTGGAACGACTCATTGCCCAGGAAATGCAATCCAAAAACGAAGAAGAAGAGCGGTGTCGCTCTCTTGATCTGGCAATTCGGAGACAGCAGATGGCAAGACGGGAGGCAGCAGCGGCTGCTGCAGACAAAAAAAGCAGGAAAAAGTCAAGACATTCCTGAAGCAGCTTCGGCACTGCAGCCACATACGGAAAAAGATACAGAAATAAGATGAACACACAAAAGGAGCTGCCATATGGCAGCTCCTAAAGATTTGTAAAAGTAAAACAATCGTTACTGTCTACACCACAGGGGTGAACGGTATCGATCAGCCTTCTACAATAGCGCCTGTAGGACATGCCTCTGCGCAGGTTCCGCACTCAACGCATGCGTCAGGATCGATTACATAATGATCATCACCCTGAGAAATAGCTTCAGATGGGCACTCGCCTTCGCAAGTTCCGCAGCTAACACATTCATCTGTAATTACATATGCCATTGTGATATCCTCCTTTTATTATAGAACTTCTTTAGTACCTTGTTCAGGTTCTAACAACATTCTAATATATCTTCCTCAGGATTACAAGTACAAAATTATAAACATAATTTTAGAATCTGCCCGTTGATTCTTAGGTGGATTCGTATTATAATGTGTAAAGAACAGATAAGGAGGAAAGCAAAATGGCAAAAGTAACAAAAAGCATGCTGATTGGCCAGTTGATTAAATTAGATCCGAACATCGTACCGATTCTGATGCGTGCAGGAATGCACTGTATTGGATGCCCGTCTTCCCAGATGGAATCCCTTGAGGAAGCTGCTATGGTACACGGGATTGACGCGGATATCCTGGTTCAGCAGATCAACGATTTTCTTGGAGAATAATATCTGATTAAAAATAAAAGACTGGCCTTGTGCCAGTCTTTTGCATATCTGAAGGAAAGCCAGCAGGGTTTTCCTCTTATGCTGATAAGCTATGAAAGCTGAGAAAGATTCTGGAGAGCTGTCTCTGTGAGCAATTCTCCGTGTTCTTTTAAGTATGCTTCGCCGGAAGGAGAAAAGGCTTTTCCGGTGCCGTATTCCGAAAGAATATTGCAAACTTTGTTAAATTCTTCGGGCGTACAGGAGGACTGGCGGATCACGAGCTGGTATCTGCCGTCTGCACTGTCCTTATAAAGGGTATTCTCCCCTGTGAAAAAGCCGTTCAGCCCCTGAGATGCAGAAATAACGTCGTCCAGATAACGGAAGGTATACAGCCGTGTCAGATTGACAGGAACTTCCTCCTTAGCTGCCTCCGGGTCTTTGGGTTCTTCCTCGGATGTCTGTTTCTTTGTAAGATTCTTAAGTTTCGCTTCACAGAGCTTCTGGAAAATGTCAATAATGTTATCAGCGCCGTCAAACTGAATGGTTTCTGTCTGACCTGCATCCTTAAAGGGAGCAAATTTGGAAAAACGGGTATCCAGTTCTTCCGGATCTTCCACCTTTGTGATGATGAGGATGATACTGTCCATATTAACAGGAATCGCTTCGATCATCAGTGGGATATTGTCTGCTTCAAATCCAAACTGCATCTGTGCCTGCTGCATCATATCACGGAAAAGCTTTTTCGCTTTTTCTGTGCCATAAGCAAGTTCACTGATGCGGATCTGATGGCTTTCCAAATCTTCTCTTGTAAGTGTACAGCGAATTTGATTTTCATTGATTTTTTCTATTTTCATATAATCACATCCTATTCCTGGTTGCCTGCCTCTTTTAATAGAATATTGCGAGATCAGGATATAAGTCCATGACTTACTAAATTTTAAAACGATTACTCCAACTTTCTTCTTATTATATACCACAAGTATATAGAATGTAAAGAAATTCAATTTACCTATTTATAAAATATTTGGAAAGAAAATCGAAAATTTTTCACAAATTGACGAAAAGTATTGCATGTCCGGGAAAAAAACGTATAATAGGGATAAGAAAAGATATCTGGCAAAGGACGGAAGAACAAAATACCAGGTATCAACTTACATAATACATCCCCAGAATTTTTCTTTTACACATGTCATTGCCGGAGGTTTCATGCAGCGTTCCAGCTGCGGCAGGAGGCAATTTCCCAGGATTAAATTCAGTCAGGAGCCAGCATATCTTTTCTTTTGAACCTATCAGGTGTTTTCTAAAATCATAAAAAACAAAGAAAGGAGGGTAGTATACGGAAAATATATCACGAGACAAAGAAGCAGAGTATTCCGCAGATCCCCTGATACAGGAGCTGAAAGACTATGAAGCACAGAAAGTGGAACTTTTTCTGAATGGTCGCAGAAGCAATCCGAAAGCCATTGCAGCGGCCTGTAACATTGCAGATGGCGGAGGGTATATGCGGGATTATACAGAAGATGAAAAGGGCCGGATTGCAAAGGTCAACTTTGAATTTATTGAGGATGTATAAAGCTTAAGAGAAAGAATCCCTCCACAGACTGGTAAATTCCCCTCATACAGAACCAGGCGGAGGGATTCCTGCTGTCCTGCGGAAGTTACATTTCATGTGGTGGGGAAGACTCCAGGATTCCTGCCTGTACAGGCTGCAGGAATGTGAAAATTGTGTAAAAAGTCGAAATATGTAATGCAATATTTCTGGGATGTGTTATAATAAAACGGAAAATGCGTTATAAGACACAGATTGAAAGGAAGAAAAATATGAAAAAACAATACATGCCTGCCCTGATCGTCTGCCTTCTGATTTTCATTGTAGGAGTGATCGGATTAGGTGTACATGTGATCATGAAATATACGCCTACCAAGGAACGAATGGATTTAAACGAATACTATGGGTATTTGGAAGACGGGGAAGCTGCATTGGTTCTTGGAACAGAGAAGCTGGAGCAGAGAGGCATCATGGGGGAAAAGGAACCGTATCTTCCTCTTGAGGTAGTCAATACGTATCTGAACCAGAGATATTACTGGGATGAGGAGAACCGCCAGATCCTTTATGCAACGCCGTCAGAGCTTTTTGCTTATCCTGCCGCTGAGACAGCGGGCGGTCAAGTCTGGCTGAAGGATGGTTCTGTTTATCTGAGCCTTTCTTTTGTGAAACAATATACAGATATGGATGCTTATGTTTATGAGGAACCTGACAGAGTGGCAATCCAGTATCAGTTTAACGGTGTTCAGAATGTAACTGTTTTAAAGAATACCTATGTTCGCTACCGCGGGGGCATTAAAGCAGAGGTGCTCTCTGAGGTGAAGGCAGGAGACCGGCTGATTTATATGGAAGGCCTGGAGGACTGGACTCAGGTTGCTACGGAGGATGGTTATATCGGCTACATTGAAAATAAGAAGATTTCCGCTCCGGAAATTATGGCGGTAGATCGGGAATTTCAGCAGGAACAGTACACGTACCTTTCTATGGAACAGCCTGTGAATATGGTATGGCATCAGGTGACTTCCATGGAAGCCAATGCTTATCTGGCAGATGCTATCCAGAATGTGACAGGGGTTAATGTGATTTCTCCTACCTGGTTTTATATTAAGGATAATGGAGGCAATATTTCCAATATTGCGTCAGCAGATTATGTAGCCATGGCTCATGAGCGTGGGATGAAGGTGTGGGGCCTGGTGGATAACTTTACTGTGGAGATCAGTACAACGGAAGTGCTTTCCAAAACCTCCTCCCGTCAGAACCTGATTAAACAGCTGATCCAGGCAGCAGGTGAAGTTGGACTGGACGGAATTAATGTAGATTTTGAATCTTTAAGCGAAGATGTGGGAATTCATTTCCTGCAGTTTTTGCGGGAAATGTCTATTGAGTGTCATAAGAATAATCTGGTGCTCTCTGTGGATAATCCGGTTCCCGAAGATTTCACCAGCCATTATGACCGTGCTGAACAGGGACGTGTAGTGGACTATGTGATCATTATGGGATATGATGAACATTATGTCGGTTCAGAGGAGGCAGGATCCGTTGCTTCTCTTCCGTGGGTGGAGAAGGGAATTCAGGATACTTTGGCAGAGGTTCCGGCGCAGCGTGTGATCAATGCCATTCCATTTTATGCAAGACTGTGGAAAACTTCCGGCGCTGCACTTTCCAGCGAGGCGATTGGCATGGATGCTGCCCAGGAAGTGCTTGCAGCTAATCAGGCGGAGGTATACTGGGATCAGAGCGTAGGCCAGAATTATGGGACTTATGAACTGGAAGGGGATACCTACCAGATCTGGCTGGAGGATGCCCAGTCTGTGGAAGCTAAGGTAAAACTTGTTCCCCAGTATGGACTGGCTGGTGTGGCGGAGTGGAAGCTGGGTTTTGAGAACAGCGGTATCTGGCAGGTGATCGGTGATAATCTGAAATAAAACAATTAAAGTGATAGAAAACACCTTTCGGAACATATATTTTAATAAGTATGCCGAAGGGTGTTTTTGTGTGAAAAAACATATTTCTGAATTGATGATGGCATGTCTGCTTCTGGTTTGCTTTTTTGTGTTATCCAGACAGGCTGCGGAAGTTTCGAACAGTATGAACCAGGGAGAAATACGAAAAAATGTGATCGTTGTGGATCCGGGTCACGGGGGAGATGATCCCGGAATGTTGGGAATCGGCGGTCTGGAGGAAAAGAAAATCAATCTGGAAGTTTCGCTGCGACTGAAAAATGTGTTGGAGAACCGGGGATTTACTGTGGTTATGACACGGGAAGAGGATAAGGGTCTGTATGATGCGTCTTCCAAAAGCAAAAAATCCCAGGATATGCAGCGGAGAATTGCGGCGATCAATGATGCCAGGCCTGTCCTGACAGTCAGTGTACATCAGAACAGCTATCAGGATGCCGGGGTGAAAGGGCCGCAGGTATTCTATTTTGAGCATTCTGCACAGGGGGAAAAGCTTGCAAAGGCACTTCAGGACAGCCTCAACAGGGAGCTTCATGTGGAACGGCCGAGAGTGGCGAAAGGGAATACGAGCTATTATCTTTTGAAGAGAAGTGAGGGAACGCTGGTAATCGCAGAGTGCGGTTTTTTGACCAATCCGGATGAGGCGGCTCTTTTGCAGACAGAGGAATATCAGGAAAATGTTGCCCGTGCATTGGCGGAAGGGGTTGCTGCTTATCTGGAGCAGGAGGGGCTTACGCTTTCCGAAGAGGAAACGGAGAAGTGAATGATTGTGTAAAAAGTATAAAAATTCTGTGAAGACACTTTGAATAGATCGGAAGTTTTGATATACTAAAATACAGGCAAGTGAAAATACGAATGGTTTGTAACAGCGGGAGATTGATATGCTGGGTATTATCTATGTAATTCTATGCGGTTTGACAGGAAGAGAACTGGCGGGGAAATTTCTTTTTTCAGATAAAGGGGGAGCCGCCGGAAAAGAAAATGAGAATTTTGGCTGGGTTTTCTGGCCGGCGGCCCTGACTTACGGGACGCTGGTGATTACCTGGCTGACTTATGGGGTATCTTATGCTGCCGGCGCAATACTGGGAAACAGCCGTCCCCTTTTTTATGGAAATCTTGTAGTGATGGGGAGCGTGCTGGTCTGGCTGTGCATTTTATATTGGATGCGCCTGAAACGTTTACAAAAGGCAGAAAAGCATATACAGCTGTCTGGAATGAAGAAGCTTTTGGAAAATGCGGGCAGCATGGCTTGGCTGCTTTTTATTTTTCTGCTGATATTTCTCACATGGATCATGTTTTATATGTTTCATATAAAAGACGGCATATTGTATTGCGGATTTACTGTTTTTGGGGATTACGCACCCCATACGGCAATGATGCGGTCTTTTTCTATGGGAAATAATTTTCCTACGCAGTATCCCCACTACGGCGGCGGAGATGTGAAATATCATTTTATGTTCCAGTTTTTGGCCGGGAATCTGGAATATCTGGGAATCCGGATGGATTTTGCCTACAATTTAATCAGTGTACTGTTTTTGCTGGGGTTCTTGATGATGCTCTATGCTCTGGCAGTCCGGATCACCGGGAAGCGTGCTGCAGGTGTTGGGGCAGTGGTGCTGTTCTTTTTCCGAAGCGGGGTGGCTTTTTTCTTATTTGCTGCGGAGCATTTCAGGACAGGGGATTTGTGGAGTGCCCTGAAGGAGAACACGGCTTTTCTCGGGTATACGCCTAATGAAAACTGGGGATTATGGAATTTTAACGTGTATTTAAACCAGAGACACCTGGCTTTGGGAATGGTGATGGTCTGTACTGCCCTTTGGGTTTATCTGGACTGGCTGGAAGCGGGAGACCGCCATCCGGAAAAAGGGCTTCTTTGGATGAAGGAGCGCTGGTTTACAAAAGAGGCCTGGGGATGCAAAAATGCGGGAAGAGCCATTGCAGTGGGAATTCTGATGGGGTTATGTGCCTTTTGGAACGGTGCAGCTGTGATTGGGGGATTGCTGATCCTGATGGGGTTTGCCGTGTTTTCAGACGGAAAACTGGACTATGTTCTTACCGCTTTTATTGCAGTGGTGCTCACTCTTTTTCAGACCGGATTTTTTATAAAAGAAAGTGCGATGTCCTTTTCTTTTTATTGGGGATTTTTAGCAGAGGACAAGTCCCTGATCGGAGTGCTTTGGTATCTTTTCCTTATGAGCGGTGTTTTTTTCCTGGGACTTGGGTTTGTGGCGCTGTTTTTAAAAAGACGGGACAGGTCTTTGGTGATCAGTTTTTTGTTTCCGGTAATATTTGCCTTTTGTATTTCCCTGACGCCGGATATTAATGTGAACCATAAATATGTGATGATCGCCTATGGGTTTCTGACAATTTTCTGGGCAGATGCGGTGATCAGGATCTGGAAGAAGGGATGGGCTTTCAAAGCCGGTGCAGCTGTGTTGGCAGTCTGTTTGACTGCTACCGGGATTTATGATTTCTCGGTGATCCTCCGAGGAAATGATGAAGGGCACCGGGTTGGGGTTTCTATGGAAAGCAGCCTGACCAAATGGCTGGCTGCAAATCTGGATAGCAAAGATCTGGTTTTGACGCCGGAATATAGTATGAATGAGATTACCATGTCCGGCGTGATGATGTACTGCGGCTGGCCATATTATGCCTGGTCTGCTGGGTATGATACCAATTACCGCGCTGCTGTGGCAACAGAAATTTATACGGCCGGAGAGTGTGAAACCGTGAGAACGCTGACGGAACAGGAAGGGATTACCTATATTGTTTTTGAGGAGGGCATGACCTTCGAGCAGGAGGAATGCAGAGAAGACGTGATCGCAGAGACTTATCCGCTGGTGTATACTTCCGAGAACCGGCAGATTCGGATTTATGAGGTTTCCTAAACGGGAAAGTAAAAAGAATGTCAGATGGGATATGAGGAGGGACAGATGAGAAAGCATAAGGGAAAAATTGCACTGGCGCTGGCTTTACTTGGGCTTTCTGCATTTTTATTAAAAGGAGATGTGTGGATATTCTGGACATGGTATTTGCTGGCCGGAGTGATGGGGATTGCGGGAATGCCTGTGACAGGAAGGCTTTTTGCACACTTTGAAGACCGGGGATGGATGTTTTCCAAAGTGCTTGCCATTACGGTGACAGGATTTCTCACCTGGTGGCTGGTGGCTTGTCAGCTGCTGAAATTCAGTACCCTGACCTGCGTAAGCGTTTCTCTGGTTTGTGGGGTGCTTTGCTTCCTTAAGTTCCGTTCGCAGACGAAGAAGGGGATAGAATGTTTTCCTGTGAAAAGGGGAGAACTGGTTTACTGGGAGGAAATCCTGTTTTTTACTGTATTTTTGCTGTGGACCTATCTGGCTGGTTTTCATCCGGCTGCCTATGGAACAGAGAAGTTCATGGACTATGGATTTATGGAAGCGATGATGCGAAGCAAGGAGCTTCCGGCTGTGGATATGTGGTATTCCCAGGGGTACATTAATTATTATTATGGAGGACAGTATTTTGCTGTGTTTCTGACGAAGCTTTCCGCAAGCAAACCGGAGATGACGTATAATCTGATGAGGACGTTTATCGCAGCTTTTGCATTTACGCTGCCATTTTCTCTGGTTTACCAGATGGCAAAGGACAGGCTGGGGAATGGCTTGTATAAAAAGGAAAAGTGGGTTCCTGCGGTTTCCGGTTTGACGGCAGGGGCTGCGGTTTCCATTGCAGGGAATATGCACTACATTGTTTACGGGGTGGTGATTCCTGCTGCGGAGAAGCTGATGGGGGCAGAAGAAATCAGCAGCTACTGGTTTCCAGATGCAACCAGATATATTGGATTTAATCCGGATGTGCCGGACAAAACCATTCATGAGTTTCCCTGTTATTCCTTTGTGCTGGGAGATCTGCATGCCCATGTGGTGAATATTATGTTCGTGCTTTTCCTTGTTGGGCTTTTGTACGCATGGATGCAGACGGTGCGCAGGCAGAAATCTGCTGAGAAAAGAGAACTTGGGGCAGTGATAAAGGAACAGCTTCTGATGCCTCATATTCTGCTGGCAAGTTTGCTGCTGGGGATGTTCCAGTGGACAAATTTCTGGGATTATGTGATTTATTTTGTGGTTACCGGCGGTGTGGTTCTGTTTATGAATATTGTGCGCTTTGAAGGGAAAGTGAAGAAAATCCTTATTGTGACCGGGGCGCAGGCGGCGGAGGTGCTGGTGATCTCCTATCTGGCGATCCTGCCTTTTACTTTGAAGTTCCATACCATGGTGCAGGGAGTTGCTCTGGCAAAATATCATTCTCTTCCCCATCAGCTCCTGGTACTCTGGGGACTTCCGGCAGTGCTAGTAATTCTGCTTCTGTATTGTGTGCTTTGGGAAAAGCTTCGGAAAAAAAGAAGGAAGAATTTGTATACCTGGATGCGTTCGGTATGCGGATCGGATTTATTTGCAGTGATCATGGGGCTTTGTGCCCTTGGGCTGATCCTCATACCGGAAATCGTGTATGTGCGGGACATTTATGAAGAGGGCAATGCCAGGGCGAACACCATGTTTAAACTGACTTATCAGGCGTATATGCTGTTCGGAATGACTATGGGGTATGGAATCTACCGTATGCTGCTCCTTTCCAGGCAGAAAATTGTGAAGGCTTTGGCTTTGGCGGGCCTGGTATTGTTGGTGGGTACCTGCGGGTATTTTGGAAAAAGCGTGCGCTCCTGGTTTGGTGAGGTCTGGTATCCTTCTGAATATGAGGGACTGAATGCTGCGGAATTTATTGAGATTGATTTTCCGGAGGATGCGGCTGCGATTCGCTGGCTGAAGAAAAATGTGGAGGATTCTCCGGTCGTCCTGGAGGCGAACGGGGACAGCTATACATCTTTTAACCGGGTTTCTGCCATGACCGGACTGCCTACCGTACTGGGATGGTATGTGCATCAGTGGCTCTGGAGAAATGATGTGGGGGATCTGAATCAGAAAAGCATGGATATTGAGACGATCTACACTTCCACGGACGGAGAAGAAGTGAGGAGGCTTCTGAATCAGTATGACGTATCGTACATTTTTGTGGGGGCCCGGGAGAAAGAAAAGTACGCAGAGCGGCTGAATCTGGTTCTGCTGGAGAGTCTTGGAGAGAAAGTGTTTGAGGATGAGACTTACGGGACGTGCATTTTAAAGGTTGCAGAGGAATAAGAACAGGAAAAACCGCAGAACCTTTTTGGGGGCCTGCGGTTTTGTGCTGTGCATGCTTCTGATTTCCTGCTTATGTAATTGCTAATTCCAATGTTGGTTAATTTTGTTCAGTGCTTCTGCTTCCTCCAGACTGTAATGAGACTGAAGGGATTTCAGCATTTCCTCTTGTGTGTAATCACGGCAATTTACAAGGCAGTACTTAAAATCCGGGACATAACCATTCAGCTTTTATGCTCAATCAGCGGAATGACGAATACATCCTGGGGACTTCCGTCGATATTCACCCGTACCTTTTTGACTGTGTCTGTCTCAAATTCAACTCCCAGAAAAGCCCGATAGCGATCTGTGACGTCTTCGATATCTCCAGGCTTTACATCGGAAAAGATTGAGAGATTTGTGTAGTTTTTAAGGAACTGGCTGGTCAGTAATGCGTTGCTGAAAATCGTTCGGCTGTTTGCATTTCGCACCTGACCTGCCGATATCGGAGCTTTATCTTTAGTATTTGTGTTCAATGCCTTTTGTTCCATATGGTCCTCCTTACAGCAGGAAATCCATGGAAGACATAATCCTATGGTGTGTCATAAATATCCGATATCATGCAAGTTCATTATACTATGGAAATGATATGTTCTCAATAGATTTTTTTACTTGCCGGATTTCTGAAATGGGCGTATATTGTACTGAGAAAGGACAGGAGGGATTGAAAGTATGAGCCGTATGAATGAACTTTATAAGAGAATGGTTTCCTTTTACAGGGGGGAGCCGCAGCAGATTCAGCATTTTGTAAAGGTGCACAGCTTTGCCAGGCTGATCGGTCAGGAAGAGCATGTGGAGGAGAGAATACAGTATATTCTGGAGGCTGCGGCACTGGTACATGATATCGGGATCCGGCCTGCTATGGAGAAATATGGGAAAAGTAACGGGAAACTCCAGGAGCAGGAAGGACCTGCAAAGGCAGAAGCTATGATGCAGGAGCTTGGTTTTGAAAAAGATGTGATTGAGAGGGTCTCTTATCTGGTGGGGCATCACCATACATATACCAATATAGATGGATTGGACTATCAGATCCTGGTAGAAGCGGATTTTCTGGTGAATTATTTTGAAGGGGAAATGTCTGGAGAACATATCCGGGACAGCGTGAAGAAAATATTCCGGACAGAGACAGGCAGACACCTGGTACAGGAAATGTTTTTTCCGGAGGAGTTCCAAATGTCAGACACCTGGGCGCAGGATGGATTAAAGGATCTGGAGGACTGGATTGAGGAGCAGGGAATCTACATCCGCCAGTAATCGAATATATGGGCATATATAAAAAAAGTACCCTCAGGCTATGTCACGAGGGTACTTTTTGCCAAAGCAGTAACCGAAAAGAATAGAAAAGCACCATAAATATAAAAAGCCTGTATTCCATCTCACTCAATGAATACAAGCGTAACAAAGGATGAAAGTTATGAGTTTCAATTCTTTGTTTTTCATAACTTAGTCTCCTTTTCTTTATGATTCTTGTTTTCCAAGTTGCAGTCTTTCTGCATCAACTTCATACTAGCACCATATCTACCCAAAGTCAAGATTTTTTTTTGGAAACTTATTCCAAACTTCTGCAGGCGAAAATCCTATAATAGTATCATAAAATAACATCTCCTTTTTGGTGAATTGGTTTGCTGTTTCCAGGCAATTCTAATGCTGTGCGCCAATCAGGAGATGCTTTGTTTTTAGCAATAGAAAAGCACTATGTAATGTTCTATTTGGAAAGGAGCTGTATGAACATGGCAAAAAAGATTATGAAAATGAAATCAGAAATCGTCGGAGAGGTATTGTCTTTGACCGAATTGGAGAATTATATGCATAAGCACGATTTTGTGCCGGTGGAATCGGAAGAAGAGACAGAATCTCCTGAAAATGTCATTAAGTTTACCAATTTTAAATCCCAGATCTGGATAGAAGGAGAACAGGATGAGGAAAACAATATCCTGATCACTAACCTAAAAGGCATTACGAAAGTGCGGAATACACCAACCAGGGTAGAACCATTCCGATGTTATGAGGATCTGGAGAGGGTGCTGAATTATTTTAAGGAAAATGAAATGTATCATCACTGGCTTACCGGATGGCTGATGACTTCCCTTGGAAGGCGGGTAGGCGATACCGTATCTCTGAAATGGTGCGATTTGTTTCTGCCCAACGGGGAATTTCGGGAACGGCTTACAACGCTGAAAGAAGAGAAAACAGGAAAAGTCCTGGGTGTCCGGCTGAATTCTCTGGCCAGGCTGTATATTACGGAGTATTTAAGCCTTATGAAGATCAATCCCGTAAACTGTTACACGCTGCGGATATTTTCCACCACGGATGCGGCATTTCGAAAAGCGCTGAAACTGGCTGTAAACGAGGTGGGAATCAAATACAGGATCAGCACCCACAGTTTTCGAAAGTTTTATGCGAATACCATCTATAAGCTGCATCCCGGAGATGCGGATAATCTGGTGATCGTGCAATCCATCCTCGGCCACGCGGATGCGGAAACCACCAAGATCTACATCAATGAGATTGACCGGAAAATCGACCAATATAATGAGGATTATGCAGAATATATGCTGCACAGGTTCAACGGGCTGGATGTGGAAATCAGCCGAAGCCCTGTAATGTCCCTGAAATGTGAGGATTTTCGGGAAATATTAAGCAAAGGCTGGGAGATGGCCTCCCGGGGAGGCGACAAATTTGACGGGATCAACAAGCTCATCGGAATAGCGGAACAGTGTATGATCAATTAAATAAAAAGCGAAATGAGTTACAGAAAACAAAAAAGTGAAACTCATAGCCTTAACAATGTCTGTCCTGACGGCTTCGAGTTCAATACCTTCAGTCACTTTTGCTGCGGATATGTTTAGTGACGGATCTGCTGCGGAGTATGTTGCTGAAGACGCATCTGTTTTTACCGAAGAACCTACATATGCAGAGGAACCAGTTGAAGCAGACACAGAGGATATCTCTTTGCAGGCAGCAGTAGAAATTGCTGGTTATAAAAGAAACTGGCTGTATGGGTTAAATGAAGCAAAGAACAACAAAGTAGAAGTTTACGCAGTAGATGAAGCTGGCAAAAGGATTGATAGCGTAGAACCAAAGTATTATGACGTGACAATTACAGATGCAACAGCAGATTGCGTTGATGTACCTAAGGTTACTTTGACAGCTGTGATTGATGGGAATACATATACTGCACAGGCAGAAAAAGGAAGCTGGGTAAACGGTTACTGGGAACTGGTCACACCAGCTAAACACGACATGGTAGCAGTTGGTGAACCGTATTATAAGGGCGCACCGGTTTGTGGCGCAGAAGTTACACTTTATCAGAAATTTAAGTGCAGCAAATGTAATAAGGAAGAGGAAAGAGAAGTTGGAACAACAACCATATCTCATAATTGGGAGAAAACTCCAAGATATTATGGATGTGATGCAAACGGAAATAAAACTACTGACCCGACTGTAGCAAATGTGAAATTGGATTCTAAGGGCAATGTGGTTTTTGAAAATGGTCAGGCTGTGCTTGTAGACAAAACAAAGGATGGTTACTACTATGAAGTAATCTGCTGTAGCGTTGATGGAACTGAAGATGCAACAACAGTAAAGAAACATACTGTTGATGCAACAGAAGCAGTATATACGAAAGCTACAATTAAAGCAGATAGCATGAAGAATATTGCGAAAGTCAGCCAGGCTGCCTTGATTAATGGCACATATAAGGTTACGGATTTTCCGCTTGGCGAAAAAGAAACAGCTAAAATTCTTTTTGAAGATTGTGGAAAATCGGCGTCCTATACGGTTACATATGCAACCGAAACAGGAAAAAATGTTGATGTAACTTATACGATTGAAGCATCTGCTGAAAATCCGCATCATGTTGCAGAAGTACCTACAGCTGATACTGCAGAAAAATATGTGAAATTTGCTAGTGCTGCAGACAAAGCTTGCTGTACCATAACTGTTGACAAGGATAACAATATTGTTGTTACTAATAATTCTTGTTCCGGAACAATCACCTACACTGAAACAACGGTATGCGCAGCTTGCAAGAAGGTGATTTCAAGTGTGGAAAAAACTGCAGAAGCAAAAGGTGTTCATGCTATTGACTCTGCACTTAAGGCAGAAATCGTTGCTGCTTCTAAGGCAGGAACACTGAGATATGAAGACCTTACTGCTTATATTAAGGCTAAGAAAAAAATTCAGCTTACAAATGATACTTCTACCTGTGATAAGGCTGGCACAGTAACAGTTCAGTTCATTTGCATGAAATGTAATGAGATTGGCGAAGAAGTTACAGTGAAGGTTCCAGCAAAGGAACATAAAGCTCAGACAACAAAAATGGAGAATTATGTAGCTCCTACATGTACTGCAAAGGGAAGCTATGACAGAGTCGTTTACTGTGATTATTGCGGTAAGGTTTTGAGCACAACAAAAGTTTCAGTTGATAAATTGGCTCATAAAAAAGCAGAAAATGACAAGAATGCACAGGTTGCATTGGATGGAGATCTTGTGATTGATGATCTTCGTAATATTGCACAATATGCCGGAAAAGAAACAAATGTTCTTAATCTGTTTAATGGCTTATACTATAGCGATGTAAAAGCAGAAGCTTATGTATTGTGTGAAACATGCGGAGAATATAAAGATACTTCAGCTATCAGCATGAACAATCTGAAAGTTACTGTTGATGAAGTGAAAAAAGAAGGCAAAGGCTGCCAGCCAGGATACATCACTGTGACCGCTACCTATACTAAGGCAGCTAAAGATGTTGCAGGCGAAAAAGTCGTTGTTACAAAGACTCTTGAATATTATTCTTCTGAAACAGCATACACAGGCAGAACAGCGCATGATCCGGCTCCGGCAGTAAAAGAAAACGTTGTAGAAGCAACAGCAACAGAAAACGGCTCCTATGATGAAGTTGTTTACTGTACCGTTTGCGGAACGGAAATCTCCCGCAAGCACGTAATCGTAAATGCAACAGGCGAAGTAGTTCTTCCGGCAGTTACAGGCCTTAAGGCTACCGCAACAGGTATGAACAGAGTTGCTCTTAGCTGGGATGCAGTAGAAGGCGCTGAAGGATATTTCGTAATTGGATTTGGCGAGAACAGAACAGGTTCCCAGATCGCTTATACAACCAGAACCAACTGGACAGATACAGCAGCAGATTCTGATGCATTCAATTTCTACTGGGTACAGCCTTTCAACAGAAACGCAGCTGGCAAGATCGTAAAAGGTGAACTTGGCGGTTACAAATATGCACTTGGCAGAGTTGTTGCTCCAACAGGCAAAGTTTCTGCAACAGCAACAGAAGACGGCATCGAACTGAACTGGGCAGCAGTAAGCGGAGCCAACAGCTACGTTGTAATGTCCAAGACAGGTTCTGCTGATGCAGCATTCAATGCAAGCGTTGCTACAGATACCACAACATTTGTTGATACAAATGCAGCAGCTGGTGAAGTTACCTACTACTGGGTATATGCAACCTATAAGAATGCAGACGGAAAAGTTTTAGCAGCAGGCAAAACTTCCCCATTTGCTTGGGCAATTGCTAAATAATCGAATATTAACAGATTAAATAATGAGCAGACAAGTTGGATGGCATTTAGTCATAAGTGCCATCCTCTTGTTGCTTATTGGAGGGACAAAAGATGGAGCGGATTTTGGTGATTGCAGGCGGTGAGTGGCAGACTCCTCTGACAAAGAAAGTGAAAGAGCTGGGTTATGAGGTGGTAAACAGTAACCTTTATGAAAATTCACCTGCATTTGCATTTGCTGATTTTTGTGAAGTAGCGAATGTTTTGGACAAAGAAAGAAATCTGGAAATAGCAGAAAAATACCAGGTAAATGGTGTAATGACTGATGAAAGCGATATCGCAGTTCCGACGGTAGCGTATACCGCTGAGAAGGTGGGGCTTCCCACTATCGGTCAGAAGCTGGCGGCTTTATTTACCAATAAATATCTTATGCGCTGCTTTTGCAGAGAAAAAGGATTCAAGGTACCGGAGTTTGCCTTGTGCAAAAACGGGGAGGAAGCTGCCGCTTTTGTAAAAACGCTGGGAAAAAAGGCCATCATGAAGCCTTTGGATTCCCAATCCAGCAGGGGCGTGTACATCCTTAAGAACATGGAGGACGCTTGCAGATATTTTGCAGAATCCGCATCCTGCTCCCAAGATAAGAGTTCTGTCATTATAGAACGCTATATAGAAGGAACAGAATTTACGGTAGATGGAATTGTGGCAGGAAATAAGCACTATTCTCTGGCAGTATCAGAGAAGAAACATTATTCCTATAATTCCAGCATTGCATCCGAATTGTTCTTTTCCTACAAAAACAGTCGCTTTGATTATGAGAAGCTGAAAAAAGAAAACGACCGGCTTGTAGAAGCTTCAGGTCTTCCATTTGGCCTGACACATGCGGAGTATAAATACGAAAATGGAGAATTTTATTTGGTTGAGATTGCAGCAAGGGGAGGGGGAACCCGAATTTCCTCTCACATCGTTCCGCTGCTTACAGGAATTGATAATTACCAAATTTTAATCGAAGATGTACTTGGACATCCCCATACAGAAGAATTTCATGCACCGTCGCCCTATGAGCGGTGTGCTGTTTTGAAATTTCTGGATGCGGAAGAAGATAGGAGAGTTTCCGAAATCCGGGGAGCAGAAAGAATTCGAAATCATCCCGGGGTAGTGGAACTGCATCTGGAATTTCAGCCCGGAGACTGTCTCCATCATGCACAGGATGACAGGTCAAGAATCGGATTTTATATTGCTTACGGAGAAAGTCGTGAAGAATTGTTGGAAGTGATGAACTGGGTGGAAAACACTCTGGAAATTCTTTATGAGAAGGACGAAGGGTTATAAGGATGAAAGAAATTACAGATAAAATTATTAGACAGATGAAAACAAACCGCATTTCCACAACCGAGGTGGCAGACTGCCTGGGAAAAAGCGGATTGTTTGAAAATGCCAAGTCTATTTTACCTGGAAACTATAAAGTAGGTGTGGTTCGCTGGATTTACGGATGCAATGAATCCAACTGGATGATCCACGAAATGGCCAGGGATGTCTGCCCCGGGGAAATTGTGATGATGGAGGGCTTTGGCTGCAATGACAGAGCGCTCATCGGAGAACTTGTCTCCAAGTATATTTTGTTATACAGGCAGGCGGAGGCCATTATTACCAATGAAAATATGCGTGATGCAAACGGTTTGCTGAAAGAGCGCTTTGCCATATGGTGCAGGGGATTTTCCCCCATCGGATGCTTTAACAGAGAAGAAAACGCAAGGCTGGATGAAGAGACCTTCCGGGAACATTACGAAAAATACAATGGAAGTATTGCCGTATGCGACGACAGCGGTGTGGTGATCGTACCAAAAGAGCTGCATACAGAGGCGTTTTATCAGAAGCTCATCGACATTGAAAACCAGGAAGATGTGTGGTTTGACTGTCTGGACCGGAGAAAATGGGATACCTATGATATTGTTTGCCTGAAAAAGTATTTACATACAGGAGACAGACCATGAATCCGGCAAAAAGACGGAAGCTTAGCCGAAAAGGAATCAAGAGACTGCTGATTGCCCTGATCGTCCTGTATCCCCTTGCTGGGGCATTTCTGGGGCTGGATCTCGGGGATACCGGCTATCATCTTTATGCCTATACCCATCTTTTAAGCCATCCGGATAAGATCAATTACACCACTTATTTCTCAACGGTGATCGGCTTTTTATGGAACCAGATTTTTGGAGGCCTTGGGCTGATCGCATTTAATCTGCTGGAGGTCTTTCTGGAATGGGGCCTTGTATTTCTGGTCTACCGGACTCTCCGCAGGGAGCTTGGGGAGCTGACGGTTCTTGCCGGTTCCCTTTTTGCAGTGATCTGCGCAGATACCTATTTGAATATTTTTAATTATCATCAGTGGAACGCCTTCCTGCTCACCGCCATTCTCTGTCTGGAATATAAGGCTATGACAGAGGGGAAAATGAAATGCAGCTTCTGGGCAGGCGTTTTGTACATTCTGCTGGTATTTTCCAGGGTGGGAAGCGTTTCTGCTGCGGTGACTTTGGGACTGTATGTCTACTATGGGGCAATGTACTGCCGCTCCTTGAAAGAGGCAGGAAAGCAGATTCTCTCCTTTGGTCTGGGAGCGGGGGCAGGCGGCCTGGCCGGCATTCTTGCTCTTCTGGGAACCGGAAAACTGGATGATTTTATTGCCAATATTTTCCGGCTTGGGGAAATCGCTTCAGATAACAGCACCTCCTATGGATTTCGTAATCTTCTGAAATCTCTGATCGGGGACAATCTGAAGGTGATCGCCTCCGGAATTCTCTTTTACGGGGCACTGGGGCTTATCATCTGCGGGCTTCACATCCTTGCGGCAAAATGGGAAACCAGGATGAAAAAGTTTGTCTGCATCCTGCTTGGAGCCTTCGTCACTGGTGTCGGGCTTTATCAGATGTATTTTTCCTATGGTGTAAATCCCGCAGAAAATTGGCCGCAGATGACCACAGGCCCGAGATTTTTGCTGGGGGTCCTGTATGTGACTGCCTTTCTCTGCTTTCTGGCCCATGCGTTTAAAAAGGACGAGCATTCCGGAAGAATGACCATTCTGGTGATTTCCTCCTGTATGCTGATCATTCTTACCACTGCTGGCTCCAATACAGGAACAAAGCATGCGACTATGGCCATGTGGCTAATGGCACCTGTCTGTATTGACACAGTGAAAAGGATGGCTTGCTCCCGTAAAATAAAGGAGCTTTTGGGAAAACTTCTGGAAAGAGCCGGACTTCCTTTTCATTCCCTTGCTTTCAAAGGCGCTGTGGCTCTGGCTTTTGTGATGTTTTTCCTGAAATTCGGGCACATGGTTTATTACACTTTCAATTATGACTGCACGGACAGGACAAAGCTGACTGCTGTGGTGGAGAACCGCAAAGTGAGAGGAATCCTTACCACCAGACGGGAGGCGGATGCTATTAACGGAGTACTGAACATTCTTGAGGATTATGAGGAAGAACAGCCTCTGATGGTTTTTGGAAATTCCCTGCTTTTTTACTACATGACAGAGAGAGAAGCTTATGGAAAACCATGGGTCACACAGCTTAGCTATTCTTCGGAGAGCTTCGGGGACGACCTTGAAAAGGCGGGAAAAGAATATGAAGATACCCTCCCGCTAGTTCTTTACTGCAGAACGAATTATGCAGATGGATTTGAGGAGGAAAGGCTTTTGCAGAACCAGCAGAGCATTACCGCAAATCTTTTCAGCGGAAAAAAACAGCGTTTTCTGGAATTCTTAAAAGAGCATGATTATGGAATCCAGTATATGAATGATTACTATGCGGTGATGATCCCCAACCTTACCAAGGATACCAAGGGGATGGAAAACATCATTTTCGGATGGTAGAAAAAGGAGCAGAATGAAGAGCTTTACAGTAAGACAGACAAACATTTTAAAAGGAATTGCCGTGCTGATGCTCCTGGTGCATCACAGCCTGCCGCCCATTCCGGGGGAGGTCCTTGGCGCTTTTGAGGGCGTGGTGCAGCAGAGCATTTCCCTGTCGAAAATCTGCGTAGCCATTTATGCAGTCTTAAGCGGCTACGGGATGTATCTTTCCTATGTAAAAAGGGAGAGAGAGGGAAGAGAAAAGAGCATATGGCGATTTTCCCTGGTACATATTTGGAAGATTTATGCTGTCTTTTGGCTGGCTGCCGGGATATCCATAGGAAGTGTTGTTTTGCTCAAAGGAAACTTCAGGGAAATCTACGGGGAAAATCCGGTTCGCGCCTTTTTCCTGGATGGAATGGCGCTTTCCTATCTTACCGGAACTCCCAAATTTGTGAATTCCTGGTGGTATGTAACTGCTACGCTGCTTTATTACGCTTTGTTTCCCTTCTGTTTTCGGATCGTCCAAAGGCTGAAGGAGAAAAATTATATTTTGATGGCTGTACTGATGGAAGCTGTTTTTCTGCCGCAGAAAGTAAACAGTGCGGCTGTATACGGCACCTTTTTTGTATTCGGGATGATTTTTGCGGAACGGGATGTGATCGAGCGTTTGTTGAAAAGTTCTCAAAAAGGGAAAGCAAAAAAATGGCTGAGAGTATCCGGGTACTGCCTGGGCATTGGCATTCTGTGCGTGCTGCGCCAGACAGTTCTGGCAGAGATCCGGACGGAATATTATTTTGACTGGCTGCCTGCGCTGCTGCTGATTTTATTGGTCAGCGAACTGGGGAGCTGTTTCAATCCGGTAAAAACAGGCGTGCTGGAACGGATCGGAAGCTATTCCTTTGAGATGTATCTCCTGCATGGGGTGTTTTTAAAATATTTCGGAAAGTTTATTTATCAGTCTCTTTCCTGCTGGGCGGTTCTGGCACGGCTTTTTGCAGTGACCTATGCTGCTGCCGTATTTTTGAAATGGCTGGAAGGGATATTGGGAATCTTAAAGATCACGAAGCGTTTTCCTGCGGGAAAGGGGGCTTGAAAAATGACACGGAAAGGAGAATACGGTGGATATCTGCCGCTGGAATTGCCGGAGGGTGAGGACTGGTTTTCCGGATACGGGGAAAACAACATTCTGCGGACAAATTCTGCAAAGGCAGCTCTTTATTTTGCTGTCAGAAGCAGCCATATTTCCAAACTCTACCTGCCCCATTATCTGTGCAGAAGCGTAAAGGAGATGCTGAAAAGCACAGGCATCCGGATGGAATCTTATTATCTGAACAGCGGGCTTTTGCCGAAGCTTCCGGATGTGGAGCCGGATGCGGGAGTCCTTCTGGTGAATTATTTCGGAATCATGGAAGAACAGGTAAAAAAAGAAGGAGAAAAATACAGGACCGTGTTTCTGGACCATTCTCACGGATTTTTTGCAGAACCGGTACTGCGGGACAGGGTTTTTAATATTTACTCCTGCAGGAAATTTGTGGGAGTTCCTGACGGGGGCTATCTGGTCGGCAGAAACTGCGCCGGGGAGCTGGAAGCAGATGAGGTAAGCGGACATTTTTCCTATCTGGTTACAAGCCTGGAGCAGGGATGCAATGCAGCCTATCAGGAAAAAATGGAATGCGACCGCTATTTCCTGGGAAATTACAAGGGAATGTCAAAGATCACCAGAGGCATTCTCTCTTCTGTGGATTATGAAAAGATACGAAAGCAAAGAGAAGAGAATTTTCAGCGTATTCATAAGCGCTTAAAGGAATATAACGAACTGGATATAGAGGACAAAGTGTTTCCTGCTTATCTATATCCTTTTTTACCGAAAGATGCAGTAAAGAACGGGAAACGTCTGAAAGCTGCCCTGGTAGCGGAGAAAATCTATGTGCCTACCCTGTGGAGAGAGCTTATAAGCCCCGCCTATGCAGGAAGAAGAGAATATCATTTGTCAGAAAACACGGTATTTCTTCCTGTAGATCAGCGTTACGGAGAGGAAGATATGGACTATCTTGCACAAAGGGTAAAAGACTTGTTGGAGGGATGGAAATGAAGAAACTGCTGATATTCGGGACCGGCCATTTTGCAGATGTGGTTTCTTATGTGCTGACAGAAAAAATGGGATGCAAAGTGGAAGCCTATACTATTCATGGGAAATACCTTTCCAATGCATGTTATCAGAATTACAGTGAGTTTGCCGGGAGGGAGGAAGTACACTCCGCGTCCTACAGGGGAAGACCGGTGGAGGCGTTTGAACGCCTGGAGGAAAGGTACCCAAAAGAGGAATACGAGGTGGTCATCGGTACGATCGGAAAGCAGATGTTTAACCAGCGGGAAGAAATTTTCCGGCAGGTGAAGCAGATGGGGTATGACATTCCCAATGTGATCGATCCTACCGTGAGCATTGATACAGAACAGATCGGGGAGGGCAATATCATTCTGGCCAATTCTTCTATTGAGGCCCACTGCATCATTGGGGAAGGGAATATTATCTGGCAGAATGTGGTACTGCCCCATCATAACCATGTGGGGAACTTTAACAACCTGGCTCCCTCTGTCAGCCTGTCCGGGTACAGCAAAATAGGAAATCACTGCTTTGTGGGAAATAATGTCTGTATCAAAAACAGGACGGAGCTTTCGGATTATGTGTTTGTGGGAGCGGGATCTTATGTTTCAAAATCCGTTGCCCCGAACAAAGTGATCGTACCCTACAGAAGCTATGAACTGCCAGGAAAGACAGGCTTTGACTTTTTATAGAAAAGAGGAAAAACAAAGGATGAAGATCTCATTTGTGATACCATGCTATAATTCCGCGGGAAATATTGAAAGCGTGTTAAGGGAGATCAAAGAGGCCATGGAACCTCATCCGGAAACGGAGTATGAGGTGGTATTGGTAAATGATTGCTCTCGTGACGGCACTGCAGGGCTGATCAAACGTCTGGCAGAAGAAGACCGGCATCTCATTGCCGTGGATCTCGCCAAAAATGTGGGACAGCCGGGGGCCTTGCTTGCAGGGCTTCACTATGTTTCCGGGGACTATATCATGACTTCGGATGATGACAGACAGACTCCGGTAGGAAGAGTATTTGATTTTCTCTCGGAAATCGAAAAAGGCTACGATGTGGTTTGCGCCAGATACACGGAGCGGGAACAGCCCTCCCTTTTCCGAAGGATGGGTTCCGCCCTGAACCGAGGAATGTCGGACTGGCTGATCCAGAAGCCGAAGGGAACGTACATGGCGGCATTTTTTATGGCAAGACGATACATTGCGGAGGAGATGATCAAATACCGCCAGCCCTATCCTTATATTTCCGGGATCATTCTGAGGATCACCCAGAACGTGGGAAATCTGGACGTGGAGCAGAGAAGCAGAAACAGCGGAAGTTCCGGCTATACCCTGAAAAAGCTTCTCAGGCTTTGGATGAACGGTTTTACTGCCTTTTCCATAAAACCCCTCCGGATCGCCACGGGAACGGGACTATTGCTCGCGTTTCTCGGATTTCTCACTGCGGTCATCACCATTATCCGGAAGATCACTGTTCCCGGGATCCTGGCAGGCTGGAGTTCCACCATGGCTGTCATTTTGCTGGTGGGGGGACTGATTCTGATCTTTATGGGGCTGATCGGGGAATACATTGGAAGGATCTACATGTGTATCAATGAAACGCCGCAATACGTTGTTAAGGAGATCACAGGATATGAAGGAAAGAAAAAAGACAAGGATTAAATGGAAGGAACTGGCTGCCCTGCAGCTGATCGTGTTTGTTTACTCACTGATCAGCATGCTGTCTAAGTGTGTTTCCATGGAAATCAGGAAGTATGGATTTTTTTCCGGCCAGGTACTTCTGGGGCTGACAGGATTTTTCCTGGCACTTGCCGTTTATGCTTTTTTCTGGCAGAAGATCCTGAAGAAGGTGGAACTGTCCGTAGCCTATGCCAACAAGGCAGCAGGGCTATTGTGGACTTTGGTGTGGTCGGCTTTTTTCTTTGGAGAACAGGTAACTTTCAAAAATGTGGCTGGGCTTCTGGTAATCTGCGCGGGAGTCCTGATGGTGACGGACAATGAATGAAAAAGGTGTTTTGCTGATGACCGGTGCAGCATTTCTGGCTGCGGTTTCCCAGATATTCCTGAAAAAAAGCGCAGGGAAAGAGCACAGGGGAATTCTGGGAGAGTATGTGAACGGCTATGTGATAACAGGGTATGCCCTGCTGCTTCTCAGCCTTCTGATGAATATGTGGGCCTATCAGGGAATGGAGTACCGCTTCGGCCCGGTGATCAATGCAAGCAGCTATGTGTTTGTGCTGATTCTGGGAAGGCTGTTTCTTCATGAAAAGATCACGGCAAAAAAGCTGTGGGGGAATGTAGTGATTATTTTGGGAATTCTGATTTCGGTAATGTAAGGGGCTGTTTGAGAAATGAAGCAGGAGACATCCATTCGGTTTAACTACGCGATGAATATGATTTATACCGTATCGGGCATGGTCTTTCCGCTGCTGATCTACCCTTATGCAGCCAGAACACTGGGAGAAAACGGAATCGGTGCGGTTTCCTTTGCCAACAGTATTGTTTCTTTTTTTGGTATTTTTGCCCAGCTTGGAATTCCCACTTACGGAATTAAGGCATGTGCAGAAGTGCGGGGAGATAAGGAGGAATTGTCCAGGGTCGTTCAGGAGATCCTGCTGATCAATCTGATTACCTGCGGGATCACGTACGGGGCATTTTTCGGAGCTTTGGCTGTATACCCGAAGTTCCGCCAGGAAAAGGAACTGTTTCTGGTCATGAGCTCGGTTCTCTTTTTTAACACCATTGGTGTGGACTGGCTTTATAAGGGACTGGAAAAATACCGCTATATTACCTGCTGTACCCTGTTCTTTAAGGCAGTGGGGCTTTGCGCAGTGTTTCTTCTGGTGCGAAGCAGCGAGGATTATGTGATTTACGGGGGAATTACCATTTTAGCCCTGGCGGGATCCAATACGCTGAACTTCTGGAACCTGAGAAAGCATATTTATCTTCGGCCTTTGGGCGGGTACCATTTCCGGCGGCATTTCAGGATGATCTCTGTTTTTATGGCAATGTCTGTGGCGACTACCATCTATACCAATATGGACAGCGCCATGCTGGGAATCATGAGGGGAAGCGGGGAAAACGGGTACTATGATGTTGCAGTGAAGACAAAAAATATCCTGGTTTCTGTGGTGGTGTCCCTGGGGAATGTTCTTTTGCCGAGAATGTCCTTTTATATCAGCAGCCACAGGGAAAAGGAATTTCAAAGAATGGGGAAGAGGGCGCTGCGCTTTATCCTGGTACTGTCCATTCCCCTGAGCATGTATTTTCTTTTGTTTGCAGGTGCTGCGGTCCGGCTGCTGGCGGGAGAAGGTTTTGCGCCTTCGGTAAGGACCATGCAGGTGATGATGCCTGCGCTGGTATTCATTGGGATGACCAATGTCATGGGAATCCAGATGATGGTTCCCTTAGGACGGGAGCGGCAGGTGCTGCGGTCGGAAATCGCAGGGGCGGCAGTGAACCTGGTTTTGAACTGTTTCCTGATTCCTCGCTTTGGCTGTCTGGGTGCTGCCATCGGTACGCTGGCAGCGGAGATTGCGGTATTTTTGGTGCAGGTGTTTTTCCTTGGAAATACGGCGGCTGCTCTTCTGAAAAAGCTGCCCTGTGGGAAAATAACGGCTGCCCTTCTTTTGGGGATGGCAGCTTCTCTGTGGGTTCCTGCACTGGGGCTTGGTGATATGATGACAGTAATACTTTCGGGAGGATTATTTTTTGGAGTATACGGGATGAGCCTGCTGCTCCTAAAAGAGGAGCTTGTAACGGAGCTTTGGAAGCAGGCAGTGATACGCATCAGAAAGCAGCGGAAATAAGGCTGCACAGGAAAGACGGGAGAATCATCTATGAAGATTACGATTATGGTAGCTGCCCATATCAAATACAGAATGCCGAAGGAACCTTGCTATCTGCCCGTGCATGTGGGAAAGGCAGGGAAAAAATCCATAGGTTTTCAGGGAGATGATACGGGTGACAATATTTCCATAAAAAATCCTTATTATTGTGAATTGACCGGATTGTACTGGTTATGGAAAAACGTGGACAGCGACTATCTTGGCGTGGTCCATTATCGAAGATATCTTGGAAAAAAAGGTTTCTGCAGAAGGAATGTATTTGACAGGATCCTGACAGAACAGGAAATTCTGAACTATATGCAGGAGGCAGATATCCTGCTTCCGAAAAAAAGAAATTATTATATCGAGAGCATTTACAGACACTATGCCCATACGCACTATGGAGAGCATCTGGATGCTGCCAGAAGGGTAATCGGAGAATTGTATCCGGAGTACCTGGAGGCTTTTGACAAAGTAATGAAGCGAAGATCTGCGCACATGTACAATATGTTTGTGATGTCCAGAAAGAAATGTGACCAGTACTGTTGCTGGCTGTTTGATATTCTGGAGCAGCTGGAGAGAAGAATTGATGTTCATGGTTACGATGAATTTCAGGCGAGAGTTTTTGGAAGAATCAGTGAGATGCTTCTTGATGTGTGGCTGGAAAAAAATCAGTATGCCTACAAAGAAGCGCCCATTGTTTACATAGAAAAAAAGAAGACATTAACGAAGATTTTTTACTTTATGATATCCAGGGTGTTTGGAAAAAAATATAAAAAAAGTGTGTGATGAAATTTGACGAAAGAATGTTTGGTAAGCGTGATCGTTCCTGTCTTCCATGTGGAGCGGCAGGTGTTTTTCAGCTGTATCAGAAGTCTGGTTTCCCAGACGGAGAAGCGGCTGGAAATACTCCTGGTTTTTGACGGAACGATGGAGCTTTATGAAGATCTTTTGAAAGATCCGCTGTTTGAGGATCAGCGCCTGAAGCTTCTCGGGAAAGTCCATGGAGGCGTTTCCAAAGCAAGGAATGAAGGGATTGCCGCGGCAAAGGGGCAGTGGCTCTTTTTTGCAGATGCAGATGACTGCCTGAAGGAGGATGCCATAGAGCAGCTTCTTCTGGGGGCTTCGAAGGAGGCTGACCTGGTGATGGGGGATTATTTCCTGAAGTATCCGAAAAAGTGTGTGAAACATTCCTATAAGAAAGAGGAGCTTTGGATCTTTCAGGAAAGGAAAAAGGAGCTTCTGGAGGATCTTTTGAATCCTCAGACAGGGCTTGGATTTTGTTGGGGAAAGCTTTTCCGGCGGGCTTGTCTGCTTGTACACCAGCTATATTTTGAAGAAAAACTTCAGATGGGGGAGGATGTACAGTTCGTGCTGCGATTTGCCATAAAGGCAAGTGGGATTCATTATCTTCCAAAGGCGCTGTACATTTATCGGATGACACCGGATTCCGCAGTCAGGGGATTTCGGAAAGACTATGTAGAACAATATGAAAAAGCCATGAGCAGTATTTTTCATACAATCAGCAAAAGCGAGTATGGGATGATGCTGGGAGAAGCTTATGAAACCTGTGTTTTGTACCATTTTCTGCTTATCACGGTAAATTATTCCTTTCACCCGGGTCAGAAAAAAAACAGAAAACAGATGATCGCAGATTATCAGGCGCTTTATAAAATGCCTTTATTTCACGAGGCGATTTTGAAAGGAAATGCCGGCAGGTTCAGCCTTACCAGAAGAATTACGGTGTGGATGATACGGCTGCATTTCTGGAACGGAATTTATTGGATTGCAGGATTCCGCCATAGACAGCGGAAAGGGTAAAAAAGAGGAAGAGGGAATCTATGGAGCAAAGATGGAGAAACGGAGGGAATGACACTGACCGGATGCAGATACTGTTTCAGGCTGCATTTGTATTATACACCTCTGCCACCTGTCTGCAGACAACTATGTATACCCGATATGCCGCGCTTTTTAGGATTTTTTCTTATATGCGCTACCTGGCTTTTGCGCTTTTGACGGTTCTGATCTTATTTGACATTCGGAAAGATCTGAGAAAAGCCAAAAGCTTGAGGGGAAGGGCTGGCTTTTCGTACTGTAAGTACAGTCTTCTTTTTGTTCTTGCCGGGATCGCGGCTTCGGTGGTTTCCTTTAAAACAGGAGACCGCACGCCTTTGTTTGCGGCGGCTTTTCTCTTTGCAGGGAAAAGAAAATATCTGGAAAATACATTTCGGATTGCTTTTGCTGTCCTTGGCGGGTGCATTGCGCTCGCTGTTTTCGGCAGCATGACGGGGGTCATTCCCGACCTGCTGATAAAAAGAGAGGACATCCCCATCCGGCATTCCCTGGGATTTACTTATCCCAGCGTCTGTACGGCGTATTTCTTTTTTCTGCTGCTTTTGTATTTATGGATTTATGAGGATACGGTTTGCCAAAAGGATCTTCTATGGATCCAGGCGGTAAATGTGCTTTTATATATTCTGACAGATACCCGTATTGTTTTTCTTCTGGGAAGCGCTGTGCTTTTAGCCGCATTTTTTTTCTGCTGCAAAGGGGCAGGGAAGCGGTGGACCCGGCGGGTTCGAAAAGCAGGGAGGATCGGGGGACTTCTTTATAAGATGGGGACGGTGCTTTATGATTATTTTGTTGTTATCCTTTTCTTTATATATGCACTATGGTGCAGGCGGGACCAGTTATCCGGAGGAAACAGTATTTTGGACAGGATACTCTCCGGAAGACTGGGCCTGACAGTTTCGGCAGTAAAAAAATACGGGATCCATCTTTTTGCAGAGAAGATCGCATGGGTGGGATTCGGGGGAACAGAAGATACGGATGCACTCCTTGGAGCATATAATTTTGTGGACTGTTCCTATGCGTATATTTTGCTCAGTTATGGAGTTGTTCTTTTTTTACTTGTGATGATTTATCTTGTTTTTTTGCAGAAATATATACGGAAGCGGGAAAGCGTATGGAGATGTCTGCTGATGCTCGTGATCTTAAGCTACTGCCTGCTGGAACCAAGGCTTTTGGAAATACAGGCGAATTGTTTTCTGCTTCTCGGGGCGCCTGTGCTGCGCGTGAGAAGAAAAGGGAAAGGGATGGAGTACCATGGATAGAATACTGATATTCGGGATGACAGAGACCCCGGGCGGGGTGGAAAGTGTTTTGCTTAACTATTACCGAAATATAGACAGAACAAAGCTGCAGTTTGATTTTCTCTGTAATTTCCATAAGCCTGCTGCTTATGAAGAGGAGCTTATGAAGCTTGGAGGGCATGTGTATCATATTACTGCAAGAAGCGAAAACCGCAGGAAATATGAGGAAGAACTGGAGGAATTCTTTAAGGAAACAAAAGGCATTTACCGGGTAATCTGGGTCAATGTCTGCAGTCTGGCAAATATTGATTATCTGAAATATGCAAAAAAATACGGAATTTCAAGGCGGATCATCCACAGCCACAATTCTGAAAATATGGATGGCTTTTTGCGGGGACTTCTGCATCGGTGGAACAGGGAGCGGATCGAAGTTTATGCCACGGATTTCTGGGCTTGTTCCGAGAAGGCGGCTGACTGGTTCTATAAGGACAGGCAGAAGCCAAAAGTTCATCTGATCAATAATGCCATTAAAGTAGAAAACTATGCCTTTTCACTGAAAAGAAGGGAAGAAATCAGGGAGCGGCTTCAGTGGAAGCACAATTATGTGATTGGAAATATCGGCAGGCTGCATTTTCAGAAAAATCAGGAGTTTATTCTGGATATCTTTGCCATTCTGGTACGCAGGGCTCCTGCGTTTCGGCTGGTTTTCGTGGGAGGAGGAGAGGACGAGAAAAAGCTTCGCCAAAAGGCTTCCGATTATGGAATCAGTGAATATATTTTCTGGGCAGGGGTTCAAAAGGATATCAGGGGCTGGTTAAGCGCGTTTGATTTGTTTCTGTTTCCCTCTTTATTTGAAGGACAAAGTGTAGTGGCTCTGGAAGCACAGGCAAACGGGCTGATGACGCTGGCTTCGGAGGGCGTGATTTCCGAGGAGGTATGGATGAATGAGAATTTTCATTTCATGAGCCTTTCCTATAGCGCCGAAGAGTGGGCGGAACGGATCATGGAACTTCGAAAAGGCCCCCAGGAGAGGATTCCCTATGAAGTGATTAGGCCGAAATTTCAAAAGCGCGGATATGACATTACAGTGGAAGCCTTTTTAATAGAACAGGAGCTTTTAAAGTAGAGGACAAGAGGCATGAAAAAATACCAGATCATAGACAGAGGAGCTGCTTTTGCCCATGCAGGCTCTAAGGCCACAGAGGATGTGGCGTCCATTGCGGAAAACATGGGGTATGTTCCCTGCACGCTTCGCATGCGGACTGTGGGGGAGTCCAAATGGGCAAAGATACAGAGGCAGATAGGGTATTATCTGGACTGGAAAAACTGCGTCAAAAGAATTGAGGCAGGTTCCCTGATCCTTCTGCAGCATCCCTTTCATTACCCTCAGCTTACCAGGGAGCGCTGCCTTTGGAAACTGAAGAAAAAGAAGGTGCGGTTTGTCTGTATTGTCCATGACGTGGAAGAACTGCGGCAGTATCGCTTTAATGCTTATTATGAGCGGGAATTCCGGTTCATGATGAAAATAGCAGATGTGCTGATCGTGCATAATGAGGCAATGAAGTCCTTCTTTCTGAAAAAAGGGGTAAAGGAGGACAGGCTGATCTCTCTGAAGATCTTTGATTATCTTCAGAAGAAGACGCCCCTTGCTCTGCCGAAGTTTGAAAGGACTGTGGTCATAGCGGGGAACCTGGATGCGGAGAAAAGCGCCTATCTGGGAGAACTGGGGAAACTTCCGGAGATTACCTTTGAGCTGTATGGAGGTCATTATAAGGAAGGGCCGGAGAAATCCGAAAATGTATTTTATAAGGGAACCTTTCCGGCAGATGAGCCGGGGGAATTCCTTACCCGGGGGCTTGGACTTGTGTGGGACGGAGATACCCTTTCCGGATGCGGAGGATATGGAGGAGAGTATCTTCGGTATAATAATCCCCACAAACTGTCCTTATATCTATCCTGCGGCCTTCCGGTGATTATCTGGGAAAAGGCTGCACAAGCAGCTTTTGTAAGAGAACATGACGTGGGCATTCTGGTGGAATCCCTCTGGGAAATGAAGGAGCGGGTGCTTGAGATGGATGAAGGAACCTATCAAAGGCTGGCAGAAAATGCCTGGCTGACAGGGCGAAAGCTTCGGCAGGGCGGCTATTTCCGGAAGGCGCTGGAAACTGCGGAAGAAAGAATGTAAGAGATAGAAAAGGATAGCTTTGGGATAAAGGAGAAAGAAGAGGAATGATTCACTTTAATGTACCGCCTTATGTGGGGACAGAAATCGATTATATAAAGGAAGCAGTAGAACAGCATAAAATATGCGGTGACGGAATGTTTACAAAACGCTGCAGCCAGTGGATCGAGGAGAAAACGGGCACCGGCAGGGCGCTTTTAACCACCTCCTGCACCCATGCCACTGAGCTGGCTGCGCTGCTTTCGGATATCGGACCGGGGGATGAAGTCATCATGCCATCCTATACCTTTGTATCTACGGCAGATGCGTTTGTGCTTCGGGGTGCAAAGGCTGTCTTTGTGGATATCCGGCCGGATACCATGAATATGGATGAGACGCTGATCGAAAATGCCATTACAGAGAAAACAAAGGCCATTGTTCCTGTACATTATGCAGGGGTCTCCTGCGAGATGGATTCCATCCTGGATGTGGCTTCGCGGCATCACCTTCTTGTCATTGAGGACGCGGCACAGGGAGTTCTTTCGAAATATAAAGGACGGATGCTGGGAACCATGGGGGATTTTGGCTGTTACAGCTTCCATGAGACGAAAAACTACAGCATGGGAGAGGGCGGAGCCATACTGATTCGGGAGGAGGAGAATGTGGAACGGGCAGAGATCATCCGGGAAAAGGGAACCAACCGTTCCAAGTTCTTCCGCGGTCAGATCGATAAATATACCTGGGTGGATATGGGATCCTCCTATCTGCCAAGTGAATTGAACGCCGCTTATTTGTGGGGGCAGCTGGAGGCTGCTCAGGAGATCTTTGACGACCGGATGAAAAGCTGGAAGAACTACTATGAAGCCCTTTTGCCCCTTCAGGAGCAGGGAAAACTTACTCTTCCGGCAGTGCCGGAGGGATGTGAGCACAATGCACATATGTTTTATGTGAAAGCCCGGGATTTAAAGGAGCGGACGGCGCTGATCGCACATCTTCGAGACAGAGAGGTGCAGGCAGTTTTCCACTATATTCCTCTTCATACGGCGCCTGCGGGGATGCGGCTTGGGAGATTCTGCGGCGAGGATCGGTATACCACGAAGGAGAGTGAACGATTGCTGCGGTTTCCGCTTTATTATGGGATGAAGGAAGAAGACCAGAAACAGGTGATCAGGAGTGTTTATGAATTCTACCGCTAAATTCCGCGCAGGGGTGCTGATTTCCCTTCAGGCCGCGGTGCTGGTGCTGATTTTGCTGTTCTGCGATGTGAAATATGAGGTTTCGGATGATTTTGTCATGGAACTGATCGCATCCGGGGCATTTCAGGGAACGCCGGACGGGCATCTGATGTTCTGCAGTGTTTTGTGGGGGAAGCTGCTGAATCGCCTTTATGAGGTAAGCAGCGGAATCAGCTGGTACTTCTGGGCACAGATCGGAGTGAGCTTTCTGGCTTTATGCGGGTTTTCCTGTTATCTGGCGGAGACCATGTCCCTTCCGGAAGGGGTGCTGATAAGCGGATTAATGGGAGCTTTTTTTGCCAGGGATCTGTATCTTCTGCCCCAGTTTACCAAGACGGCAGCAGCGGCCATTGCAAGCGGCGGATGCCTTTTTGTATGGGGATTATTCCGGAAAAAAGGGAAAGGGTATGTGCTTTTGGGCGGTGCCCTGGTGGTGCTGGGATGCCTGATTCGGCATAACGGGATCTATATTGCAGGGGTTTATCTTTTGCTGTATGTTCTTCTGGAAACGGGATCTCTGGTGAGGAAGAAACCGGCGGATCTCCGGAAGAGAATGAGAAAGATTTACTTAAGGGGAGCGCTGCTTTTGGTTTTGGTCTACGGGCTTCGCTGGTGCAACAATATGGCCTACGAGTGCAGGGAGGATTACCGGTATTATATGGATTATTCCTATGCACGTGCATATCTTGTGGACTATCCGCTGCCGGAGTATGAAACCTGTGAGGAGGAGCTTTCAGAGATAGGGATTTCCAGGACGGATTATGAGCTGATCGTTTCCTGGTGTTTTGCTGACCGGGAGGTGTTTTCCCTGGAAAAGATGAAGGAAGTGCTCTCCGTTGTGGAAAAATACAGGCCGGTGGTGTGCGAGACTTTCTGGGAGGTGGTTCTGCGGTTCCTGGGAAGAGGGATTTTGTGGTATCCCGGGACGTGCTGTTGTGTGCTGCTGGGAATTTTGAGTCTGGGGGTGTTCCGAAAACGGTTTTGGGCAGCCGTGGCTGCGGGAGCGGTGACAGTGGGGATGATGCTCTATTTTATACAGGCAGGCCATGCGGTTTACCGGGTGGAATTCGGGTGCTTGTTCTCTGCGGCAGTGATGATGGTGTTTGCTTTGCCGGGAGAGACGGATAAGGAGAGGAAGACTGAGGGAAAAGTCGCGGCAGCAGCCGGACAAGAAGGCAGATGGGGCAGAACTCCAGTGACCGGGCAGGCGGCAGGCTGCGGATTTATGACAGGAGAAAAAAAAGCGGGCAGATGGTGGCTTTATCTGCTGGCTGTGGGAATCATCGCCAGTCAGGTCGGAGGGTATTTGCCGGATCGCTCTTATGAGAGTTTGTCGGACGAGGAATACCGGGATTATGTGGATTCCACCTTCTATTTTTCCTGGGATTATGATAAGGAAAAGTATACAAAATCAGTAAACAAACGGGAGATCCGGCCGCACTTTTTGCAGGAAGTACGGGAACACCCGGAAAATCTGTATCTTCTGGATTTTAATACAACAATTCAGACTCTTTATTATGACTTTTCGCCTTTTGAGAGTCTGGAAAAAGGAGCGTTTGCGAATATGGTGTATCTGGGCGGTGTGACGGTGAATCATCCGGTGATCCGGGAAACGCTGGCAAAGTGGAAGATTGAGGATGCGCTGCCGGGGTTATTGAAGGAGAATGTGTATTTCGTCTCCAATACCACCAGTGAGCAGGTGCTTGCGTATCTGCGGGAGCACTATGACAAGGGCGCGAGCATGAAGCTGTGGAAGACGATGGATGGATATGAAATCTGGAAGTATGAGGCATCGGGAAAGGGCGAGGTGACGGAGGAACACAAGGAACCAGGTGAGTACGAAGCCCCGGGAGAGTCTGAAGCATCCGGAAGCCTTGAATTAACGGATGTTGGTAAATTATCGGGAAGCGCTGGAGCGTTGTCAGCGGATGGACAGGTGGTGAGAAAATGAGCAACAGGACAGGGTACTGTATCACAACATGGCGGCTGCGGCTGAGATGCAGACATCCCCAGTGGCTTTTTCTGACGCAGGAGCTGTTTAATCAGATTGAGCTGTTTTATTATGATCTATTTCTGGAACATGAGGAACTGTGGGAAGAAAACAGTCAGGAAATCCTGCGGAAGCTGGAAGTTTTAAGTCTTCCAGGCCGGGAAAAGCGTATCCCGGAAAATCCTTTGCCATGGAAGCTACCGCCATACTTTCGTCGGGCAGCAGCCAATGCAGGGATAGCGGCGGCAAAAAGCCGTCTCCGGAAAGGAAAATTTTCTCATATCAACCGTGCAGAAAAACTTCATTCTGCAATGGTCTTTTATAAAAGAATGTACAAGAATTTTTCCCAAAAGGAAATTACGCTGAAACTCTGGGACGGAAGCAGATGGCAGTGGATGCGGTGCCGCCTGTACGGAAAGGATTTTCCTGAAGGCGGGGAGCGGATGTCGCCGTCTGTCGTCTTTGACCGGAATTTCATCATGCTCCATGTACCTGTAAAAGAAACAACCGGGGATGCTTCGTCTGTAAGACTTCGCATCAGGGAAGGCAGAAACATCTGCGGACTTCAGTTTGCAGGCGGGGATATTGCTTGTGTGGGATCTGTTTTTGATAAGGATGGAAAAGAAGTGGGCGTTCGCTTTTTCCGAGGTGGCAATGGATACAGCCATCGGTGCAGGATGGTGCTGGAACGTGTGGAAAAATCTTGTAAATCCATGGGAGGCGGGGGAGAAGAGGGGCAGAACCGGAAGTACTGGATCCGTTTAGGGCATCTGACAGACTCCTATGCACATGAGGTAAGCAGCGAAATCGTGCGGTTTTGTCAGGAGAGGGATGTTTCGGTGATTGCAATTGCGAAAGAGAAAAGGGAAGGAAAGGATCGAATCGCAAGGAAAAACGGATCTGGAGATTGTTATGCAAATGAAGGCGTGGGGAAATCAGGTGTTTTGGAAAGGCTGCATGCAGAATGGAGAATACGAGAATTTCTGCGCTACAAGGCCTGGAAGGCGGGAATCGTTGTGATCGAGCTTTCGTTGGAGCATATGGATGATGTTTGCGCTTTATGCGGCAGTGAGCTTGCGAAGACAAGGGAAACGTCCGGGGAGTTTGTCTGCGGGATGGGGCATCACGGAAACAGATATTTAAACGCAGCCAGAAAACTGGCAAAGAATTGTAAGATTCAATTTGGAAAATAATCGGAGTTTTTGCCCCGGTTTATATAAATCAGCGAAAGCTGAAAAGCAGGATTTATCTCTGGTAGATCCTGCCAGGCTGGATACCGCCTGCCGGCTCGTAAATGTTAGGGATAACAGAAGGGACGGCGAAGACACCCGCGCTGGGAAAAATGAACAGCGCGGGGAGGGTATTTAAAGTATTGGTACCCCGGAAAGATGGGACTTTGCAGCAGATGGAGGTTTGGTGTGAAGGGGAGCATCTGTCCGGGGTATTTTTTGTGCTTAATTGCATTGACTGTTTTTTTGTGGTATGATGAGCATCATAAGGAGACTGTACGCTCCCCGGCGGTGGAGCGTGTGTGATCTTTCATTTGTAAGAATCACTTCGGAAAGGAGTGGATAGTGATATGGGCTTTTACGTGAATCCATCGGCAGATGCTTTTGAAGCTGTATTAAAAACCGGCCGATATGTAGATAAGTCAGGGCTTATCGCATATATGAACAGCGTGATAGGAACGTCAGATATGCTGGTTGCTTCAACTCGGCCGCGGCGTTTTGGAAAATCATTTGCTGCGAAGATGCTGGCGGCTTACTATTCTAAAGAGGCAAACTCAAAGGCACTTTTTGAAGAACTTCAAATTGCAGAGCTGGGGTATGAAGAATATTTGAATAAGTATGATGTTCTCCTGCTTGATGTTGCAGCTTTTATCTCCATGGCAGACGATATTTGTGATACGGTAACTGACATTCAGTCTGAGGTGATTTCAGAACTAAAAGAAGTATATCCGGGCTGTATCCGGGAAAACACGAAATCACTGTTAAAAGCTCTTATGCAGGTCAATGGGAAGACCGGAAATAAATTCTTCGTTATCATTGACGAATGGGATGCACTATTTCGAGAAGCCAAAGATGATGAAACATTACAGAAATCCTATATCCAGCTTTTGCGCAGTATGTTCAAGAGTCCCCAAACTTCTCAGATTTTTGTAGGCGCATACATGACCGGGATTCTTCCAATTAAGAAATACGGAACACAGTCTGCTCTAACTGATTTCAGAGAATTTACGATGCTGGAACCCGGACCGTTGGCTCCATTCATCGGTTTTACAGAAACGGAAGTGATGAATCTGTGCAAGACAAGTCATTTGGACTTTTCAGAAACCCAAAGATGGTATGACGGTTATCAGTTTGAGAAAGTCATGAAAGAGGAAAAAAGTGACGGGCAGGCGCCAAAGCGGCGCAGTATAGTCCAGCATGTTTATTGTCCTAATTCTATCATTGAGCTTGTAAAAAACGAGAAATTTGCCAGTTACTGGGCAAAAACAGAAACCTATGAATCACTTAAAGATTATATTGACTTGAATTACGATGGACTAAGAGATGCCCTGGTGGATATGCTTGGAGGGAAACGATGCAAAATCAATATCCGAACGTTCCAAAATGACATAACATCCATAAAAAACCGGGATGATATCTTCACTTTGCTGGTGCATCTGGGGTATCTTGCATATGACTCTGATAAAAGGGAAGTTTTTATTCCAAATGAAGAGGTAAGGGGGGAATTTATTACTGCAGTCAGTGAAGGCCGCAGGCCTGAACTGGCTAATGCTGTAAAAGTGGCGGACAATTTATTGACTGCCACACTTGCCAAAGACGAAATGAAAGTGGCTGAAATTATAGAATCAGTACATTTGGCAGAGACTTCGCCTAAGAATTATAATGATGAGCCGGCATTGCGCTATGTGGTTATTATGGCTTACCTTACTTCAATAGATCACTATCTGAGGTTTGAAGAACTGGCGTCTGGGAGAGGTTACTGTGACATTCTTTTTCTTCCGAGGCTTGGCTCTCAGAAACCAGCTTTGCTGATAGAACTGAAGTGGAATAAGAGTGCAGAAAAAGCAATAACACAAATCATGGATAAGCAGTACCCGGAAATCATGAAGAAGTTTGATTATAAGGGAAAGCTGCTTTGCGTTGGATTGAATTACAGCACAAAGACTGGCAGGCATTCTTGTAAAATTGAAGAATATAATGGGTAAAAGCGTAGCTTTTTTGAAGAAACTGTGATTTAATTTTGCAAAGGTGGGAAACAACAACTACGTTTGATGCGGAGCCCCGTTTGCCCGGGGAATTTTTACGCTATTTCGAAAAAAAATGGGAAAATAAAAAAGAAAGGTGTCACTTATCTTCGTCATAAGCGACAAAACGGGAAAAAAGATTATAAAATAAACTTTTTTCCCGTTCTTTCTTTCTCTGCTGACCATTTTCAAAGTTGTCAAAAAGCCTGTATTCCTTTATTTACTGGGCTCTATTTTTGACCACTTTGCCCCTTTATCTGTCCATCTGCTCCTACAGCCGCTCCCTTTTTGTGGAAAATTTCATTTTTTATCCAATAAAGTGGCTGAAAATGGTCAATAAGCGGCATAATAGACGGCTTGACAAGCCCCATACATGATGTTATCATTATGTATGTCTTATAAAGGCAGTCAAAAAAGGTGTCGCTTATGACGAAGATAAGCGACAAAAAAGTATGATGTGATAAGTTGAAAGTATTAGCTGGAATCAGGGCAGATTTTGAAAACTGACAGAAGAAAAGCAGAAAGTCGGTTTTTAGAAAATAACAGCAAAGGATAGGTAAGAATGAGCCAGGGCTACTGTATTACAACACGAAGGCTGCGGCTGAGATGCAGGCATCCTCAGTGGCTTTTGGAAACACAGGAATTATTTAACCGGATAGAGCTGTTTTACTACAACCTGCTGCTGAAGCATGAGGAATTGTGGGACGAGAACAGCCAGGAGACACTTCGCGGATTGGAGTTTCTGAGCCTTCCCGGAAGAGAGAAGCGGATTCCGCAGACCCCTTTGCCATGGGAAGATGTGCCTCCCTATTTCCGAAGGGCGGCTGCGAATGCAGGGATTGCAGCTGCAAAAAGTCACTTATCCAGAGGAAAGTCTTCCTATATAAATAAGGCAGAGAAGCTGAATACCCCGACAGTCTTTTATAAAAGAATGTACCGGGACTTTAGCGCAGAAGAAATTACGCTGAAGGTCTGGACCGGAAACCAGTGGCAATGGATGCGCTGCCGCCTATATGGAAAACCATTTCCAGAGGATGCGGAGCTGATGTCCCCGTCGGTTGTTTTCGAACAGGATTTTATCATGCTTCATGTGCCGCTGAAGGAAGCAACCCCGGATACCTCTTCTGTAAAGCTTCGTATGAAAGAAGGCAGGAATATCTGCGGGCTGCAGTTTACCAACGGAGATGCTTTTGCTGTAGGCTGTGTTTTTGACAAAGACGGGAAGGAACTGGGAACCCGGTTTTTCCGGGGCGGTGATGAATATAGGCATCACTGCAGGAGACTGATGGAAAAAATTGCAGTATCCCAGGAGGCTTTGGGGGCGACAATGGAGGGGCATCCAAATCAGAAATACTGGATGCATCTGAAACACCTGAGCGATCATTATGCTCACCAGGTGAGCAGAGAGATTCTTTGTTTTTGTCAGGAAAATGAGGTTTCTGTGATTGCGGTTCCAAAGTATCATGAGGAATTTACCCGCAGGGTGATGATTGGTTCCGGAAACTGGGGACCACTGCATCTGAGTACCAGAATTCGGGAGTATCTGCGTTATAAGGCATGGAAAGCCGGGATGATTGTGATTGAGGTACATGCGAATGGAACCGGCTCAGTGTGTGCTCTTTGCGGAAAACCGATTTTGGAAGAAAGTAAAAAAGCTAGGGAATATGTCTGCGAGAGCGGGCATCATGGAAACCGGTATCTGAATGCTGCCAGAAATCTGACGGAGAAATGCCGGTTACAATTTGGAAAACACGTGGGCTGAGCAGTAATTGCCCGGAACACTGTTTTATATAGAAAGTATGCAAGAAGAAACTTGAAAAGTTTTTTCCATACAAAAGAAACCGAAGTGAACTCTTCGGCTAAGATAAGCGAGAGCTGAAAAACAGGGTTTATACATGGTAAATCCTGTTGGGTTGAATACCGCCTGTCGTGTCTTACCTGTTCCTTAAAAGAACAGGAAGAGACGGCGAAGACGCTTCACGGATGCCCGGATGGGCGGGCGTGGGGGAGGGTATTTGAAGTTATATTTTATAAAGTGAGTTTACGTTGACAATCATTTTGGAGATTTTACTCTGAATCTATTATCTTTGCTTTAGAGTGGAGAAATTTGAACTTTTATATAATGTCTACCCTAAATTTTCAGTCGATTTTTCGTAGGCTATGATGACAGGAAAAAACGATTCCTACCAAATAGAGGAGTAACCATGAAGAAGTTCACGATTGCAGTCGCCGGTACCGGCTATGTGGGATTATCCCTCGCGGTGCTGCTGGCACAACATAATAAGGTCTATGCCGTGGACATCGTCCCAGAAAAAGTAGAGCTTATCAATAATCGGAAGTCTCCTATTCAGGATGAGTATATCGAGAAATACCTAGCTGAGAAGGAACTTGATTTGACCGCAACGCTGGATGCCGAAAGAGCTTATAGCAATGCGGACTTTGTTGTTATTGCGGCTCCGACCAATTACGACTCTGTTACTCAGCACTTCAATACGACTGCTGTGGAAAACGTGATTGAGTTGGTTATTAAAGCGAATCTGAACGCCATCATGGTTATCAAGTCTACGGTTCCGGTTGGATATACGGCCTCTGTGCGGGAGAAATACAACTGTAAGGACATCCTCTTCAGCCCTGAGTTTTTAAGAGAGTCAAAAGCCCTCTATGACAATTTGTATCCCAGCAGAATTATCGTCGGCACGGATGTGAAGGACGAGCGTTTGACGCAGGCTGCACATACCTTCGCTGAATTACTCCAGGAGGGTGCAATCAAAGAGAACATCGACACACTGTTCATGGGCTTCACAGAGGCAGAGGTGGTTAAGCTGTTTGCTAACACCTACTTAGCTCTGCGGGTCGCATATTTCAATGAACTCGATACCTACGCAGAGAGCAAGGGCCTGAACACAGAGCAGATCATTGAGGGCGTGTGCCTCGACCCGCATATCGGGACGCACTACAACAATCCGGGCTTTGGATACGGTGGCTACTGCCTGCCGAAAGACACCAAACAGCTTCTCGCTAACTACGCTGATGTCCCGCAGAACATGATGTCTGCCATCGTGGATAGCAACAGAACGAGGAAGGACTTCATCGCAGACCGAGTGCTGCGTCTAGCTGGGTACTACGGATACGGCGAAGACAACCAGTGGGATAAGAACTATGAGAAGAATGTTGTCATCGGGGTATTCCGGTTGACCATGAAAAGCAATAGCGACAACTTCCGACAGAGCAGCATCCAGGGCGTCATGAAGCGCGTGAAGGCGAAGGGCGCAACAGTTATTATCTACGAGCCGACTCTGGAAGATGGAGAGAAGTTCTTCGGTTCAGTCGTGGTCAACGATTTGAAGAAGTTCAAAGAACTGAGCGACGCCATCATCGCAAACCGGTATGACAAATGCTTGGATGACGTGAAAGAAAAGGTTTACACAAGGGACCTGTTCGGCAGGACTAAAGAAAAGGAGAAAAGTTATGAAGGGTATCATTCTCGCCGGAGGCTCCGGCACACGCCTTTATCCGTTAACGAAGGTTACATCGAAGCAGCTCCTGCCGATTTATGATAAACCCATGATTTATTATCCGATGTCTGTTCTTATGAATGCGGGCATTCGGGACATTCTGATTATTTCCACGCCGCAGGATACGCCGCGATTCCAGGATTTGCTGGGTGACGGTCATCAGTTCGGCGTGAACCTTACATATGCCGTTCAGCCTTCACCGGACGGATTGGCACAGGCGTTTATCATCGGTGCTGACTTCATTGGGGAAGACACTGTAGCTATGGTTTTGGGTGACAACATCTTTGCTGGACACGGCTTGAAAAAACGCCTGAAAGCCGCTGTGGAAAATGCCGAGAATGGTAAAGGTGCTACTGTTTTTGGCTACTATGTGGATGATCCGGAGCGTTTCGGCATTGTGGAGTTCGATAAGGACGGCAAAGCAATCTCTATTGAGGAAAAGCCCGTGCATCCCAAGAGCAATTACTGTGTCACAGGCCTCTACTTCTATGACAACCGGGTCGTGGAGTATGCAAAGAACCTCAAGCCCTCTGCCCGCGGCGAGCTTGAGATTACCGATCTGAACCGCATCTATCTGGAGGATGGCACACTGAACGTAGAACTGCTGGGCCAGGGCTTTACCTGGCTGGATACTGGAACCCATGAGAGCCTTGTGGATGCGATGAACTTTGTGAAAACAATCGAGCAGCATCAGCACCGAAAGATCGCCTGCTTGGAGGAAATCGCATATCTGAATGGTTGGATCAGCCGTGAGGATGTGCTTGAAGTTTATGAAGTCCTCAAGAAGAACCAGTATGGCCAGTATTTGAAGGACGTTTTGGACGGTAAGTATCTCGATGTACTGCATTGATTAAGCAGTAAAGTAGGCCACATCACTTATATAAGGAATAGGGGAAGAAAGTACATGAAGAAATATCTGATTACCGGTTGCGCCGGCTTTATCGGCTCCAACTTTGTTTACTATATGCTGAAAAAGTATGACGACATTCTACTCGTCAACCTCGACAAGCTGACTTATGCAGGCAATCTGGAGAACCTCAAGGGCGTAGAAGGCGACCCTCGCCATGTATTCGTCCAGGGTGATATCTGCGACAAGGAATTGGTCGCTTCTCTGTTTGAGAAGTATGATTTCGACTATGTCATCAACTTCGCTGCCGAGTCACATGTGGATCGCTCCATCGCCAATCCTGAAATTTTTGTTCAGACCAACGTGATGGGTACGGTCAACCTGCTCCAGAGAGCGAAAGAAGCATGGTACGATGCCGCTACCAAGACGTGGAAAGAGGGCAAAAAGTACCTGCAGGTTTCTACCGATGAGGTCTATGGCGCTCTGGGCGCGGAGGGGTACTTCATGGAGACCACGCCCATCAATCCGCACAGCCCGTACTCTTCTTCCAAGGCCAGTGCCGACCACTTTGTACAGGCTTTCCATGATACTTATGGTATGCCGGTGAATATCACCCGTTGCTCCAACAACTACGGTCCTTATCAGTTCCCGGAGAAGCTGATTCCGCTGATAATCAACAACGTCAAGCATCATAAGCATCTCCCCGTGTACGGTGACGGCATGCAGATCCGCGACTGGCTGTATGTGGAGGATCACTGTAAGGCCATCGATATGGTGGCAAATGGTGGCAAGATTGGCGAGGTATACAACGTGGGCGGTCACAATGAGCGTCCCAACATTTTCATCGTCAAGACCATCATTGAGCAGCTTCATGATCGACTGAAGGATGATGGTATTTCTGAGAAACTCATCAAGCATGTGGAGGATCGTCTGGGCCACGACCGCCGCTATGGCATTGATCCGACAAAGATTAAGAATGACTTGGGCTGGTATCCGGAGACTCCTTTTGAGAAGGGTATTGTCCTGACTATTGACTGGTATCTGGAGCATGAGGACTGGATGAACAATGTGACCAGCGGTAATTACCAGAAGTACTACGAGGCTATGTATAAGGTAAAAGCGGAAATCTAATAGTCGTTACCAAGGAAAAAGGTTGTGGGAAGGATGAAGTTTTTTGTTACTGGCGTCAACGGTCAGCTTGGCCATGACGTGATGAATGAATTGAATAAAAGAGGTTATGAGGGCGTAGGTTCCGACATTGCGGAATCTTATGCGGGTGTTGCGGATGGTTCTGCTGTGACCGCCATGCCCTATGTCGGCCTCGATATTACAGATAAGGATGCGGTTAAGAAGGTTATTACAGAGGTGAAGCCGGATGCGGTTATTCACTGTGCTGCATGGACAGCCGTGGACATGGCAGAGGATGACGACAAGGTGGAGAAGGTTCGTGCTGTCAATGCTGGCGGTACACAGAATATCGCCGATGCCTGTAAAGCCATCGACTGCAAGATGCTCTATCTGTCCACAGACTATGTGTTCGATGGCCGGGGAACAGAGCCTTGGAAGCCGGATTGCAAGGACTATAAGCCTCTGAATGTCTATGGCCAGACCAAGCTGGAAGGCGAACTGGCGGTGGCGAACACGATGAAGAAATACTTCATTGTTCGTATTGCATGGGTGTTTGGTTTGAATGGAAAAAACTTCATCAAGACGATGATCAATGAAACGATAGAGAGATTTGGAGATAACAACAATGGGACAGATAAATGTAGAAAAGAACGTAGGCGGCATCGAGGGACTGTGTGTGATTACCCCTGCTGTCCACGGTGATGCTCGTGGCTATTTTATGGAGACCTATAGCCAGAGGGATATGGAAGAGAACGGAATCAACATCAATTTCGTTCAGGACAATCAGTCCATGAGCGTGAAAGGCGTGCTCCGTGGATTGCACTTTCAGAAGAACTTCCCCCAGACCAAACTGGTCAGAGTGATTAAGGGTTCTGTGTTTGATGTGGCAGTTGACCTGCGCTCCAGCAGTGAAACATATGGCAAATGGTATGGCATTGAGCTGACGGAAGAGAATAAAAAGCAGTTCCTCATTCCGAGAGGATTTGCACACGGCTTCCTTGTGCTGAGTGATACCGCAGAGTTCTGCTATAAGTGCGACGATTTTTACCATGCCAACGATGAGGGCGGTCTTGCTTGGAACGACCCAGAAATCGGCATTGAGTGGCCGAAGGCTGAAGGGGCGTATCAAGGCACAGCAAGTGCTGAAGGGTATAGCGTAGACGGAGTTGCTTTGAATCTAAGCGATAAAGATCAGAAGTGGCTTGGGTTGAAAGATACATTTAAGTTTTGAGATACGACATGGTAGGTTAAGCTCTTGGTTCGGTTATTGGTTGTGTGTTTGGTGTCTACCCGAAATTTTCAGTCAATTTTTCATGCGCTATGTATTATTGGATAGACCTGTCCTTGAAATGATAAACACGTTGTTGATAGAAATCCAAGAGCATATAGAACTTGACCGGAATGTCGTTAAACTATAGCAGAGGAGAGATAGATGATAAAAAACTCTGATTTTCAGTAAGCGTCCTGATTCCTTTGACCGGTTTCAAAACTATAGACGAAACAATTGAATCTGTCGTCCGCCAGGGATGTTCAAAGTGTGAGATTTTAATTCTTAGAAATGACATCCAAAGTTTGCCACAAGGGACTGACGTTGCAGCAAAAAATGTATTCTATCAGGACTCGGATTACTTGTTAAGAGAAATTTTTATTCGGGAAAAGGGAAAGGTCAATGCTTTAAATGAAGGAATTCTCCGGACAAAGAACGATTTGGTTTGTGCGCTTGATGCAGATTGTATCTTGAAAGAAAATGCACTTTCACAAGCAGTGAGACATTTTGAGAACGATGATGCGGTTGCACTTGGTGGTCGCTTACTTGTTATAAGCGAGAATAGTTCTGCTTTAGAGAGGATTCAGTGCTGTGAGTACATGAAAACCTTTCAGATTGCCAGAAGAATATTTGCCAAGTTAAACGCACAGTGCCTGATTTCAGGAGCATTTGGTGTCTTTTGTAAAAGTGCCCTGTTGGAAATGGGTGGGTATGATACTGATACGGTGGGGGAGGATATGGAATTGGTCCTTAGATTACAGGATGGAGGATATCAGAAATCTGGTAATCAGATTGTGTATGATCCAACTGCCGTTTGCTAGACCAGAGTCCCACATAGTCTCAAAAGATTATTGTATCAACGAGATAGATGGCAAAGAGGCTTGATGGATTGCCTGATTAAGCACCAGAATATGATAGCCAACCCGCGATATGGGATGGTGGGACTGGCGACAATGAGTTATCAGTTTGTGGTTGAATTATTAGGACCTGTATTTTGGGTAGTTTATGTTTGCTTATTGATGTGGGAGAAATCGTTTCCTTTCTTGTCAATGGCATTTGCTGGATATGTTGTGGCACAATTTGGACTGACAGTTATTTCTGCGTACATAGATGTAGATAAAAATATTAGGAGACTTTTGAAAAGGTTGCCAAAGTTGATTTTAACAACAATAGAAGATATGCTTTTGCAAATTCTGATTAATTTGGCCAGATTGATTGGAATGATTACATTTTATTGGCGAAGGTTAGTTTGGTGAGTAGATTTGTTAACGTAAAAATGCAGATGGCTTTTTCTTTAAATCAGCTATTCGGTTCTTACGCCTTTACAAAGAGGAAAGTGAGAAGAGCTGGTTGATGAAGTAGATTGGATGATGAGGATTGAGGAAGAAGGGTGGCAGATAACCCTTCACCTTCTATGCAACACTTTTTTGATGGTTTTCCCACTTAGCTGAGAAAAAAGTGAAAAAAACAACCAAAAAACAAATCAGCCACTCCAACCCTGAGAGGAAGATAACCTCCCCACTATATAAGGGAGATTTTGGTAGAGAAATTCTCAGGCTAGAGAAAAAAAGGAAGAAAAAAGCCGATCAAGAACTAAGCTGAACGACCAATCAGCCGCAAAGGCGGCAAACCACAAAACATATCAAACACACCACAAGAAAAACACACCAGAAGGTGTGAGGAAGATAAGGAATTGAGTAGGGTGGAAGATTGGGAGTTGAGTTTAGTAGTTGATAGGCCGAGAAGAAAAGTAAGGAAGCAGATAGGCAAGGTAAGAATAGACGTAATAAAGCACGGGTTAGCGGAATGCAACTGTGACAGTTCCTTCCCCATTCTTCCCACCCCACCTTATATGTACTAATTCTAACCATCCTCACTAATCCCCTCCCTGAAAGAATGGGTTTGAAGAGCAGAGGTGGAGGGGGATTAAAAGAGAGGGTAAAGGACACTGGGTGGATGGGGATGGATGGGAGAAAAGAAGAGTGGAAGAAAAGTAGAGTGGCAGAGAGCCACACCGGAGGGTGTGGGAGAAAAGAAGAGAAGTAGAGAGCAGAGGTGGAGGGGATGAGAGGGAAAGAGTAAAGGACACTGGGTGGATGGGGTAGAGGGAAGAAAAGAAGAGTGGGCAAGAAGCCCAGGATGGAAGAAAAGAAGAATGGCTGAAAAGGCCAGAGAAGATAGAAAAGAAGATAAGAAGATAAAAAAGAAAAGAAGAACGGTGAGGAACCGGAGTGGAAGATAAGAAGAATGGCCGGAAAGGCCAGAGAAGATAGATAAAAAGAGAAGAGGAAATGAAATGAAAATTGCAGTAGCTGGAACTGGATATGTTGGACTTTCAATCGCAACATTGCTTGCTCAGCACAATGATGTCACGGCGGTGGACATAATAAAAGAAAAAGTAGAGAAGATAAATCGGAAAGAGAGTCCAATCGAGGACAAGGAAATCAAGGAGTATCTACAGAAGGTAGAACTGAAGGCTACTCTTGATTGGGAGGATGCGTATAAAGACGCAGATTACGTGGTAATTGCTGCCCCAACCAACTATGATGATACGACTAATCATTTCGACACTTCTGCTGTTGAGGATGTGATTGGGAAGGTATTGAAGGTGAGTGAGAAGGCAGTAGTGGTGATAAAAAGTACCATCCCGGTTGGATACACAAAAGAAATAAAACAAAAATATAAGACGGACAGAATCCTCTTCTCCCCTGAGTTCTTGAGAGAAGGTAAGGCACTCTACGACAACCTTTATCCATCCCGCATTGTGGTTGGGGAAAAGAGTGAAAGAGCAAGAGTGTTTGTGAACCTCTTAAAAGAAGGTGCCATTAAGAAAGATGTGGAAGTGCTTTTCACGGATAGCACTGAAGCAGAGGCTATTAAGCTTTTCGCCAATACATACCTGGCATTGAGGGTATCTTACTTCAATGAACTCGATACATATTGTGAAGTTAAGGGATTGAATACAGAGGAAATCATTAAGGGTATTGGCCTGGATCCTCGTATCGGAACGCACTACAACAACCCATCATTTGGATATGGTGGTTACTGCTTACCAAAAGATACAAAACAGCTGAAGGCAAATTACCAGAATGTGCCGGAGGAATTGATCACTGCCATAGTCAGCAGTAATAGAACAAGGAAAGAACATATCGCCAATATGATTTTGGCTAGAAAGCCAGAAGTGGTTGGAATATATAGGCTGACAATGAAAGCCAACAGTGACAATTTCCGCGCCAGTGCTATTCAGGATGTTATGAAAATCCTGCGTGGAGAGGGAGTAGAAGTTGTGGTGTATGAACCTACATTGAATGTTGGTGAGTTTTGTAAGTATAGGGTTGAGAAGGATTTGAATAAATTCAAAGAAGAGTGCGATGTCATCGTGGTGAATAGGTATGATGGCTGCTTAGATGATGTGGCTGAGAAGGTTTATACGAGAGATATTTTTAAGAGGGATTGAGAGAGATAGAGGGAACAAGAGATGAACATTTTGATATTAGGAGCAGCCGGATTTATCGGTACAAATCTAACAATTAAATTGGCTGAGAATAAAGAAGATAGAATTACCCTCGTTGACAAGAGCAAAAGCTACTTTTCTAATATTGAAAAGCTCAATTTCTCCAATGTGGAAATACAAGACTCTTCTCTTAATCTGGAAATGGATTTTTCTATCCTTGAAGGCCAGGATGTTGTTTACCATCTGGTAAGCACAAATGTTCCTACCACTTCAAATCAGCACATCAGTCAGGATATTCAGGCTAATGTGTTATTTTCCTCCAACTTATTCGATGCATGCGTAAAGTATGGAGTAAAGAAAGTAGTGTTTATATCCTCTGGGGGAACTGTTTATGGAAAAGAGGCAAAATGCCCATTACCAGAAAATACACCAACCAATCCTATCTCTTCATATGGTGTACAGAAGATTACTATAGAGAAACTTCTTTACCTCTACAACTATATGTATGGATTGGACTACAGAATCATTCGTCTTGCAAATCCATATGGCCCATATCAGAGACCTAACGGTGTGCTTGGCGCTGTAACAACTTTTACATATAAAGCACTTAAAGGAGAAGAACTTCAGGTTTATGGGGATGGGTCGGTAGTTCGAGATTTTATTTACATTGATGATGCAATAAGAGGAATCCTAAATATCGTCAATGGTGAGAACAAACATCATACATTTAATCTTGGCTGCGGGTATGGAACTTCAATAAAAGAAGTTGTTGAAACGGTCAGAAAAGTTGTTGGCATAGATACGAAGGTTGTTTACAAAGAGGGACGTGCTGTTGATGTTCCTGTTAACTATTTGGACATAAGCAGATATGAGAAATGCTATGGCAGATTGAATCCTATCGGTTTAGAAGAGGGGATAAGGAGAACTGCTGAGTTTATGAAGAAGGAAATGATGATAAAGTGAGTGGTTACGGTAAAAAAAAGATTTGTTTTGCCGCCTCATCAGGTGGACATTTTGAGCAGCTTTCCATGCTGAAGCCTCTTATGGATGAGTACGACAGTTTTGTTGTGACTGAGGAAACGGCATATAAAGCATCAATTAAGGGAGAGAAGATGTACTATCTTCACCAGGTCAACCGTAAAGAATGGACCATGCCAGTATGGATGATAGCAAATGCTTTTAAGAGTTTAAGAATGGTAGTAGTGGAAAGGCCTGATGTGATTATTACAACCGGTGTACTTGCCATGATTCCTCTTTGCTTGTTGGTCAAACTGTTTGGTGGAAAGTTAATCTACATAGAGTCTTTTGCAAAAGTTTCCTCTCCAACTGAGACAGGTAAGTTTCTCTACAGGTTCGCAGATCAGTTCTATGTTCAGTGGGAACCAATGAAACAGTTTTATCCTGATGCTATCTATTTAGGAGGGATTTACTGATGATATTTGTTACATTAGGTTCTCAGAAATTTCAGTTCAATAGATTATTGAAAGCTGTAGATGAATTAGATACAGATGAAGAAATATTCGCTCAGATTGGATACAGCGACTACAAACCGCAAAACTATGCATACAAGGAATTCCTGGACAGAGATGAATTTGCTGCTTGGGAAGAGAAGGCAGATATTGTTATAACTCATGGCGGTACCGGGGCTATTATCGGTGCTGTAAAAAAAGGTAAAAAGGTAATCGCAGTTCCAAGATTGGCTAAGTATGGCGAACACGTGGATGATCATCAAATACAGCTTATTAAGCAATTCAAGGATCTGAATTTGATTTATGCTTGCATGGATGGAGATTTACAGAAAGCTTTGGAAGTAGTGAAGAACACTACATATAACGAATACCAGAGCAATACGGAAACGATTATAAATAGTTTAGAGGAATTCATAGGGGGCACGGATAAATGAAGATATGGAAAGATTTACAAGAGTATAGTGGAGGCTCTTTGAAAAGGGCAATAGTAACTCTGTTAACGAACCCGTGTTTTCATTCAATTGTATTGTATAGACTAGCCCATTTTTTCTATAATATTCGACTCGCTATCTTAGCAAAAGTATTCTGGTATTTAAATCGTGTGATTTTTAATGTTGATATTGATTATAGGGCGGATATAGCCGGTGGTTTTAAACTGGTACATGGATTAGGTACTGTAATTGGGAAAGATGTAAAGTCGTTAGGACGCATGACGATTTATCAAGGCGTAACTCTTGGGGGGAGTGGAAAAACTAGAATTTATGGCGATAAGGAGTTTTTTCAGCCTGTGATTGAAGATAATGTAATCATTTATACAGACGCCAAAGTTTTTGGGGCTGTTATTATAGGAGCAAATAATCATATAAAAGCAGGATCAATTATTTCAGAAGATGTCTTGCCTAGGGGGACATATAGATGATTAAAGTAACTATATTACTATCAACTTACAACGGAGAGAAATATTTAAGGAAACAACTCGATTCTATATGTAACCAAGATTTGCAAAACGTTAAGATTTCTATGATAGTCAGGGATGATGGAAGTCGAGATAATACAATTTGCATACTAGAGGATTATAAAGAAAAATTAAATATAGAATTAATTGAAGATAAGTGTAACTTAGGATCCGCAAAGAGTTTTTGGAAATTGTTAAAAGAGGCGCCTAAGTCCGATTACTATGCTTTTGTTGATCAGGATGACATATGGGATAGCAATAAATTATCTGTAGCTATAAACAGAATTAAAGAATTAAATGGAAGAGTATTGTGGTTTTCAAATTGTCGATTAATTTCTGATGACGACAGTATAATAAAGGAAAAGCTTCATGAAGAAGAACCTATTTTAAGTATCCCATCACAACTCATATGTGGTAGCGCGCAAGGGTGTTCAATGATTTTGAATTTTGAAGCGGTTGAATATTTAAAAGGAATAGCAATTGAACGTATACCTATGCACGATTTAGTTGCTATGGAGTATATACTAGGGACAGGTATGGTTGTTTATGATGATATACCTAGATTTGGGTATCGAGTTCATTCAAATAATGCTGTTGCGAAAGCAGGTAAAAGCTTCTTTGAACAAAAGAAAGCGTCTTTGCACAGTTGGTTTGATAAAAAGAATAGAGGGGCTGTTATATCTCTCGCAAAAAATATTTTATATAATTGCGAGGGAATAAAACAAGATGATAGAGAATTCTTAGAACTTTTGGCTGAATGCGAAAGTAATTTATTTTGTAGGTTGAGGATTGTATTTCATCCATTAACTAAAGCAAGATCTAAGGCTGCTTTAAGGTCATTCAGAATTAGAGTATTACTAGGAATTGCATAATAAGGAGAGAATACATGGAATTATCAGAGATAAGAGTTTTGCATATCACAAATGGTTTAGATTATGGAGGTGTACAAAAAATCATTTATCAGTTATGCCTTGGAACAAAAGATAGATTTGATAAAGTCATAGTTGCTTCAATAGGTGGTGTATATGTTGAAAGATTAAAGAAAATTGGCATAGAACATATAACAATACCTGATATTGTTGCGAAAAATCCTTCTCAAATATTGAAGACACTTTTAATCATCAAGAAAATTGTAAACGACAATAGAATTAATGTAATCCATTGTCATCATAGGATGGCTGTATTTTATGCGAAACTAATTGGTGGGAAAGTTAAGATTATTTATAATAATCACACAATCTATTCTGATAAACCAATATTCTCTCATTATATACTAAAAAATATAAATCTAATTGCCGATGGGACGAAGGCAAAAGATAATCTGGTAGATTTTTTTGGCCTTGATGAAAAATGTATTACGACAATTAATAACGCCGTAGATGAATATGATGGAATAGAGATTGAAATACCTGAAATAAGCGTGGAAAGGGAATCCGGGTATTTTATTGTTATGAATTCAGCTCGTTTACATCCCCAGAAGGGTTTGTCTTATTTCATCGAAGCAGCAAAAATTTTGGTTACAGAAAAATGTAAAATCAAGTTTTTTATTGTTGGTGATGGCCCTTTGAAAGAAGAATTATTAGATATGGTCAAAAAATATAATCTGGAAAATGATGTGATTTTTTTGGGATTCAGAAAAGATATTAAGAATACGATTAAACAAGCTGATATTTTAGTTCTTACTTCTGTATACGAGGGTCTTCCTCTTACGCCCATGGAGGCTTTTTCTGTTGGCGTGCCTGTGGTTGCAACTAATATTGATGGCACAAAAGAAGTCATCAGCAATTATGTCAATGGATTACTGGTTGATACACAAAATCCAAATGCTATAGCTGAAGGAATTATGTATTTCTATCATAATGTTGATTTATTAACGCAATATGGTGAGAATGCTTATAAGACGTATTATGAAAGCTTTAGTATAAAAAACTTTTCTGAAAGGTATCTTGATTTTTATTCTAAACTATAAAATAAAAATCATAAAAGTAATAACATGAGAATAAAGGTATATAGAAAAGAACTTAATAAATGTATTGAAGCTATGTTACTGGCTCTAACTGTATATATTAATTACATTGTTTTCCCAATTGAGATAGCTAGTATTGTTTCATTCACCGTAATAGGTTTTTTGGCGCTTGGTATAAAGAATCTAGGCCATTCATTATGTATGGCTGTACTTTTTCATTTATGCTTTAATTTTATCTATGACATTACCACAGTGTATTTAGGTATAAATGTGGATTATGGCGCAATGAAATGTGTTGATTTGTGGCTTATTATATTATTATTACGCTGTCTAAGAATTCACAAGGATATAAAGAATTATTCTGGTCCGGTATTATTGCTATTATTGCTAATAGTAGGATTCGTTGGTGGATTATTGAATCCGTTATCTTCATCATGGCAAGCTTTTAATGGTTTTATAATGTTTTTAAGATATTTTGCAGCATATTTTATTGCATGCGATGTAGATTATGATTATTATGAGCTTTTTAAATTTTTATATCCAATATGTGTTATTCTTATTATCATTGAATGTGTACTTGGATTTCATGTAGATTCAAGAAATGGTTTTTTTGGTATATATGGGTCAGGAGCATGTATGCTTTTTATTGGAATAAGATTTGCAATAATTTTGTCTAAGTATATTAACAAGGAAAAAAGTTTGATTAGCTTTTTATTTGAGTACATTTTTATTATGTTTATAATGCTGGTGACGGAAAATAAAGCTATGATTGTTGTTTTTAATGTTGCAATTCTGTTTGCTTTGATACTCTATAAAAATAAGTGGGCGAGAAGAATAGGCTTGTTTTTCCTTATAGCTGCTGGATTGCTAATTGGTATGCGATTAATAACAATTATGTATCCCAAATTTGGTTTATTGTTCACATTAGATGGAATTAATAACTATCTTTTTGGTAATTCAAACGGAATGGCATTTCAGTATGGAAGATTTGAGGCGGGATTTATAGCATTTGATCATTTCTGTAACACATATTTGAAGAAAATCTTTGGATTTGGAATTGGTACAGCATTTCCACCAGAAAACATTTACCATATTCTTAACGGGCATGGAAGCGCAAATTATAATTATATTTTGGAAAATTTAGGAACGCGACAAGGTTATTATTTATCGGGCTTTTCTTGCATTTTACTTGAGATGGGTATTCTTGGGGTGCTTGCTTTATTATTTATGGTTGCAAGCCAATATGTTCTGAGTATTAAAATGTTAAGAGAAAATCGTGCATTAAAAGAATATGGAATGGTTTTGTTAAGTATAGCTTGTGCTAATACATATTACATGACTTACGGAAATGCATTCACATTTACTAACCAAATGGTTCTGAGCCTTTTGGTTATTGGGATTAGTAAAAGAAAGTATTTGAAAGAGGTTTTGAAATGAACAATATTTTTTTGATTCATGCGCATTGGAACAATCGTGGAGATGAAGCTGCTAATAGAGCATTAATAGACGAATTATTGGTAGATAAAAACAACCATATATCTTTACAGATTAATAGCAATAAGTTATATGAAATTGAAAATCTAGAAAAACAAGGAGTGGATGTTTTACACAATCGATTTCCTAAAATGAGGGATACCTTTGAAGTAGCTTTGATATATCTTTCTAAAGGTAAAATTTGTTTGACTGAACAAGGAAAGACATTTGTTCATATGCTTCAAGCTTCAGATATAGTCGTACATGCGCCCGGTGGACCCTCAATAGGCGATATATATTTAAATGCAGAGATACCATATCTTTATAGGTTACTTTTAGCAAAAAGATTAGGGAAACCATATTTTATATACGCTCCGTCCATGGGGCCATTTAATAAAAAATTCAGAAATATATTCAGAAAATATGTATTGAAAAATGCGTGTGCCATTACATTGAGAGAAGCTATCTCTGCTTCTTATTTGAAACTGTTGCTGCCAGATATCAGTGCGGAAGTTACTTTGGATTCTGCTTTTCAGCATCCTATAAATATCGAAAAGAATGCATCGATTTTAGAGGATTATGATGATTTATCAGATTTTATCAACAATCATGATCGTTTGGTAGGAATTACCATAACGGATTTACAATGGAACCCATTATATGCGGGCAATTTTTCAATAAAGAATAATATATATGAGTCATTCAAGGAGTTTGTGGAATATTTGAATGCAAATGGATATGGTGTTGTGTTTATTCCTCAGTTATTTGGGGCTGCGCATGATTATGATTATATGGCACAATTTTCAAACAAACATGCATTTGTAATGGATGATATTTATGACTGTTACTTCCAACAATATGTAATTTCAAAAATGACCGCTGTAGTTGGAATGAGATATCATTCAAATATTTTTTCATGTAAAATGAAAACACCATTTATATCTGTATCATACGAGCAAAAAATGAAAGGTTTTATGGAAAAAATTGAATGTACTGATTATTGTATCGAAATCAAAGATCTTACACCAAATATATTAATAAGTAAGTTTAATTATATGATTTCACACTATGATGAGTATAAAGAAGTATTAAATAAATTAAATTCAAAACTGATAGGTGAATCCAAGAGAACAACAGAAATATTACGAAGTAAGTTGTAAAAAAGGTAATACTATGATAAATATAAAAGAAAAAGAGATGTGCATGGGTTGCACAACCTGCGCTAATATTTGCCCAGTGAACGCTATAGAAATGCAAGCAGATAAAGAGGGTTTTTTATATCCCAAAGTTGATATGAAAAAGTGTATAGGATGCAATTTATGTAATAAGAAATGTCCTAAACTGAATTGCGAAGATAATAAAGCTGAGATAGATTTAGCCTACGCTGCTTACAACAAGAATGATGATGTACGTAAAGTCAGTTCTTCTGGAGGTCTATTTGCTTTACTTGCAGAGAAAATATTGTTGTCTGGCGGCAAAGTTTATGCAGCTTCGTATGATGCTGATTTTCATGTGCGTCATATTTCAATTGACACCGTCGATGAGCTTTTTAAAGTAGTGGGTTCGAAATATGTACAAAGTAATCTTGGAAATGTTTACAAGGATATTAAGGGTGCTTTATCAAATCGACAGAAAGTTATGTTTGTGGGAACTCATTGCCAGGTAGAGGGACTTAAAAGTTATTTAGGAAACCATCAAGAAACCGAACTTTATTGTGTAGACATTATTTGCTTAGGAGTTCCGTCAGAAAAAATTTGGGATATATATAGGAAAGCATTTATTCCAAACAAAAAAATACGTGATATTAATTTCAAGGATAAAACATTTGGTTGGAATAAATTTCATATTAACTTTAGGTTTATCGATAACCAAGAGTTGCTTGTTCGTGGATTTTATAGCGAATATATGCAGTCATACTTCAGACGGTATAATATGAGACCATCTTGCTACGGTTGTCAATTCAAGACAAGAAATCGAAAAAGTGATATAACATTGGCTGATTGCTGGGGAATAAGCGAGTTTGCAAATGATATGAATGATAACAAAGGCTGTTCTTCTGTAATTATACATACAAAAAAAGGAAAAGAACTTTTTGAGAGCGTAAAAGAGTCGTTGGTATGGCGCCAGATTCCAATTGATAAAGTCATAAAAGGGAATCCTAATTATATAATATCGGCAAAAAAGCCAAAGCTTAGAGGCTTATTTTGGATTGGCATTCAAAAATTCCCTAGAATTACACTTATTATATTCGGAAACTCAATTATATTGCGTTCCAAAGAAACAATAAAAAGACTTATTGCACGTTAAGGACTTGTATTATATTAAAAAGATGATGAGGATATGAATAGTATTTTGAAGACATTAAAGAATAAACTACAATCGAAGGTTATTAAAGCGGGAATAGCATATGTTATAGGGTCTATTTTATTAAAAGGTATTGCTTTTTTAAGCACACCTTTATTTTCTAATTTAATGTCAACCAGTGAATATGGTGCTTATGGAACATATTTATCATATGAATCTATTTTGAATATAGTTATTGCTCTGGGAGTGGCAAATAGTGTTAGAAATGCTGCAATTGATTTTAACGAAGATATCGATGGGTATGTTGCATCGATGCTTAAGCTTATAACAATTCCATTTTTAGTATTTCTTCTTTTAGTAAATTGCATTTATTTTTTTGGATTCTCTATTTCAGGCTTTTCTAGATTTATTGCAAATTCACTGATACTTCACTCATTCTCTAGTGCTGTCATAGAAATAGTTAGTATTTCTTATTCGATCAGATTCAATAGTAATCAATACTTACTTATCTCGTTTTCTTGTTCCGTATTGAATATTGTTGCTTCTGTAATATTAATGCTAACTGTACTTAGTGGAGACAGATTTTTAGCAAGGGTATGCGGATTAGCTGGAACGTATAGTTTAGTTGCCGTTGTGCTCTATATAAAGAAATCACTTCTGAATCAGAATACTATTAATAAAAAATACTGTAAATATGCACTTAGAATTGGAATCCCGATGATTGCGTTCTATATTGGGTATTCTCTTCTAAATACTTTTGATCGAGTAATGATCAGTGAAATTTGTGGAAATTCAGAAGCAGGTATTTATTCTTTCGCATATAATATAGCTAATATTCTAAACATTATAGTAACAGCGGTGTTTACGGCGTGGGTACCATGGTTTTATGAAAGAATCAAAACTAAAGAATTTGACATAATTTATCAAAGACAAAGAAATTTAATACATTTAGTTTTACTTGGTTCTATAGTATTCACATTATCTTCTCCTGAGTTCATAAGATTTATGGCACCTAGTTCATATTCTGATGGAGGGTACATAGTACCGGTTTTAATCGGCGGAATGTATATGATTTTTGTGTACAACTTTCTAGGATATACAGAGCTTTATTATAAGAAAACTATATATCTAACCATAGGTACATGGATCGCTACTATTATTAATATTGTATTAAACTATTATTTTATATCAAGATTTGGTTATTATGCGGCAGCCTATACAACTTTTTTCTCTTTTTTGGTTTTGTTCATTGCACATAGGGTGATTGTGTTTATTAAATTTGGTAAAGACCATGTTATTTATAATTTCTATGATTTAAAATCAGTAATGATACTATCTATATTTATTGCTTTAACGGTTGTATGTAAGGATATTATTTCTGTAAGATACAGTTTAATAGTGACTGTAATTGTATTTGAATCTTTATCAGCATGGAGGGGAAAATGTTCAAGGAATTGAAATCAATTTTAGGCGCTACAAAAAAAGAAATAAATAATCAAAAATATAAGGTGTCTCATAATGAACTTAGATATGATAAGAGTTCTGATTTGGTAAGAAATATGATGATTAAGAATTTTAATTTCGCAGGAAAACGTGCTGTAGTTCTAGGTGGTACAGGTGGAGTTGGATTACATACGGTTAATCAACTGGTAGATTGTGGCTGTGAAGTTATCGTTATCGGCAGAAATAAATGTAAATATGACAGTCTTTTCTCTAAATATAGCGATAATATTTCATTTTACCAATGGGATCCTCTAAAGAATAAGGATTATGAGTTTGAAATTAAAGAATTAGTTAAGGTTTATGGGAACTTTGAAATATATATTAATTGTATGGGGGTATTTACTGAAAAGGACAAGAAAAACGATTGGGGACTTGTAAACGAGATTGATCTATTGGATAGTTTTAATTCGAATTTCTTTGTTCATTATCTAATAGAAACCGTGGTTGCAAACTATTATAAGAAGAATAACATTAAAGGGCACATCGTAAACGTTACCTCCATTACAGGGTTACATCCAAACTATGGAATGACACCTTATGGTTTATCTAAAGCTGCTCTAATTCATTTTACAAAGGCTCTGGCATTAACGTTTGCAAAAGACGGAATAGTTGTTAACGGTATAGCACCAGGCCCTATTGCTACTTCGATGGGTAACAAAAAAGAAAATGATTCCATTTTTAATTCAAATAGTCCTAATATGAGGATTGCATTACCAGAGGAGATAGCTTCAACAATTATTTTCCTTGCGAGTGATATAGCATCCAACATGAATGGGACAATTATAGTAAGTGATGGTGGGGAGACTATTAGAGGACATGGCGTATGATATATTTATTATTAATATTTGGTTTTTGTGTTTCATGTTTGCTCTTATTTTTGAATGCACGAATAAAAAGAACAAATTTTTATCATAATTTATTTGAGGATGTGGAAAAATTCCGTGATATTGATGATGGCTTGGAATACATTAATTTAGGTAGTACATTTGCAAACTATGCTTTTGATTATAGCCTTTTAGGTTTGAAAGGTTTTAATTTTGCAATTAATGGACAAAACTTAGAATATGATTTTAAATTGCTAAAACATTATCAAGATAGAATTATGCCCGGAGCAAAGATTTTTATTGTTTGTGCAGATTTGGAATTGGCATATATTAGTACAAAGGATTATTACAAAAATGTAAGGGTATATAAATACTATAAAAAAAATATTTTGGACTTTGGTGAAGTGCCGATGATACCAAAATATTACTTTGCGTATATTATGTTTCCGATATTAAAAATCCATACCATTAAATATATATTTCACGACTCTGAACCTTACAATAAGAGAACTTTTGATAAGAATATTATGACATTAGAAGAAGCGGGTAAAGATGCGGAACGGAGAATAAATGGATGGGAATCCATGTTTAATATCTACGATTGGGATAAACAGGATATGAAATTATCCCATAAAAAAGAAATTGATAAGAATATCTGTTGTCTTAAGAATATGATTGGCTTTTGTAAAAATAAACATTGGAAACCGTATATTATTGTACCGCCAGTGTCGTATTTGCTGAATGAAAAAATATCTGAAAAATTTGTAGAAAGAAATTTAATTTCATATTTAAGAAATATTGCAAATGAGGAAGATATAGAACTCTTTGATTATTCTCGTGATGAACGGTTTCAAAGCTTGGATTTATATATTAATTCGGCATGTCTTAACAAACGTGGAAGAAAGGAATTTTTAGAAACTCTCTTAAATGACATTTCAAATGGTGGGATAAAATATGAATAAAGAAATACTAGCATTAAACTACTATAAAAATAATATTTCTGAAGCAAACGAGCGAATAAAAAAGGATAGAATTTTTAATGAGGCATTTCGTGGAAAGTTAACATGGGAGTTTCTTCACGGATATGAGTGGAAATACATAGTTCTGTATAGAAAGTATCAGGCTAATTTAAATACTATTTGGAAATATTATTATAGATTAAGGATTCACAAGCTGGAGAATAAAACTGGTTTTAGTTTTGAGCACAATACTTCCATTGGCGATGGATTGATTATAGGCCATTGGGGAAAGATTGTAATTAATGGCCAGGTGAAGTTTGGTAATCAAATGTTTATTACTCATGGAGTTACCATCGGTAGGGATATAAGAGGGAAACGTGCTGGTGTTCCTACATTTGGCGATAGAGTTTGTATAAGAACTAATTCGACAGTAGTAGGAAAAGTGAATATCGGAAATGATGTTTTAATAGCACCAAATACATTTGTTAATTTTGATGTTCCTGATCATTCTATTGTTATAGGAAATCCTGCAAAGATAATTCATAGGGACAATGCTACTGAAGGGCATATTCCGGAGTTGTAATTGACTGATATCCAAAAGAGAAGTAATCTCCCAATTTTCGCCCACCCGCAAAACAACCAAACACCCAAACAACCTAAACAACCTAAAATCCAACCAAGCAAAACAAAGAAAAAAACACACCAAGCAGTGTGGGGAAAATAAAAGAAAATAAAGTAGAGTGGCAGAGAAGCCACCAACCAGAGGCGTGGTGGGGAATAAAGAAGAAAAGAAAAATAAGTGGTGGATGGGGAAAAGAAGTAGTGTAGAATAGGGGCATGAACAACAAAATAACAAAACTCCGAAAACACCTCAATCTTTCCCGGGTCAAATTCTCCCAAGCCATAGGTGTGTCAAACACACAGATGAGAAGAATAGAGATTGGGGAAGTTATACCAGGGGAGCAGTTGATAAGGAAAATCTGCTCAACCTACCATGTCGACCCGAGGTATTTTGCGGGTAGCGTAGATTTGGATGATGCGGTAAGGGTAGTGGATCAGGAAGAAAAGAAGAGAGAAGTAGGAAAACGATTGAGAGAGGCAAGATTGGAAAGTGGAATGACACTTAAAGAGTTATCAGCTTTAATCGGCCTATCAGACTCTCAACTATGCCTGATTGAAAATGGGGAGTATAAACTCACGGAGAAAAGAGCAAAACAGATAGGTGAAGTTTTGTGTATAGGAGTTGAATGGCTGCTGTATGGTGATGAGAAGAATAAAGACTTCCCGGTGGACGGGAATGAATATTACGGTGCGGCAGAGCCGCCAGTCCGGTCGATTCAGAGCCAGTGTTCCGGTGGCATGGAGCCACTCTGATTTGGCTTGATTACCACTTATCTGGCAGGACAGTGCTTGT
>JAETNR010000078.1 GCA_021772055.1 Blautia sp. | reverse complement strand
GCTTTGTTGGGTGCTTGTATTGGTAATGTGAGCCGCTTATGTCTGACACGTACCATCCATCATCCTTTAGCATCCGGTCGGCTTCTCTGAATCTCATGTATGTTTCCTCCTTACAATTATATAATAACACGTATTTTACGTATTATCAAGAGGAAAACATAAAAAATATACGTATTTTACGTAGATATTATATGCGGATTTTGAGAAAGTATGCAGACTGGCAGCAGGATGCGCCGCCAGTATTCGCCCACAAGTGTGGGAAAATACAGTCATGCCGACTGCTGCCATCTTGCCTTTTATCAGATGTTACATAAACAAGGCAGAGCAGCTAAACAACGAATATCGTCCTTTAAAGGTTCGATTTGAAATGTAACCTTGCAGAACTGCCGTTGCAGGAAGTAGCAACGTACTCGGATATGGGGAGGTCAAGGAAAGCATCTGTGTCCACTACATCCAGCGAGAACATTCTTCTATTTGCCATTCTCAATGTCCCCCATTTCATAATTTTTTAACAATGCTTTTGCGCCATTCAACGCATCCAATGTTCTATTCGCCCTGTTCTCCAAAGTTATACAAAATTTTCGGATAGCCATAGGGGAATCTGGCAGATAGTAACCGCCCGGCGGCTGTGTGCTACTCAAAATCACTTTCCCTTGCCCACGTTCCTTTTCTATCTGTTTCTGTAATGCCCTATTACTTTTAAAGCCTAAAATCACCCTCAAATAATCCGGTGATAACGCATTTTTCTCACCGACTTTCAAAACTTCATAAACCATATTCTTGTCCTCTCTGCCGGAATCATGATATAATTCCATTGTGATGTACATGGCTCCGGCCATGTTTTGCCCTCTTTAGCGTTGCACCGCTTTGGAGGGTATTTTATGCAACTCTACATCAATCTGCTTGGTAAACTGACGTAATATAGTTATAAAATACATTCCAATCAACCCTTGCAATGCGACCTATCTTTATAAGCGCACCTGATTCTCTCGCCAATTTCATAACTGTATTGATGCCTATATTACTTTTTTCTGCCGCCTGCTGATATGTAAGCAACTCGCCATTGAAATTTCTAATTTTTGATTTGTTCATGTAATTTCACCTTTCTTTCATGTTATTTACGTTGTCATGTATCTGGTTTTATGATAATCTAACATTAAAGAAATAAAAATCTTTTTTATTATCCATTTTTATTATTTTTTATATCAAAAAAAATTCTTTCTTCTTTTTATGGGAGGATATTAATGGCACATAGAACAGACGACCATTCTGACATGGCACTATTTAAAAACAGGTTATGGAAATTAATGGAAGAAAAACATATATATACCACAAAAGCATTGGCGAAAATGCTTTATAGCCAACAACTAGTAACTGTAAAGCAAAAGCACAGTTATGATGAACCAAGCAAAATTTACGGTAACGCCATCGGTGCTATAGATAAAAAAATACAAAAACATTTGAATGCAGATACTGCTGAAGAATTGCAAGGAGAATTTGTTATAGCATACTGTACTTTCTTTGGCTGCTCATCTGATTATTTATTTGGCTTTATTGACTGTCAAACACATGATATACAATTTATACAAAACTATATAGGTTTATCAGAAGACGCTATAAACAATCTGAAATTTATTCAAAAACTTAACAATGGTGAAATTTTTTTATTTATCCTCAGCAGGCTTATAGAAAATAGAGATTTCTCTATTAATCTTATGAACGAAATAAATAATTGTTTTGAAAAATATTATTACTACGACAGCAAGAAAAAACTTTCGGATGCTTTAAACGCTGAGTCTGGAGACGATATTATTAAGTTCTCTGAATTGTTAAATTCCGAAAAGTATAAAAATGTCCTATCCCGAAAACAAATTGAAGAATTAAGAGACGCAAAAGATTCAAAAATTTATCGTACACATGTACATTTTTTAAATATACTTGATTCGTTTTTATCTAATCGAATAAAAGAACTTAATAAAGCACCCGATACCGATTAAGGTATCGAGTGCCTTTTTTCTTTAAAACTCTATTGAATTGAGATAAAACTACCTTTCCCGTAGCAGTACAACAACGACCTTTCCTTTATTTCCGGGTTTTTCCGGCTCTAAAATCAGGAAAGGCTCTTCATCGTCGGGATTGCAGGAATGTCTTTTTTCATATCCCTGCAATTCCCCGCATCTCTCTATTTTTCTACAATCCGCATATTTCCCTCTTTCCTATAAATCTCCTGAAATATCCATAACTTTGTGAAAATTGGTTCAAAAATGGTTCAGGATTGGTTCAGAATTATTTTCGCATTCACATTTTTACAGATAGTTCCTATACCTTATCTAATACCAGCCTCACATCTTCTGCAGTCTTACGTGTTTTACTAATGAAAATTATCCTTATCCGATTCTCAATTCTCTTTTTCTGCCAACTCCCTAACTTCTTCAATTGACAATTTGGTGCCTTCCGCAATCTGCTCGTAAGACAACTCTCCCATTAAAATGAAACTACGTGCAATTGTTCTTCTTTCTGCTAAAACCGTTTCGTTCCTCATATCTTCCATAACCTTACACATTTCACTCACTCCTTCCGGATTTTCTTTCAAATATCTAGTTCGTTCCGCAATTAAGGAAAAATTCATGTCATCAGCTTCTGTGCAATTAAAATCATGCATCAACTTGCCCAATTCTGATTCTCCCCGATATTCCCCATTAACATACAGAATATGTTCTCCATCCTCAAATTTCTTTCCGGTTGTCAGGTTTATTCGCTCTACTACATAAATAGGTTTTCCTTGTTCGTAAAAATCCTTTTCTGTAATGAAAATTGTATACGTGTCTGGAAGCTCCGCAAATTCCTGCCCCGCATCCAGATTTTCAACATCCATCACGCTGGAATGGTATCTTGCCCTATGCGGATCCGCCCCCTTGTCACTTCTTTGAATTTCCAAATCATACTTTTTATTTTCAGAATCCGTTCCATATGCATCCAAACAAACGGAACGTGCCCCTGCCAGCCTTTTCATGTCCTTTTGTGTCTGGCAGTCTGTAATGACCAAATCCTGCTTATCCGTAATAATCCGTAACACCAATTCCGCTAACGGGATATTATTTTTAAAAAGGCAACGCATAAAATCATCATCTATCGGGCGGAATCCACGCAGGCGCTGTAAATCTTCCTGCCTTTCACGCTCTTTTCTCTGCTGTTCTGTTTCACTCATTAAATACACCTCTTTCTGCTTATTTTTATTATAATCTGAAAATCCCTGAAATACAACTGAAAGAAATCTGAACCCATCTTTTCCCATCCCCCTCATGTTTCAGAATTTTCTTTTGAATTTCCTTTATATCTCTTTTTATTCATTTTCTCCTGCAGACTATCGAATTCCCTCTGCTTCAATTCCCTTGTCACATCCGTATATATGTCCATGGTAGTCGAAAAATCCTTATGCCCCAGCGCATCCTGAATCACCTTAAGATTCACCCCTGCCTCCACCAGCCTTGTTGTAAATGTATGCCGCAGGCTATGGCAGCTGAACCTTGGCAGCAATATAGGGGTTTTTTCATTCCTGGCAAGCTGCAAATCATTACAGTCACGGATAATCCTTCTTAATGCCTTATTCAAAGTTCCCTGATGCTGGACGTTGCCAAAACGGTTAATAAAAATAAAATCTGTATATCCGTCCACTACTGCCCTGCACTTTAACTGGTTAAATTCCTGATACCGCTTTTCCATTAAAAATGCCTCCTTTACCTCATCCAGCATTGGAATTGTCCGGTTTCCGGCTTTTGTCTTAGGAGTATGGATGCTGAAATAACACCCGTTCTCTGCGTGGTTGTAGTAAACCAGTGTATGGTTCACCTCGATCATTCCCCCATCCAAATCAATGTCTTCCCAGCGCAGCCCTGTAATCTCCCCAACCCTCATTCCCGTATTGGCCATCACCGAAAATATAGGATACCAGTGATGGTACTGTACATTTCCCCTGCGCAGATATTCCAAAAACAGCTCCTGTTCTGCCACCGTAAGTGCTTTCCTATGCTCCTGCCCCATATTATGCGACTGCTTTAATTCTTTTAAAAGGTTATCTGAAATATTTATGCGCATATAGCCGTCTTCTACTGCAACCGCCAAAACCTGGTGAAGCACTGTATGTATATTGTCCACAGTCGCTATCTTTAAATTCTTATCATCCACCAACGAATTATAAAATGATTTCAAATCCGATTTTTTTAATGCCGTAATACGGAATTTTCCAATTTCAGGGCTGACAAAAGTCTGATACATATAGCAGTAATTCTGATACGTGTTTCCTTTTAGCCCTCGTTTCAGCCTTCTCCAGAGTTCAAACATATCGTCCAGCGTAACATTCTGCGCATCCGAACGTATCCCATCTGCCTTGTCTCTGGCAATCTGTTCTTCCTTTTGCCTCAGTTCTTCCAAGGTACTTGATGTTATTGTATGCCGCTTCCCTCGCCTATCCGTATAACGGTATTGGTAGTATCCATCCGGCCGCTCTGATTCACCGGTTTTTAAAAGTCTATGTTTTTTGTCATACCGCTTTGCCATGATTTCCTCCTTATGCATAAGGCGCAGGTTTTTGCCCGCGCCCCATATCGTTGCTTTTTATTTTTTTCTCATACCGAGAACAGCCTATTCAAATGCTCCTCCAGTTTTATCCTCTTAAACATCCTTTTTGTCCCATTCCAAAGTACAAAATTACAGTTATCATCATTGCTGATATTTCGCAGTTTCTGCATTCCTAACCCAGTATACTGTGCCGCCTCCTCAAGTGTCAGCAAATATTTTTCACTAATTGGTATAGTTCCTTTCATCGCATTCCCTCCTATTCTTTATACAGCGACTTTTTTTTTGCAAATTCTTTCCGAATTTTATATAATTTGTCCCGATCCGCATTGCTTCTCCACTTATTAACATCTGTGTCTGTTTCCTGCGCTTCTTGATTGCATATTTCTTCCTTTAACGTTTTAATGCATGGATGCCATGTGTTAAACTGTACTACTGGTTCTGTGTCAATCAGACAGTTCTCATCATATTCTCTATATATAGTTCTAAGCTGATATACAGGATAATGTACGGCCACCCTTCCCCATTTATTGTCTGAGCGGTATTTCTTGTATATAATCTGCATTTTTCTTAATATCCTCAACAGATTTACTAAAACTTTATCCGCAATTAAAGAAGAAATCTGCCCTTCCTCCAACATATTTTCAATTTCTTCCTTAAACAGTTCTATTAAACGTTTTTCCCTGATAATTAAGCATGGGTTTTCATCATACTGATTACTTCCATTACTTTCCCCTATTTCCAGAGATTCTTTATAATCGTCTATCCAGACAAAATCTTCATTTATATTTATCCAGAAATGTTCCTGCCTATACCTACACAGATTTGAATAAACACTGAAACGAACTCTATAATCCTCTTCATAAGTTGCCCTCCTGATTTTTGCTTTATCAAATATTTTTTTTAAAGCCTTCAAAACCACCATGCGTTCCCCGTCTAATAGGCAAAAAGTATTATCACTGATTTCTTGTATGCTTCTCTTGGCATTCTGCATAAAATGGACAACAAAATCTTCCGGCATACCGGTTTCCCGGAAATACATTTCCGTCATTGCTGCTGCCATCTCAAGCATACGCTGGTTTTCATTTAATCTTTCCGCATTATTAATGCCAGCATAATATCTCATTTCCTCCCGCATTCCCTCCAGCTTCTCCTTCAGCAATTCAGGGAAGCTGTTTTCCTCCATTCTTTTCAGCAGCCACCGGATATATCCTATGCATAATTTTGTCAGCCAAATCGGATTTTTCTGCAGTACATACAATGCCCTTGAATTCTTTGCTTCTTTTAAAAAGCCGTCCGCTTTCAAATAAAACATTCTTGCATTCTGTGATTCCATAGTATCCAGATATTCTCCCGTAATAACAGCACAGGAATCAATCCTTACACGTTCGGAATTTGTACCAATAGAATCTGTCATCTGACCTTGGAAAACACTTCTAAGACAATCATCCACTATATTTTTTACACTGTTTCTACGCTCTCTCACCGGTTCGCTTTTTACGTCATCCAATATATATACACTGCCGGAAGACTGTGCCAGATGTTTCAGGGCATCACGCCTTTTCCCAGTCGCGGATATCAATTCCCGGTTCCATTCGCTGTCACTGAAAACATATGTACCGGCCGCCTTTGCCAATTCTGTCTTCCCTGACCCGCTCGCACCATCTATCCATATTGTAATCTTCATAAAATTTGCTTCCCCTATTTCCCTGAAATACGCGTTCGTAATTGCCATTATGTTTGTCAGAAATAATGGATAAAATATCTCGCAGTTCCTGTTATATACCTGAAACAAGCTTTCAATTATCTTTCTTTCCTCCCCTTTGCCAATAACCGCCGTTTCTGGAATATATGCTCCCTCTAACCCCGAACATATGCCTGTGTGGAATCCTTCCTTGTCTATGTACCCATTGGAACATACATACAGCCACTTTTCATTTACTTTCTGCAGCCCGTTCCTGCCGGTCTGGTATAGTATTTCATCTTCGGCAAAACATTTTCCCAGCACTGAGCTGCAAAGGTTTTCATAAAACATTTTTTCGTCTTCCATAAGTACCGGCAAATCACGCAGAAATTTCTGTTTCAGCCGCGCAGACGATACTGTAACCGTATATATTTCCATATCTACATATACGTGGAACTCATATTCAACCGTACCTTTACTCTTTATAATTATTTTCTTTACTGATAAGGTGAAATTAGTTACCGGCATATCATCTTTTGTATAATGTCTTCCGTCATTTTTCATATTCTTAATTTCCAGTTTCGTCATTGTCTTTTCCTCCGTTTAAAATTTTTCAGGCCTGAGGTTTTCTTCAATATCATCGTAAACTATTATTAAGTCTCTATAAACAAAATTATTTGCCGTTTTATTCTCGCTTTTTCCTATTTAGGCCCTATTTTATCAGAAAAACGACACGGTACAGAAATTCCATATAATATTATACTTTTTTATTTAAGAATCTATCTTAAAAAACATTTTATATATTATAAGTTGGCATTTGCATAATAGAATATTTATAGTTTTTAATAAGAAATATCCAAAAATAAAAAGCCAGAGATTGCTTTATCTATCTCTGGCTCCCCCCTGCTATTCCAATATTCCTTCTATTTCTTCAATGGCTTGAATTCAGTATATGTACTAAACACCTCATTTTCAAGTTTTTTTGCTAATTCAACTCTATCATCCTCTGACATATTCTGTATTACTTCCATAATATCTATCTTTCCCTCCCTCTTATATTCTCTCCTCATATATTCCCTCCCCAATGTATCATAATAACGGCCCAAATCCTCTTTACCAATCTCTTTATCACTCGCATTTCCTTTAACACGAATATTTTTGTACCATTCATCAATTTTCTGATTACGGATTTCTTCCTCACTCCTTATTGGAGGGCAACACTTTTCTAGATACTGTTCTCTAATATCATTAAGATTTTCCTCTAATTCTTCAAAAGCTTTTACCATCAAATAATCAAAATCTTTTTCATTTTTTTCACTTAACTTATGCGTTGTAATTTTCCCGACTAATTTAGCACATTCTTCCCTCCATTTATCTTTCGCTGATTCCTTTCTTGATCCCTTATTTGATTTTTCATTTAATTTTTTATTTGATTTTTTATTTAATTTCTTATTTGATTCCTCATCTAATTTCTTATTCTTATACTGTTTACTTGTCCCATATCTCTGTGTTTCGTCTTCATAAAGCTGTTGTATCCCAATACTGCTCCCATCTTTATTAACAACAGAACAAGCCTCAACTTTTCTGATGCTTATTACTCGGTCCATAAAATCCTTCCAGCTATCACACCAAATTTTTAGATATTTATATTGATACGAATACATCTCCAACCGATTTTCATCATTTAAATACTGATCCTTTTCTAATTCAACAAAAAGCTTTTGTTCAAATAAAAAACAGCTTCTGGTCTTTATGTAATAACTTTCTACCATCTGTTCAATTTCTCGGCAACGAGAACAGTATTCTTCTATTATCAACTTTCGCTTTAATAAATTATCCTTTCGATTATGAGTAAATGTTCTTATTTCAGCTATTGTTCTGCATCTTGGGAGTAATTTTACAAGGTTCTCTTTCAGCTTCTCTTTCTCATCATATGACATCAAATCTATTTTCCCTGACATCTCCAATACTTCCTGCATTCTTTCAGGCGTTTCATTATCTTGGAAAATAAAATCTCCTCCATCGCTTGTCCTATAGAATGTTATGATATCCTCCTCAATCCTTATTCCTTCTGAATTCTTATTCTCTGGCTTCATTTTTTCAAGAAGCTTTTTAAAATTTCTTCTAACCTCCTTTTTCCAAACTTTTCCCCCTTTGCTGTCTTCTTCTGATTTCTCCCACCACCTTTTTTCAATATCCTTTGTTGTCCAGTAATAATCTGTAATACACGCCATACCCATACCTCCTGCTTTAACGCATTGGATATGTGGATGACACATATCCACGTAAACCACAAAAATGCATATTGATTACCCGTTTTTATCTGAAACTTATTTTACATGAAATATAACCATAATAAAACACTATTTGCCAAAAAGATTATCCATAATATCTTCCTTCCAATTTTCTCCAAGCCAGAGGCATAATTGGGGATTCACACTCCCCAATTATGCCAACTTCCCAAATACACCTTAATTTTCATTATCCTGGGATAGTGCCGTAACAATCACCGTCAGTATCCCAATCACAATCGCCTTTATTACTTTGTCCATATATCAGCCGCCTTCCTTTATCTGCCCATAATGCACCGAAAACCTGTCCCTATCCCCAGTCATGCGCATATCCGAATTTCCCCTGCCCCTGCATCATAGTAATAGCTGTGGTCTGCAAGGCGTTCCTCCTCTTCTACGCATGACCTGTTAATCCCGGCAACCATGCTGTCCAGTTCCTTCTGCTCCATATTATCCGATGCCAATAAAAATATTGTCTCATGGATGGATGAGGGCAGGATAAAACAGTCATGCCCTTTGGCGGCATCCCGTATCAGGTTCCCGTTCAGAATGCCGGCCGCCCCATACAGCCCGGACGTATTGCGCAGGATATACATCTTTCCTTCCTCCAGGCTTTCCTGCCCCTGCATTCCCCCGTTTTCCGTCCCTTCCATTTGTTCCTGTACATATCTGCCCATTTCAAAGAAACGGTAGCCGTCCTTTTCCAGATTCTGCATGGCCTGCCCATACAGCTGCCCCTCATCTATCCCGTACGCCTCCATCAGCCCGCGGGTAATCTTGACGCTGTAGCTGCCTTCCCCATCTGCCGTTCCGCGTATGACATAAATAACAGAAAGGTCAAGCAGGCTCCTGGATGCCAGCCTTCCAAGAAGTTCCCGGTTCCCTTCCGTGGAAAGCAGCGCCGGGTATACTTTTTCCCGGACATATTCCCAGTCCAGAATCCTTCCTGCAAACTGCGCTATCTCCGTCCTGCATCCGTTTTCCTTCCTTAATCTTACGATGCCCTTTATGCATCCTTCCATGTCCATTTCCCCTGCATCATACATCCTGAAAAAGTCCCCAAGATAAATGAAAGGGACGGTGCTGCTTTCTTCCCCGCCTATACGGATTTGGACGGCACCCTTCCGCTTCCCGTTGTTCATCAATGCTTCCTCCAGTTCCACATCCGCTTTTTCCCCATAAAATCCCCTTAACTCTTCCAGTATCTTTGCTTTAAATTCCTCGTATTTCATATGCTTCCTCCTATTCCATTTCCGCTGCCCCCCTGACGGCATCCCCCGCCAGAGCAGCCCTACCTATTGCACTTCCGTCATTTACCCCGGCACTGCCCCGCAGCTGCCAGCTTTTACGCTACCGATTTTGTTTTTGCAAGGGCCTTCATTATCCTGCCGTACAGTTCCTCCGACATATCCCCTGGCCCATGGATATGGTACCTTTCCATGACTTCCTCCATCCCTACGCCGGTACGCTTCAGTTCCGTTTCCAGCAGCCCCATTTTCGTATCTGGTATCCTGCTGCTTTCCCCTCTCCCGGCCGCCTTTAGCTCGTACACTTTCCGCCCCTTCTCATCCGCAATGACCAGCCCGTCTATCTCCCTCCCGCAGTTATAGGAAATAGAGCGGACAGAAAAACGGGAATTGCAGAAGAACTTCTCCCCCTTTTTCTGTATGTCTGCCCTGGATGCCGGAATCCATATAAAAGGGGCGCTATACAGCTCGCGCCCGATCCCCCAGTTGAAACATGCCCGCTTAAAGGAATCGGATGCCTGCGATTTCTCTTTTTCCGCATGGCCCATGGTTCCCACATCCTGCTTGGACACCCACTCCCCCTTCCCGCTGTCATAGACTTCTACAGTGCAGTACAGGCTTCCTTCTATGCACTGGTGGCTCCTTTTCCATCCAAAAAGACCGAAGGTCTCATCCAGTATCCTCTGGTCCACCCTCGCATCCTTGTACAGCAGCAGGGAAACGCCTTTCTCATTTACTGCTGCCGCACGGCATTCGATTTCCTCTGCCTTAAGCAGCCGTATCACATTCTTTTCCATATCCAGAATCCCCCTTTCCCGCTTTTTTCCCTTTCCATGCTTCTTTCTCTACCAGCATACTGCACACATATTCTTCTAATTCCGCATAAAAGCTGTCCTCACGCTTCAGCCACCCCTGGTACAGCGTTTCCAGCATCCCGGAACCTTCCTGCATTATATTTTCCATAGTTTCCTCTGCCATTCCATCAGACAGCCCCGCCAGTATTTCATACAGGTTTACAAATACTTCTATTTTATAGGAACTTCCATAAACCACGTCCTCGCTTTCCTTAAACAAGGATTCCCTGAACAACTGCAGTTCCATATCCATTCTCCTGCAGAATATTTCCCTTGTCCCCATTGCCGCCTCCTATGCCGCCCTTACCTGGAAACGGCGGGATGTGGATATCTTTGCATAGCTGCGGTATACCTCCGGCATCTCCTGCCGTATCCGTTTTGCATCCAGCCGTGCCGACTCCACATTCCCCCAAGAAATGCGGTACTTCCCGCTGAAGGCACTCTCATTGTCCTTCATGTACAGCTTGACTTCCTGCTCTATCCGGCGCTGCTCTTTTTCCAGCTCCGCTATCTGCAGGAGGATTTCATCCCTTCTGGCCAGTTTTTCATCAAATCCCGCCAGTTCGATGGAACTGCCCTTTCTGGCTGTATGGAAATACTGCCCCAGCACTTCGCCGCA
>JAETNR010000016.1 GCA_021772055.1 Blautia sp. | reverse complement strand
CAAAAAAATCAAAAAGGATGTATAAAATCTTCTCATATGGTTATACTGTAAATAGAAAGAAAGATTCGACAACAACAGAATCTTAAACTCGACAGCAAAATTTTACATATCTAATTTTTATCAGAAAGATTTATTTTCCGAAGACACAAGATTTTTTACGCCCTCATTCCAACAATTCAATGTCCTTTAATAGCTTTTTCAATCCACTCGTGAACTCTATTCTTACTATTTTGCCACAATACCTCTATATCATCCTTTGCATATAACGATATATAATCCCAACAATATTTCTGAAAAAAGTTTTTCACATTTTCTCTTGTTTTTTTATCCTTTACGAATGAAGGTCACTAAACTCATTCAGTCCATACGGTATTACTATGTCCATACAGTCCATCTAGTCCGCAATATCCTCCCCTGCGATCAGGTTCTCAATTTCCTTCTCAGTACCAAAAGGAGTAATCGTCTGCCGGTCTATAGCAAGGTCAATGCAAACCTTTCCTTTCAGATTCTCTTTAATCCAGGTAAAAGTCAATGATTATTTGCTTAAATAAAAAAATTTTAACCCACACGTCCGCAATGCCCTTTCAAAAATGTCCTAAGCATTTTCCAGGCCCGCGAAAAACAACTCGTAAAAGTCATCCTCCCCTTCCAGCATGGGAGAATTTTCTCCTCCTCCATTGGTGCTCCGCTTCATAGCGGCATAAAATTCTTCTCCTGCCTGAATCAGATCCATGTCATAAATCGGATACCCAAGCTCTCTGCATTTTCCGCAAAAGGCGGAAACCGGATGCACATCGGATCTTGTTTCCAGTATTTCTTTTTTCAGAATTGGATCAGCCATTGCTTTTCTTTTTAATTCATCCAACATTTCTGCAATTTCCATTTTCGTATCTCCTCGTAAAATAATTTCATTTTCACTATTTTCCAAAAACATATTCAGCTATATGGCTATAAAGCCAGATTCCCAGCCTCCTTATGACTGCTCAAGCTTCCATCCAAAGTCATTATGGTAAATCATCTGCTTTGTCATTCCGCCGTCAATACAGATATTTTCTCCTGTAATAAACCCTGCTTTATCAGAACAGAGATATAATACCATATTAGCAATATCCATTGGATTTCCAACACGGTACACCGGCTGCTGCACAGCATCCGGTCCGGAATATTCTGTATAATCTGTATCGATCCATCCCGGAGAAATAGAGTTTACACGCACTTTTCCTGCAAGACTCACAGCAAGCGCATGAGTAAGTGCAGAAATTCCGCCTTTTGCAGCCGTATAACTTTCTGTCTGAGGCTGGCTCATACGGTCTCTGGAAGAAGAAATATTGATAATTGAAGCTCCTTCTGAAAAATACGGCATAAATAACTTTGCAAGATAAAACGGAGCTGTTACACCAACCTGCAAAGCCAGGTTAAACTCTTCATATGTGCATTGGGAAATTCCTCTCATTACAGGAGGTGCATTGTTAATCAAAAAGTCTACATGACCGTAATCCGCAATCACTTTTTTAGAAAAGGCTTCCAGAACGGCCTGTTTGGAAATATCTCCTGTAAAATAATCATTCTGTATGATATCAATAACTGCTGTTTCCGCCCCGCTTCTTCTGAATTCTGAAACAATGGCTTTCCCTATTCCTCCTGCACCGCCCGTTACAACTGCAATTTTATTTTTAAACATTTACCCTTTTTCCTTCCTGTTCTACTTTCTGTAATCTTAATTCTTTGGAAACAATTCTCCAGTCAGAGGCTGCTGCCGTATTCACCGCCACACCATCACTCTGGCAAACTTTTCGTTTCCAGGATTCAGATAATTTCCCATGTGCCGCCTTCCGGATTGATATCTGGTTTTATTATACTGCATGAGAATATTCCGGGCAATAGGGGATTGGAGGGCAAAGGGGACGGCCGGGAAGCATTTCAGGGGAGGGGGAGCGGCACCGGTCTTATGCGGGCTGCGGTTTCGGAGCACAAGAAGCAGTAAGTTCCCTGTACTTCTGCTAAAAGCGTTCAGAAAATCCGTGAACTCGCCTGACGGCTCAGACAGCACGGATTTTCTGAACAACGCAGAGGCACAGCGAACTAACTGTTTCTAAGGCTCCTGCAAATGCAGCCCGCATAAGACCGATGCCACTCCCCCTCCCCTGAAATGCTTCCCGTCCTGGTTGTCGTTTTTTAGGTTAAAAAAAGTCAAATAAATAGATTATGTGAAGCCATATTTTTTTCTTCAAATAGAATTTATAATACAGGCATGGAATTGATTCTTTACTATCACGATACAGGAGGTAAATTTATGGCATCGAAAAATCAGATAAAACAATTTTCTTTTCGGAAATCATGCACTTTCTGCTCCTTGGAGGCAGGTTTCAGGGCATTGGGTGTGGGGAATATTGCGATTCTCTCTATCTTTTTGTTTTCGGGGGCGGGTTCCTTTATGAATGCTGCTGTGCAGACCATGATGGATGCCTGGCCGCAGCTTTCTGCCACAACGGTTCGGCTGGTTACTTCCCTGCCTTCCCTTGTCTCCCTTCCGGTTACGATTCTGATCGGAAGTGTGGTCGGGAAGAAAATCAGTTATCGTTTCTGCGCAATTTTCGGAACTGCACTTATTATGTTTGCAGGAATCGCTCCGTTTTTCTTTTCATCCAATTGGATGCTTGTTTTGTTTTTCCGGGCATTTGTGGGTGTCGGTGTTGGATTTATTGCTATGCGTAATTCCTTTATTCTGGCATCTGTTCCGGGAGAAGAGCAGGCAAGGATCATTGGTTTCGGATCAAGCCTGATGAATGCAGGTGCTATGGCTGCCGGACCGATTGTGGGGTTCCTTGCAGGACTTGGGTGGAATTTTCCTTTTCTTATTAATATTCTGGCAGTGATTCCTTTGGAAATTATGATTTTTTATCTGAAGGAACCGAAAAGGATTGCCGGCTCCGTTTCCTTCGTATCGGGTCATAAGTCCTTTGGAGACTCTGGGCGTCCCATGGAAAAAACAATCAGAGCAAAGCTTAACTGGCGCGTGATTTATTATATTGTTATGCAGTTTATTGCCACTGCGGCTTTGTATCCGCTGCTTTCCGGGATGTCCTCTTACATGGCGTCCAATAAAATCGGCTCTGCCTTTCTCGCCGGGATCATAACCTCCGCTTATAACCTTGCCGGAGTCCTGGTCAGTCTGGTTTTCCATCCGCTTGTGAAAAGGCTGAAAAACAGGATCCTGGGAGTGATGTGTATCGTTTTTGCAGCTGGTATGGCATTAATTGTATATCTGCCCACTCTCCCGACGGTTCTCATCGGTGTTGTGCTTGCGGGACTTTCCTTCAATACTATGATGTCTGTTTTTCAGTTTTATAACGGAAAAACGGCCTGCAGCACCCTGGCGCCTGTTACATCCACGCTTCTTATCGCATCGCTGAGCCTTGGGAATTTTGTGTCCGTATACTTTATTAATTTCTGTCATGCTGTTTTTCAAAGAGGCAGTGACATTGAAAGCACTTATTTCGGAAGCATGATCTGTTATATTATCTTAGGGGTGCTCAGCCTCGTGATAAAAATTGCTCCTAAAGAAGAGTATTGTAAATAAAAGCCCTATAGAAACTACTTCCGGGAATTAAAAAATGCCCTCCTTTCTGCAAAAGGAACGGCATTTTTTTATTATCTTTTTCAAATAGAATTTCCAAACTCATAAGCTCCCTGCAAGTGTTTTTCCTCTATGTACCGCTTCTCTGCAGCCCCGTGGCAGCCTCCTGCAAGATAGCTTCCTAAATTCTTCCAGCCAATGGCATTGGTAATAAATCGATAGTAATTTTCCGGTTTTTCAAAGGTCCAGGCACTGTCGTCATCTGCGGTCATCAGAAGGACGCTTTCCTTGTACGGGTATCTGTTATCCACAGATAGAGCATACAGACGATCCCAAAACGCTTTGATCTGTGATGACAAAGTCCAAAAGTATAAGGGAGAGGCCATTACGATCGTATCGCACTCTTCCACAAGGGGATATATCTCCTGCATAATGTCCTTAATCATGCATTTATTTCCGTTCTTCTGGCAGGCAGCGCATCCCCGGCAGCCGTGAAGATCCGTATCCCCAAGAAAAACCTTATGCACCTGATGACCTTTTTCGGATGCACCTTTTATAAATGCATCCGCAAGCTTATCCGTATTTCCGCCTTTGATTCCGCTTCCCACAGCAACTAATATTTTTCTCATAATTCCTCCAGCATTTTCTCCAGTTCTTTCATATACGCAGGGATCTGAAAACTTTGAGGGCAGTGCTTTGCACAGGAGCCGCAGCCAACGCATGCAGAAGGCTGCTTTTCCTTTGGCAGGCCTTTCAAGTTATTCAGTCTCCAGATGCCGTCCAGTTTTGCAGCATTATAGAAGGACAGAAGGTAAGGGATATCCAGCCCCACAGGGCAATCCGGACAGCAGTAACGGCATTTGGTACAGGGTACGGAAGTATTTTTTCTCACCAGCGCACAGGCTTTTTCGATCAGTTTCTGCTCCTCGCTGTTTATATCTTCTGTCTCAGACACCGTTGCAATGTTATCCTTTAGCTGCGTCATGTCCGACATTCCGCTTAAGATCACCTGTACGTTCTTCAGGCTTTTTACCCAGCGAACTGCCCAGGAGGCAATGGAACTGTCCGGAGCGCCCTCCTTTAAGATTGCGTTTCCTTTTTCTCCGAGATCTGCCAGCATTCCTCCATGTACCGGTTCCATGACCATGACCGGAATTCCTGCCTCTTCCAGAATTTCGTACAGGGCTTTTGCATCCTCATACAGCCAGTCATAATAATTCAGCTGAATCTGAACAAAGTCCCAGGAACGTACTGCCAGCATTCTTCTCAGTGCGTCCGGACTTCCGTGGAAGGAAAATCCAAAATAGCGAATCTTTCCTTCCTCTTTCATCTGCTCAAAATATGGAATACAGCCGTTTCCCAGAATTTCCTCCAGAAAGTAGTCCTGCACTCCGTGGAGCAGATAAAAATCTATGTAATACATCTGCAGGCGTTCCAGCTGCTCCGCAAACTGCGCCCGATAGTCCGGGTTCGCCTGAAGATTGTATTTATCTGCTACATAGTAACTGTCTCTCGGATAGTCGGACAGCGCTTTTCCTACAAATTTTTCGGATTCACCGTTATGGTAAATATAGGCGGTATCATAATAATTGATTCCCTGCTCCATTGCATAATCAATGATTTCTTTTGCACGTTCATAATCAACGTGCTGGCCCGGCTCATCCGCTTTTATGGGAAGGCGCATATTCCCCATGCCCAGCCTGGACAGTTTGATTTCATCTTTAAATTTCTTATACTCCATATTTCTTCCTCCTGTTCTTACAACTCACCAGCATTCAAAACCTCTGCAGGGGATACCCCGGGAATGTCAAAAATGATGGTGTATTTTCCGCTTCCGACAACCTCTTTCTCTCTGCCCGGCAAAACGATCTCCGCCGTTGTATTTGCCGGAATCTGTACGCTCACTGCTGCTCTCCCTTCTTCTATTTTCCATTCCACGCAAGCCTCGCCGTAAGGAGTTTCCTCCTTAACCTTCGCCCAGCTTAAACCGCAGTCCAGAGCCGGAGCCACCCGGATTTTTTTGTATCCCGGTGCCAGAGCCTTAAGGCCGCCAAGTTCACGGTACATCCAGTCACCTACACAGCCGAATGCATAATGATTATAGCTGTATGTGCTCACCGTTCCATCCTCGCCGATGGCTCCCCAGCTTTCCCACATGGTGGTTGCGCCCTGTTCCACTTCATAGAGCCAGCTTGGACACTTTGTCTGGAACATGAGTTTATAGGCAACATCCCGCCTGCCGTTTTCACACAGCACATCCATCAGGAAAAGAATACTGAGAAAACCGGTATCCAGACATCCGTTATTTTTCTCGATCATATCACAAAGGTGCTCCACCATAAGCGGCCTGGTTTCCTCTGTAACAAGATTATTTTTCAGTGCGATTACATAGATTCCCTGGAAATCCGCATCTATGGTGCCGTCTTTATGGACATATTCTTCCATAAATGCCTTACGGATTTTTTCATACAGGGACTGATAATAGGCTGCATCCCCGTTTTTGCCGAGAATCTCTGCTACCTTTGCCATGGTGCCTGCACTGAAAGCATAATAAGCCGGAGCAACAATTCCCATGGTTGCATAAGCAGTCTGCATCATGGCTCCTCCATCGGGGTTGCCCAGTACAAGGCTTGGAATCAGCCAGTCCCCATAATGGAAGTCTGTATTCCATAAATACCGGCTGCGCTTCTTTCGTGCTTCCTCCCAGTTTTCGTATCCTTCCGGGTGAAAATTCGCGGCGCGGTATTGGATATACCCCATCCATTTTTTCATAGCCTCATAATTTTCTTCCAGAATTCTTCTGTCACCGTATGCCTGATATACCGCATAGGGCACTGCGATCACTGCATCGCCCCAGCCGCAGCTGGTATCTGTGTTCGTGGAATTTTTGATAAAAATCTCATACGCCTTGAGATAGGGAACGATCATGGGAACCGCTCCATCCTCAAGCTGATCTGCCCGTACATTTGCCATCCATCCTGTCAAAAAGGCATCCGCATTCCGAAGGAAACATAAGGTGGGAGCATAGGCCATAATGTCCCCTGTCCATCCGGCTTTTTCTCTCTGGGGACAGTCTGTGGGAATAGAAATCGTATTGGAAACCTGGCTCCACCAGATATTTTTCTGCAGCCGGTTGATACGCTCGTCGGAGGTCTCAAAATTACCGATATCCTCCATCTCACTGGTATATACATAAATTTTAAACTGTTCCGGTGATAGTTCCCCCGGCCAGCCGGTGATGCGCACATACCGGAATCCATGATAGGTAAAATGGGGCCGGAAGGTCTGCTTTCCTTCTTTTGTAATGTATACGTCTGTCTGCTCTTTGTTGGTTCCCAGAATGTTGTTGAAGTAGTTTCCCTGTTCATCCAGGACCTCCGAATGCTCCAGTTTTATTTCAATTCCCGCTTTTGCCTCTAAAGTAAATTCCAGTTGTCCGGCAACTACCTGGCCCACATCCAGAATTACTTCACCCTTAGGCGAATGAAGGATTTCCCAAGGCGTAAAGCACCGGAGCATTCGCACAGGAGGTGCATATTGTCCAATGAGATTCTCCATGGAATATTTCGCTTTTTTTACAGGTTTCCAAAGGGCATCATCATATTCTGCCTGGCTCCATCCCTCCAGTTCTTTCCCTGCGTCATACTTCTCTCCTACGAAAAGATCAGAATAGACAATGGGGCCGACAGACGAAACGCCCTGCTCTGCACTAACCGATTCTTCTGTCCCATCCTCATAGGTGAAAGCTGCTTCCAAAAGCAGTCCAAGCTTATCTCCATACTGACAGGAATCCCCGCTCACACCCACGCGGCCGGCCCACCAGCCGTCCCCCAGAATTACCCCAAAGGCATTCTTTCCCTTTTTTAAGAGACTGGTCACATCATAGGTCTGGTATTGGAGAATTTTATGGTAAGTGGTGTTCTCCGGTGCAAATTCACGGTCATCTGCACGGACGCCGTTTACCTCCAATTGGTAAAGCCCGTGGGCTGTAGCGTAGACCCTGGCCTTTTTCAGTTCTTTCTCAATGCAGAACGGAATCCTAATATACTGCGCAGGCTGAAATTCCCCGAAGTCCCGTTCTTCCCCTGCAAATGCATTGGTTCCCACTGTTTCCGAGTTCATCTCTTTGTTTTTCCAACTGTTTTCTGTGGGAATCTGCTCAGGTTCCACCCATCCGGAAGTAAAGGGAACTCCCAGGCGCCCTGTTTCAAAAGTTCCTTCCGCTTCCGCCTGATTCCCATAGTTATCCCAGACAGTCACATGGAAATGATAAGCAGTCATTGGCTTTGTTTCCCAGTTAGGGACCGTCACTTCTATGCTGTCCTCAGACCGGAGTTTTCCGGTATCTGCTTCCAGGATTCCGTCCGCATAAATTTTAAGCTGATAGGCTGTCTGAAAGACATTCTTCTCACCGCTTACCAGTTTCCAGCCAAATACCGGTTTCCTGCAGTCAATTCCTATGGGAGATTTCTGATGTTCTATTACAAAATCTTTTAATCTGAATTCCAGGCTCATAATCCTCTCATCCTTTCTGTGTCTGCAATTCCACATTTTTAAGATTGTTACGCTTCTTGAATTTATTATATAAAAAGAAGCAGTCCAATACCATGACCGCATATCATCAATCAGATTGACTTTTTTTATTGTCTCTCTTATAATTTTATAAAACAGGTATTCTTATACGCACCCATGAATTTGTCAAACAGAAAGGATTTTTCAGGAGATGCTATGAACTACAAGCTGATTATCAAAAAACTGAATCAATTTGATGAAGATGAATTATTTTACAGAGAATTTTATAATCGAAAAAAAGCCGGGCAGCCTGTGGATGAACTGCTCCGGAAATACCGGACCAGCCAGGAGCTTCTTGGACATGTCCTTCATCCGGAGATGCTGGAAAGCAAGCGGCCGGAAGAAGAATTCTTCGCTCCTAACAGAAATACAGCAATTGTAAAGCATCCCAGATACTTCCCCGTATTTCACCACGAGCATTCCTTTTTTGAAATGATTTATGTTTTTTCGGGGAAATGTATACAGCATTTTTCCAACAAAACGGTGGAATTAACGGAAGGGGATCTGTGCATTATGGCGCCGGATGTCACTCATGCCATTGAAGTATTTGACGACAGCCTGGTTCTGAATATCCTCATTCGCCACAGTACTTTTATGGATATTTTTATTAATACAGTCAGAGATAAAACCCAGATTTCCATGTTTTTTCTCAATAATATTTATGCCAAAAAGAAAATGCCCTATCTGCTGTTTCATACCGGAAAAGACCCTGTTATCCGGAACTATATTCTGGATATGTATATGGAGCAAATACAGCCTGATGAATTTTCAGACCGCATTATCTGCAGTATTATGACCATTTTCTTTACTCAGCTTATCAGGCGGCATAAGAAAAATCTCATAGTTCCCCAGTTCTATGCGCCGAAAAATGCTTACGAAAATGACCTTTTTAATTATATCGTAAACAACTATGCAGAGACCTCCCTGGAAGAGGTTGCCGGGTATTTTCACTTTTCTGTGCCGTACTGCTCGAAGCTTATCAAGGAAGCCGCAGGCTGTACTTTTTCGGAGCTTCAGGAGAATATCCGGCTGCAGCAAAGTGAAAATTATTTATTATATACCCAGCTAAGTGTTGCTGACATCAGCGAAAAAATCGGGTTTAAAAACCCGGAGACCTTTATCCGCATGTTCAAGCGCCACAGGCAGATCACACCCAGCAGTTTCCGGAAAATGCACGGGCCGAAGGAAGGACTGTCCGGGAACTGAAAACGGATATTTCCGATCCGGCCTATCTTCCGAACTGCTCCAAAGGAAGATCGATTTCACTGGCTTCCAGGAAGCCGGCAAACTGTTCGGGATTCCTTGCACCTCCAATGGGGATTGCCTGGAACGGCTGGGCAAAGAAAAAGGCAACGGATAATGCCTGCAGGCTGTGGCCTGTTTCCTCCTGAAGTTTCAGAAGTCTCTCATAGGTTTTCAGGTTCTCCTCATTCCAATAAACAGCCCGTACGGAAGCCGGGATCATATCCGGATTTCCCTCGGAAATCAGGTGTCCGTTTTCTGCCCGGACGCCTGCTTTCTTCAGCTTTTCAAAGAAGCCAAGAGCCGTGGAAGTAAAGGGAATGATGGGAACCTTTGTCTCCTTATGCCACTCATATTCTTCATCGGAAAACGTTACCATAGTAGGATCCTGGTTTGTATTTTTTCGGGGATTTGCTGCTGCAAGGCTCCACTGATTGGACACGGCATAGGGACCGTTAAGCCCCTGTTTTTTCAGATAATCATGTGCCTGTTTCAGACGGTCCGTACGGTAGTTGGAAAGCCCGTAATAGCGGATCTTCCCTTCGGATTTTAACTTCTCCATAATGTCCATGATCTCTTCCACAGGACGCGCAGGATCATCCCGATGGAGCCAGTAAAAGTCAATTTGTTCAAGTCCAAGCGTCCTCAGACTGTCCTCCAGATCTTTCCTGATTTCGGTTTCGTTTACTCTGGAAGTACGGTTGGGGTCCTCCATGGAATAGTGTGCACCCTTTGTGGCAACTACCACATTCCTATATGCACCCCTGCTTTTCAGCCATTCTCCGATAATCTTTTCACCGCAGTTATAAAGGCCCGGAACCCAACGGCAATATACATTTGCCGTGTCAATAAAGTTTCCTCCCTGACGCACAAACATGTCCAGAAGTTCAAAGGACTGCTCTTTTGTAAGCTTCTCGCCGAAGTTGACAGTGCCAAGGCAAAGGCTGCTTAATGTCAAATCGGTGCCCTGTAGTTTTTTGTAGTTCATATGCACTCACCTGCTTTCGTAATGTCAAGATTAATTATATACCATTTGCCTTTTCTTCACAATCTTCTTTGTTGGGTTGACACTTTTCCTCACAGACAGTATCATAATATATATAGTTGGAATTACGTGTTCCTATGGGACTGTAACTAATATATATCATTTTATGAAGGGAGATTTTGTATGAAGGAAATTGTATTTGTAACGGATTTTGTATGCCCCTACTGTATTGTTGCCAAGGCCGCATTAAAAGAGGCATTGAAGGAAACCGGCATTGCAGCCAGAATCATTACACAGCCTTATGAGCTGACAGAAGAACCAAATGAACGTGTGGATACGTATCATGATGAGGAAAGAAAAATCCGCTATCGTATCCTGGAAGAACCAGCCCGCCAGCTTGGATTAGATGCGAAATTTCCTCCTGCAGTTTGCCCCAGACCTTACACAAGACTTGCCTTTGAAGGGCTCCATTTTGCCCGGGAACGAGGATGCGAAGATGAATACAGTGACCTGATGTATCGTGCCTATTTTATCGACGAAAAGGATATCGGAGATCCGGATATACTTACAGAACTGGCCGGAAGCCTTGGACTGGATCAGGCTGAATTTAAAGAAGCATTAACTTCCGGAGTCTATACCGAAAAAGAAAAAGAAGCTGTTTCTTATTCCAAAAAAGAGCTGAAAATAACGTGTGTTCCTACCCTTTATATTGATGGCAAACAGACGATACTTCAGGAATATACGAAAGATGAATTGATTCGTTTATTAATGCAGTAAACATGTACCCTCCGGGCACCATAAACACGACAGCGGAAGGGTTTCCAATGCCCTTCCGCTGTCTCGTATCTACTGATATGTAAATTTCGTTTCTACCTTACATTTTCCGTATATCTGCATTTCGGATATCCGCTGCAGCCCCAGAACTCTCCGAATCTGCCGCTGCTCATTTTCAGGATCTGTCCGCATCTGGGACACAGTTTCACACGGCCTTTACTCTTCTGTACTTCCTTTCCCAAAGCTTCAAAAATCTGCTGATTCATCCGGCAGTCATTCAGTGCGCGGTGTGCTCCCTCAGCGGAAATATGATAATGAGCAGCCAGGTCCACCAGGCGGTAGCGGCTGAGCCCCGGCAGGCAGCTTCTGGCCATGCCGAGAGTATCCACATAATCATTATCCAGTGTTTTTCCGTAAAAATCCCCCGCAGCCCTGTATAGAAATTTCAGATCAAAGGTATGGATATTGTGCCCCACAAGTACCGAATCTCCCACAAAATCAAGAAAATCCCCAAAAACATTCTGAAGGGAGGGTGCCTCCGCTACCATTTCATCCGTAATCTCGTTTACCATACTTGCCCCGGATGGAATGGGGCGCAGGGGATTTACCAGGGTTGTAAATTCGTCCCTTACCTGACCTTTCTCCACCTTCAGGGCAGATATCTCAATAATCTCATCGGAAAAGACAGATACGCCCGTTGTTTCCAGGTCGAAAACAACATAGTCCGGTGTATACTTTTCCAGCTTTCTTCCGCAGCATGCTCCTAACATTCCTTTTTCCTCATTCGTTCTCAGCTTCCATTTCCCCGAGAAGCCTGTATTTTATCGCAAAACTATTTTACAACAATTATATACCAGGGTCAATCTGCTCTTTTTTCGCATACAGATTCCGGTCACTGCACAAAGATTCCCTTTTCAGCATACATTCAATTTCTTTTGAGAAAGAGCGGACTTCCAAAACAATTTCCTTATCCAGCTTTTCAAGGACAGAATATTTTTCTTCCGTATAGTTTTTAGAAAAAACTGCATATACTTTCTGCATCGGAGATACGGTCACATCCCTAATATCCTTTTTTAAAAGCGTATTCGGAACATTTAATCCGGTATTGTTGTCTTTTACAAATCCTATACAACCACATACATTCCCCGCCGCTTTCTCTGAATACAGTAATCTTTTTCTGTTAAGCGCCTGTCCAAGCATTTCTCATAGAAATGGATTGCTGATGCTGTCAGAGAAGTATTTATCCTCACCCCCGTCAGGTGCAGAAAATTATAACGGTGAAACACGACTTCATAACCTTTTATGGCAGACAACTCTTTTCCTTCCATCTGAAGCTGCTTTCTCACTTCTGCCGGAGTACCATAAAGAAATAATATTTTCTGATCCTCAAGATTTCTATGATACAAATCTGCCGCTTTTGTTATAATTTGGATTGCTTTTCTTTTGTCCATAGTCCCGCCCTTTACCGCATTTTTTCAATTTAGAAAAGGGAATGCCCATGCCGCAGCATGAAGCATTCCCTTCTCATGGTTGATTTTTATGTTGTCTGCCAACCTCCGGCACCTGTGTCCGGATAATAACAGGTTTTTCCGCTGCCTGCCAGCCTCCGGCACCTGCGTCCGGAAAACGTATCAGATTTTAGGTGTCAACCCGCCGCTGATTCACAGCTTTCTAATTACATTCTACATGGTTTCCCTGCAAAATGCAATTATAATTCTATTTTATGCTATTGTGAATAATTTATTTGTAACATTTTTAATTGACTTTCATTATACGGTCTCCATTCCTATTTACTCATAACACCCAGTACGATTTCTTTTCCTTTTTTATCCTTAAACAGGCTCACATAGAAATGCGGGTAGGTAAGAAGCAGATCTTTTCCGTCACCATAGCAGCTGCTGTAGTATTGGGTTTTTTGAGGCTTGCCGAGAAGCTTCCGAAGGGTTGCCGCATTCGCTTTTTCTTTGGAGGCAGCACGGAGTTTATTTGTTTTTGTCCTGTCCAGTCTGCCATTGGAAGCAAATGCATAGAATTTATCATTGATTACATAAGTACCTGTAATCATTCTGGCCGATGTATTAAATCCATAATAGTAAGAACCGATCTTTTTCACTGCCGGAACGGCAGTTCCAAACATATCCTTCTTTCCCTGGTAAGCAGCCCCGTCTTTTCCAAAATAGTATTTATAGGAATAAACTTTTCCGGAACTTTTTATTTTTACAGTTTTAAACACATTGACAGCTTTTTTTGTGCCGGTATAGTAATAATATTTTCCGTTTTCCTTTGCAAGGCCGGTCATCTGTCCTGTAGATGAGGAAAAGGTACGGTAAACTCCGTTGATTACATAGGTTCCCTTCATCATCCGCCCATAAGAGTCAAAGGCATAATAAGCTCCGGAAATCTTCTTCACTGCAGGCTGGGTCACCCCGCCCACCTTTTTGCCTGCATAAGCAGCTCCGTCTTTTCCAAAATAGCATCTGCGGGTAACCTTTTTTCCATTGCTGGTTACCTGGATATTTTTCCATACATTTTTTACTTTTTTTCCATTTACATAATAGAAATACTTACCGCCTTCTTTTTTCAGACCGGATTTTACAGCTGCAGCCTGCACCTGTACCGCTGCTGTTTCTGAAAGCAATGGCCCCTGTACAAAAAGAAGGCACAGGAAAGCTGCAAGAATCGGTTTCCACTTTTTCATCATCGTCTTCCTCCCAGGAAATCTTCCCTTATAATTCTACATTTATCGCTTTCTTTGTTTTATAAATTTTTCCTTCCATTGCGGAACGCTTCTGCATATACCATTTGCCCTTTCGCAAAGCAGAATATCTGGCAGCATTTGGATCGAAAGTGTACCATGTTCCGTTGATCTTAATCTCTACCCAGCCATGCGGCTGCCATTTCTTCGTATTGAAGGCATTGCTTGTTCCCCAGCAGATACGCACCGGATAGCCGGTAACACGTTTTGCCAGAACTGCAAATGTGGCAGCGTAATGGTAACAGCTTCCTTTTCTCTTTACCAGCATTTCTTTTGCGTATTTATAGTCCCATCCTTTTTCGCCCTTAAAGCCCATCACTCTGGCATAGCCATAGTTCTTCTGAACATAATTAAAAAGTTTTTTCAGGGCGGTAGATTTGCTGTCTGTGGATTTTACGGCTTTCTTAAGTACTGCATCCATTTTGCTCAAAAGGGTCTTATCCATTGCTTTTGATTTTCTATAGACACCCTTGGAGTCAAAATAATAGGACCTGCTTCCAATGGAATACCATCCAATCTTTGCAGCTTTATCGCTTCCAAAATAATATTTCTTTTTATTGATCGTCTGCCATCCGGTTTTAGCAGCTCCGTCAGAACCAAAATAGTATATTTTACTGCTGATGGTCTTCAGACTGTTTACTACTTTTTTTCCTTTTACATAGTAGTATTTTTTACCAGCCTTTGTAACCCATCCTGTTTTCTTAGCTGCTGTAGCTGTTGTGGCTGTGCCTGCTGCCTGTACGGTAAAACTGCCTGCACAAAAGGTTAAAATCAGAAGCATAAATCCTAACAATAACCCTTTTCTCATTTTTTTCATACTCTTCTCCGCCTTTCTTTAAAGTGATTTTTTATCGGAATGGAACAATTTTCTGAACAGTGTGGTCAATATCATAGCTGCTGCTTCCATAAACATCTTTATACCACCCTGCATACTGTGCCTCTGGGTCATAGTAGCTTCCGCCGATGATTACCCAGCAGTGGCGGGTGTATCCATCCGCTGCACCGTCTCTCGTTCCTGTGACCCTGCCGCAGATCACAGACGGGCTATATCCAACCTCACTTGCAAGAGCTGCAAATGCACAGGCAAAGCTATAACAATTTCCCCGTCCGGAATTCAGCATATCCAATGCGCATTCCTTCTGCCATCCGGTTTTGTTCAAATTAGGATATTTCGGCCAGTAGCCAAAGTTACTGCCGGAGGTTACATATTTCCAGCAGGCATACAGTTTCTGGGATTTTGACATGCCGGAGGTTGTTATCTGAGATACAATGCTTTTTGCTTTTTTTCGTAGTTTGGCATCCAATACATCAGCCTGAGAAGGCCCTTTTATGGTCTTGCCCTTTGTATCATAGCTTCCATAAGTTTTTCCGTTGGAATTATAGGAGCGTACAGTATAAGTATAGCTCTTTCCTGTTGTAATGGGATACTTTTTGGAAGAGGTATGGGTGTAGCTTAAGGTATTGGCTCCTTTTACAGTGGCAATCCGCTGCCATTTTCCGCTGGCATCTTTCCTGTAAACCAGGTAATGTGTTGCACCAGAAGCTTTTTTCCAGTTAATCACGATCTTTCCCATGGAGGTGCCGCTTTCAGCGCTTACCAGAACTGCTTTATTAGGAACGGCTTTCCCTTTGATTCCTGTGGAGTTTCCTGCTCCCAAAACCACCGTACTTCCGCTTTTCCGGTACGCTTTTACAGTATAGCTGTAGGTTGTTCCTGTTTTTATGGGATACGTGGACGAACTGGTATGAACGTATGAAGTTCCGGTCGTACTGCCAATCCTTTTCCAGGTATTTCCTGACTTCCTGTAAACATAATAACCACTGGCTCCTGTAACCTTGCTCCAGGTAATTTTCAGCTTATTATAAGCTGTTGACTGTACTTTTCCAAGTTTCGGGGCCGCCGGAACCGGCTTTGCCGTTTTTCCGGTTTTATCGTATGCACTGACGAAGCTGCCTTTCACTGCCTTTACAGTATAGGTATATGTTTTTCCTGTCACAAGAGGAAAAGACCTGGAAGACGTATGTACAAAACTGGTATTCTTAACGCCGGTCTTCAGCTTTCTCCACGATCTGATATCATTTCCTTTATAGTAAATGATATAGGACTCCGCGCCCGGTACTGCCTGCCAGGTAAGCTTTACAGAATTATAGCCTGCGGAACTTGCGGCTTTCAGCTTCGGAGCCTGTGGAAGAATCTTGAAATTCTTCTCAATAGTCCCTTCATATGCACCTGTGCCTGTGATTCTTACAGTTGCTAAGCCAATTTCCGTATTATTCACATATTCCAGCTTATAGTCTCTTTCTGCAGCCAATGCACCCTTTTCTCCATTTACAGTAACCTCCGGGGTAAGGGCGGTACCTGTATAAGTTACAGAGGCTTTCACGGTAATCTTACACGTAGAAATATCCGTTTTTTCTTCCGGCGTTATTCGGGTATCACTTGCTTCTTCAACTTCCTGAATCAGCCCATTCGTTTTATCCCCGCCTGCTGCATTTTCAGCTGCACCATCCTGATTCTGGGTGAAAATCTCTGCGTCAGCAGCATCGCCTTCCTGTTCTGCAGTACTGTTCTCCGCATTTTCATCCAAAGTGTCTTCATCTGGTATCTGTATCCCGCTGCCCTCAAACTCCTCAGAAATCCCCTTCTCTGTATTACTGTCCTGGATGACTTCGCCCGGAATCTCATAATCACCGATTTCTCCGCTGCCAAAGACCATCTCCGGCAGGCTGCTCCCACTGTCATATTCTGCCCCGCCGCTGGAAAACTCCGCGCCTTGGACAGAAGAAGCAGGAATAACCGCCATCATCGCAGCAAGGAAAAAGGCAATCTGCTTTTTCACTATTTTCCTTTTCATAACCATTCTCCAGTTTAATACTCTTCGTATGCCACGCTTCCGTCAGAGTATGTGATTTCATAATAACCATGTCCTGAACCATCGCAGTCATCAAATGCCTGTCTGCTTACCTCCACCGGTGCTGATGGCTGTTCCGGTTCCTGAGCGACGGGTTCCTGTGGGGCCGGCTCCTGTGCAGACGGCTCTTCATAATAAGTCTGTTCCTGCGCTGCCTGTGCTGCTGCCTGTGCTGCCGCCTGTGCCGCTGCTTCTGCGGCTGCCTTTCTTTCCTGTACGAGCGCATCCACCTTTGCTTTATCCTCTGTAATATAGCTGTGGAAAACGTAACCGCTGATGCCGTCACTCTCAACCTTGATCCATCCCGGAACACTGGCTACGGCTTTCCACTCTGAGCCAAGAGATGCTACCTTCAGTGACTGGGAATCCTTTGAGGCTTCTTTTCTAACATTTACTTCTGTTGTTGCATACATTGCAAGCTCTTTCTCAAAAGCTTTTTCTTCCGCTTTTTCAAGCACTTCCTGTTCTTTTCCGCCGGCATCCTTGTATTTTATATAAAGAAAACCATACTCCTCTGTCAGGGACGGCTCTGTCCACTGATCTGCAGCTGCATTCTCAAATGTATGGGAAGTACCTTCTTTATCCGTTAGGATCAGATTCCAGGTTTCTGTTGCTGCAGCTTCATTTTCAGCCTTTTCTTCTGCTTTTTTGTACTCAGCAGTGTAATTTGTTTTTGTCTCATTCTTCAGAAGTACTTCGCCTGACTCCAGGGTGATTTTTACATCCTCGATCACCTCTGTTTCCGCTGTTTCTGCACTAACTGCCTCTGTACTCTCCGTTTCTGCAGCCGGAACTGCCATTACACTTCCTGTCATTACCGCTGCCGCCAATAAGATTCCTACCAGTTTTTTCTTCATTTGTTCATTTCCTCCTCAACCTGTTGTTTTGATATAATTTCCATAGTATGGTCATTTCGCACCATAATCTCAATAAAGTCTGGACCTTCCTGAAGCTTTTCCACCCCCACATACAGGCAAAAGCCTCCGCTGTCCACATTGTCCCCGGTTTCTATGCTCATAGGGAACGCTTCATAAATAGAAGCCCCGTTTATCCGCAGATAAATCTCAGAATCTGTCTTCAGATACTCCGGCAAAATTCTCCCGGTAATCTGCATAATGACTCCCTGCGGTTTCATAGTGATCCATGAAGTGCCGTTGTCCGACTTTTCAGCAATTTCCTTTTCCCAAATAACAGGACTCGCCTCCAGTACAGGCGGCGCCGCCGCCATCTCCGGCAAAAAACGTTCTGCCCGTTCCACCACCACTGCATCTGCCTGATAAGTGTCCGCATCGCTTAGCTGATACGGCACACCTCTGGAAAAATAAGCCTTTCCGTACGCTTCTGCCATAAATGGAAGAAGTGTATTTCCAAAAGAATCCCGGTACATTACCAGGCTTCCCTCCTTCTCAGGACTTACAGTACTGATGCGCGGAGCAAAATTGCTTTCCACTTCCTCCACATAAGCAAACTCCGGCGCGTGCTCATAATACACTTCCTCTTCCAGAGTCAGCGCCTCAGGATAAAGCATTTTGTCAAGGTCTCCGACAAAGTCCTCTCTCACTTCATAAGGCTCTCCTTCATAGGAGATATGTTCTTTTTCCAATGCGCTCAGAATCCTGTCACTTGCCAAAGCTGCGCCTTTATTATTCCAGTGGGAATCCCTGCTGTGATACAAAACTTCCGTCTGTTCCTGAAAGCATTCATAAAGGTCTGTATAATTCACGCCCTCCTGCTCCAGATAAGGCTTCAGTCTCTTCAGATTATTTTCATCTGTCACTTTGCATTGGTCATAATAGGGCATATGCTCCCCATATAAGGAATTTTTATTTGGGGCGACTGCAAATACAAAGTCTATGCCGCGCTGCTCCAGATTTCTTTGCATGATTCCCAGGGTATGTGCAATATTAAACAGACTTCTCTCAGGAAGGAGCTCCGTTCCCAGATAGTCATTCAGGGAATCTTTATAATAAAGCCATCCATCCTCTCCCTGAATGACACCGGAAGCAGTGGATACCCCTAAGAGTTTTCCCTGTACCAATGCATTTGCCGTGACCATTTTGCTTCGGAATGCAAAATGATCCTGAAAATACTCTCCTGCCTCTGAAAGCCATTCTCTGTTAATGTCCCCTTCTTCCGTCCGGATTGCCGGAAACTCTGCCAGCCTTCGGTTTTCTGCCTCCGTCTCTCCCTCCTGGTTAAGAAGCATCCCGACAAACGGACACAGGCAGACCGCAAAAAAGCAGGTGCAATAAAGTAATCTCCATTTTTTCATGCACTCTTTCCTCCTAAAACCGGAAATAAATAAAGGGATTATACGTTCCGCCTGCAAGATAAAACATGCAAAGAATCAAACCTGCGAAACTTAAAAGATAAGATGCAGGCTCATATCCCCGCTTCTTCCTGACCAGCTCTTTTACCGGCATAGAAGCGATCACTGCTGCCAAAAGTGTTACAATATACAAAGGAGTCAGCTGCTGCCAGACAAGGGACATCGCTGCCCTGTTTTTGCCAAATCCCGTAAACATCATCTTCAGCCAGAAAAAGCCTTTCCCCATAGTTTCTGTGCGGAAAAAGACAAATCCCACGCCAACCACCAGCATTGTATAAATTCGCTGCAAACAGCTTTTTGCCTTATTTCCCTTACGCCCGATGACCGGAATATATTCTTCCAGAAGCAAAAAACATCCATGGTAAACACCCCAGAAAACAAAGTTCCAGGATGCTCCGTGCCAGATGCCTGTACACAGAAAAACGATCATCTTATTCACCACAGTCCGGAATTTTCCCTTACGATTGCCGCCAAGCGGAATATAGAGATATTCCCTAAACCAACCGGAAAGAGACATATGCCATCTGCGCCAGAATTCCTTGATACTCCCTGATATGTACGGATAGTTAAAATTCTCTTTAAAATGGAAACCAAACATCCATCCCATTCCAATAGCCATATCGCTGTAGCCGCTGAAGTCAAAATAAATCTGAAACACATAAGAAAGATTTGCGATCCATGCCAACAGCCAGTTTACCTCTGATTCCTTTGCAGCAAATAAAACGTCCGCAGTAAGCCCCAGGGTATTGGCTAGTAACACTTTTTTGCTGAGCCCCGCGGCAAAACGACGAATTCCTTTCGTTACCCCGTCCAAAGTCTGGGTTCTCTTATGAATCTCCTGCTCCACATCATGGTATTTCACAATAGGTCCGGCGATCAGCTGCGGAAAAAAAGAGATGTATAATAAAACCTTCCAGAAGCTCTTCTGACAATCTGTTACTTTCCGGTAAACATCCACTACATAGGACATTGCCTGAAAGGTAAAAAAGGAAATTCCAATGGGCATTCTAACTTCCGGCACGGGAACGGACATTCCGGACATAAGATTCCATGATTCCGTCAGAAAGCCTGCATATTTATAAAAAATCAGCACACCCAGATTCCCTGCTATGGTAAGCGCCAGCACCAGCTTCTTCCCCTTCGGCCAGGCACTGACAGCACCTGCGCACGCATAATTAAACAATGCCGACACAATCAAAAGAAGCACATACACCGGCTCCCCATAAGCATAAAACAGTAAGCTTGCAATAATCAATAAAGCGTTTTTTGCCCGGATTCCCGGAAGGATCCAATGCAGTCCGAATACTGCCGGGAGAAAAACGCATAGAAAAACCATTGAACTAAATACCATGATTCCTGAAATCCTTATTTCTTAATTATATATATCTAACACGATGCTGCTATATTGCAATACGAAGAATTGCGTCCAGTTCATAGGTCTTGTATGATACTCCATAATACCTGTAATAGCTCTTTGCTTCTGCAAAAAGCGGATCATAGACAAGGCCGTTGATTTCTGTCCAGCTATGGGGTGTTCCCCTGGTGCCGTCAGAATCCGTACAAACATATACGTTCTTATATCCCAGAGCTTTTGCAAGATACGCAAATGCAGACGCGTCTGAGTGGCAGTTTCCTCCTCCCAGTACAAAATGATCATTTGCGAATACTGCAGGCCATCCAGGAGAATTGACAAATTTTCTTCTGGTAACATACGGTTTGGAAATCACCCAGTCAAAACATGCTTTCAGTTTCTGGCTGCTACTCATTTGAGGCGTTGTGACTTTATTCACAACCTGTTTTGCATTCTTCAGCGCAGCTGCCCCTGCTGCTGCACTTGCTGATACAGCCTTTACCTTTTTCCCTTTGGTGTCGTAACCGCCTTTTGTATTTCCGGCAGAAGTATAGGAACGAACTGTATAGGTGTATGTTTTTCCTGTGACAATAGGAAATTTTTTGGAAGATACCTGGGTATAGCCGATCATATTGGCGCCTTTAATATTCGCCACCTGCTGCCATTTACCCTTTGCATCCTTGCGGTAAATAAGATAATTGGTTGCTCCCGGCACTTTCTTCCAGCGAATGGTGATTTTTCCCGCATCTACACATTCTGCACTGACCAGAACCGGTTTTCCGGGAATGGCTTTTCCCCTGATCCCGGTCTTGCTGCCTCCGCCTAAAACAGTGGTCTTTCCTGTTTTACGGTATGCTTTCACTGAATAGGTATAGGTAACGCCTGTTTTTACAGGGAACTTGCTGCTGTTTGTGTGGATAAAGGACGTTCCTGCCGCTGTTCCCACCCTTTTCCAGGAATTTCCTGATTTTCTGTAAATATAATAACCACTGGCTCCGTCCACCTTTGACCAGGTAATTTTGAGCTTATTATAGGCTGCTGACTGTACTTTGCCTAATTTTACGGTGCCAAGAACCGGCACTGCACTTTTTCCGGTTTTATCATAAGGGCTGATTGTTTTTCCGGAAACGGCTTTTACAATATAAGTATATTTTTTCCCGGTTACAAGAGGATATGTCTTTGAGGAAGTATGGACAAAACTGGTTCCGGCAACTCCGGTCTTCAGTTTTCTCCAGGATTTAATCGTATCCCCTTTATAGTAGATGGTATAGGACTCCGCCCCTGGAACTGCATTCCAGGTCATCTTTATGGAACGGTAGCTGGCGGATTTTGCCGAAACTATCTTCGGCGCAGCCAGAGTGATTGCAAATGTTTTCTCCACAGTCCCCTGGTAAGCACCGGTACCCGTAATCACAACAGTCCCTGTCCCCGGCATTATATTGTCCCTGTACTCCAGATTATAATCCTGGAAAGGCACCAGTACCTGTTCGCCATTCTTCACTTCCACTGTCGGAGTCAAAGCGTCCCCTGTGCAGAGGACCTTTTCAGCCATGGAAATAGTACATACGGCGATGTCCGTTTTCTCTATAGGATCCTCGTCCCCCTCCGTCTCTGTCTCGTCTGCCGTATCCGCCGCATCTGCTCCGGAGGTAAAAACTTCTGCATCGTCCTCATGAACCGCGTCATCAATCACTTCCAGATCTGCAGGCTCCTCATAATCGCTGTTTTCGTTCTCTCCCCAGACAACCGAAAGATCTTCCGGAAAATCACTCTCAGACTGGTTTTGCTCTGTCTGCGGTTCCTGCAGCTGTTCTTCCCCAAACTCTTCCAGCTGTTCTGTCCGGAACTCTTCCGCAAACAGAATTTCATCCGATCCACTGGAAAATTCCGCACCATAAACCAATGACAACGATCCCGCTGTCATGGCCAAAGCAAGTACCATGGATAGTATTTTCTTTTTCATGCCTTCCTCCATTTTTTCCCTAAAATATGGGATTTTTTGCCTCTTCATTATAGCTCTGCACTATTTAAAAGTCAACTCTGCCGGCGGCGTCAGTAGTGCCTGAAGAAAGCCTAAAAATGCACGACAAAGCCAGGCACAAGATCACCTCTCATGCCTGGCTCCCTGCTTTTTATTAAAATGTAAGTACTGCCTTTAATACCTCCTGAGGGTGTTCGCGAATCATTCCAAATGCCTTTTAAAATCCTCCTCGGTTTTACCAAAGGAAATGTAATAATTACTTTAAACAGATCACCGTCCAGGTACAGCCGTTGTACAACAAGTATCTGCTACGGTCAATCTGCTCTTTTTCTCACATAACCATTCCGGTCACTGCACAAAGATTCCCTTAGAAGGATACATTCAATTTAGAAAAGGGAATGCCCATGCCGCAGCATTAAGCATTCCCCTCTCATGATTGACTTTTATGTTGTCTGCCAAACTCCGGCACCTACTGTCCCAGTGGTTCAAATACGAAATACAGCGCTTCAACACAGCCTGTTCCGTTTTCATCGAATTCTGATTCATTTACAGCAAACAACCCGGCTTTTGCACCTGTCCATTTTCCCGGTACAGCTTCCATCCTTACCCCTGCCGGCAAAAAATTCTCATTATCTGCACTTACAAAAAACGAAATCTGCTTCTCCTTTTCCACCCTCATTCGCAAATACACCTTGTCACGGATCTCCGAAATGATCGGAATCTCCTTCCCTGTTTCTTCCCGTTTTTCACAATCGCCTTCCCGCAGCTGCAGAACAAATTTTTCCTTCTTTCTGATCACGCACAGCGCAGCATATTTGCCCCCAAAAGAAATCAGGCCGCATACATCATCCTCCTGCATTTCCTTAAGATACAGACAGACCGTAATCTGAAATTCCGGCGCAGGCCACTTCTGGAACAGAAGATTCGGCATATCACAAAGAACTTGTCCCGATTCCTTTTTCTGTGCAAACAGCTTCAGCCCTCTTCTGGACATTTCATACCATTTCTTCTGTACATTTGCATTCCACTGCCATTGCATTCCCAGGCAGCCGCCGTCAAAAAAATCACTCTCTGAAGGACTGCAGATTGGGTATTCCGCACCTACGTCCGGTTTCTTCCACTGCATAACAGGCGTGCCGCAGCCTTTATGCTCTCTGTCCTCACCTATCACCGGCCAGTCATCCTCCCAGTGCATGGGCTGCAGGTGAATGATCCGGCCTGCATTTCCCACATCCTGAAAATGCAGAAACCAGCTTTCTCCTGTCTGTGTTTCTACCCATCCTCCCTGATGGGGGCCATTTACAGAGCTCCCGCCCTGATGGAGAACAATCCTTTCTTCATATGGGCCGTAAATATTCCGAGAGCGCAAAACTGTCTGCCAGCCTGTGGAAACGCCGCCTGCCGGAGCAAAAATATAATACCATCCATTTCGTTTATATAGCTTCGGACCTTCAATGGTAGGCTGGGTCTCATGTCCGTCATACACAAACTTTCCGTCCTCCAAAATTTCCCCGCACATAGGATCCATTTCGCTGATATAAAGCATACTTTTAAAACCAATCCTGCTTTTTGCAAAAGCATTCACCATATAAGCCTTTCCATCTTCATCCCAGAAAGGACAGGGATCTATCCATCCTATGGCCCTTTTCACAAAAGCAGGTTTACTCCATTCTTTCCACGGATCCTCTGTACAGCACATCATAATTCCTTCATCCGGAAACGGTACAAATACATAAAAGACATGATTATGATAACGAATAGAAGGCGCCCATGCCCCGCATCCGTAAACCGGCCTGTCATAACGTGCAAAGGGCAGCTTTTCCATTACATAATTGATCAATTTCCAGTTTACCAGATCTTTGGAATGCAGTACAGGCACTGCCGGAGAATTGCAAAAGCTGGAAGCGACCATGAAGTAATCATCACCCACACGAATCACATCCGGGTCGGAATAATCCGTATACAAAACAGGATTTCGGTAGGTTCCGTCTCCCTGATCCGCAGTCCACATATTCCTGATATTTCTTTTATTCATGCTGCCCTCCCACTACATGGTATTTTCTGTTTTGGGGATTTTCCAGGTTCCATGTAACCAACTGTCCTTCCTTCCATTCCAGATCGATCAAAAATCCGCCCCGCAGGTGCATCCCTTTCAGCCGGCCGCTTTTCATCATTTGGGGAAGAGCAGGCAAAAGCCTTATTTCATACTCGCAGATCCTGTCTCCCTCATCTGTCAGTGCAGAGCACTGTACCAGGCATTCCAGCATCAGGGCGGGCATTCCCCCGCTGATGTCGGCATTGAAAATGCTTGGACCATAGTCATGGGAACTGGCATAGGTACGGTAATAGTTATTCTCACTCATACTTTTTATCATAACCCCTGCCATCTCACTGTCACCAAGATGGGCTGCTGCCATTCCTGCCTGCACAAGGCCGAAAGCCATGGTTCCCTGCTCCTCTTTTTTTCGCTCCATTTTAATCTCATAGGCTTTTCGTGCAGCACTTAACACCTCCGGCGTTTCCTTCGGCACATCATAATACAGCATATACAAATGTGACGAATGGCGGTGGTCATATCTGTCATAGAGGTCTTCTTTTGCCCATTCTTTTAATGCCCCTTCCTCATTGATCAGGTAGGGCGGCATTTTTTTCAGATACCATTTCCACCTCCGGACATTTTCTTCTTCAATACCCAGTGTACGGCATCCTGTAATCAGATTCCGGAACAATTCTGTTGCCACAGAAATATCCATTGTTGCATTGATACATGCTGCGTTATCCCTGTTTGCCGGTGTATTTTCCGGAGAATAGGAAGGGGAAAACTCCCAATACCCTCTTTCGTCTTCATACAGGTAGTCCTCGTAAAAAAGTGCCGCCTCTTTCATAAACGGAAGCGCCCTGTTTTTGAAGAACTCATCGTCTCCTGTATAAAGCCAGTAATCATAGTAGAAGTGGGATACCCATGCAGCTCCCGCTGTCCAGAATACCATAGGCCAGGTAATATCAAAATGAAAGTCGATCCCACAGTCGGAAGTCCTGCTTGGAATATGGATTCCCCTGCATCCGTACAAAATACTGCTGTTTTTCCGGTAATCCTCAACCAGGCTTTCCTGATATGAGAAATAGCTCTCCATCCCCACAAAGTCCCCGCAGGGAAGCATTCCCATAATTGCAGTCTGGAGATTTCCATTCTGGGTATAATCGCTGCTCCACGGCGTGTCGTACGTGCCGGTCCATACTCCCTGCAGATTTGGCGGAAGCTTTCCGCTGGAGGATAGGATCTCATACCGTCCTGCATGAAAAATGGCTTCCAGATGCTTATTTTCCAATTCCAGATCTATTTGTTCAAAACGTCTTCTATGGCTTGTTTCATGATGCTTTAGAAGGGCCTGGTAATTCTCTTCCGCATTCCTTTTTGGATTTATCATCCCCCGAAGTTGTTCCTGGTGCCTGCACCAGCTTTCTTCTTCACCGGAATTCTCCACGGGAAAAACCCTTACAAGAAGCAGTGTATTCCTGCCCCCTGTAATCCGCATCTTCTGTCCCGCAAAGCAGACATTCCCGTCTGTCTTTGCAATTTCCAGTACAATCCCGTAACCTTTTTCTTTTCCTTCATAAGCGCACTGGTACCAGATTCCCCCATCCTTTTGCAAAATCCGGGGCTTAAAGAATTCTGTACCGCCGCTGGCGGGAAACATTTTTTTATTTACATGCATTCCGTTTTTCGTATATGGTGTCCGGGATAAATAAATCTGATAGTCTGCCGGCTCTTCGCTTTTCAGTTCCATCACCAGGCAGTTCTCTGTCCTGGACAAAAAATATTTCCGAAGAAAAGCCTTGCCCCGTGCAGTATATGTAACCTGCCCTTCCCCATTTGCAAAGGTAAGGCTTCTTTCATAATTCTCATAAATCTCTGTGTTTTCCGTCAGAATATGGATATCTCCTGCGGGAAAGAAGGGATTTGTCCAGATTTTCTCATCCAATCCCTCTTTTTCCCGGAACATATCCACGATCAATTGAGATGCATCCCTGCTTTTGCCTTTCCGCAAAAGATTTCTGATTTCCGGCAAATGGCCTGCCATTTCTATTGGGGTAAGTCCCTCATCTACAGGGGCAAACAGCGTTTCTTCACTTAGTGTGATTTTTTCATGCGCCCCATCGCCCCACACAACAGCCCCCTGGTATCCGTTTCCCAGAAGCATCCCTTCCTCCCAGCATGCCGCCGGATAAGGAAGCCGATATCCTTTTTTATTTTGAACGATCAATTGTCTTAACATATTTATCCTTTCATTCCGCTTGTGGCTATTCCCTGTACAAAATATTTCTGTCCTGCAAAAAACAGGATGATCAGCGGCAGTACCGACAAAAATGCCATCGCCATAATCTCATTCCACTGAATATTCGCTTCTGAGTCTATTGCTGTACGGAGCGCCAGTGCGATCGGATATTTTTCCACACTGTTAATAAAGATCAAAGAATTCATAAAATCATTGTATGTCCACATGAATTGAAAAAGTCCCGCCGAAAACAATGCCGGTTTCAAAAGGGGCAGCAAAATACTGGTAAAGCACTGAAAAGTCCCACAGCCGTCAATATAAGCAGATTCATCCAGTTCTCTCGGAAGTCCCCTGATAAACTGCATCAGCATATAAATGAAAAACGGATAGCATGCCAGAATTGCCGGTGCATAAAAAGGCATATAGGTATTCAGCCATCCCACTTTATTAAACATCATATAACGCGGAATAATAATCACCGTATTCGGAAGCATCAATGTTCCGATCAGGATCGCAAACAGCAGCTTCTTCATAGGAAAGCGAAATCTGGCAAATCCATAAGCAACGATGGAACAGGACAGCAAAGTAAATAAAGTCGTAGGAATTACGATCAGGAACGTATTAATAAAGTATCTGGAATAATTATACTTTCCAACGCCCTTCCATCCTTCTATATACGCATCAAGGCCAAAAGCTTTTGGAAGAAGCTTCAGGGTTCCGAAAATTTCATTATTACTTTTAAATGTAGCAAAAAACATCCACACCAGAGGATACAGCATCACGATTCCCACCAGACCGATCAGAATGTACAATAGGATTCTTCCTGCTATTTTCTTTCTTTTCATAGATCTTTGCCTCCTCTCTTAAAAATCTCCGCCGTCTTCGTAATACATTTTTCCTGAAGAAAAACGGAACAACAGTAAAGTTACTACCATGATCATTGCAAAGATCACCCAGGAAGTTGCACATGCATAGCCCATTTTATAATAGCCAAAAGCATCCGTATACAGCTTCATTCCAAGTACATAGGTTCCCTTATTCGGCCCTCCTCCTGTTACGACAAACGCGGAGGTGAAGTTCTGAAGCGCTGTGATCGTCTGCATGATCAGGTTAAAGAAAATAATCGGTGAGATCTGCGGCAGCGTAATGGAAAAAAATTTTTTCACTGCTCCCGCACCGTCAATAGAGGCTGCCTCATATAAATTTGCAGGAACCTGCTTCAAGGCTGCCAGAAACATTACCATAGATGAGCCAAACTGCCAGATTTCCAACAGGCATATGGTCACCAATGCTGTATTCCTATCTCCCAGCCATTGTACCGTAGGAAGATGAACCGCTTCCAGAATATGGTTGATCGCTCCGTCGCTCATAAAGAGGATTTTCCACAAAATCGCTACCGCAACGCTTCCTCCAAACAGAGACGGAAGATAGTATACCGTACGGATCACTCCGATTCCCTTCATGTCCCGATTCAAAAGGCAGGCGATAAATAACGCCATCAAAAGCTTTCCCGGAACGGTAAACAAGGTATACACAATCGTTACCTTCAGGGAATTATAAAACTCAGGATCCATCTGAAATAATCGGATATAATTTTTCAAACCGATAAATGCAGGATCATTAAAAAATTTATAGTCTGTAAATGAATACACAAAAGAGGTAACAAAGGGATTTAGCTGCAGCAGCAAAAATCCTATGATCCATGGAGCAATATATACCAGGCCCATGTAATCCCTTTTCCGATATTTTCTTATTTTTGATTTTTTCACTAAAACCTCTCCTTCCTGTTTTTCTATAAAGAAAACGGGGTAGTGTGTACCCCGTTTTTCGTTCTCCCTGTTTTCACTGTTATGTCCCGCTTATTTCTCTGAAAGGACAAATTCCAGTGTTGACATACCTTCTGCTGCTGCCTCATCTACGGTATGTTCTCCGTACATAATGCTTTCCAGCATCGTTTTAATACAGGATTCCACTTCTGAATCTGTTGTAAGGCCCATTTCATTCGTTCCGGTCTGAGTCAGTCCGTACTCTACTGCAGAATTCACCAGATCGCTGATCAGACTGTTTTCTTCGCATGCCTCACGAGCATAGCTGGTTGACGGTACAGAGCGGAGATCCTTTAATACCACTGCTGCTTCCGGATCATTGAAGAAATAATCATAGAACATTACCGCTTCCTCAATATGTTCGCTTGCTTTGTTTACGCACATCAGCTGTGGAGGAGCAGCATAAAATCCGTCATCCTTTGCGTCTTCCACATGAGGAAGCGGAAGCACTGCATATTCTGCTTCAGGATTTGCAGATGTCATAATATCAATCTGAGAAGAATTGGTAAATGCACATACAAATTCCCCGTTGATCCATTTCGGATTTGTCTGGGTAGCTCCCACAAATGTTGCACTGTCGCCTGCAGGCTGTACCACTTTTTCGTCATACAAGGACTGCACGTAGTTCAGTACCTGTTTTAAAATTTCCTCATCGCCGCTCATTGCTTTTGTCTCATCGTCAATAAATGGCTTTCCGGAGAGCTGCATATAATATGGCCTGAATACGTGAGTATTCAGCAGTTCTGTATCCATGTTCAGGAAATACAGATTACTGTCATATTCCTGCACCTGCTTTCCAAGAGTAATAAAATCTTCCCATGTCAATGTTTCAGGAATTTCCAGCCCGATCTCATCTGCAAGCGTCTTATTGACCAACAGTGCCTGAACTCCGATACCGCTTGGAAGTCCTACGATCTTGCCGTCATAAGTAGCTACATTTTCAAGGTATTCCGCATCAAATCCGCTAAGGTCGATATAATCGGTATACTCATTGAAGTCAATAAAGAAATCTCCTTTGCCCAGGAATTCCGGCATCCATCCCGGACCATTCTGGATAATATCCGCTGCCTGTCCTCCTGCCAGTGCTGTTGACAGCTTTTCCTGATATCCGTCACTTCCGCTGAATTCCGGCTCAATAGTGATCCACGGATATTTTTCCTGGAACATGTTAATTACTTCTACTGTTGCCTCGTTTCTTTCGTCTCCGCCCCACCACATAAAGCGAAGGGTTACAGGCTCGTGCTCCTCTTCCTCAGCCATAACCATTGCAGGGCCTGTAAATGTTGAAACAGCCAGTGCTCCTGCAAGCAATACCGCCATTTTCTTTTTCATTGAAATATCCTCCTTTTTTTTATCTTCCAGATAGTTTTAAGATGCTTTTATTCTATCAGATTTTCTTTTTTATCCAACCTCATTCATTATGGAATATTCCTCATTTTTTACAATTCATCTGCAAAACGATTCTCAAATTACGAAAAGGATTCATTTCTTAAGCTTTTATTTACGAAAAACAAATTCCAATATATAATTATCTCAGGATTATTCGGAAGGAGTTTATTATGTATTCTCTGATTATTGTAGATGATGAACGAAAAATACGCGAAGGCATTGCCAATTTATTTCCTTGGACGCAGAACGGTTTCGAAATAAAAGGGCTTTTTTCTAATGGAAAGCAGGCTTTGGAATATCTGCGTAAAAACCATACCGATGTAGTTATGACCGATATCCAGATGCCGGTCATGAACGGTCTGGACTTAAGTTCTCATATCGCAGCAGAATTTCCTGATACCATTCATGTATTCCTCACAGGATATCAGGACTTTCATTATATGCACACGGCAATTCTCAATCATGCAGAGGACTACTTATTAAAACCCATTAAATATGATGAATTATTCACCTGTATGGAAAATGTCCGCCAAAAGCTGGATAAAAAATATCATGTATCCTCGCCTGAACCTGCCGTGGATTCCTCTTATTATGGTCAGATCATTTACAAAGTACAGGCGTATCTGAAGACGAATTATCGCTCTGCAACACTGGAAGAAGCCGCAGCAATCGTAAATCTGAGCCCCAATTATCTGTCAAAAATATTCAAAGAAAAATCAGGGCTTGGATTTTCCGAATTTCTGAATCGTGTCCGCATGGAAAAAGCAGCCGAACTGCTGCTTGACATTTCCAATAAGCATTATGAGATCGCTGATCGTATCGGCTATGACAACCCGAAGAACTTTTCACGGGCATTCAAGCAATATTATCATGTAACACCAAGAGAATTCCGTGAAAAAAAACTTGGAGCAAAGGAGTAATACCCATTATGATGATGCGTAAATTCTTTCTGAAACGTTTTAAACAGTTTTTATTGATCACATTGATTCCAACCCTGCTGCTTTCTGCGGTTTTTCTCCTCTTCCAGTTTAAAAGTTCCATGAAAACCATGACAGCAGAATCCAGCAATACACTTGTCCGTGTAGATGATAATATTACAAACGTGGTAGGTTCTTCCGCTTACCAGTATGAACTTCTTACCTATAATCCCCGCCTTGTCCTCTCCCTGAAAAGATTCTTCCAGCATGACACCTTTACTTATTCGGATGTCGTCCTTCTCAACAGTATACGTGTCATGCTGGGAAGTGTTGCCCGGTCCCACGACTATATTTCATCTATCTATCTATATCTGGACGGATTTGATGATTTCTTTTCTACTACTTCCGGTTTTCAAAGTATTTCATCCTTTACGGACCAGGACTGGTTTCCCACTTACCAACAGATGGATAAAAACAAAAAACTCTGGATCACGCACCGGGAATTTGAAGAATACTCCTATATTCCCCCGACCCAGTACATCACAGCCTTCCAGCGTATGAGCAATATTTCCGGAGTAATCATCCTGAATATTGATATTGCGGATTTTGAACGTACCTTAAACAACAGTACCTCCACAAATAATGAGTATCTCTATATCCTTGACCAAAAGCTTCAGTTCTTGGCTTTCAACGCATCCGGCAAGCAAATGAACCGGCAATTTCAGGACTATCTGAAGACATACATAGATAATGCTGATTCCTTAGCCAAATTGAATAATACCTGGATCACAATAGCGGGGCAAAAATACTATATGGAATTACGCAGCAACAGTGATTATGATATTTCATACTGTGCATTGATTCCCTTTTCTACTGTCATAAAACAGCAGTATTTTACCATGCTGATCCTGCTCAGTATCTTTTTATGCTATTGTATGATCATGCTATTTTTATCCTACCGCATTACAGAACGTAACTTCCAGAAAATTGGCGATCTCATTCAAACCTTCGATGCTGCCGAAAAAGGTAACATTCCGGAAATGCATACACCTGTAGTGGAGGATGAATACGATGTGATCCTGGACAATGTCATTCAGGTATACCTGAAGTCCTCCTACCTTCAGCGTCAGCTGACAGAAAAGCAATATCAGCAGCAATTGGCGGAAAAAACTGCGCTCCAGCTTCAGATCAATCCGCATTTTCTTTTTAATACTCTCCAGACCCTTGATTTTCAAGCACTGCAGATCACAGGCCGTCCGGGGACGCTGAACCGTACGATCCAGAATCTTTCGGATATTCTGAAATATTCTTTGCAGGATCCCAGTACCATGGTTTCCCTGCAGGATGAGCTTACTTATCTGAAAAAATATATAGAAATTCAGAAACAGCGGTACGGAGAGCAGTTTATCATCTATTTTGAGATTGAAGAAGAGCTGCGGAATTTTCCCATTCCCCGACTTCTCCTGCAGCCGTTAGTAGAAAACAGCATCAGCCATGGTATTGCTGCTTTAGACAGAACCGGTTACATCAAAGTACGTATTTTTCCAAAAGAAAACATGATTCATTTTTCCGTCACCGATAATGGAATCGGACTGGACAAAAATGAAATACAAGATCTCTATCAAATGATCAACGATGAGACAAGTAAAAATATCGGACTAACCAATGTAAACCGAAGACTCATTCTTCAATACGGCTCCCAGTGTGCCCTGCACATCCGAAGCAAGAAAGGGGTCTGTACATGCGTTTCCTTTTTACTGCCTGTTCATTCCTGAAAAAGAGCCAGGCACAAGATCACCTCTCATGTCTGGCTCTGCCGGTCATTTGTGGAGCAGAAGCTCCGCTGATTATTTTACCAGAGGAAATGTAATGATCACCTTAAACAGATCACCGTCCAGGTACAGCCGGAAATCGCCGCCCTGAAGCTCCGTCAGGCTTTTGGCGATGGAAAGCCCCAGACCGCTGCCCTCTGTGTTTCTGGAAACATCTCCGCGGATGAAGCGCTCTGTAAGCTCATCTGCGGAAAAATTCAGGGGCTGGGCGGAAATATTCTTCAGAGAAAAGACGACCCTGCCCTTCTCCGGTGTGGTCTGCACGTAAACCCTGGTTCCTTCCAATGCATATTTCACCACATTATTAAACACATTTTCCAGAACACGCCACAGGCGCTGCCCGTCTGCACAAATAGTCACCGGGGTCTCCGTGAGATGTACCATCAGCGTTAAATTCCGCTGCTCAAACCGTTCTTCAAACTCTCCCATCACCTGATACAGCATTTCTGAAAAGTTCAGATTCATCATCTCCAGCTTAAGGGTGCCGGAGCTGGCTTTTGACGCTTCCACCACATCCTCTGTGAGAACCTTCAGTCTTTGGGCCTTTGCCTCCAGGACATCCAGATAACCGCAGATTTTAGGATCTGTAAAATTCTCTCTTTTTAATAGATCCACATAGTTGATGATGGAAGTCAGGGGAGTTTTTATGTCATGAGAAACATTGGTGATCAGCTCTGTTTTCATACGCTCGTTTTTCAGGCTGTTTTCCACTGCCGCATCAAGTCCGCCTCCGATGTTATTAATATATTCCGCCATAGCCTTCTGATTCCCTCTTAACCGTTCTGTGGGGATCTTGTACTGAAGTTCTCCATTGGAGATTCGCTTTAAGCCTTCCAGGATCTTATCCGTTCCATCTGCCTTCCATAAAATATAAAGCAGTGCCAGACAGTCGATCAGCAGTAAAAGCAAAAGCCAGGCAGCACTGCCCGCAAATGCAAAACCGCAGATGGCGAACTGAAGCAAAAGGAACACGCCCCCAAGCAGGGTCAGCTTGATTTTGCTGAGGGTATTGCGGGAATAAAATTCCAGCACCTTCCCTATTTTCCTGAACAACTCTTTTCCTATTTTCAGAATGCGCCTCAAAACACTGTTTTTCCAGAGAGTTCGTGCTTTTACCCTTTTTATGAAACTTAGATATCCCACAAGACATACTGCAGCCGTATAAATTCCCATTCCCGTCACCAGGGCGAGAAAGGCTTTATCCGTTGATGATATTTTATAGCTTACCAGCCGGACAACTTCCAGAGCAGGCAACACGCATCCCGCCAAAATCACAGCAACAATTTCCGTACAGATCCGGTCAAATCCATTCAGGTAAATATCTTCATCCGCTGCTCGTCTTCCTGTGATCACGGTCAGCCATACCAGACTTATGAGAAACAGCGCCACTGCCAAAATAAGCCAGGTCATCACAGGTCTTTTCAGCATTACGTATTTATCATAATTTCTATTAATACTTGCATAAGAATCTTCAATAGGGAATTCCCCATCCACAGCCACAGCAAAAATATAATTATCAAGAAATCCTTCCTGCTCCAATGTATGCTGCCATATCATAAGTCCCTGTTCTTCCCCGAAATTCATATTGGATACGCACTCGCCAAGTTTGGGCTTTATAATCGTAAACGCATCCATCTTCGAAATTTCCTGCAGGCACTCCTCATAGTTTCCTGAGCCGTAGGCCTTTTCGGCAAGTGCACTCCTGTTTGTATAGACTGTCCTCTCATCCGGATCTGCATAGAAGTAGGTAATGTTGGTATCTCCCTCCTGATAATTTGCCTGAAATAGGTCTGCATCTTCGGACATGCCCGATAATCTCGCCAATATTTGTTCCAGAGCAACATAGGCATCTATGATTCTTCCCTGCCAGTTCGGATTCTCATTAAGAACATCCAAAAGGTTATCTGCCCCTACAGGAGAATACTCTTCTGCAATAAACTCATCCCCCAGCGTAAAAATGCACGCATATTCCTTATTCCTGGTTTGATCTTTTATAGACCTTAAAGCAAAATCCGTATTATAAATCTCTGCGTACTGCAATATCTCAAGAATTTCATTTACAGCATCTTCTTCTGTTCCTCCATCCAGTTCCAGTTCTTCCAGCTCAAGCGCAATATCTCCCTTCCGCACCATATTGCAGAACTCATCATAATAATAGTAGTAATCTTTTTCATTCCTCTCTGTGGATACACAGACAACTACGTTTTTTTCGTCTCTATCTTCACTTTCAAAGGATCCGGACCAATCTTTCAGATCATTCATAGAGTATGCAAGTCCTGAGGTGTTCCGGAAGGTGAAATCCTTATCCTCATAAACTTCCTGCAGATCGATCACCTTGTCCGGTTCTCCGTTTTCCTCAGAGGATAAGATGCGCTCTGCTTCCAGCCCATTCAGTATCCTGTGCACATCCGTAAATACATTGCTTGTGAGCCCCTCTGACTTAATATAAGTATCTCCGTCCTCTTCCCATACAAAGTACCCCTGCTTTGCCATTGCAAGTGCCAGAGTACCGCAAACTGCCCCAACCGCCACGGAGCTTAATAAAACGATAACCAAAATGCATTTTAACCAATTGCTTCTATACCATTTCTTCTTCATGACTTACCCCTTTCGCCTGTATGTCTACAGCTTTTCCACCTTATATCCAAGGCCCCACACTACTTTCAGATAACGGGGTTCCTTGGGATTGATCTCAATTTTTTCCCGGATATGGCGGATATGCACAGCCACCGTATTATCCGCTGCAATAGCCTCCTCATTCCAGATATTTTCGTAAATCTGATTGATGGAAAAAACCCTCCCTTTATTTTTTATCAGTAAAAGCAAAATGTTATACTCTATAGGCGTCAGCTTCACCGGTTCTCCGTCCACGCAGACTTCCTTCAGGTCATCATTCACAGAAAGTCCGCCTGTTTCATAAATATGCTCGTCCCCATTTTTCTTCACCGCCGCGCCAAGCCTTGTGTATCTGCGGAGCTGGGATTTTACCCGGGCTACCAGCTCTAAGGGATTGAAGGGTTTCGTCACATAATCGTCAGCTCCCACATTCAGCCCCAGAATCTTATCCGCATCTTCCGACTTTGCAGAAAGAATAATAATGGGAAGCGGATTTTCTTCCCGTATCTTCAGAGTTGCCCGGATACCGTCCAGCTTCGGCATCATCACATCAATGATCAAAAGATCTACGGGATGTTCCTTAAGCTGCCTCAACGCCTCCTCTCCGTCATAGGCTTTCAACGTATGATAACCTTCCTGCGTAAGATAGATGTCAATTGCCTCCACGATGTCCTTATCATCATCACAAACCAGAATGTTTGCCATTATACTTACCTCCCTCTTGCTGATATCAGAATAGCAAAGAAATTTTAAAATCAAAGGGGTAAAATCTTAAGATTTTCTTATGTTTGCCATCCTTTTTTGTTCTCAACAGAATATACTATTTTGTCACAAAAATCAACATGGAAGCACTGCGCTTATTTTCCTTTTATTAAGAGCGAAATTTGTCGAACGATTTTCTTTGGCAGATTCCGGGTTTTGTGTTATGCTTAATATGGCAATAAAATCCTGAATCCTGAAGCGGTTCCGGAACGTCTGAATGATCTGCTTTCCCTTCTTTTGGGAAAAGAAGTTCGGATCCTTTATGTTTTGCCCACGGATAATTCACGCCTTGGGGATGAGTCTTCACTGGTAATCATGGATATTGTGGTGCAGTTAAGCGACGGCACGATTGTAAATGTTGAGATTCAGAAGATTGGATATTTCTTTCCCGGTCAGCGAAGCGCCTGCTATTCAGCCGACCTTTTGCTGCGCCAGTATAAAACAATCCGGGAAAAGAAGAAAAAGCGCTTCTCTTATAAAAGTATTTCTACAGTTTATACCATTGTCTTTTTTGAAAACAGTTCCAAGATATTTCATGAATTTCCGGACAATTATTTGCATGCATTCCAACAGAAATCTGACACAGGCCTTCAGCTGGAGCTTCTTCAGAAATATCTCTTTATCCCCCTTGACATATTTTACGAGAACCTGCACAATAAAGGTATCAAAAACAAACTTGATGCATGGCTGGCTTTTCTCTGCAGTGATGATCCGGAAACGATTTCTCTTATTATCCAGCAGTATCCGTCGTTTAAGGCCATGTATGCACACATTTATGATATCTGTCAGAATATAGAGAAGGTGATGGGGATGTTTTCAAAAGAGTTGAAGGAATTAGACAAAAATACCGTCCAGCTAATGATTGATGAAATGCATAGTGAAAGCGCGCTTCCCTTTTATGGAAAATATATCTTGACAAAACAAGGTTAGTATTATATATTATAGATATCAGTAATCATTACTGTTACTAAAGAGAAAGGAGAAGTTTCATGGCTGCATTGAAACATAGCCGCCAGAGGGAATCTATCAAAGAATTCCTCATGGGACAGACCACACATCCAACAGCAGATGTGGTATATGAAAATATGAAGCAAATTTACCCAAAGATCAGTCTGGGAACCGTATACCGCAACCTCTCCCTCCTCACTGACCTTGGGGAAATCCAGAAACTGTCAAGCCTTAGCGGGCCGGATCGCTACGATGCCCGCACTAATCCTCACTGCCATTTCATGTGTACGGAATGCGGTTCTGTGATGGATCTGGATATTCAGGCAACAGATATTCTTCATAAGGCAGAAGAACATTTCAGCGGAAAGATCACAGGCTACAGCGCCGGATTTTTCGGAATTTGTGAAGAGTGTATGCAAAAGAAAAAAAATTAAAAAATCACCCTTGACAAGTCCAATTTTCTATGTTAAATTAAAATAGTAATAATTACTATTATTAAAATAAAAAATATAAAATAAAGAAAAGGAGATACAACTATGGCAAAATGGGTATGTAATGTTTGTGGTTATGTTCATGAAGGAGACACTGCACCGGAAGCATGTCCTATCTGTAAAGCACCTGCTGAAAAATTTTCCAAACAGGATTCTGAACTTTCCTGGGCAGCAGAGCACGTTGTAGGAATCGCTAAGGGCGTCAGCGAAGATATTCTTGCTGACTTAAGAGCAAACTTCGAAGGAGAATGCTCCGAGGTTGGTATGTACCTTGCAATGGCAAGAGTAGCTCACAGAGAAGGCTATCCTGAGATCGGCTTATACTGGGAAAAGGCTGCTTACGAAGAAGCAGAGCATGCAGCAAAATTTGCTGAACTCCTTGGAGAAGTTGTTACAGACAGTACTAAGAAGAATCTTGAAATGCGTGTTGCAGCAGAAAACGGTGCTACCGCCGGTAAATTTGATCTTGCAAAACGTGCAAAAGAAGCAAATCTTGACGCAATCCATGACACTGTTCATGAAATGGCAAAAGACGAGGCAAGACACGGAAAAGCATTCGCCGGCCTGCTGAAGAGATATTTCGGTTAAAAATAAGCGAGACTTGCTAAAATTCTGAATTCTATACAGCTTGACAATACTATAGGGATCTGGGAGCAATCTCAGATCCTTTTTTAAAACCAATATTCCAAAGGAGGTCAAATCATGTCGAAATACACTGGAACCAAAACAGAACAAAACTTAATGGACGCATTTGCAGGAGAATCCCAGGCAAGGAATAAATATACATACTATGCTTCCGCAGCAAAAAAAGCCGGCTATGAACAGCTTGCCGCTCTTTATCTGGAAACTGCAGACCAGGAAAAAGAACATGCGAAAATGTGGTTCAAGGAATTCCACGGCATCCATGATATTGCCGCCAACCTGGAAGATGCCGCAGCAGGCGAAAACTTTGAGTGGACGGATATGTATGCCCGCATGGCACGGGAGGCAAGGGAAGAAGGCTTCGAAGAACTTGCGCTGAAATTTGAAGGAGTTGCCAGAGTGGAAGCCGCTCATGAACAGCGCTATAAAAAACTTCTGGAATCCTACAAAGCTGATAAGACCTTTAAGGGGGACGCTCCCCTGGGCTGGAAATGCCGCAACTGCGGATATGTTCACATGGCTGATGAAGCTCCTGAAGTATGCCCCGTTTGCGCACACCCCAAGGCTTATTTTGAAAGAAAAGTAGAAAACTATTAATTGCGCATTATAACGACCACGCTCCCGAAGCAGCCGCTTCGGGAGCGTTTATCATCTCTTTAGAAAACAATGCAGATTATGGAGCATCTGGTTTGCCATTTCCTCCCCTGATTGCTCTTTCTGGTTTGCCGCATATTCCAGATTCTCTCCCAGGACTAACGGAATCTCCTCCGGCTCCAGATATTCCGTACCCTTTGCCCAGGCGACTGCCGAGATTCCATCGGTTTCAATAAACAAATGATCCAATGGAATCGCTTTCAGCATATGTCGATAAAGCTCTGCTGTCTCCTGCTGCACATGACTCCTGGGTTCCATACCCGGTTTTACACAGGCATCTGCCATATCCGGTCCGCAGGTAAAATAACATCCAAGATCCAGAAATTTATCAAATACTTTCCTATCTCCCGAATACCAGTGGACGCAGATATTCTCCGGAAATCCCCGGATCATTTCTCCGATCAGCTCTTCCTGGCCTTTTGTATGCAGTACGATCGGCTTGTGAAGATCTGCCGCAATCTGAAGCTGCTGTTCAAAAGACCTTCTTTGTACAGGCAGCGGTACATCACACCAGACCGAATCCATTCCTATTTCCCCAACTGCGTCACATTTCCGAAAGTACTCTATAAAATCCTCCGGCTGATACTGATCCGCATGCCAGGGATGGATTCCGAAACTCAATAAAATATCCCGCTCTTTTTCTTCTCCGGATCCCGGGAATCTGTACTTTTGCATAAATTCCCACTCCCCGGGTGTCCCGCAGCTAAAAAAAGTAATAATTCCATGTCTTGTACGAATCTCAAGTTCCTTTTCTCCCAGTGCCCTTGCCTGTTCCATTGACAAACCTTTTCCATATTCTTCTGTCAGGCATGATAAATGTGCGTGCATATCCGGCACGCACACTTTTCTATGATGATCTTCGTATTCCTTCCGTTTTTCCATCACTGTATTCCCTTTATAAGCTTGTGTATCTTTCCCCGCAGCGCCCCCTGTTCATACAGCCACTCCCGGGTACGGTTTTGTTCGGTAATCGCGATTTCCCTCCGGATTCCCTCCCCGGGTGCTCCCATTACCAGAATACGGTCTGACAGATAAATGGCCTCGTCTGTATCGTGAGTAACCAGCAAAATTGTCCTCTGCAAATTGGTGCACAGTTCCCGAAGCCAATCCTGCATGTCACTCCTTGTAATGACATCAAGAGCACCGAAAGGCTCATCCAAAAGAAAAATTCCCGCCTCACAAAGAGCCGTCCGCAAAAAAGCTGCTCTCTGCCGCATTCCTCCGGACAGTTCTTCCGGAAATTTGCTTTCACATCCGCCCAGTCCGAAGCGGGCCATCTGAGAACGGGCTTTCTCCACCATCGCTTCTTTGCAATGATGAATTTCTCCATACAAACATACATTATCCAGAATTGTTTTCCATGGAAAAAGCAGATCATTCTGAGGCATGTATGCAAATTGTGGGCTGCTGCCCCTGATTTCTTTCCCGTCGATCAGTATCCTGCCGCTTTGGGGCTTCAAAATTCCCGCAAGCACATTCAGCAAAGTAGATTTCCCACAGCCGGAAGGTCCCAGAATGCCGATAAATTCCCCATCCTTCACAGAAAATGAAAGATTCCGGACAATTGCCTGATCCTCATATGAAAAACTCAGATTCTCTACATTCAGCTTCATTTTTTCCATCCTGTTTACTGTGCAAGAAACTCATTGGTATAGCAGTCTGATGCCGGAAGCGCCTCTTCAATAACTCCATATTCCTGCAAAAATGCAGAATAGTTGTTCCATACTTCGTCTTTCATCATTCCCCAGGTTTCCGTATCTTCCATAAACTTATCTGCAAGGTATTCCTGAGATTTCTTCAGCATATCCAGATTATAATCCGGTGCATGGGAAAACAGAATTTCTGCCGCAGCATCCGGATCGGCAATGGTATCCGCATATCCTTTTGCCGTAGCCTCAAGAAAAGCAGAAACCATCTCCGGGTCTTCCTCGAGCACTGCATTGCTGGAAATGATGACAGGAGTATAATAATCCAGGCGCTCATCCAGTTCACGGCATTCCATGTAATTTAGCTCGCAGCCGTTCATTTCCGCCATAACGCAGTCCCAGCCTTCAAAAAACCACATCAGATCGCAGCTTTTTCCCAGTGTCTCAAAACCGCCGCCGTCGGAGATCACCATATTCAGTTTCGAAAAGTCCTTTCCACTTTGTGTCATGCAGGCTTCAAGCACCGCAGCTTCTCCCGGGCCGCCCCAGCCTGCATAGGTTTTTCCCTCAAAATCAGCAGGTGACTCAATTCCGCTGTCTGCCAGGCTTACAAAACCGGAGGTATTATGCTGAATGATCGCGGCGACTGCTTTAATAGGAAGAGGATCCTCTGCGGTCAATGCAATGGTCACATCCTCCTGGTAGCTGATTCCAAAAGTCCCTTTTTGCTGTGCGATCAAAGTTGCTGTTGCGCCATCTGTAGGCTCGATTATTTCTACATCCAGCCCGGCCTCTTTATAGTATCCTTTATCCAGGGCAACATACATCCCCGTATGGTTTGTGTTAGGCACATAGTCCAGAATCACCGTTACTTTTTTCAGATCCTGCCCGTCTTCCTCTGCAAATGTACTGACCGGCATTCCCATCACCAGTGCAGGCACGGCCATCATCGAAACAATTTTTCTCCATCCTTTTTTCATCATGTTTTCCTCTTTTCTTTTATTTATATATTCGTACCATCGCAGATATCGTCCTCTGAAAAGATACGTATGTACATCACTTCCGGCTTTACCGCCGTCTCCGCCGTTTCATGGGAAGCACTGCATATCCCAAAAGCTTCACCATCCCATTCATTAACAGGCTGAGCAAAATAATCATCAGCACACAGGCAAATACCTTATCCAGCATGTAGCCGTTTTTGGCCCGGAGAATATAATATCCAAGACCGCTCTGGGAGGCGATCCACTCTCCCACAACTGCGCCGCTGATACTGTAGGTGGCTGCCACTTTAAGGCCTGATAACAAAGAAATCATAGCCATCGGAATTTTCACGATCCTGTAGATCTGAAGCCTGGAACCGCCGTAAGTCTTCACCAGATTCAAATACCCTTCATCCATCTCCCCCAGTCCATCGCTGAAACTCACCACAATGGGGAAAAAGCACATCAGTACCACCGTCAGGATCTTGGGTGCATATCCAAAGCCCATATAAATAATAAAGATTGGTGCCAGTACAATCACCGGAACCGTCTGTGTTACCACCAGAATGGGATAAATACATTTTTTAAATGTGGGCATTGCATCGATCAATATCCCCATAAGGATTCCTATTACAATAGAAATTCCCATTCCGGTCAGTGCCTCCATCACTGTCACGGCCGCGTGGCCAAGGAGCGCAGGCAAGTCTTTCACAAATGTCCCAAGCATATCACTGGGTGCAGGCAGTACATACAGCGGAATTCCCGCGATCTGCACGATCAGTTCCCAAAAAACCAACAGCCCAAGTATCACAAGAACAGGTGCTGTTTTTGAAAGCTTCTTTCTCATTTGCCTTCCTCTCTTTCTGTAAAAAAACGGAATCTAACCTTTCCCATGATATAAAAAAAGGCCGGTAATATACCGGCACACCAAAACAAATTCAGGCACTGCAAAGAAAAAGCACTGTCTTCGTCCTATTTTCCTGCGCCAGCATTATCTGTATCAGGTTCAAAGGGTCAAAACCGGATGGTTTACTCTCAGGCCCCAGGCCTCCCCGTTTTTATGTGGTTCATTATACTATAAAGCTTATAAAAGTACAAGCAAAAAATTTCTACAATTCTGCAAAGCCCCCTTTGTATCTGCGCATACAAAGAGGGCTTCTATCAGACACGTTTACTGTGATTCTTTTAAATTCTCGCCATTCGGCCTTTACGGCTCAGTCTGAATCGCGTTTTTTCATTTTTAAAGTTTTCTGCAGGTGCAATCTTGTTCACGGTAATGTAATAAGCTGCCGCAAGAGGGATACATGCTCCCAGCCAGGCCAGAGGATTGGCTGCACAGGCGCCTGCAAATCCCAGGGAATTTACCAGAAGTACTGCTGCCAGGGCTCTCATGATCAACTCCATAGCCCCTGCAACCGTAGGAATCATAGATTTTCCCAGCCCCTGCAAAGTAAACCGGTAGATAAATAAAAGCGCAAGCACCGGATAAAAAGCTCCGTTGATTCCCAGATAGATCCGGGCAAGATAGAGTACCTCTTTCTCACCTTTTCCAACAAAGACAGCCGCCAGACTGCTGCCTGCAAAAATATTAATAAGGCCCATCAGAATACTGAAGCTTACGGAAATCAGGATACACTGGAAAACACCTTTCCGGATTCTCTCCGGTTTGCCGGCTCCATAGTTCTGGGCTGCATAGGTGGCCATCGTTGCTCCCAGAGAATTCACGGGCATGGTAGCAATGCTGTCGATTTTCTGGGCTGCTGTATAGGCTGCAACAGAAACCGCCCCTAAACCGTTCAGCGCAAACTGCAGAATCAAAGCCCCCACCGCAATGATAGACATCTGAAATGCCATGGGAAGTGCAGTAACCAGGTGCCTTCTCATTTCTCCCAGACATTCTGCAAAGTGACGTTTTTCCACCCAGAGCAGCGGCATCCTTTTTTTAATAAAGATAAAACAACAAATCCCGGAAAACAGCTGGGACAGGATCGTCGCCAGTCCGGCCCCGGATACTCCCATGTGAAATACCAGGATAAACACCAGGTCCAGAACAATATTGGTACAGCAGGCAAGAACCAAAAAATACAGCGGCGTTTTGGCATCTCCCAAAGCCCGAAGCATATTCGATGACAGGTTATACAGCACCGAAGCTCCGGTACCGCAGAAAATAATGAACAGATACGAAGCCGCATCATCAATGATTTCCGGAGGTGTATGAAGTACCTCCAGGATTGAGCGAACCAACACCAGGGAAAGTGCAGTCATGACCACGGTTACCGCCGCACTGAGGAGAATACTGACCGCAAAGCTGCGCTTAATCCCCTCCGTATCCTGGGCGCCGAATTTCTGTGCTGTGATAATGGACAGACCGGTGGTAAATCCATTTACAAAGCCCAGGATAAAAAAGGAAATACTCCCCGTACATCCCACTGCCGCAAGTGCATTTACCCCTATGGTTCTTCCCACGATCACGGTATCTGCCATGCTGTAAAACTGCTGAAAAATGTTCCCCACAATTAAGGGAAGCGCAAACATCAGAATTAATTTTGCCGGATTCCCTGTAGTCATTCTTTTCGTCATTTCATTACCTCCCTTTTCGGTTCATCCAATTTAACACAACACCTTAGCAATGTATTCTTGTAACCCCCATTATAGAATTTATTATAAAAAGTGGAATGTAATTTCTTGTACTTTGGATGTCTTATGTTGTAATTTTGTCAGGCAGTAATTCCACACATTTTTCTATTCCCGTTCTTTACCATCTATGGTATAATCGCTATACAAAATCCCGACCAGAAAACGGATAAAAAATCCTGTCAGAAAAGAAAGGGCTGCTTATGTGCAATACATCTTACGACATCACTTATACGGATCTGAATCCCAAGTTTCTCTTTTCCTATATCCGGCAGCGAAAAGAAGAGGAAACCAACTATCACTGCCATGATTACATTGAACTGGTAATCATCCTGAAAGGAAAAGGGCATTTTCTCATTAACGGAAAGGAGTATCCTGCCTCCGAAGGAAATATTATCCTCCTGAATCCGGGAACCTACCACAAAAGCATTCCGGATGAAGAATCTTCTACAGCCTTCACGGAATGTTACCTTGCATTTACAGATGTGGAATTTATCAACTGCCCGAAAAACTTTTTCCCCCTGTTCCACGGCTATAAACTGATTACAAAATTGCCGGAAGCATGGAAAAAAGAAATTTTCCATTTATGCAATTCCATTGCAGAAGAATCCAAATCTGCCGAGACCGGTCGCTATTTTATCCTGAAGGCCTATCTGATCCAGATTCTCTGTCTTTTGGCACGTTTCCAGAAGCAGGAGCGGGAAGATGCACAAAAAAAAGAAATGAACCCCAGATACGAGTTCAAATCTTTTAATAAAAAATATGTCATTCAGCAGATTACAAAATATATGGAGGAGCATTACCAGGAAAAGATTTCCCTGGATCAAATTGCGGCAAACATGTATCTAAGCTCTTTTTATATATCCAAGCTTTTTAAAAGCGAAACAGGAGATACCCCTATTAATTATCTTATCAGCCTGCGCATGCAAAAGGCCAAAGAACTCCTGGATCTGGATCCGGAAAAATCCATCCAATCCGTTGCCGCGGCTGTAGGATATGAAGATGCTTATCACTTCAGTAAGCTTTTCAAAAAATATTATGGAATTTCCCCCTTGTATTATAAATCCAGGCTTCCGCAGTAAGGCACACCTATCCGCCGGACAGCACCTCAGCCTTCTTCATTTTCAAGAGCCAGCGCTTCCTCCCCAAGGCGGTTATACACAGTTACTGCATCATAGACATGCAAAGGCTCCCCGGTTGTTCCCGGTGCCCCGGCGGTTACAAGAATATACTCCCGTCCTTCAATCTCTGCAAAGCTTGCCAGACAAAGCCCTGCTTCATTGGTAAACCCGGTCTTTCCGCCCAGGATCCGCCCTCCTGTAACATTGGGATCATTCAGATTTTTAAACATCGTGCTATAATATGTAATCCCATCCGGATGAACATTGGTGATCCCGGTAGAATGCCGGGCACTCTCCATGATTTCCCGAAAAGTATCGTTCCTGAGCCCATATTTCAGAAGCACTGCCATATCGCGCACCGTACTGTAATGATCCGGATCATGCAGCCCTGTTGAGTCACAAAAATGCGTCCCGTCCATCCCAAGTTTCTGTGCTTTCCTGTTCATGAGCTTTACAAATTCTTCCTCAGACCCTGCGATCTCCTGCGCCAGGCCAAGACAGCACTCACCTCCGGAAGGCAGGATTGCTCCATATAACAGATCAATGGCTCTTACTGTCTCCCCGGCCTGAAATCCCGCCTGGGTAGCATCCCCTGCATAAAGTGCAGGAAAAATCCCCTCATCCAGCGTAATCCCCATTTCCAGGTCATCCAGTTCCTCAATAGCCACAATTGCCGTCATCATCTTGGTCAAAGAAGCCGGATACATCCGCTCCTCTCCCTGAATCTCTCCAAGCACCTTACCTCCCCTGGCCGTCATCAGCACAGCACAGGAACTGTTGAGTCCACTCAGATCCACCTCTCTTACCGCCGGCCTTGTCACCTCCAGAATCCAATCCTTCACTCCATATCTCCACCCGATCATAGTCCCTAAAACAAAAATCACCATCAGCTCTACCATCAGGCACATCAACAGCTTCGTCTTATTTACCCTCTTCTTTTTCCGCTTGTGTCCCGCCATATTTTTCGCCTCTTACTTTTCTGACTCTAAAAAAAAGTGGGACATCCCATCAGGAATGTCCCTTGTCTTTCAAAATCTATTAGCCTAATTTCATTGGGTTGATCTTCACACCAGGACCCATTGTCGGCGCAATTACAACGCTCTTCAGGAACTGTCCCTTCAATGTGCTCGGTCTGGCCTTAATGATGGCTTCAATCAGCGTCTGGAAGTTGTCGCTTAACTGTTCCTCAGTAAAGGAAGCTTTACCGATCGGAACATGGATAATATTGGTTTTATCAAGACGGTACTCAATCTTACCAGCTTTAATATCATGAACCGCTTTTGTAACGTCCATAGTTACAGTACCAGCTTTCGGGTTTGGCATTAAACCTTTCGGTCCAAGGACACGGCCCAGACGTCCTACAACCCCCATCATATCTGGAGTTGCAACAACAACGTCAAAATCCAGCCATCCATCATGCTGGATTCTCGGGATCAGTTCTTCTGCTCCAACGAATTCAGCGCCTGCTGCCTTTGCTTCCTCAGCTTTTGCATCTTTTGCAAATACTAAAACACGAACGGTTTTACCTGTTCCATGAGGCAGTACTACTGCACCACGGATCTGCTGATCTGCATGACGGCCATCGCAGCCTGTACGGATATGAGCTTCGATAGTCTCATCAAATTTAGCAACTGCAGTCTTTTTCGCTAAGCTGATAGCTTCTGCGGTATCATATAATGTTGCGCGGTCTACTGCTTTTGCAGCTTCCACGTATTTCTTTCCTCGTTTCATTTCTATAACCTCCTGTGGTATTGGCGGGGATTTCCCTCCCACTTCCTATTTGTATTAGTCTACTACTTCGATTCCCATACTTCTTGCAGTACCTGCGATCATGCTTGCAGCTGCCTCAACAGATGCTGCATTCAGGTCTTTCATTTTCAGTTCTGCGATTTCCTGAAGCTGAGCTCTGGTTACTTTTGCAACTTTCGTTTTGTTCGGAGCACCGGAACCGGATTTGATATTAGCGGCTTTCTTCAGAAGAACGGCTGCCGGCGGAGTCTTGGTTATGAAGCTGAAACTTCTGTCTGCATAAACAGTGATAACAACCGGAATGATCATACCTTCCTGATCTGCTGTTCTTGCATTGAACTCTTTTGTAAACTGAACAATGTTTACACCATGCTGTCCAAGAGCCGGACCAACTGGCGGTGCTGGAGTTGCTTTACCAGCCGGAATCTGTAATTTGATATATCCTGTTACTTTCTTTGCCATTTTCGGCACCTCCTATGTGGTATTGGCGGGGGTATGTCCCTCCCACTATAATGATAACCTGTTATAATTTCTTGACTTCTGCGAAACTTATTTCTACCGGCGTCTCGCGGCCGAAAAGCTCAACATTAATAGTAACAACCTGTTTCTGCATGTTGATCGCTGCAATAACGCCTGCGGTATCCTTCCATACTCCGCCGGTTACGACCACCTGGTCTCCCTCTGCGAAATCTACAGTTACCGGTTCACTCTTAATGCCAAAGTGAAGGATTTCCTCCTCCGGCAATGCTACCGGCTTGGATCCCGGTCCTACGAAACCTGTAACGCCTCTGGTATTACGGACAACGTACCATGTATCGTCATTCATGATCATGTTGAGCAGCACATATCCAGGAAACAATTTCTTCTGAACCTGCTTGGCCATTCCATTTTTCATCTCAATGACTTCCTCAAGAGGAACACGGACTTCCAGGATCTGGTCTTCCAGGTGTCGGTTTTCGATCGTCTTTTCAATGTTGGCTTTTACTTTGTTCTCATACCCGGAATAGGTATGGACAACGTACCATTTTGCTTCTGACATACAATCACCTTTGTCCTTATTTCATTAAAAGATTAATGACTTCCAGAATACCTGCATCCATAATACTGATGAGTGCCCCCAGAATCACAGTAATCACAACTACTGCAACAGTCTGTTTTACCAGGGTGTCTCTGTCTGTCCAAACAATCTTTTTAAATTCTGATTGAAGTCCCTGAAACCAATTTTTCTTCTGGCCTTTGCCAGCAGATTTTTCCTTTTCTTGCATTGCGTGACCTCACAATTCTCGTGAGCAACTATCCAATCATAGTTACTTTGGGATTATTTTGTTTCCTTGTGCATTGTGTGTCTGTGACAAAACTTACAATATTTCTTCGTTTCCAATCTCTCAGGATGGTTCTTCTTTTCCTTAGTCATATTGTAGTTACGCTGCTTGCACTCAGTACATGCTAAAGTAATCTTAACGCGCACAACTTCCACCTCCAGTGTTTTCATTTGCACAGTCTTCTCATCTGCAGAAAATGTATCCGTTTCATTTTCGGGCATAAAAAAAAGACCTAACTTCCATGTCGCTTGTACATTTTAACACAGCAGATATAGGAAAGTCAAGCCTTTTCCAAGAAAATGCACGCCATCAAACCTCAAAACGCTCCAGAACCAAAGCCGCCCCGATGGCAAATCCCGTTTTCAGGCTGTCCACATAGATCCATTCCTCTCTGGTGTGAGGTTTCTCCCCCAGGCAAAGGCCAAGGGTCGCCGCAGGGATTCCCAGGGAAAACGGAATATTGCAGTCTGTGGATGAAGAAGTAAAACCCGGCATTTTCCCTGTCTTTTCATAAATCACATCCCTGCAGAAAGCAGAAAGCGATTCCTGCCTGGGATCCTTGTCACTTTTTCTGCCGCATGGGCGTTCTCCGATAAGCTCCACGTTCACTTCAAGCCCATCAGCCCGGAAAGCATTAATGACTTCTTCAAAATATTCCTTTACCTGATTCATGCTTTCCAGATTGTCTGAACGGAATTCATAGAGCATCTCTGCCTGCTGTGCAATGGTATTTACTGAGGTTCCTCCTTTTACCAGACCCACATTGTAGGTGGTTTTGCTGCCGTCTGCGGGTACCTGATACTGGTACAGCTTTTGAATCACAGCCGCAAGCTCTGCAAGAGCGTTCCTGTTTCCGAAATCAGCGTAGGAATGTCCTCCTTCTGTTTTTACTTCCACCCTGTAGCGCATGGATCCCACAGCACAGTTACATACTTCATCCATATAGCCGTCAAAGGAAATTACCTGGCATAAATTGTCCCCGTAACGTTTTATCAGTGCCTTGGAGCCTTTCAGGTTGCCAAGCCCTTCTTCGCAGGAGTTTGCTGCAAAAACCACGCTGCATTTTGCTTTGGGGTGATACTGGGCCACATATCCTGCCACCATCATAAGAATTGCCACATTGGCAGTATCGTCTCCCACTCCGGGAGAAAACATCTTTCCATCCTTTTCAAAGACTCCCATGGACTCCGTATCCGGAAATACAGTGTCCGTATGTGCCATAAACAACGCCACAGGACGGCCTTCCTCCCATTCGTACGGATAAATTACATTCTTTGCCTCATCAATAAAAACGCCCTCTGCCCCCTGAGCACAAAGCCAGTCTTTGATGAACTCAGCCCTGCGTTCCTCGTGATGACTGGGGGCGGGAATCCGGCAGAGCTCCCGAAGAAGCTCCACTGCCGTCTCCTGATTTTCCTGTATGTATTCTTCCATTGGTTTCATAATATGGTCATCCTTTCATTACGGAAATTCTAACACAATCTTCCAGAATACTCCAGCAAAATATCCCGGCTTTTTTCAGTAAACCAATAACACCACTTACATTTCATGGGGTGGGGAAGGGAGGAACGGACGCCTGACTATGTGGGATGCACTTGCAGGAGCCTTAGAAACAGTTTGTTTCCAGTACTTTTGCGTTGTTCAGAAAATCTGTGCTGTCTGAGCCGTTAGGCGAGTTCACGGATTTTCTGAACGTTTTTAGCAGAAGTATAGGGAACTTACTGTTTCTTGTGCTCCGAAACCGCATCCCACATAGTCAGGCGTCCGTTCCTCCCTTCTCCACCCCATGAAATGTAACACGCTAACGCAGTTTTTTTATTAAATAATTATAAAGTAGTTGCATCCAAATCGATTTCATAGTACAATATGTTCAGATATAATTAACAACTTAAGATGTCTCCTACATAAGAGAACTTCATCTTTTTCGTGCAGGTTTCCTCCTGCCGCAGATGAATATTTCAGGCTTTTCGCCAAATTATTCCAATATTACCCACAATGCAGGCGGAAAGCATTTTTCCTCCTGTATCCCTATTATCAAAGGAGGATCTATGAGGAAAAACAACAAAAACAAACGCCGTATCAAAGCCAACAACGTAAAAAGTTCTGCCATAAAAGCAGCAGAGAAACAGCCGGTTTCTCCTTCAGAAACGGACAGCAGCACTTTCCAAAACGCAGACGTAAACAGCAAGCGCATTTTTGAGAATCCTATACTCTGTGCCCAGTTTCTTCGCGATTTTTCCGGCCTGCCGCAATTTCAGAATGTGCAGCCGGAGGATATTGAAACGGTTTCCCTGCGCTACCATACTTTTGATGAAGTGGAGCTGAATTCAGACACAGTGGTACGCATCAGGCAGAACCCGGGGACGAATGAACTGCCCATTTACATCGTCCCGCTCATTGACCACAAAAGCTCTGTAGACCACAACGTGTCCATGCAGCTTCTCACCTATATGGTGTGTATCTGGAAAGACTGGGAAAAAGAGATCAAAAGCAAGTATGGATGGAACTGTCACAACAAAGACTTCCGCTATCCCTTCATCTTCCCTCTGGTGTACTATGAAGGAAAGGGAGCCTGGACTGCAGATCTGAACCTCAAAAGCCGCGTGACGGATATGGGGGAAGCATTGGACAAATACATCCCGGATTTTGCCTACCGGGTCATCCGCGTTCGGGATTATACAAACCAGGCCCTCCTGGAACAGGGCGATGGTATGTCCCTTCTGATGATACTGAACAAAGTGCAGGAAGCAGCAGACTTCCGGGAACTGCATGATATCGATCCGGATAAGGTAGACTCCATTTTGGCGGATACTCCCCAAAGTGCCGTCGATGTCATTGCCAGAATTACCGCGAGTCTTTGCCGAAGGCTGAACGTACCGGAAGAGGAATCAGATACTTACATCAGTAAGATAAGGAGTGAAAAGAAAATGGGGTATCTATTTGAAAATATGGAAAAAATGGACATCCAGTGGGAACGGAAGCAAACGGCTGAAGCCCGGAAAGAACTCCAGGATGCTCTGGAGCAGCTTAAGGCATCGAAAGCAGAAACTGATGCAGCAAAAGCAGAAGCCGATGCAGCAAAGGCTATGAAACAACAGATGACCGCTGATTATATTGAACTCCTTCAGAAATTCCTTCCTGACCGTAAAAGTGCCATACAGCATATCATGGAAAAATATACCCTGGAAGAGGCAGATGCAGAAAAACTGTTGGAACTTTATTGGAAATAACCGTAACAAATTATCTCACCCATGCCCCTCAATCCTGAGGGGCGAGGGGTTTACAGATATGCGCTCACTCTCTCACGCATCCGACCTTGAATATGCATTTTTCATCTGGCAGCTCAGTTCATATAAGACTTTATCCAGCGTATCCAGGGAAGTCTCCTTCAGCATCTTTGCGATTTCCTCATTTGCTTCTTTTTTCAAGGCCATGCGCTTTTCTGCATCTTTCTCCTGTTCCAGCAATGCATCATAGCGGCAGATCAGTTCATGCCCTTTGGAAGCCACATACTCCTGATAGCGCTCCACATGGAAAACAGAGCTTTTGTAGGAAGCATCCGCCATGGCAGCAATCATTCTGCTTGTCCAATAAAAATTATCTGTGGAAACCGCTCCCGTAGTATTGGAAAGATACTCCGGTGTCTCTTCTACATCCGCATAAAATGGAACCATGGCATTAAAGGCATTGGAAGCATAGGCAACCCACTCAATGGTTCTGCTGTCCTTCTCGTGTTCCGGCCGCATCTGGATCAGAGAAATAAAATCATTCCTGTTGATTCCGATGGAACGATAGGCTCCCTGCATGGAATTGTCCCCATAGGATCCGTACGGATCATAGGGCGTTCCCTGATAATGGGAGGAAAGCACATACTTTACATCTTCTGCGGTAATCTTTTTCTCCGGAACCATGCACCAGGGCAGATCATCTGAAATGGGAGAATATTCCGCATTAGACCCGTCCCATATTTTTGTCCGGGGATTCATGCAGCGCAGCATATACCATGCACGGGGTGTGTTATATACATGATCCGAGTCATCATGACTTCCAAAAGCATCTCTGGGATTCAGTTTTCCATCAAGGGAAAGGTCAAGATGATTTTTCTCTATAAATTCCCGCATATCCGAAGAACACATATATTCTTTCTGTTCATTCAGTGCATCCTCCAGGTCAAACTGATCCAGTCCAAGCTGATTTGGCATTACCACGTAAGCATCATCCGGAACACGCCTTGCGATCCAATGATGTCCGCCAATGGTTTCCAGCCACCATATTTCATCTTTATCCTGAAAGGCAATTCCATTCATTTCATATGTACCGTACTTTTCCAGAAGGCTTCCCAGTCTCTGCACGCCTTCTCTGGCACTGTGAATATAAGGAAGAACTATGGAAACAATATCCTCTTCCCCAATTCCTCCCGGGACTTCTTCGTTTCCGTCTTTTGCCGGCTGGTAAACCACCAGGGGATCTGCTCCCAGTACCCGGGGATTGGAGGTGATCGTCTCGGTCGCGGTAATCCCTACCTGCGCCTCATTGACTCCGCTTCCTGCCCAGATTCCCTCCCCCTTCAAAGCATTTGGCATAGAGGTATATCGCATGGGATTTTCCGGGAGCGCGATCTCCACGTGGGAAATGACAGATTTATAAAGTACAGGCTGTTCTTCCGGATGAACTACCACAAACTTCTTCGGGGTAAAACGTCCGGAACAGGAATCGTCATTTCTTGCGATCATTGTAGATCCGTCATAAGTTGCTTTTTTTCCAACAAGCATTGTTGTACACGCCATTTTTTTAATCTCCTTTGTCTTTCGTATTCTGCTCTTATTTCAGTATATACATCTGATTCCTAAAGTCAACTTTTATGTTTGCCCTATCACTCCCGAATAATGGAAAATGCAAAATGCACATGCCCGTCATTCATTCTATATTTATCCATAAGTTCCGGACCGCAGCTTGCGGAACCGATGCCGCTGACTTTATAGTCAATCCTCACATTGGTGTATTCATCTTTTGAAAGTTCAAATCCATGGGCTTTTTCCGTCAGCTCCTGTGATGTATACTCTGATACATTGCAGGAAAAGCCCTGACGTGATACAAAAGCATATTTTCCGATCTTCAGGTATTTGGTATTATAGTGGCTTCCGTGTTCCTGGGGCTTGACATATGGTACATATTCCTTTTGGGCATTGCTCTCATTTCCAGCCAGCCGTAGTGCAGATTGAAGCGATAACAGAAATCTTCTCCTTTGATCAGGGCAAACTCTCCCTTTTCTTTAATCTGTGCACTGCCCTTTCCATTCTCCTGCAGCTGCGGTGTGCCAAGTTCTATCTGCTCAAACGCGATTTCTTTTCCATCATGATTCCACATGGAAAGACGAAGATAAGTGCCATACCGGCTCTCCGGAATCTATCATGATAGTTCTGCATTTCTCCGGGAGTCCAGTACATCCGGCTGACTACATCCACTGTATCCGGGTCTTTTTTCTGCGGATTATTATTATAAGTATTTTCATAATGAATCAGCCTGCGGAATCCGGTTCTTACCCCTTCCCGCTCCCTGATATAATTGCTCATGGCAGCAAAATTATCTCCATAATTGCTTTCATTTCCAAGGCTGAACATCACCACACAGGTATGATTTTTATCCCTCTCATAAAGCCTGGCTGCACGATCCTGAAAAGCTTCTCTCCAGGCAGGATTTTTTGCGGGCCAGATTCCGTCCGTATCATAACTCCAGTTCGTCTCTCTGGTTACAAATCCATGGCTCCCGGGAAAAGTATCTTTGTATTTTATCCTACAGAACCTACGGTGGCTCCGCCGCCCATCACACGGCCGTTTTTGTCAATAATCCGGCCTTTGGAGTCTACGCGGCCGCCCTCGGGAATCTGCCATTTGCCTTCTTTATTAAAGGTATTTCCCTCCTTGTCCACAATATTGCCCTTCTTGTCAATATGGGAACCTTCCTGGGGCGTAAAGCCCTGGCCAACTGCATTTTCCATAGCTTTCGCGTTTTCCGGCAGCATCATTTTATCTTCTTTCCGCACAGATGCCTCGCTTCCGCATCCTGTCAGCGCTGCAATTAAAAGTACCATACACACTCCTGCCAATTTTCTTCTGCTCACAATCTTCCTCCTGTTCATTCTTTTTCATCCGCCGCAGCGTCCCACAGCAGAATAGATTTTTCTTCCAATTCCCTGGTCTGCTGTTCTCCAATCTCCTCATTTTCATAATCAAAATGAAAATTCACATCCTCCTCATTCAGATAATATACCTTTTCGATTCCGCTAAGTTTGTCCTCATCAAGTATTGTCCGCTTTTCAGGGGCAATCTGGTTTCCATAATCCGTAACCAGCATAAAGCATTCCTCAGAGGGATACCTCTTCCTCACTTCCGCAGTTTCCAGGACACGCAGAAACTGCACCTTCTGATTTGGAGAAACAATGGAAGATATCCTTCCGTAATACGTTTTCATACCGCCAGAATCCTCTTTTTCAAAAGAGTGCGGCGTATCCCCCGAAAGGCCGCCCTGGCATCTTCCTCTATCTCCTTATCCTTGTGCAGCATATCCGGATAATTCGATTCTTTTTGCAGCTCTTCCAAAAACTTTCTGCAGGATTCACAGACTTCCAGGTGTTCCTCCACCAGCTTTAAACTGTCAGAGCTTAACATCTGATCTACATATAATGGCAGCAGATCCCGGATCACTTCACATGTAATCTTCACTTTTCATTGCCTCCCTTATTTTCTTTTTTGCCCTTAAGTAGGTCATTTTCGCCCAACTCTCGCTTTTCCCAAACAGACTGCTGATCTCCCGGAATGGCATTTCACCAAAAGTACGAAGGTAAAATACTTCCTTATACGGTTCCTTCAGATCATGTAAAATTCTGTGAAGCCCCCAAACGCTTTCCTTTATCTCAAGATCCTGTTCCAGGCTTCGTTCCTGGATAGATTCCTGTTCCTCTTCTATGGAAAACAGCCGCCCTTTTTTTCTCAAATAATCATAATATGCATGTTTTCCAATCTGGCACAGCCACACCCTCACATCGCACTGCCCCCGAAAATCGTCAATTTTCTGCAGCGCTTTAAAAAACGTTTCCTGTGTCAGTTCCTCTGCAATATGTTTATCCTGGGAAATGGAAAATAAATATTTGTAAACAGCCGTAAAATATCGATGATACAATTCCTCTATATCCATTTCCGGTGCCCTTCACCTCCTTCTGCTTATATGACGCACCAAATAGACTTTCGTCACAAAAAAGCAAAAAATATGCAGCCCTTTTTCACGGACTGCAAAATTTCTATTTTCTAAGGTTATTCTCTTTATTAAAAAAAGCCCTTTCCAATTTCTGATATTCCTCCTGTGAGCATACTTCCGTACACCTCTTCTGATATTCCCCGGAACGCCGCAGCATGTTCCTGATCCTTTCGCAGGGAAACTCCCCGCATTGACTGCATTTTTCTACTTTATGCTCTCTGGTGCATTCTACCAGGTGATATGTACATTCTTTATGAGAGGAACAGCCCGTGCATCTGATTTCCTCATTGGACACAATACAGTCCCTCCATCCCACCCTGTACCAAAGTTCCGCCGTTTTCTTCAATTCCGCTTCGCTTTGAGCCTGATATCTTGGGCATTCACTACAATTATCACCGCATAATGTAATTTTCTCTTCCATAATAACCTTCTCCTATTCCTTCAGCGGAGTATCGTAACATATCCTCCATACGAATCTTTTTTTCAAGATCATAGATCACACAATTCTCTATAGAATTTAAAATATAAGGTGAATGTGTAGAAACAATAAATTGTATTTTTGGAAAAAAGCTTGTCAAAAAAGGCAATATCGTTTTCTGCAATCCAATATGCAACGCCAAAATATACTTTCCTTCCTGGAATAATGCCTGCAAAACCGTAGTTTTCCCGGATCCGTTTTTACCTGTCAGAAGCAAATTGGTCCGCACATCCGGCTTTAAATCAATACATATATCTGACAGGTGTCGTAATTCCTCAATTTCAATCTGAGTAATATAATGATTCATACGCGACTATCCTTTCGCTTAAAATATTGCCGCATTTCTAATCTTCGTTCCCTTATCATAAATATCTGATACCGATAACTTTTTATAGTATAGCATAAATTTGAACACTTCACCATAAAAATGCTATGATACCAGCGGTGAGGAATGAAATTAATTATTACGCCGCCCCAAAGACCTGTGAATAAATATAAATACCAGTTTTCTGATTATAAAAATGGCACCTGTCATTTTAACAGATGCCGTATGTATCCATATTATTTTTTACAAGTTAACTGCTCCAAAAGCTCTTGAACCGTTTTAAATGCAGCTCCTCCATCAATCTGCAGCCAGTTTCTATCTCCAGAATGTTCTGCGTTATTTCTAAACTGGCGATTTGAAAATGTAATAGCTGCCTTCTTTCGTACACCACTCATATCTATCACAACCACTCGGTTTACATATGGCAATGTCCATATTCATCCATACAATCCTCTGCCGGATTTTTCATACAGAGATGTACTGCCGCTTTCTTGAAGGTCATAGGCAATGCCAGAATGTTCGGTTCCCTGCCGACATATTTCTTCTTCGCATCTTCCAGTGCTTCTTCAAATGTAGCCCGCGTTTTTAATCCCATGCCTCTTGCATATCCCGGTTCCTGCGCGCCTACGATATAAATTGCACTGGTGTTCATTTCTGCAATATGGCCGCAGGACATCATGGAAAATCCATGGAACGGATGGAAGGCGTTAGTAAAACGGTACTTGCGGATATATTCCTCATTCGTTGCAAAATATTCACCCAGCCGGTTCATATCAGGCAGGGTATTCATATAATCATGCTGGAACGCATGGTACAATTCCCGCAGATACGGCCATAATTCATCATGGAAATATCCGTTGCAGATGGATGAACAGATAATGACACAGTTGTCACTCATCACTCTCTTAAAGCGAAGCACCTGTGCACTTAGCGCCTGCATCATCATAATGGGATTGGTTCCCATTCCGTCACCATAATGGAACTTCTGGGGCATTCCGAAAACAAGAACATCATATTTTTTTTCAGCCCAATGTACATAAGTTCTCTTATCTGCAAGCTTCCAGCTTACCGGCATCATTTCCTTCGCATAACCGGAATAGATGGCGATCTGTCTGGACTGTGTATCCAGTACTGCATCACAGCAGAAAAAGGGATGTCCCATCTTCTCTTCCATATGCATACTGATTTCATCGAATTTATTGCGCATGAGACTTCCGCCGTTTACAGGGGTAAAATCAGCTCTGTGCATCACGGCCGGCACATGATGGCTTGCAATGCATTTCCAGTTTGTAATACCGGTTGCACTATGTTTATATCCGCCTGAATATCCGCCGTATGGGTTCCCCTGTACATGTCCGATCAGAATCGGAATATCACTTTCAAACACATATTTATTCATGTAAACAGGATCGCCTCTTCTTGTGGTTCCCAGATATATCATATGTTCCTGATCTTCACTGTCGTGGCTGATGATCTGTCCTGTATGCCAGAATTCATGAAACAGTTCTTCCCCGAAAATAGCTTTCGCATCAGATTCTTTGCTTCTGGGATGAAGCCCGTTGGAAATAATAAAAAGGATATCCTTTTTCTCAACACCTGCTGCATACAGCTCTTTCAATATATATTTAATGCTTAATTTTCTGTGGCTGGTGGCCTGTTCACCGCCTTTTACACGATCCGGTACAATAATCGTAACCGTCTTTCCCTTTCCTGCCAGCTCTGTCAAAGTCGGCATTCCGATAGGATTTGCCAGGCTTTCCAGATAAGCTGCTTCCAGCTGATCTTCCGGAATATAAGCCGGATCCTTTACAGTTTCACCCGGAATGAAAATATCCGTACTATCCGGCAGCTCTGCTGCCATTGTTCCCTGTCCATACTCAAAATCAATTTTCATCGTGAATCTCCCTTCCTTATATATCATTATTTATTTTTTATTCTCATTACAGATTCCGCCAAATCTCTTTTTATTCTTCTGAAATAAGCATGACACGCAGGTATCCCGGAGTCCCGTAATCTCTCTTTCCAGCCCCGATCCCGACCTTCTTTACCGTAAAGGTGTCCGGAAGCTTGTCCGAAGTACGCACTGCTGCCGCGATTGCCGCACCTGTAGGGGTAACAAGTTCTCCCTGTACATTTGTAATGTGAAGAGAAAGCTTCTGCTGCTGTACAATATTTATAACCGCAGGTACAGGCACCGGAATGATTCCGTGCTGGCATCGGATACATCCCTGTCCTTCATACAGTTCTTTTACGATAATCCTGTCTGCCTGGAGATTATCAAAGCAGATCGCTGCGCCTACGATATCCACAATGGAATCTACGGCTCCCACTTCATGAAAATGTACCTGTTCTATTTCTGTCCCATGAGCCTTTGCCTCCGCCTCAGCAAGAATCCGAAAAATCCGTTCTGCCGTTTCCTTGGCTTTTTCCGTTATATCAGCACTTTGAATAATTCCAAGAATCTCCCAAAGCCCTCTGTGGGTATGTTCCTGTATATGCTCGTGTGCATGTTCATGCGTATGTTCCTGTGTACTTTCCTGTGCATGTTCATGGCCGAAGCCATGCAGATACTCCATATCATGATCGTGATTCTCATGCTCCGGATCCAGAAGCACTGCAAAATCACAGGCATCTATTCCAGACTTTTTCACTCTGGAGATACAAAGTTTATATCCATCAATTCCAAGACTTGCAATTCCTTTTTCCAAAACTGCCGGATCAGCCCCCAGATCCAGCAGTGCTGCCACAGTCATATCTCCGCTGATACCGCTGCAGCACTCCAAATAAAGTGTCTGTCCCATATTCTTCTCCTCTGCTTTCTGTTATTTCCGGTGTATCTGTTCTCTTCCGGAATGATTTCTCATGACAACAGAAGATACATTCCGGCACATACCATAAAAATATATACGGCTTTCCGGATTCCCTCCATCGTCAGTTTTCGAAACACTGCCATGCCTGCTGCAGTCCCCGCTGCTGTTCCCGCTAAGGCAGCCGCGATCAGCGGCACCATAGACGCAGATACATGTCCCTGAAAAACATGGATCAAAAAAATACATGCCGTATTTACCGTAAAAAACATCTGAAGAGTGGCATTGTATTTTTCCTTATCCTTTGTTACAGAGAGAAAATATGCCACCATGGGAGGGCCTCCTATATTAAACAGCCCTCCGCAGAAACCGCTGACTGCCCCTGCTGCCAGGCCGGAAATAATTCCCGCCCTCATATGCACCTTATTCATAAAGAAGATAAAATACACAGCCAGTACAAGAAGCACCGTTCCCATGATTTTTGATAAAACAGCTTCATCCAGTGCCATCAGGGTATTCACCCCCAGGAAGCTGGTAACCGCAGCCATAAGCACAGCAGGAAGAAGGAGTTTCCAGTCAATAGCTTTCCGGAATTTCACTGCAATATAAACCACCATAAAAAATGCTGCAATAGCCTCTAATATGGATGCCGTATAAAAAGGCATAAACAAGGGCCACAAAGCCATACAGATGATCGCATACCCAAAGCCGCTGCAGCTCTGTATAAAACTCCCCGCTATGGCAACAAATGCAGTCAGTACAAAAGTCATCTGCCCATCCTCTCTGATCCGGGACCCTTGCGATAACGTTCCGCCATTTCCTCCAGGCTTGCCATTTCTACCAGCGGTGCTTTTCCGTAAGAGCCAAATTCCACGATCAGAGTGCCGATTGCTTCTTTTACGCCATTTTCAATCACTGTCATCAACGATGCTGTATCTTCATCTGGAATCGTCCCGTACATCACCGTATCCATAATGGGGGGCAGGAATACCCTGGGATCAAACTGCTCTTTTTTCGCTTCCAGAAGGCGGTACACGCCTCCGACGGATCGGCTCTCTCTTTTCTCCGGATGCTTTGCAAAAAATTCCTTCATATTTCTGGTAACTGCAAGACGAATATCTGTATCCACGTTAATCTTGCCGATACCGCACGGAATTGCTGCTTTCAGTTCGTCAATGGAAATTCCGTAAGCATTCTGTATATTTCCCCCAAGTGCATTGATTTCGTCAACAATATATTTCGGTACTGTAGAGGAGCCATGAGATACCAGTACGCCGAAAATCCCTTCATGCATCAGGCATTCCTTAATGGCAACAGCAATCTCTTTTCTCAGTTTTACATTCCTGCCTTTGGAAGCACCATGCATGGTTCCATAGGAAATCGCCAGTGCGTCACAGCCTGTTTTTTTAAAAAATTCCACCGCTTTTAACGGATTTGTATAAGTAGACGTGCTGGAAAATACATGGTCTTCCACACCTGCAAGAACCCCCAGCTCTCCCTCTACAGAAACACCTCTTTCATGGGCATATTTCACCACTTCACGGGTAAGCTCCACATTTTCCTCAAAAGGAAGGCTGGATCCATCAATCATAACAGAGGTATATCCGCCCTCAATCGCTGCTTTGCAGGAATCAAAATTTTTGCCATGATCCAGATGAAGTACTACCGGAATGGAAGACTTCTCCGCATATTTTTTTACTGCGTCCGCAATATTTTTGGCGCCGATCTTCTTATCTTCCAGTGTAGCATTTAAGAAGTCCGCTCTTCCTCCCATAAATCCGTTTGCCAGATCTGCGCCCTGAAGGATTGCTGCTGAACGGAACATTTCATGAACTTCGATTGCTGCTTTTGCCTGAGCTGCTGCATTTACATTAAAAGCTCCCTGGGCAAAATGATACTTATCTACAGTTTCCAGTAATGGTCTTAACGGTATTAAAGGCATATGATCTCCTCCCTGGTATCATCAATCATGATTGTATTTTTCTTCCTTTTACAAATGTATCCACAACAGAATATGCCGGATCCAGAATTACCACATCTGCGTCTTTTCCTGTTTCCAGACTTCCGATCCGTTCTTCGGCTCCCAGCATTCTGGCGGGATTACTGGTGAAAAGCGGTAAAATCTCTTCCAGAGACTTTCCTGTAAAGGAAATCAGATTTTTCAGGGCCTGCCCTGTTGTAAGGGTACTTCCTGCTCTGGAATCTCCGTATTTCAGTTTCGCATCCCCGTCTTTTACCACAACTTCATTTACTCCCAGCATATATTCTCCGTCCGGAAGCCCCGCTGCCATAATGGAGTCCGTTATGGCAATCACTTTATCCATTCCCTTCATTTTCAAAAGAAAACGAACTGTTCCCGGGTGAAGATGACGTCCGTCACAAATTGCCTCGCAGTAAATCTCTGACTCCAGAACTGCTCCCATGATCGCAGGATAATGCTGATGGAGCAGTTTCATTGCATTAAAGGTATGGGTTGCGGATACCGCACCTTCCTTAATACAGCGCCATGAAGTATCATAATCTGCGCCGGAATGGCCAATGGCCGCTTTGATGCCAAGCTTTGTCATTTCTCCTATTGCTTCCGGCACACCCGGCACTTCCGGTGAAACAGTCATATAGCGAATAGTCCCTTCCGCTGCCTGCTGGTATTCTTTCAGAAGCTCCACGTCCGGGGAAATCAGCAGGTACTCCGGCATTGCCCCTTTATATTCCGGTGCCAGGAAGGGGCCTTCCAGATGGATTCCCAGAAGATCCGCACAGTTCTCATGCCCGTTCTTCTGTGCTTTTTGATGCTTCACTGCTTCTTTGATTGTTTTAAGAGTCTGCTCTTTCGTATCAGTCAAAATAGAACACAGCCAGGATGTGGTTCCCTGTTTGGCAAAAAAATGTCCGATTTTTTCAAACCCCTTCCGGTCTGCTGCATTTACGTCTATACCGGCTCCTCCATGTGTGTGTACATCAATAAAGCCAGGTACTACATAATTTCCCCCTGCATCATAAATTACTTCCTCTGTATGCACACTTTCAGGCGAAATGATCTTTCCATTTTCCAGGAGCAGGTCTTCCTCTGTAAAGGCCCCTTTTTTATATATTTTCCCATTGATAATCCGAACGCTCATGCTCTTCCTTCTTTCTCTGTACAGTGACAGATTCCTCAATTTAATGCTGCCACAAACTCTGTGATCTTCAGGTTGATATCCGGATGTGAGGTAAGCAGCGATACCGGAAAATCAGACGCGGCCTCTCCATATGCGGTTCTCCGCACCACTGCACGATGCCAGTTCCGAAAACAGCCCAGACGGATTTTCCTTGCATGGGCGATCTCATAAATGCCGATCGTCACACAGTAACGAGGCATATCTTCTAACGCACCGTTAAAATCACCAATGGCATTAGCCGTTCTGGTTTCTTTTGTAATCTCCAGTACACGGGTCTTTTGTGCCAGAAACTCTTCGCAGGTAAGAGCAGGGTCTGCTTCATTGAACGCCACGTGCCCGTTAATCCCGATTCCCCCAAAACAAATATCCACGCCTCCAAGCTTTTCAATCAGTTCAGGAACGTATTCCGGATGTCCGGGGTCCGGAAATACTCTCTGGTTTTCCGGCATGACAAGCTCCGGGCGGATCCGATCATAGACGGTACGCTGCATAAAACCTCGAAAGCTTAAGGGATGTTCTTTGGAAATCCACTGCTTCTCGTCATCCAGATACTCATCCATATTAATAAACCATACATTCTTAAGACTGATGTTCTGTTCATTCACCAGATTCACAAAGAAAGGATACTGCCCCACAGGACCTACCGGACAAATAAATACTGTCTTCTCTCCTTTTTCGTTATGTTTCCTAATCTCTGCAGCCATTTCCTCTGCAATAGAACGAAATACCGCTTCATTGTCCTCCATCACGATCACCGGAAGCTTAGGCGAATTCCCCAACAGTTCTTCCTTTGTATAGCCGTAATAGCTATGTCCCATACCATTTTTCCCTCCCTGATTTTATAAACTGTCTTAAATTTTACTAATTTCATTATAGTTGATTCCCTGTTTCTGTTCAACCAAATCAACGCAAATTTGCCCTAAAATCACGCAAACGTTTTCCTAATCTTTATTGTAATTTTCCAGGAATTCCTGTATAATTGTCTATAAAGATTTTTTAAGAATTGCGAGGTTTTTTTTATGACGCTGAAAGAAATCGCCAAAGAAGCAAATGTCTCTATTTCCACGGTTTCCAGAGTAATAAACCAGAAAAATACAAAGGCTGCAAGTCCTGAAGTCCAGGAACGCATATGGGATATCGTACGAAAAAGCGGATATACCCCAAATGCCACAGCCCGTAGTCTGAAGTTTGGCAAAAATACCCAAATTCAGGACGCGGTACCCAAATCAATTGCCTGCATTTACGCAAGAAGCAATTCTGCAGTTTCCGATCCTTTTTTTTCACAAATTGCCAAATCCATTGAACAGGAGGCATTCAAGAGCAACTACTTCATCCGCCATTCCTTTACTGCAATGGATATTGCCAATCCTGACATTTCCAGGCAGCTTGCACAGTTTCCTGTGGATGGCGTGGTAATTCTTGGGCGTTACGAGCGAAAACTTCTGAACTTTTTTACGCAAAACTACAAAAATGTCATCTATACCGGCCTGAATCCCATGGGGAATCAGTATGACCAGGTTGTATGCGACGGAAGCGATATCTCCTATACTGCCATCTCCTATCTGGCGGAGCTTGGTCATACCAGGATCGGCTATGTGGGAGAACAGAACAATGAGGTGCGCTTCAGCGGTTACAAGGAAGCACTTGCCAAACTTGGACTCCCCTTTTTTCAGAAAAACGCGGCTAATGTGCGGCTTTCTGCTGACGGCGGCTACAAGGGAGCAAATACGTTAATGCACAATAAAGCTGATATTTCCGCCATCTTCTGTGCAAATGACACCACCGCCATTGGTGTAATCCATGCCCTGAAAGAAAAGAATTTCCGGATTCCCCAGGATATTTCTGTCATCAGCGTGGATGATATCGAAACAGCCCAATACCTGTCTCCCATGCTCACATCTGTCCATATTCCTCTGGAGGATCTGGGCAGAATCACAGCCAAGATCCTGATCGACCGTATTAACGGGGGACACCGGCTTCCCATGCGGACCATACTTCCCTTTTACATTGCCAAGAGAGACAGCTGCTGCAAACTAAGCAGAAACCGCAGAACCTTTGCTGATCTCACATCATGATTTTACCTGTGCTTTTATCATCGCTCTTAGCACAACAGGGCTTATACAACCGGATTTTGCCGCTGCATAAGCCCTGTTTTTATTATCCTCTGCTATTTCAGTACGATCGCCTGGGTCAGATGTCTCGGGGAATCTGCATCCAGTCCTTTGCTTTCGGCAATGTAATATCCCAGCAGCTGGCCGATAAACCCGATGACTGCACTGTACTGCATGTCATTCCATCCCTCTTCCATGGAATACGTATAATCGGCGATCCGGTCAAAGGTATCTCCCAGTTCTCCGCCCAGGACAGCAACAACCGCGCCATAACTTTTCATCTGCTCCATAAGGGTTTTGTCGCCCTCTCTGCAGGCCTGATTGCTCAGACACAGAATCAGCGTATTTTCATCTACAAGGCTCATTGGTCCATGGCGGTATTCCAGATCATAATAGCCCTCCGAGTTACTGAGCCCCATTTCTTTCATTTTATTCATGCACTCATTTGCAATTCCATAGTAAATGCCCTGGCCAAGTGTAATAAAAAGATTCAGGTTCTCATGTTCCTTCAGTATTGTTTTTGCCAGTTCATCCATATCCTTCAATATTTTCTCAGAAAACCGGGCATAATCTGCCATCTGGGTAATTTCTTCCCTTTTTCCTCCCACATACATGGCCATGATCACGGCCATGTACACCATACTTGTGAAAGAACGGGTCATAATTACGCTTTCTTCTGCAGTATCCGGTGAGAGAATAAAGTAATCATTATATTTTTCGCTGTCTTTGTCGCAGGTAATCGCCAGAGTGGTAACCTTCGGATAAGAACGTACTTTATCGATCGCCATCCTTACTTCCGTGGTGTAGCTTTTTCTGGTAATAGGAAGAATCAGCACATTTCTGTCTTTTATATAGCTTTCCGGAAAATAATACAGTTCCGAGCAGGGGACTCCTTTTGCAGGGATTCCGGTATAAGCGGAAAATGCAGCTGCGGACGCCTGAGCCAGATATAAAGATGTCCCGCACCCTGTAAAGATCAGTTCCTCATAGGTTTTTCCGCTGAAGAAAACCTGATCCAGAGTTCTGAAAATATCATCCAGAGAAGCATTTACTGCCTGAAAGGATGCCGGCTGCTGGTAGATTTCTTGATAAGTCAGTTCACTGTTTTTTTTCACTCTTCATTTCCTCCTTATGTCAAACGGATATCTCCGGTCTCATTCATTGTTAAGCTTTTCCTTCAGAACCTGCCAGACGGATGATCTTTTTAATGTCCTCTGTCAGGGCATCATTTGCATACTGTGACAGCTTCCAGGAATGCCCCTGATGATTCGTCCTTAATGCTTCCTGATAGTGTTCTACATATTTATAGCGAATTTCCGTGCCAAAATTAATCTTTGCCACACCAAGCTGAATCGCTTTTTTGATAATATCTTCTTTCATTCCTGTACATCCATGAAGGACAAAGGGAATATCCGTAAACTTCCCTGCTTCTTCCAGAACCTCCAATCTGATATCCGGCTCTCCCCTGTAATATCCGTGGGCATTTCCGATTCCAATTGCAAGGGAATCCGGATGGCAAAGTTCCAGAAAGCGGCGAACCTGCCTGGGATCTGCCACATTTTTATTCTCCTGAGCAGCTCCGTCGCTGTCCAGTCTCAAAAGTTCCCCGATTTCTGCCTCTACAGGGACGCCGAAACACCTGGCTGTTTTTATTACCTCATTTGTCAGTGCTGCATTTTCCTCTATCGGTTTTGTGGATCCGTCGATCATTAAAGAGGTAAATCCATTTTTCAGGGACTTCATACAGATCTCAAAACTGTCTCCATGATCCAGATGGATCGCGATGGGTACACTTACTTTTTTGGCACACCATTTGCAGACCTCCGCAAACCAGTCATCTCCGGAGTACGCACCGGTCGTCACATAATGGGCAAGAATGGCAGGGGAGTGCATTTCTTCCGCAGCCCTGCAGATTGCCCAGATAATGTCGTAATTTCCTCCCTGGGTGTTCATGGCAGGTACTGCATAATGTTCTCTGCGGGCTTTTTCCAACATCTCTTTGCTTGTAACTAACATCTTTTCACTTCTTTCTCCTGTCCTTATGCAGGTTTCTCTTTAAAGATTACACAGACATTTCTGCCTGTGCAATCTCCGATCATTCTCATTCTTTGCAGGCTTCTTCCATGATGTCAAAGAGAACATAGTTCTCTACCGGTGTTTCCTCGCAGCTTCCGTTCTCCACAAATGAGGTCTGCTGAAGTTCATAATAGCCCTTCACTTCATCCGCATAATCTCTTACAAATTCGCTTGTAGTCCAGTCAGCAACATTTACCTGATCCAGGAGCGTCTGCTTATCAAGTTTAATCTTATCTGCGATCCATCCGCACACCTCATCGTCATGGCTGTGATCTGCACGATAATCAAATCCTTTATAAAGGGCTCTTGCAAATCTCACAAGAAGATCATGGTTTTCCTCTGCATATGCAGGCATTGCAATCCAGCTTGCAAGAGATACGGTCTGGTCAATAAATGTCTTGTTGTCCGTAAGCTGAATACCGTCATCTCCCATTTCCTGAAGGATCTTCAAAGAGTTCGGTACCCATGTGGCGCAGGCATCAACACTTCCGGAAAGCATAGCAGTTACAATGTTTGTTGCATCCATATCCATAGCTGTAATATCATCCATGGTCAGTCCTGCTTTTGTCAGCGTTTTCGTCAGAATATCTTCGCTGGATGTTCCTGATGAATAGGCAATGGTTTTTCCTTTTAATCCCTCAATGGTATCCGTTCCTTTTTCTTTGCTTCCGATCACAGCGTCACCGTTGGATACATGTGCAAGGGCAAAGATTGATGCTTTTCCGTTGATGCAGAGTTTATGGGCTCCCTGTCCGACATAACCCACATCAATAGATCCTGACTCCATTGCCTGGATAATGGTAGGACCATCTGCAAATTCCGTAAGCTGTACATCCAGGTTTTCCTCTTCAAAGTATCCCAGCTGGATGGCGGAGATCAGACCGTTCAGGCTTGCATAATCAGGCATATAAGCTACGTTTATTGTTACTTTTTCCGCTTCCTCTTCTGCACTTACGGGAATCGATGCGCCGCATACAGTCATAGCTGCTGTCATCGCAAGTGCTGCTAACTTTTTCCATGTTTTTTTCATTTTCTTCATCCTTTCCTTTCATTTGATCCATAAATTCTGTGTCATCTTGTTACACTCTGTTCTGAGCCGCTCTCCTTCTTCCGGACGGTCAAAATATTATTTTCTTACTTCCAGATACTCCTGATATACCTGGCTCCAGATATGATTCTTAAGTTCCATAAATCGCGGACTCATCTTTGTTTCCTGGTCACGTGGATAAGGAATATCTATGTCTACGATTTCTTTAATACGTCCCGGCCTTGCACTCATAATAATGACTCTCTGGGCAAGAATAATTGCTTCATCTACGTCATGGGTAATAAAGAAACATGTCTTTCTTTCACTTTCCCAGGTTTTCAAAAGTTCTGTCTGAAGCTGTGTCCTTGTCTGCGCGTCCAGGGCTCCAAAAGGCTCGTCCATCAGCAGCACTTCCGGTTTTACTGCATAAGCTCTTGCAATGGCCACTCTCTGCTTCATACCGCCGGACAGCTCCTTTGGATAATGATTTACGAAATCCTCCAGCTGTACCATTTTTATGTATTTCATAGCAATTTCTTTTGCTTCTTCATTGCTTTTTCCCTGTAACTTCAAGCCAAACATTACGTTTTTCAGGACTGTCAGCCATGGGAACAAGGCATATTGCTGGAAAACCACGCCTCTTTCTGTTCCGGTTCCTTCAATTTTTTTGTCATCAATATATACTGCGCCGCTGCTTGGGGTGTCCAGTCCTGCAATAATATTCAATAATGTGGATTTTCCGCATCCGGAGGGGCCTACTACACAAATAAACTCGTTCTCTTTAATGTCCAGATTTACTCCGTTTAAGGCTGTCATTTCACCATTCCGTGTATGAAAAACCTTTTTCACATTGTCGATCTTAAGCTTTGTTACTCTCTCTTTTCCTGCCATCCTGTTAACCTTCCTTCCAAGAACTTAATAATTTTTTCCATAACCAGGCCGATAATACCAATAATAATGATATACATCAGCATTCCGGCAGTCTCAAAGCTGTTCGCCAGAGAGCGGATTCTCATTCCAAGGCCTGCAGTAGCCCCTGTGGTTTCTGCGGCGATCAGCGTTGTTAACGCAACGGAAATACCAAGACGAACGGCTGTTAAAATAAACGGAGTGGTTGCAGGAAAAATAACTTTAATAAAAATATCCCTGTCCTTTGCGCCCAGAACTTTTGCGGCCTTCACAAGCGTGTTGTCAATGTTCCTTACACCCTGATAAATAGTAACTGTCATGATCAGGAAGGTTGCGATCCAGATAACAATGATCTGAGGTTTTCTTCCTACACCTGCAGTAATAACCACCAGCGGTACATATGCCAGCGGCGGAATATTACGAATGAACTGGATCCATGGTTCCAGTACCCCTCTGACAGGCAGATACCATGCCATGAGAAATGCTACCGGAACTGCAGTAACAAACCCAAGTGCAAATCCTGCCAGAATTGAGATCATAGAGCTACAGAAATCCTGTGCCAATGCACCATTCTCGATCATCTTCTTGGCAGCGTCAATAATAGACGGAATAAACGGGAAACTTCGTGCTGTTTTCGGATTCACTGATAATGCAAACCACAGCAGAAGCGCTGCTGCAAGGGAAATCAATACCCATGCCCATCCCGGAATGGCCTGCAGTACACTTTTTTTCTTTTTTTCCATATTTACTCTCCTTTCACGAGAACACAATCCTATTTCTTATGACTCTTCCATGTAAGTACGAATAATTTCCAGATATTCATCCGGATAGTAGCCGATTTCTCCCGAAAATCTGGTAAGCGCAATCAATCCGCCGTCGATTTCCCGGATGGATGCAAGCATTTTCGCATTGTCTTTTTTCAGGCCGCCTCCATATACCACATCCAGACCGCCGCTTATTTTCTTTACATAAGCTGCAATTTTCTGAATATACGGTGCATCCGGCGGGATTTTACCCGGGCCGATGGCCCAGATAGGTTCATAAGCAATCGTCACCTTATGAAAATCTGCTCCATCCAGTCCTATACGGATCTGTTTTTCCAGAACCTCCTGCCAGCGATCCTGTTCCTCAGCATTTTCTCCAATGCAGTAGAGAACCTCCAGCCCTGCAGCAATCGCTGCTTTTACTTCCTGATTTAAAATACGGTTTACTGCATCCGTATCACCTGTACCTGCTGCCTCCATGATCTCCAACTTATCTTTTCTTTCTTCACAGTGTCCGATCAGTACCGCTTTGCAGCCCGCCGCTTTCATAGCATTGGCAGTACGTCCGCATGTAAAAGCTCCAAAGTTTCCTCCAATTGACGTATCCTGTCTATGAACACCTTGGCTTCCAATTTTCAGCCTGCTTCCTTCCTTACAGCTCCTTACGGCATCCAGCAGATGAAGTTCCGGAAAGAACAGGGTAAAATCCACCCTGGAGCTGTCATAAGAAGCCAGCTCTTCCTGAATATTTTCTACAATGTATCTTCCCCAACGATCAACAGGGGCGATTCTGTTGACACCGCCAAACTCTGAAGGAATATCAAATCTTTTCAGATTAAGATAAATATGTTTCATTCCTTTCCCCTCCCTTCTTAAACATAATCCTTGAAATTCAGAAATTCCGGAAGGTCACCTCCGATCAGCGGCCTGCACCATTCCACAAATTCCTGTGTTACATCGTTGCCTCTGTTATTGATAAAGCTGTCCGGCATCTTTCGCTCATACAGCATTACCTCTTTAATAGGTACCAGCTTTGTATCTGCCTGGTAGCAGCTGCCCGGGATACGTTCAAATCCTACCATAACCCCGCTGGATCCATCCACTGCACTTCTAAGGGCCTGTACCCCTGCCAGCCTGGCCTCCTCTCTGTCCACCGGGGATTGAAGGGCTATAGAAGCTCTTCCGCATAATCCGGGCTTTTCACTTCTCGCTTTGATTCCCAGTTTTCTAACCACAAGGTTCGCCAGATGGGCGCTTACATCTCCATAATAAACAGCCCTGTCTGTTTTAAAAATGGGCGGAACTATGGACTCTCCATTCGCATCATGAAGGCCCTCACTGACCATTACCACAATTCCCCCATGTTCTTTCTGAAGCCTGGATACATCCTCCAGAAACTCATCCTCATTAAAATTTCTCTCCGGCAGATAAATCAGATGCGGCGCATCTCCCTGCTTTCTTCTTGCCAGTGCGGATGCAGCAGTAATCCATCCCGCATTTCTTCCCATTGCCTCCATAATGCACACATGAATCGGAAGAGATTTTACATCCTCTCCTACTTCCTGTGCAGCCGCAGCAATAAATCTTGCCGCACTGCCATATCCCGGAGAATGATCCGTCATTGCAATGTCATTGTCTATGGTTTTAGGAATTCCTACTACCCTGATATCCAAATCTCTGCAAACATCATAAATATGTCCGCATGCATCCATCGTCCCGTTTCCGCCATTGAGAAGAACATATTTTATATCATATTTGCGAAAGATATCCGCCATTTTCTCGTAGTCCTTTTCATACAAAGGATATCTGGAAGAGCCAATAGCAGAAGCCGGTGTATGTAAAAGAAGTTTTAATTTTTCCTCTTCAAAAGAGGTCAGATCCAAAAAAGTTTCGGAAAAAATTGCGCCCGTTCCGCCAATTGCTCCGTACACTTTTCCCACCTCCGGATTTCTCTTCGCCTCTTCAATCACCCCATAAAGAGATGCATTGATGACTGCTGTGGGCCCGCCTCCATGTACTACTAATACATTCTGTGACATGTTCCAACTTTCCTTTCTGCAATTATTTGTGCATCTTTTAATAATCCCCGTGTTTTTCTTCATTTGTTTTGTTTAATTTCACTTTGTATCTTAATCTTAACATATTTTTGTCAAATTAAAAGTCAAATTAACCCAAACGTTATCTATATATTTTGTATAATCTGCACATGCCATTTTTGTACATTTTCCATATATATCCTGCCATCGGCACACTCATTTTCCACTGAAAAGTCCCCTGGCGGATGAGCAAACGTTTGGCTATTATTTTTTTACTTTTCGCAAGTTCTATCTATATTTTTGGCAAAAAATCAGATATACTTGAATCAATGAACTTTATAGTATGATCTCATATCTAAATTGGGATCCCAAGAAAGGAGAGTTTTATATGACGCTGAAAGAAATTGCAGCGGAAGCCGGAGTCTCGATTTCTACCGTATCCCGCGTCATTCATAAAAGCGCAAAAAGTTCTGCAAGCAAAGAGGTTCAGGAACGCATCTGGGAAATCGTCAAGCGGACTAATTATATCCCAGAGAATTCATCAAAATCCCCCGGGGAATCAACCGTTCCTTCTTCTGCGGAGCCTCTCCATTCCATTGCCTGCCTGTTTGCCCGTGTCCCGGACGGAGAATCCGACTATTTTTTCGCAACTCTGGCCAGGAACATTGAAAGGGAAGCGTTCCGCCATAACTATGTGCTGAAATATACTTTTTCTGCTTTTGATATTGATGATCCCGTTACCCTGCAGATGATTGCAACCAATGAAGTGGACGGAATTGCAGTTCTGGGGCGCTGCGGCAAACCGCTGCTGAAATTTTTAAAACAGCATTTTCAATATGTAGTCTACACAGGATTGAACAATCCGGACGCCAAATACGACCAGATCATCTGTGACGGAGAGCAGATCAGCTACGATGTTGTCACCTATCTTCTGAATCAGGGGCATAAAAAAATCGCCTATATAGGCGAAACAGTAAATGAAAATCGTTATCTTGGTTATTGCGCTGCTTTAAGCAATGCCGGAATCCCGGTGGAGGAAAAATATATTGCCGATATCACTCAATCCACAGAAGAAGGCTATAAAGGCGCATGCCGCCTTCTGGACAGCCACTGTGATGCTACTGCTTTTTTCTGCGCAGACGACCTTACTGCAATCGGAGCCATGAGGGCCATCCAGGAGCACGGCCTGAACATTCCCAGGGACGTATCCCTTGCCAGCATCGATGATATTGACATGGCGCAGTACTTAACGCCTATGTTGACAACCGTACATATTCCTCTTGAGGAAATGGGACGAATGGCAGCCAAGATACTCATTGACCGGATAGAAGGCGGACATGAGAAACATATTAAGGTTCTTTTCCCATATGAGATCATAGAGCGGCAGAGTACTGCTGCACCTTTGAACACTCCGGAAGTGAAAAAATAGCCGTTCAGAAAGTTCATCCGGAAGCTTTTTCACTGCATCCTCTGAATATAACGAATGAGCTCGGAAAAAAGACAGCCAGACATAATTTTTCCGGGGATTCTTATCCGCACATGAGAAAAGCCCAGAAAACCTAAGTTTTCCAGGCATGCTATACGCTTCTCATCCCTTCACGCTTCCCGTTGTCAGACCTGCCACAAAGAACTTCTGGCAGAAAATAAACACCAGCAATACGGGAATCAGGCTCAATACCGACAACGCAAATACATATCCCCACTGTGTAAACTGATGCTGCCCGAAAAAGCCGGAAATGGCGATGGGCAGCGTTCTTTTTAAATTGTCATTGATCACTGTATTTGCCCAGGGAAACTCCTCCCAGGCTGTCAGAAAATTAAAGATGGACACAGACGCGATCCCGGATTTGGAAAGCGGAAGCGCCACATGGCAAAATACAGCAAACACACTTCCCCCATCCATATAGATCGCCTCATCCAGCTCCCTTGGAATATTTTCCACAAAGCCTTTGATCATAAATGTGGAATATGGAATGACCCACGCCACATAAAACGGAATCAATCCCCACAGATTGTTGATCAGACTCAGCTTCACAGCCAGCTCATACTGAGGTACGATCAGCGTAGTCCCGGGAATGATCATCGTCAGCATAATAAATACAAAGATAAAATTTCTTCCCGGAAACCGGAACCGCGCAATGCAAAATCCAAGGGCCGACGCTACTGCCGCAGCAATGGCAACCGTGATCACGGAAACGGCCACACTGTTCAGGAAATTGATGTAAAACTTTCCCTGATTCAGCACATAGATGTAATTTTCCGGCGTGATTTCATCAAGGCCCGGAAAAAATCTGGGAGGATACTCATACAGTGCCCCGTTTGGCTTCAGCGAAGTGCTGACCATATAGATCATGGGAAGAACAACGATCACCAGTCCGCCGACCAGCAATAGGTAGAGCAGAAGCTGCATCCTGCTTTTTTTCTTTAATTTCATTGTCCTTCCTCCTTACTTTCCATAAGACGAAACTGCACAGCTGCAAGCGCTGCAAGTACCAGTGCGGTAATAAAGGAAAGGGCTGCCGAATAACCGAACTTGCCTGTGCTGAACGCTTTATAGTACATCCAGGTAAGTATGGAATCCGTTTGATGCCCAGGCGCGCCGTCCGTAATCATTTTGATGGAGGTAAATACATTAAAGCCTCCAATCGTCAGCATAACCAGTGCAAACAGCACGGTTCCCCGGATACTTGGAAGGGTCACGGAGAAAAACTTCCGAATACTTCCTGCACCGTCCAAAGCAGCCGATTCATACAATTCCTGGGAAACCGTCTGCAAAGCGGCCAGAAAGACCACCATATTCCACCCGATTCCTTTCCAGATTCCCAGCAGCATGGCAATGGTCATCCCACCCCATCTTGTATCCAGCCAACGGATATTCTGGTTTACGATACCAAGAACATTTACCAGAAAATAATTCAGCATACCTTCTGTGTTAAACACATATTTGAATACCAGAGAGGCGATTACCCAGCTTGTGATCACAGGCAGATAATAGCTGACCCGGAAGAAGATCCGGCAATGGCTGATGGAATGAATAAACAGCGCAACCAGAAGTCCCAGTATCATCTGCGCAGGTACGGTAATCAACGTATAAACAATGGAATTTACAAAAACTGTGTGGAAATAAGGATCCTGAAATACATCCTTATAGTTTTTCAAACCAATCAACTGCTGTTCCAGGATGGAGCCAAAGTCCCATTTAAAGAAGCTCATGACAAAAAGCTTTGCAATGGGATAGAGCGTAAAGACGCCAAATATCAATATCCCCGGAAATAACAGCAATGCGATCTGCATCCCGCTTTTGCGCCTTATCTTCATTACACACCTCCTCTTTCTGCCGCCCGCAGTCTTCTTCGGCTTTGCAGGCGGCAACATTTTAGCCTCAGGCTGAACTATTTGTTACTGAAATGAGCTGCTGTTCGCTCACTTTACATTGACGAAAGTAATCTCTCTGCTATATAATAGTAACGTTGAGACGGCCCGCATACCTTGTGTACGGGCGCTGCGGTCATCATTCCTCTGCAAGCAGGGCATCCACTTTTTCAACCAGCTCATCCATTGCATCCTGTGCTGTTTTATCACCGTTCATGACAGCCGTAGCTGCAGTTGCCAGTTCACTGTCGATTTCGGACCAACAGGATACGGTGGGTCTGCTCTTTGCTGTTTTGATTGCTTCCAGGAATGGTGCGAAATCTGCTGCCTTTACGGTTTCATTTTCCAGTGCGGCTTTATTTACCGGAATCTGTCCGCATTTGGACATTTCCACCTGTGCAAACTCACTGGTCATGAACTGCATAAATTTCCAGGCAGCTTCCTTGTGGGCGGATGTAAACATGGAGATATCCTCACCGCCCAGAACGGAAACAGAACCGCCCTCGCCCTGCGGCATTGCCGCTGTTTCATATGGAAAATCCGGATATGCGCCTGCCATTTCGCTGATCTTCCATGGCCCTTCCAGCAGCATCATATAACGTCCTGTTCCGAAGCCGTCTGTCATGGGAATATCACCGCTGTTAAAGCCGGTCATCGCGCCTTCTCCATAAAGATCAGCAAGCATCTGAATGGCTGCCACTGTTTTTTCGCCGTTCAGGTATCCTTCCGCTGTGGTCTGATCCGGATCCAGGATATCGCCGCCGCAGCTCCAGATAAACGGGCAGAGATTCCATCCGGAAAGTGCAGGCTCATCATAGCCCCATACCTGCTGTCCGTTTTCATTATTGCCGGAAAGGGCTTTTGCTGTTTCTACAAATTCATCCATGGTTGCGGGAGCTTCCAGGCCGGCCTCCTCCAGTGCGGTTTTATTGTAGAACAGAATCTTCGTATTAGTATTCAGCGCAAGACCGTAGGAATGACCTTCAAGCTGTGCCGTACTCATGGCGCTTTCCAGAAGCCCGTCCGCAGTTTCCTGAAAATCGGCGATTTCTTCCTCCAGAGGCATCAGGATCCCCGCCGCTGCAAATTCCGGAATCCAGGCACTGTCCAGACGTGCCACATCCGGCAGAGTATCTGCTTTTGCATTGATCAGAATCTTATCATGCAGGTCCGCCCATTCGTGGGATACTGCATTTACGGTAATTCCCGGGTTTTCTTCTTCAAACTTCGGGATCAATACATTCATCAGCGTTTCATTTTCCGGCGACTGCGCACTGTAGTGATGCCAGAAATTAAGCGTTACTTCTTCTGCTGAACCACCGTTCTCATCATTGCTGTCCAGGCTTTCCTGAGAACCGGCTTCAGAATCTGCTGATGCTTGCACATAAACGGCCGTGGTTCCCAAACTCATTGCTGTGATCACTGCAAGCATCGGTAATAATTTAGATCTCTTCATAAGACATTTCCTCCCTTATCTGCTTTTAAGATTTTTACGCTGAGCGGCTCCATTGGAACGGTAAGCATTCCTTCATAACGATAAATATCAGAATTCCTGAACTCCCTTTTTCCAACAGGCAAAAGCTCGTATTCCTTTCCTGTTTCCAGATCAAAATATCTTTTTTTATAAAATACCGGCAGATCTGCTGTCTTTCCCTGCTTTTCCCCATTGATCAGAACATAAATCTCTTCCTCCTGGTCAAAACGGATAAATCCATACATCCTCCCTTCACATAAATTTGCAGCATATTTGCCTGTCCTTATACACGCCTCCCTCTTCCGTATACCAGCCAGCCAGCGGTAATATTCCAACAGCTCCCGGTCCTGTTTCTCTTCTTCCCAGATCATGCACCGCCTGCAGTCCGGATCGTTTGCTCCGGTCATTCCTACCTCATCTCCATAATAAATGGATGGCGCGCCCACAAAGCACATCTGGAATGCGGCTCCTAGCTTCAGCTTCTCTTTTTGGCCCTGGCAGAAATACAGGAAGCGTTCCGTATCATGAGTATCAAGGGGCAAAAACATAGCCTGGTTCATCTCTTCCGGATATTTTGCAAGCATATTCTGGATTCGGTTGTCAAACTGCTCCGCATCCAGTTTTTCATATGCAAGAAAGTCTCTCACACTGTCACGGAATGTATAGTTCATGATGGAATCCATCTTTAAACCATCCATTAGCCGCAGCCCGGTTCCCCATGTTTCTCCCAAAAGAAAAATCTCCGGAAATTTCTCTTTTAAACGGATCCGCGCCTCAATCCATACGCTCTCGTCCACCTCATCCGCCACATCCAGACGCCAGCCATCAATCCCATACTCTGAAATCCAGTATTCCATAATTTCCAGAATCATCTCCCGGACCCTTACATTTCCCGTATTCAGCTTTGGCATATAGGGATAGGCACCCACACATTCATAGCACGCATCGGAAACCGTCACCGGAAATTTCGTGATATGGTACCAGTCTTTATATGCGGAATTCTCCTGATTTTTCAGAATGTCTGCAAACTGCGGGAAATGAGTCCCTGTATGATTGAAAACGCCATCCAGGATAATCCTCATGCCCTTTTCATGAACCTTTTCCACAAGCTCCCGGAATTTTTCATTGTCTCCAAAACACTTATCCACATTCCGGTAATCGATAGTGGCGTATTTGTGGTTAAAATCTGCGGAAAAAACAGGATTCAGATACAGGCATTGGACACCCAGCTTTTCCAGGTAGTCCAGACGGTCTATGATTCCCTGCAGATCCCCGCCCATGTAATTTTCCCGCGTGGGCACGGTTCCCCATTCCTGACAATCAGGCGGAGACAAAGCCGGGGTTCCGTTACAGAATCTTTCCGGAAAAATCTGATAGAAAATTTGTCCTCTGCTCCACTCGGGCGTATGGATTATCTCTGTCTGATTTGCATAAAGGAACTCAAACATCCCATCTTCCGGTGCTTCTTCGGCCAGTCCCCAGGCCGACAGATAAACCCTCTCGGTTTTCCCCTGCAATTCAAAGTAATATTTCCGGTATCTTGCCGGATGGCGGAATTTCAGTTCTGCCCGGTAATAGTCAAACAAGCCGTCCCGCAGAACACATTCCATAGGTACAGACTTCTTTTCTTCAGGGTTTGTGCGGGCAAAACAGACAACCCTGCATTGGGTCATGTCCTTTTTTGCAGTCCGCAGGCATAAAACTAAAGTTTGGCGGTCTTTCAGATAAATGTCAGGATAGGTTCCTGTATGTCTGATTGCCTCCTTGTTCATCCACTCTGCTCCTCCCTTCTTTCGGATGATGCTCGCTTGATCAGTTCTGTGTCAATCAAAACGTTTCTTCGCTCCACCTCCCTGTTATTGATTTTCCGTATCAGCCCATCAGCTGCGATTTCCCCAAGACGGTAGGTGTCTACATCCACTGCCGTAAGGGGCGGTTCCATATATTCCGCAAGGGGATAATTGTCAAAAGTAACCATGCCGAGTTTTCCCGGAACCGGAATTTTCGCTTCACGCATCCCCTTCAGGATATGGTAAGAAAGAATGTTATTGGAGCAAAGCACAGCGTCTATGCGTTTCTCCTCCACTCCTCTTTTCACATTGTTTATCAATCCCCGGTAATCCTGCCCGCAGATCAATACCTCTACACTGTCCAGATCTATATTTTTTTCACGGAACCCGTCCAGAAAGCCTGCGATCCTGCGCTTTGCAAAAACCGTCCTGTCTTCTTCCGAAACAAAAGCCACCCTTTTGTATCCCTGCTCCAGCAAATGGCAGACTGCTTTTTTCCCGCCTTCATAGTTATTGATATCAACCCAGTCCAGCTTTTCCGAAAAAACCTCCGGCTCTCCCAGGACCACAAAAGGGAACTGCTCCTTTTCCAGCAGGTCGGTCAGCTTTTTCCGGATGCTGGAAGACGGAAGGATCAGGCCATCCACCTTTTTTTCATATACCAGTGAAGTGATAGAGGAACCTTTTTCATCCATATCGTTGGTAATCAGCAGATTGTATCCGTTTTTTTGCGCTGCCCTTTCAATGGCATAAACGCTTCGGTTAAAAAATGTATTGGCAAATGTATTCTCATCCTCCGCATCGATCACCAGGGCGATGGTATTGGTAATCCCGTTTGCAAAATTCCGCGCCCGGCTATTGGGGTGATAATTTAATTCTTTCATGGCTTCCTGTATCCGTGTCCTGGTTTCCTCCGAGATTGCAGCATTTCCGTTTATCACCCTGGAAACCGTGGAAGCCGAAACACCGACCATTTTAGCAATATCTTTGATTGTTGCTCCCATTTTCAGTACCTCCCGTTTATGCAACCGTTTGCATAAACCGATAAAAAAATTAGTGCAACCGTTTGCACAAATTAATCATACTATTATTTGGTAATATTGTCAATATATTTTTCTGGATTTTGTATTTTTTTGTGATATTTTATAAAGTGCAAATCACTGCTCCATATAGGGAACAGAATCATAAACATCTTCTGCCATATACGTAAAAAAGAATCGGGCAGGTATTTTCCACTGTCCGATTCTTTCTTGATTTTCTCTCTCTTTAATTCCTAAACGGACATGTCTGCTGCCGCAGACATCACCATAGATAAAAAGCAGGATCACTTCCTGTATTTCCTGGTATATTCCATTGCCTGTACCTGCGGTAAATGGTACTTCTCAATAATCTTATTGCAGCTCTCTCCTTCTGTTAAGCCCATTTCACAGCATAATTCAACAAAAGCCCTGATTCCTGCTTCCTGCCCTTTCTGAAGTCCTTCCTGAAGTCCCTGCTCGTACCCTTCCTCTCTTGTCTGGCGCATGTGCTTTTCTTCGTCGTATTCATAAATACTCACTTTTTTCGCCTCCGCTCTGTTTTTCTTTAGAAATTCTGCTAATATCCCCTCCCGGATGCACTCTGTAATGGCTCGCTCTACCGCGTCTTCCAAAGGCATTGTCTTCGCATACTTCCGGACTCTCTCGGTATACTCTGCGTAATCCCGCAATGTCTTGCATGAATCCAGCAGTTCCCGGTTATGTCCCCGATTGATATTGATCATGGTAGCACGCAATTCCAGATTCGGATCATCCGTATGTACAGAAAACATATCGGAGAGCTTCAGCTCCTGCCTGTCCGGCTGCTCCTCCTGCCCGTTGTAAAATATCACAAAACCGGGCGTCGGGATCTTCACAAGTTTTGTTCCATACAGATTTTCATCTTTCGTATAGTTAGAATAAATGTCGCTGATATACATCAGGTCACGCAGCGGAAGATTTGGGGTGAAGGTGGACTGGTGCTCATATAAATACAGCCGCAGATCAATGATAAAGGAAACATCGTTATGCATAGACATATAGATTGCATTTTTCAGTGTATTGATCTCCAACAGCTCCGGGTCTTCATAGCAAGTTCCGTTCATCGCATTATACAACTCCAGCAATTCCTTCTTTTTACTGAATATCATCTCAAACATACTGGCCTTATAAGTGCGGTTTGCAGTTACTGTTTCACTTTCCTT
>JAETNR010000180.1 GCA_021772055.1 Blautia sp. | reverse complement strand
TCGTCAAATGGCACACTGAAATCATGCAGGAACAAAAGATGATTATGCATGTATTTCTCCAGACGGTTCAATAGTGCTTTTTCCTCTCCCGGTTCATCCCACAGAGCAGGGCTTTCCTCCCCGCTGACCATTTATGCCCCGCCTCCCCAGTGTTCTTGCGCAGATAACGGATGGTATGGACATTGCATTCACCATGGTCTGTTCCAAAATGATATAATGCTGTTTCGTGGTCGTGTACTAAGATTCCTGAAAATTTCCCCGGAAAATCTATTTTTTTAAGGGCATCTATTGCCTTGCTTTTCATGGCACGATAGACAACAGCTTTTTCTATGCTGAAATTCCGGACATAATTCTGTTCTCCATTGACCGTTGCTGTGGTTGCATCCGTTAATACCACTTCATGGTTCAGCAGTCCTTCTTCTAAATTCAGGATGCTTTCTCCAGCATTTCCGGCAAGTTTTCTGCAGAATCCATACACGCTCCCCGCAGACAGGCCAAGTTCATCATTGCCTGCAGCATTAAAAAAATCGGCTATCCTGTCGTTGGACATGACTCCCTCACTGTATAAAACGGCTGCAAGTGCTTTTACATTTGCTCCGCAAACCACATCACTCCGGCATTCATCCGGAATGTTGAATTTCCCATTCTTATCTGCATAGATGCATATTTCCGGCTGGAAGGATCTCCAACCCCCCTGATTTCATGTCTGCATTTTCCTGGCCGGATTTTTTCTTCCACTTCTGCTTTTGTAAGGGTGGTACCCTTATGTCCTTTCTGGCCTCCTGCTTTACGCCCTGTATGCTGGCGGCTGTTATAGGCGTCAGTAGGTTTTCCGCCTTTCTGGTCGGCGGACGGCGGAAGTGAAGTGTTGGGACTGTCATTATTGATAATGCTTCTCAAGCGGGCGTTGTCGTCTTTAAGAAGCTGATTTTCTTCATGCAGATGACAGTTATCCTTTTTCAGGGCAGAAATCTCATCATTTAACCGAATAATTTCATGCCTGCTTTCACGTTCAACCGTATCAAGGCGGGTCATGACTTCCATAAGCTGATTGTACAGATTTTTTTCATAATTACCGCCCTCCTTCGTATTTCTGTTAATCTGATTTTAGCAGAAATACGGAAAAAAAGCGAATTACGGCGGTTTCACCTTTCGTCAAAACGACTGTGGATAACACCGCCTGCTTATGAAAAAATGCGGATTGTCAAAATGTGGAATACAAAAAAGCGGAAATATCCAGAAAGTTATTCACATATTCTTTTACATTCTTCTTATAAT
>JAETNR010000015.1 GCA_021772055.1 Blautia sp. | reverse complement strand
AGTAAGACCCCTTGAAGACGACGAGGTAGATAGGGCAGGGGTGGAAGTACAGTAATGTATGGAGCTGACTGCTACTAATCGGTCGAGGGCTTGACCAAAAACACTTAGCGAAGACAGTGAATGCAAGGTTCAGGATTTGAGAATGTCAACATGTATGTAGTTTTGAAGATACAGCTTGTATAAAGGGGATTGGTCAAATGGTATGATAGGGGTCTCCAAAACCTTTGGTGGGAGTTCGATTCTCTCATCCCCTGCTTATAAATCCTGGGAATTAAGGTTCCTGGGATTTTTTTATATGTCCTGTAATATTATCAGATTGATTTTGTATTGGTCTGATATATAGAGACAAGGGATGAGGACTGCCGGTATATGAAAACAGATTTGGTCAAGTGTATGATTGACGGCAAAATTGAATTAGTATATAATGAAAAATGTAATTTTTGTTAACAAATAATTTGCTTTTTTAATCAAAATATAATAAAATTTTAAATGACATATATTGAAAAATCAATATGGAAAATATAAAGCAGGAGAATCAAGAGAAAAATTATGGAAAGTTATTTTTCAAAAAAAGATACAAATATCGTAAAAGGAGTAGCCATTATAATAATGATGCTGCACCATTGTTTTTTAAGTGCGAATCGCTTTGACAAATTTGCTGTTGATTTTTTTCCTCTTAGTCAAAACCTTGTAATTGCAATGGCAAGAGCCGGAAAGTGCTGTGTTGGAATATTTACATTTCTTAGTGCATATGGACTGACTCGTTCATATATGAAGCAGGAAAAGGAGTATGGTTCTTTGGGCGAGAGTAAAATGGCAGAGAAATTTGTACTGAGGCGTTGTATTAACCTTTTATCCAGTTTTTGGTTTGTTTATATAGTTGCGTTTATTGGTTCGTGTTTTTTGTCAAAGATGACTCCTTTGGCAATTTATTGCGGAGATGAAGCAGATGCTTTTCGCTTCTTGTATTATATGCTTTTAGACATGTTGGGTTTATCTCGGCTATTTGGTACACCTGCATTAATAAATACCTGGTGGTATATGGGCCTTGCTCTTACTGTTATTTTTATTTTCCCAATTATGATTAAGGTATATCGGCATTATGGGGGGATAGTGATTCCGGCCATGTTTTGCTTATTTTGTGCATTCCAGTTGGAAAAAACGGATTTTAGCCGCTGGCTAATTCTGTTGCCTATAGGTATTTTATTTGCGGATCGTAGGATTTTGGAAAAATGTAAAGAAAGGAAGCTCCATCAAAATCATCTATTTAGCCAAATTTTTAAATTTGGATTACTTTCAGCATGTTTGGTTTTAAGTGCTGTCTTTTGGGCAAAAAACTATTATACCAAGGATTATAGTACGTTTTTTATTGATACAATGCTGACGATTTGCGTCGTTTTGTGGGTATACCTTTTCACAGCAGATATTCCGGTGATTTCAAATATATTAGGTTTTTTGGGAAAGCATTCCATGAACATCTTTTTAATTCATAGTTTTTTACGAGTAAGATGGTGTCCGGAACATATTTATTCATTTAAAAATTTTTTACTGATAATATTGTTTTTGCTGGCGGAAAGCACAGTGATATCTATTCTGATAGAGATAATTAAGGCTCATTGCGGATATCTTCGTCTGGTTCAAAAAATCAAAGCGCTGGTGGAAAAATAGGTTACGGTAAATAGAAAAGGTTAAATTTATTAGGAAATTGAAAGGGATAAGAAACACATGAGCAGATTTAGAGTTGGAATTATTATTTTTAATGATAATACTGCGAACACTTTTAGAACATTATTAAAGTTATTAAATGCATCCGTAAAGTGGAGAGATGAAATAAAAATAAGCTTAATATGTTGTGGAGAGAATGTAAAAGAGGGTGAAGTAAATATTCATGCGAAGAATATTTCAGAACTTAGTGGGAAGACTTTTGAAGAATTGCTTTCTATTGCACCTGAAGAGATTACGGATGAGAATTTGTATGAACTGGCTGAAAAGAATGAGGTTTCCTTTTATTTTTCAGGGGACTTTTCTGATTTATTAAAAAAAGTTGTATGTGATATGGATGTGGATTATGTTCATATGACAATGAGTAATGTCACCTATACAGAAAAATATTGGACGGAAATTTTTCAGTATATTCATGGAACCCCAGCGGATGTTTTCACCACAAAAGTGAAAGCACTAAAGCCTTCTCTTGTTATTAAAGAGCATAATGGTTATATTACGAAAATGAGCCAGTTAGAAGAGAGCACAGAAGATGGAGAGAAGTTTTATGTATACCATATAATACATGAGATTTTTTATTCTTATTTTATAAAAAAAGAGAATTTAATGCTTGAAGTACTGCCAAATGTAGCAGAAAAATTGCATTGGACTCTGGATGTAGTATATTTATATATTTGTTCTTTGGTTTCGATTGATAAAATTGATATAGTACCTTCGGCCATGTTTATTTTGCATGGCAAAACAGATTTGATTGACTGGAAATTTCTTGCTGATAATGAAACAGCACGATTCTATTTATCAGATTTTTTGGAAGGTTTGTCTTGTTTTTGCAGTAATGTTACAAACAATAAGAATGCAAAATATAATCTGTTATACTTTCTAAAGAAACAAATAGCAAATTATCCAAAAGATGAAAGCGATGTTAAGATTATTCAGGAAAAAGTAGAAGAAATACTATCTTCAATACAGGAGGAAGAGTTAATTCTTGAAAACCAGTATTATGATAGAGTATTAAAAAAATATATATTGGAAAAGTTTGAATGGAAGGAGGAACAATCCTTCCCGCTTAAACAGAAGAAAGAAGAAATAAATGATGATGGATATCTGGAGAATACGCTGATTTTTGCACATCTGACAAAAAATAAGCTTGTGCTGGAAGGGCGCAGCATGATGCATGGCGAGGAGCCTTTTGATATTTATGTTGATTGTAATGGAGATAAGATAGAATGTAATATTATTAATAAGAAGTTTTCTCGGAAATGGTTCGATACTAATATTGCACTTACAGAATATTATTCCTGTGAAATCCCTTTTAATCAGGAAAAGAGTTATGCATTGGGCATTGTCTGTAAAAGAGGAGCAGTGGAAAAGCTAAAAGAAAAAATAAGTTTTTTACTGTATATGCCCTTGGCGGATAATTTGGAGTTATTTCTGCGAAAAGAGGGCTGGCTGCTATCTTATGACCAAAAATCAGGAAGAATGATAGTTCAGCCGGATAGTTTTATGGCACGAAATAAATTGAGAATCAAGAGAGAAAAGAATCTTTTATTTGGAGACAGACTGGCTAGGAAAGCTTTTTTGGTGCGGGGATGTTATTATGTTTTAAATGCGCTTAAGAAAAAGGAAATCTGGCTGATTTCAGATCGTATTAATCGAGGCGATGATAATGGGGAATGCTTTTTCCGCTATTTAAGTGATCATCCGCAAAAAGATGTAAATGCATATTTTGTGGTGGATAAAGCGTGCCCTGCATATGCCCGGATGAAGCAGTATGGAAAAGTGATTCCGGTTTTTTCCTGGAAGCATAAGATGTTCCATCTTCTTAGTGATTATGTAATCTCTTCACAGGCAAATAAACCGGTTATAAATCCGTTTGGCCGATTCTATTCTTATTATAGTGATTTTATGTATGATAAAAAGATGGTCTTTTTACAGCATGGTGTAACGAAAGATGATCAGTCAGCATGGCTTAATCGTTACAATAGAAATTTATATGGTTTTGTTGTGGCAACACATGCAGAGTATAATTCTATTTTTGAGGCAGACTATTTCTATTCAGAAAAAAATGTATGGCTTACAGGATTTCCTCGCTTTGACAGACTATATAGGAATGAAAAGAAGTACATTACAATTATGCCGACATGGAGAAAGTCGCTGTCAGCAGGAACGACTTCAGCGGGAGAATGGACAATTGGAGACTGGTTTGCAGAGAGTGACTATTTCAGATTTTATAATGGTCTTTTAAATAGTGAGCGGTTGATCAATGCAGCACAAGAACGTGGATATACTATTTGCTTTATGCCGCATCCGAATATAACACCTGCATTGCCGCTTTTCGGCCATGATGAAAGGGTTATTTTCTGGGATGCAGACAAAAGCTATCGGGATGTATTTGCAGAATCGAATCTGATTGTAACAGATTACTCTTCTGTAGCATTTGATTTTGCTTATTTACGTAAACCAATTGTATACTGCCAGTTTGATAGAAAAGAATTTTTTTCCGGTACACATTCTTATACAGAGGGATATTTTGATTATCAGACAGATGGATTTGGAGAAGTTGTGGAAACATTGGATTCTCTGGTGGATATTCTGATTGAGTATATGGAGAACGGATGTGCTCTAAAGGACGAATATCGAGAGAGAATCGAAAATACTTTTGCTTATGGGGATACAGATTGTAGTTTGCGGGTTTTGGAGAAAATTCGAAGCAGAGAGTCCTAAAATGTTTTCGCATAGAAAAAGGAGGTCATAATGAAACGAGTAATTACCTATGGGACGTTTGATTTATTGCATTATGGTCATATTAATCTGTTAAGGAGAGCAAAGCAGCAGGGCGACTATTTAATCGTTGCATTGTCAACAGATGAGTTTAATTGGAATGAAAAAAAGAAAAAATGTTATTTTTCTTACGAAATCCGCAAGCAGTTGTTGGAGGCAATACGTTATGTGGATTTAGTAATACCGGAAGAAAACTGGGAACAGAAGAGAACAGATATTAAAGAGTATCATGTAGATACATTTGTGATGGGCGATGATTGGAAAGGAAAGTTTGATTTCCTTAAAGAAGAAGGATGCGAGGTGATCTATCTTTCCAGAACCCCGGAAATTTCTACAACCCAGATAAAAAGAGATTTAAATCAGAAGTGAAATTCTATTTCGGATATTGGCATTTGGGCTGCAACGTACGCTTTTGGAAAGGAATAGATTAAATAATGCTTGGATTGTTAAAAAAAATAAAGAAAAAGTTTATAAGGATTCCTAATGCTTATATGAAATTTTGCAAGGAGCCAATTAAAGAAAATTTGATTTTATTAGAAGCGGGTCAGGGGAAAAATATAAATGGTAATATGTTCGCAATTCTGAAAGAGATATGTACAAACGAAGAGTGGAGAGAGTTAGTTCCTGTCTTTGTTGTTACTGCTGAAATGGAGAGAGGTGCCAAAGAGCGGCTGACTTTTTATCAGTTTAATGTCAGGATTGTTATTCGTAATACAAAAGAATACTGTTACAATCTTGCAACTGCTAAATATTTGCTTACAGATAATTCATTTCCGCCTTTTTTCAACAAAAGGGAGGGACAGGTTTATTTAAACACTTGGCATGGAACTCCTTTAAAGAAAATGGGAAGAAGTGATATAAATAATGCTCCTTCATTATCTAATATTCAAAAGAATTATTTAATGACTGATTTTGCATTATTTCCCAATACTTTTACCAGAGATGTATTTATGAAAGATTATATGCTGGAAAATATTTATAAGGGGAAAGTGGTGCTATGTGATTATCCTAGAAACAGTATTTTTATGAAGAAGTCGTTAAATGAAAAATTAAGAGAAAGCTTGGGGTTGGAAGAAAAACAAATAATAGGTTATTTGCCAACATGGCGTGGAACTAATCGCAAAAAGGATATAGAAATTCAAAAGAAGAGACTGCATGAGAATTTGTTACAGATTGATGCGCAATTAAACGATAATCAAATCTTCTATGTGAATCTGCATTTTATTTTGGGAAATCTGATGGATTATAATAAATACAGACATATCAGGCCATTTCCGTCGGAGTATGAAACATATGATTTTCTTGCAATCTGTGATATTCTTGTTACGGATTACTCTAGTGTGTTTTTTGATTTCGCATCTACGGAAAAAAAGATTATTCTTTTTCCGTATGATTTGGAAGAATATATGCAGGAACGAGGAACATATTTTCCGATTACAGATTTGCCCTTTCCAATTGCGTATAATGTCAGCGATTTAATTACAGAATTAAACAACAATGAAGAAATAGAAGGCTATGATGATTTTCTTGAGGAATATTGCTCTTATCGAGATTTGAACGCACCAAGAAAAATATTGGAATTAATGGTTCAAAAAAAATGTGATGAAATTGTAATTGAGTCAGGTCCAGATAATGGTAAAGAGTTGAATTTGATTTATGTTGGAGAACTTCGGAATAAGAAACAGAATCGCAAAATTTTGGAATATCTTAAATCATTGGATGTGAACAACTGTAATATTCTTTTATGTTTTAGATCGAAAATTACTCCTCAGGTAATAGATTTTTTGATGGAATTGCCTGAAAATATAAATTATCTGGCTCTTGTTGTTCAGATAGATTTAAGTATTTCCGATAGAATTTTGGCTATACTTTCTATGCGAAGTATTTTATGTTCTGAAGTATTAGAAAAGAAGCTTAAAGAGTCTTTTAAAAGAGAGAAGAATCGTTTGATTTTTGGAATAGAACCATCAAAGACTGTTTTCTATGCGGGAAATTCCAATTACATGTTTAAAATTCTGGGATGCTTTTCAGGTAAAAAAGAGGGGTATATTCAGCAGAAAGTCTTTGATGGATGTGCTGTTTATAGTAGACCTTACAAAGTAAAAAAGTATTATTTTAATCACTACTATGATAAAGTATATGATACAGGGGATGAAGATGCATTTCAATATTGCAGTGAGGAGGAAAAGGAGGAATATTATAATACTTGCTTTCAAATGTCAAATATTTTTTGCCATTTTCATAATAGTACAGATTATGTAGGAGTAAGCGCATTGGCTTTGGTCAGATCCTCTTTACCTGGAAAATTAGATCAACTTGAATTTAGGTTGGGGGATTTTAAGATAGAAAATGCTTATATTAGGAATGGCGTGAAAATAGGAAGTGGATTTATTCTTACTTGTTATTCACTGAAGATACCATTTGAAAGTATGAAAACTCTTGATATTCATAGCAAGGTAAATGTTATTTATAAAGATTGCAATGGCTTTGGAATGAAAAGAGGAGTACGTTATTGTTTCCTTGACTTTAAGAAAGGAAAAGGCAGAAAAGGCGCTATAAAACTCTTTGAAGAGACAAATACATCGGCATATTTTAGACAATCTGTTGGAAATTATATGTATTTTACTGTTAGAAATCGTAATTTAACGGATTCCAGATTAGAGCAAATAAAATTGTATTTTGCTTTTTACGCTGCTAAGCTTATGCCTCGAAAAAAAATATTGATTTTATTTGAAAAAAATAGTAGCAGATATGAGGAAAGTGCATCTGTGTTATATGAAAAATTGCTAGATAGAGGATACAGGAATGCATATTTTATTATAGACAGGAAGTATTCTTATATAGACTCAATTTCGGAAAAATATCGCTCGAATTTGATTTATAAAGGTACTTTTAGGCATTATTTGTATTTTTTTAAGGCTACTATATTCCTTGGATCAGAGACTTTAGTTCATGCAATTGATTTGCGGATTGCAAATAAATATGTTACTAAAAAAATGAACTCAAAGGATTTAACCTACGTTTTTTTGCAGCACGGAGTTATGTACATGGTTTCTTTAGATGCAGAAACCAGAGACTTCTTTGGAGCAAATGGTGAACTTGCAAAATATCGTGTGGTTACTTCATCTCAGAAGGAAGCGGATCATTTTATTGAACTTGGTAATTACGATCCATCCTGCTTATATATATGTGGACTTCCGAAATATGATAAGAATCAATGGAACGCAGATGCAGATAAAATTGTAATAATGCCCACTTGGAGATCATGGGAGTTTAATGATGTTCGTTTTGATTTTAAGGATTCAAAATATTATCAGATGATTACGAGAATCTTTCAGGCGATTCCAGAGGAATATCATGAAAAAGTGATCATTCTTCCTCATCCGCTGTTTTTTGACGCTGTAAAAGAGGCTGAGTTTGATTTAAAGAAATATTTTGACGGCAATACAAAATATGATGAAATCTTAAGGAATACCAAAGTTCTTATAACGGACTATTCATCTATTGCGTATGATGCATTTTATCGCGGCGCTAATGTGATTTTCTATTGGGAAGAAAAGGAAGAGTGTCTGAAAAATTATGGGCCATCAGCGAAGTTGATGCTGAACGAGACGAATGTATATGGAGACGTTTGTTACCGAAAAGAAGATTTAGAAAAGGTGATTGTTAGAAATTATCTGGAGGGACAGACAGCACAGCATCGTGAAAATTATCAGCAGATCGTTGAATTCCATGACGGAAAAAATACAGAGCGGTTGATTGATATGCTGAAAAGAGACAAAATTATCTGATGCAAATGAGATATTATTTTGTGGGGAGGCTATAAAAAAGCATGAAATCACTCCATCTAAATGGAGTGATTTCATGCTTTTTTGCCGGATGCCTATTTCGATTCCGAAACTTCCACAGTCAGATTCTCAAGCGTATCAAAATGATACCCCATTTCTTTCCACTTCCCAAGAAGTTCATCCAGGATTTCTCCATTGGTTTTGGAGGTGCTGTGGAGGAGGACGATGGCACCGGGGTGGATACGCCCTATGAGCTTTTCGAAGGCTTCTTCGTGGCTGGGCTGCTTATCCTGGTACCAGTCTACATAGGCCAGGCTCCAGAAAAAGGTGTGATATCCCATTTCCTGGGCCATTTTCAGGTTGGTCAGGCTGTAGATTCCCTGGGGAGGACGGTAAAATTTGGTCATGGGGGTGCCCGTGATTTTTTTGTAGGCATCCTCTACCTGCTGTAATTCTTTGGAAAAGGCTTCTTTTGTGGAGATTTTAGACATATCAGGGTGAGTGAAGGTATGATTGCCCACAGTGTGGCCTTCTTCGACCATGCGTTTGATCAGGTCAGGCTGATCAGAAATAAAATTTCCCACTACGAAAAAGGTGGCAGAGACGTTGTGCTTTTTTAAGGCATCCAGGATGGCGGGCATGTTTCCGTTTTCATAGCCGCAGTCAAAGGTGAGGTAGATTACTTTTTCATCTGTGTCTTTGGCGTAATGAGCATTGTACTGGGCTAATTCTTCAATGGTAGCGTTTCCCACAGGGCGTTTGCCTTCCTCCTGAAAACTTAAGCCCCAGTTTGCGGATTCCGCGGAGGTCTGGATGGCCTGCTGCTCCTGGGTGAGATAGGAAGTGAGTTTTCCGGTGGCTGCGCCCAGGACAAAGGCTCCCAGAAAAATAGCGGGGAGCTTCAGCTGAGATATGTATTTGAGATTGAATTTCATAAAGGCTCCGAATAGGTTTGTCGGTTTATTTTATGAGTACAAATGGGAAAATATGAATAGAGATAGAGAAGAAGCGGAAAATCATCATCCGGGTATTGGTTCAGATCTATTTCATAATAAAAGATAAGAGCCAACAGATTCATTTTTCTGATGGCTCTTATTAATGTTCAGTATCCAATGGATTTTACCTTCCTTTCGTAAATTATGAGTAATTACTTAAGATTTCATTGGTTCTTACCTTCCTTATTCAGTTTTGATTTTGGATGAAAAATTAAGTTCTCATTGGACCGTACCTTCCTTGTTTATATTGTGTGCGTGTATAAAACATTTGGAATTTAATGGTTTACGTTCTTGGTGGTCCGTACCTCCTATGATTGTGTTATGAGTTAAATCTTTATGCTTCTGGTGGTCTGTACCTCCCTTTCTTAAATTATGAGAATTCACTTACGTTTTCGGTGGCTCCACGCTCCTTTTATTTATTTTTGATTCCTGTTGTTTTATGAGTATACTATAACAGATAATTTACTGATTGTCAACAAGAAAATTGAAAATAATAAAAAATAATTCGATATATATTAAATAAAAAGTACATATAGAATAAAAAATCTGAAAATTATAAAATTTATAGTGTTCTGATGCAGAACCTATACGGAAGATTTATTGGAAACAGCCGTGATAAATATGATGAAGTTATTTTTGCGGTACCTGAAATAACATCTGAGGAACTGCCTGCAAAAAGAATAGAAAGCTTTTCTTTGGGAAATGATATCTCCATAAAGTTTTTAGGAGGTAAAATTATGTTGCGTTATCTGCCCATAAGAAGAGTGCACGCAAGACAAGTACTGGATTCCAGGGGCAATCCGACAGTGGAAGTGGAAGTGACTGTTGGAGAAGGCGTGATTGGAATCAATGGATATACAGCAAGAGCAATGGTGCCTTCCGGAGCGTCTACAGGAAGATTTGAAGCTGTGGAGCTGCGGGATGGAGATAAAGGAAATTACGTGGGCTTAAGTGTGGAAAAAGCAGTAAATAATGTGAATACAAAGCTTGCAGAAGCAATCGTAGGCGAAAATGCGCTGAATCAAATGTATGTAGACTCCTTGCTTATCGAAGCAGACGGTACGGAAAATAAGAGCAGCGTCGGAGCCAATGCTACCCTGGGTGTTTCCATGGCCGTTTGCAGAGCTGCGGCAATGGCCCTTCGGATCCCTCTTTATCAGTATCTGGGAGGCTGTCATACGGCAAGGATGCCGGTTCCTATGATGAACATTTTAAACGGAGGAAAACATGCAGACAATACGGTGGATCTTCAGGAATTCATGATTATGCCTGTGGGTGCATCCTGTTTTTCGGAAGGAATCCGTATGTGTGCGGAAGTTTATCAGTTTCTGAAAATTCTTTTAAAGGAAAAAAAGCTATCGACAGGTGTGGGAGATGAAGGCGGTTTTGCTCCGGATCTGGCGGAATCCAGGGATGTTCTGCAGCTGATCGTAGAAGCTGTCAGGCGTGCAGGCTATGAACCGGGAAAGGACATCGGAATTGCCATTGATGCCGCAGCAAGTGAGCTTTATGATGAAGAAAAGAATGCCTACTATTTTCCGGGAGAAAGTGAAATGAAGGGCGAAGAAATTCTCCGTGATGCCAGTGAGATGGTGTCTTATTATGAAGCTCTTCTGGAGGAATTCCCCATCGTGTCCATTGAGGACGGTCTTCAGGAAGATGATTGGGAAGGCTGGAAGCTTCTCACAGAACGTCTGGGGCAAAAAATCCAGCTTGTGGGGGACGATCTTTTTGTGACAAATATCAAACGCCTGCGCTGCGGGATTACCCTTGGGGTGGGAAATGCCATCCTGGTGAAGTTAAATCAGATCGGGACTTTAAGTGAGGCGCTGGATGCTGTGGAGATGGCGCATCGTGCAGGGTACCGCGCTGTGATCTCCCATCGATCAGGAGAGACAGAAGATCCCTTTATTGCTGATCTGGCCGTTGCAACAGGTGCCGGACAAATAAAGACAGGCGCGCCGTGCCGCTCTGACAGAAATGCAAAATACAACCAGCTTTTGCGGATCCATGAAGGCCTTGGAGAGTTGTCGGTCTACCAGAATCCTTTCGAAAAATCCGGGCAGAAGCCACAGGATGAAGCATAAAAACGTAAAAGAAACCTTATGGAAATCGCGAAAAACAGTTGAAATCCAGGTTCTGCTATGTTACAATATCCTTTAGTTGATTAGGAGGTGTAACATCAGTGGGAATTTTGAGAATCATCTTAACAGTTATTTTCGCAATAGATTGTATCGCTCTTACCGTTGTTGTTCTGATGCAGGAGGGCAAGCACCAGGGACTGGGAGCTATTTCCGGTGCTGCTGATTCTTATTGGGGCAAGAACAAAGGACGTTCCATGGAAGGCGGCCTGGTGAAAGCTACAACTTTAATGGGAGTTTTGTTCTTTGTGCTGGCAGCAGTGCTGAACTTAAGCTTCTAAGAAAATTTCTAAGGTAAGGGAAACACTCTTGTACGATCACAAGAGTGTTTTTTAAATATAAGGAGAAAAATTGAAAAAAAGAGAAATATTTGAAAAAAGAAAAAAATTTATTCAGGAGCTTTTGGGGGATCCTTTATATAAGCCAATGCGGCTTAGGGAGATCGCCTCGCTCTTGAACCTGAAAAAGCCGGAAAAAAAGGATTTATATGAAATTCTTGAGTCTCTTCAGCAGGAGGGAAAGGCAGAGATAGACTCCAAAGGACGGTATAAGTTAATTTCCCAAAAGAAAAGCAGACATGGAAAGCCCGGCAGAGCAAACAGCAAAACAGCTGGCAGTGAAAAAGCTTCTGATATCAGAGAAGGTCTCTTTATTGGTCATCCCAAAGGCTTTGGCTTTGTGGAAATCGAAGGAGAAGAGGAAGATATCTTTATCCCGGAGGAGGACACAGGGACGGCTGTTCACCATGACCGTGTAAAAGTGCTGCTGAAAGAAGGGCATAAAGAAGGAAAGCGCCGTGAGGGTGTCATCACGGGAATTCTGGAGCGGGGAATGTCCCAGGTGGTTGGTACGTACCAGTCCAACCGGGATTACGGTTTTGTCATTTCCGACAATCCAAAATTCTCGAAAGATGTCTTTATCCCCAGAAAAGATTCTAAGGGAGTCAGGAACGGAGATAAAGTAGTTGTATCCATCACAGACTACGGCTCTAAGAATAAAAGCCCGGAGGGCAGGGTTATAGAGAATTTGGGCAGCTGCCGTGCACCCGGAACAGATATTCTGGCAATTGTAAAGAGCTTCGGGATTCCATCGGAATTTCCGGAACGGGTATTAAACCAGGCGATGCGTGTTCCGGATCATGTTCTGGAAGCGGACCTGGACGGACGCACGGACTTAAGGGATATCCCCATGGTGACCATTGACGGGGAGGATGCCAAGGATCTGGACGATGCTGTTTCTCTGTCAAAAGAAAACGGAATTTACCATCTGGGAGTCCATATTGCAGATGTCAGCAATTATGTCCAGGGCGGAAGTGCTCTTGACAGAGAAGCTTTGAAGCGGGGAACAAGTGTGTATCTGGCAGACCGGGTGATCCCCATGCTGCCGGAACGGCTTTCCAATGGAATCTGCTCCCTGAATAAAGGGGCGGATCGTCTCACTTTAAGCTGTCTCATGGATATTGACGAACAGGGGAAGGTAGTCAGCCACAAAATCGCAGAAACAGTTATTTGCGTAGATGAACGGATGAGCTATACGGATGTGAAGAACATTTTGGAGGATCGTGATCCGGAGGCAAAAGAGCGGTATGCTGCTCTGGTTCCCATGTTTTTTCTCATGAAGGAATTGTCTGCCATACTGCGCAGCAGCAGGCACAGCAGAGGGTCCATTGATTTTGATTTTCCGGAAAGTAAGATTACGTTAAATGCAGCCGGACGTGCAGTGGATGTAAAACCTTATGAGGCAAATGTTGCCACCAGGATCATTGAAGACTTTATGCTTCTTGCAAACGAAACAGTTGCAAAAGAATATTGCAGGGGAGAGTATCCTTTTGTTTACAGAACCCACGAAAATCCGGATCCGGAAAAAGTGGAAAGCCTTTTGACACTGATCCATAATCAGGGGATTTCTGTTCAGAAGGCAAAGGAAGAAATCTCTCCAAAAGAGATACAGGCCATCCTGGAGAGTATTGAAGGCCTGCCAAATGAGCCGCTGATCAGCCGTCTGGCGTTAAGAACCATGAAGCAGGCAAGATATACTACGGAGTGCAGCGGGCATTTTGGACTGGCTGCAAAATATTACTGTCATTTCACTTCACCCATCAGACGCTACCCGGATCTGCAGATTCACAGGATCATCAGGGACAACCTTCGGGGAAGACTGGAGAGGGAAGGAAAGACAGAACATTACCGTGAAATTCTCGATGAAGTGGCACGTCAGTCCAGCGTGTGCGAGCGCAGGGCAGATGATGCGGAGCGGGAGTCGGACAAGCTGAAAAAGGCAGAGTATATGTCCTATCATCTTGGAGAGGAATTTGAAGGAATCATTTCCGGAGTGACGGGGTTTGGACTTTATGTGGAGCTGCCAAATACCATAGAGGGACTGGTGCATGTAAATACCATGCGGGATGATTATTATTCTTTTGACCGGGATACCTATGAGCTCCGGGGAGATATGACCGGAAAGGTCTACCGTCTGGGTCAGAAACTGAAAGTCAGGGCGGAGGATGCGGATCCGTTGATGAAAACAATTGATTTTGTCATTGTGGAGGATGAGATATAAGGAGGGTTCTATGGCAAAGAAAACAGGAATCAAGCTGATTGCCAATAACAAAAAAGCTTTTCACGATTATTTTATTGAGGATACCTATGAAACAGGAATTGCCCTGGCAGGGACAGAGGTAAAATCTCTGCGTATGGGAAAGTGCAGCATTAAGGAGTCTTTCGTACGCATTGAGGGAGGCGAAGTGTATATTTACGGAATGCACATCAGTCCTTACGAAAAGGGGAATATTTTTAACAAGGACCCTCTCCGCGTGCGGAAGCTGCTCCTTCACAAATATGAGATCAACAAAATGGAGGGGAAACTGAAAGAAAAGGGACTGACCCTGGTTCCTTTGAAGGTTTACTTTAAAGACAGCCTGGTTAAGGTAGAGATCGGAGTTGCAAGAGGCAAGAAGCTCTATGACAAACGCCAGGATATAGCCAAAAAAGACCAGCGCAGAGAAGCAGAGCGGGATTTCAAAGTAAAGAATCTCTACTAATATTCTATTGCACGGAGTGGGGAAGGTTTGCAGGGCGGGGAAGGACACCTGTCTTAAGAGAACTGCATTTGCAGGAGCCTTAGAAACAGTTTGTTTCCTGTGCTTCTGCGTTGTTCAGAAAATCCGTGCTGTCTGAGCCGCCAGGCGAGTTCACGGATTTTTTGAACGCTTTTAGCAGAGGTACAGGGGACTTACTGTTTCTTGGCTCTGAAACCGCAGTTCTCTTAAGACAGGTGTCCTTCCCCGCCCTGCAAACCTTCCCCGCCCCGTGCAATGCAGTACCTGAACAAAACAAGACAAATTTTCCCATAAGAAAGCATTCCTAATATATAAAAAATCTCCTATAATAAACCTATAAAATGGCTGATAGGAGGTTTTTTATGCAATACGGACATTTTGATCAGGAGAAAAGAGAATATGTGATTGACCGGGTAGACCTGCCTGTATCCTGGACCAATTATCTGGGGGTAAAAGAGATGTGTGCAGTGCTGAATCATACAGCAGGGGGCTACGTTTTTTATCAATCATCGGAATATCACCGGATCACCAGATTTCGCCCCAATGGCGTTCCTATGGACAGACCGGGGCATTACGTTTATGTAAGAGACGATGAAAAGGGCGACTATTGGAGTATTTCCTGGCAGCCGGTCGGAAAGCCTTTAGAGGATGCAGTCTATTCCTGCAGTCACGGATTATCCTACAGTGTCTATGAGTGCGAGTACGACCATATCAGGGCTTCTCAGAAGATGTCCATAGCCATGGAGGATCCTGTGGAAATCTGGGATGTGCGCCTTAAAAACACGGATACAAGGACGCGGAGTTTAAGTGTATTTTCCTACCTGGAGTTTTCCTTCCATCAGATTGAGATGGATAATAAAAATTTCCAGATGAGTCTGTATGCTGCCGGTTCTTCCTATGAGGACGGGATCATCCAGCATGACTTATTTTATGAAGAGTTCGGATATCAGTTTTTTACCTCGGATTTTCAGCCGGATGGCTATGATTGCCTGCGGGATGCATTTATCGGGAACTACCGTACAGAAACCAATCCCCTGGCTGTGGAACGGGGATGGTGCGGCGGCAGTGCGGAGCTTGGAAGCAATCATTGCGGTGCGTTGCATAAGCGTCTGGTTCTTGCACCCGGGCAAGAGGTACGTCTGATCTTCCTTTTGGGGGAAGGAACACGGGAAAACGGAAAGAAGATCCGCTCCAAATATGGAAACGGGGAAATGGTAGACAGCGTTTACCGTCAGCTTGCAGATTTCTGGGAGGAGAAGCTTTCTGCCCAGCAGGTATTTACGCCCAGCGAAGGCATGAATCATATGCTGAATGTGTGGAATCTGTATCAGGCGGAAATCAATATCATGTTTTCCAGATTTGCATCTTTCATTGAAGTAGGAGGCAGGACAGGGCTTGGATACCGGGACACTTCCCAGGACTCCATGACAGTGATCCATTCGAATCCCGGGAAGTGCCGCCAGAGGATGGTGGAGCTTCTTCGGGGGCTGGTTTCCAAAGGATACGGACTGCATCTCTTCCAGCCGGAATGGTTTGATCCAAAGCAGGAGGTGAAGCCCTTTAAATCCCCCACGGTAATTCCAACGCCAAGCAGGCAGGATGTGGTCCATGGCCTTAAGGATGCCTGTTCCGATGATGCGCTGTGGCTTGTGAGTGCCATTGCCGAATACATAAGGGAAACCGGGGATTTTGGCTTCCTGGATGAAGTTTACGGTTATGCAGATGAAGGCGAAGGAACCGTTTATGAGCATATGAAAAAGATTCTGGACTTTTCTGCAAGGGAAGTGGGTCCGGATGGCATATGCAAAGGACTTCGGGCAGACTGGAATGACTGCCTGAATTTAGGCGGCGGAGAAAGCGCTATGGTTTCGTTCCTTCATTACTGGGCACTGGGAAACTTTCTGGAACTTGCCCGGTATCTTGAAAAAACGGAAGATGTGGAAAAGTATACCAGGATGGCGGAGCAGGTAAAAAAAGCATGCGATGAGGTTCTTTGGGATCAGGAATGGTACATCCGGGGAATCACAGCCAGCGGAAGAAAGATCGGAACCATGGCTGATGCGGAAGGAAAGATTCACCTGGAATCCAATGCCTGGGCGGTTCTTTCTAAAGCAGCCCCCAGGGAAAAAGGAATTCGGGCGATGGACAGCATTTATGAACATCTTTTTACACCCTATGGAATTATGCTCAATGGTCCTGCCTATACGGTGCCGGATGAGGAGATTGGATTTGTGACAAGAGTTTATCCGGGACTTAAGGAAAATGCCTCTATTTTCAGTCATCCCAATCCATGGGCGTGGGCTGCGGAGTGCTGCCTTGGAAGAGGAGACCGGGCAATGGAGCTTTATGATGCTCTTTGCCCTTATTATCAGAATGATAAAATAGAGATCAGGGAATCCGAACCTTATTCCTACTGCCAGTTTATTGTGGGAAAGGATCATACCGCATTTGGAAGGGCACGGCACCCCTTTATGACGGGTACGGGAGGATGGGCATATTATTCTGCAACGCATTATATCCTGGGAATCCGGCCCGGGCTTACTTGTCTGGAAATTGATCCCTGCATTCCCGAGAAATGGGATGGATTCCGGGTGATACGCCGTTTCCGGGGGGCTGTTTATGACATTCGTGTGGAAAACCCTGCGCATGTTTCCAAAGGGATCAAACAATTATATATGGACGGAAAAGAAATAGATCAAATCCCGGTTCAAAAATCCGGAGAGCGGCATGAAATCAGAGCGGTAATGGGATAGGACTTGGGATAGGAACAATGCCAAAAAGGAGGGAGAAAATGATCAGATTTGGAACCGGCGGCTGGAGAGCTGTCATTGGAGATGAATTTACCAGAGCGAATATTCAGCTTCTTGCAAAGGCCCTTGCTATGAAAATGCAGGAGGAAAATGTGGCAGATCAGGGAATCTGTATTGGGTATGACAGGCGCTTTCTCTCAAAGGAAGCGGTGATCTGGGCATGTGAGGTTTTGGCAGCGGAGGGGATTCCTTGCAGATTTATTAACCGCTCTTCCCCAACGCCTCTTATTATGTACTATGTGATGGCAAATGATCTTCCCTATGGATTGATGGTGACTGCAAGCCATAATCCTGCCATTTATAATGGCTTTAAGCTTTTTACAAAGGGAGGAAGAGATGCGGATGAATTACAGACACAGGATATGGAACAGTATTTTGCCCTTGTAGAGGAGGAAAAGGAGAAAGGAAATCCTCCTTCCCTGATGCCTTATGAAGAGGCGAAATCATCCGGCCTGGTGATAGAATTTAATCCGCTGAATGATTATATCGATAATATTATTTCCAGGATCGACATGGCGGCTATTCGGGAAAAAGGACTTCGCATTGCGCTGGATCCTATGTACGGGGTCAGCCAGACTTCTCTGAAGACCATTTTGTCCATTGCAAGATGCGAAGTGGAAACCATCCATGAGCGCCATGATACTTTATTCGGCGGAAAGCTGCCGGCACCCAATGCACGAACTCTGCGTGCTCTTCAGAATTACGTGACAGACCGCTATTGTGATATCGGGATCGCAACAGATGGGGATGCGGACAGGATCGGTGTGATCGATGATATGGGAGAATTTCTTCATCCCAATGATATTCTGGTAGTTCTTTATTACTATCTTCGGAAGTATAAGGGCTGGACAGGACCGTGTGTACGGAATGTGGCGACGACGCATATGCTGGACCGGGTGGCAGAAAGTTTTGGGGAGCGCTGCTATGAGGTTCCTGTGGGGTTTAAATATATTTCTTCCAAAATGCAAGAAACCAATGCGCTGATCGGCGGGGAATCCTCCGGCGGACTGACCGTCAGAGGGCATATTAACGGAAAAGACGGGATTTACGCGGCAGCACTTCTGGTGGAAATGATTGCTGTCACAGGAAGACGGCTCTCCCAGATTATCTGTGACATCCGTGAAGAATACGGTACGTTTTATATGGAAGAGCGGGATTATTCTTTTACAAAGGAGCGAAAGAAGGAAATTCATAAGATTTTAATGGAAGATAAGCTTCTTCCAAACTTTACGCTTCCCATCCGGAAAGTTTCTTATCTGGATGGATGCAAGGTTTATTTCCAGAACGGAGGCTGGATCATTGCCAGATTTTCCGGTACGGAGCCTTTGCTTCGAATCTTCTGCGAAATGGAAAGCAGAGAGTCCATAAGCCCTCTGATAAAGGAATTTGAGCGCCTTCTGGGACTGGACGTATGAAGAAAGAGGGCAGTATTCTGAAAAAACAAACATCTATCCAATGGAAGATGGTCAGCATCATTTTGTGCTACTGGGTAATTCCGTTTATTATCATTATTCTGCTGGTGGGGCACCTTCTGGTAGACCGGCAGGAAAAGGCGGTCCTCGAGCAAATGGCAAGGCAGCTGGAGCTGGATAACCAGATCAGCATCGAGCGGCTGGACAGTGCGATCAGTGATTCCAGACAGGCGACCTATGACCGGACGCTTTACGGATATTATGATGAGCTGCGTAAGGAGCAGACGGATTTTAATGCTGCGTATAACAAGGGGCATTATTATATGTCCAGGCAGTTCGGAAAACGAAAAGAGATTTCCGACAGTATTTTTATGATAAAATCCAATCCTGAGAAGCTTAAAATCACCAATTACAACACCCCTGCAGGGGGAAGCTACCGTCATCTGGAAACCTACTGGAAAAAGGATCATGAGGCGGTACTGAAACTTGCAGAGGGGCTGGATACCTCCATTGGGATTTACTATAGTGAAGGACGTCTCTACCTGGTGAGAAACCTGATGAATGGGGCATATCAGCCATGGGGAATTCTGGTTCACCGATTAAATATGGATTACTGTCTGGAGCCTCTTTTGAAATCATCCGGTGCCAAAGAGGCTTTGATTAAAATCGGCGATCAGGAGGTGGTCATTCGGGGAGACCGGACTGTATGGAAGGAAACTCCGGATTTAAAAAGCACCAGAGAGGCGCAATACTATCTGGAGGATGGGATAGCCTATATTTATCAGACTGTAAAAGGCAGTGATTTTGAACTGTCTGCAATTCTGCGGGCAGACACCTCGGAAATTTTTACGCCTCTTTATGGTTATGAGTATATTGTCCTGGTGATGATCGCCTTCCTTGGGCCAATGATCCTGATCTTTCTAATGCTTGCGCGAAAATACCTGATTCATCCTTTGAAGATCATGGTGGAGCATGCCAGGGAAATCGAACAGGGAAATCTGGGATGCCAGCTGGAGGAGAATACCAGAAGTCTGGAATTTGAGTCCCTTAGGGATTCCTTTAACCATATGTCAAAAACCCTGAAATATCAGTTTGACCATATTTATGAGGAGGAGCTGGCGCTGCGGGATGCCAGGATCATGGCACTCCAGTCCCACATTAATCCTCATTTTATGAACAATACGCTGGAAATCATCAACTGGGAGGCTCGGCTTGGGGGAAACGAAAAGGTTTCCAGGATGATCGAAGCCCTTTCCACGCTTATGGATGCTGCTATGGATAGAAGAAAGCTTCCGGAGGTGCCTTTGTCCCAGGAAATGATCTATGTGAATGCCTATCTTTATATTGCTTCAGAACGCCTTGGAAAGAGGCTGAAGGTGATCAAAGAGCTTCAGGAAGAGACTATGCAGTACCCTGTTCCAAGGCTGATCCTGCAGCCTATCATCGAAAATGCGGTAGAACATGGTGTTGTCCCAAAAGGAGGCGGTACGGTTACCATCAGAAGCTTTTTTAAAGAGGAGTTTCTCATTCTTGAAATAGAGAATGACGGAGAAATGACCAAAGAGAGCGAAAACAGAATCAGCCGTCTTCTTTCTCCGGGGTATGACACCAGCAAAGAATCCTCCGGAAACCTGGGCATTGCCAATGTGAACCAGAGACTGAAGATTTTGTATGGAGACGATTGCGGGCTCTCCATCAGCCGTGAGGGTGAGAACCGGGTTGTCTCCAGGCTGTTGATCAAAAATGTGCAAACAGAACAAGAAAATACAAGAAATCGCAGTTCCAGTTATTCAAATTCCTCAAATATTACGGCATAATATAGTTACAAACAAGAACTTCCGGGAGGAAAATTCCATCGGAAAGTAAAAGAAAGATTGGAGGAATTTTTATGAGAAAGAAAATGGTATCCGCTTTATTATGCACAGCAATGACGGTTTCTATGGTCAGCGCAGGTGCGCTGATGGTGCATGCTGATTCTGTAGAACTGAACGTGGTGACCACCTTTGCAGGGGAAGATTCCAATGCCAAAAATTATCAGGAAGGCCTTAAGGGCTGGGAGGAAGCAACCGGCAATACGGTAAATGATAATTCCGCTACATCGGATGAAACATTTAAGACTACCGTTGTTTCTGATTTCGAAATGGATGCGGAGCCGGATGTATTATTCTTCTTTACAGGCGCTGATGCCAATTCTTTTGTGGAAGCAGGCAAGGTGGTTTCTATTGAAGACATCCGTGCAGAATATCCGGAGTATGCCTCCAATATGGATGATGCAAAAATTCCTGTTTCCATGGTAGACGGCAAAGCTTATGCAGTTCCCACAAACGGCTATTGGGAAGCAATGTTTGTAAATAAGACAGTTCTGGATGACTGCGGTGTCCAGATGCCTGACGAGAATTATACCTGGGATCAGTTTATGGCAGACTGCGCAGCAATCAAAGAAAAAGGCTATGCGCCTGTGGCAGCAGCCCTTGGAAATATTCCTCATTACTGGTGGGAGTATTCCATCTTTAACAACCAGGCAGATCTTGCAAAACATGCGGAAATTCCGGCAGCAGAGGAAGCGGATGCATGGGTAGCAGGTATGGAAGAGGTAAAAGCCATGTACGAGGCAGGCTGCTTCCCGGAAAATACCTTATCTGCAACAGATGATGAAACATTCCAGTTATTTACACAGGATAAAGCAGCATTTCTCCTGGATGGTTCCTGGAAAGTAGGAGGCATTGCAGGTGCATGTCAGTCTGACCCGGATGATCCGTCTACATTGGATACGGAAGCCCTTGACAAATTTGACGTGACCTTTGTTCCGTCTAAAAATGATGTTCGAAAAGCAAGCGACCTGATCGGCGGTTTCTCCATGGGATACTATATCACTGCAAAAGCATGGGAAGATCCGGAGAAAAAGGATGCAGCAGTTGATTTTGTCAATTACATGACCAGCGACGATATGATCCTGAAATTTGCACAGCATTCCGCAAGTCCTTTGAAAGAGGCTCCTGAGGCTGATACTTCTGTAATGAACAGCCTCCAGATCAAAGCCATTGATTTCGGTGCAAAAGTAACCTCTTATACCCCTGCACTTCAGGATAATTTCCAGGGCGAATGCCGTGTGCCTACCTTTGACGGCATGCCGAATATCGTGACAGGTGAGGTTTCCGCAGCAGATGCTGTAGCAGAAGGCTTTGCAATCTACGCGGAAAGTGCAGAATAAGCAATGGGCGCAAATATTTATAAAAATAAAAAGCCCCTGATATTTTTCCTTTTGCCTGCCTTTCTTTTCATGCTGGTATATTTGTATTATCCTTTTTTCATGAACATTGTGAACAGTTTTCAGAAAATCGGCAGGCTTGGAACGGCGGCAAAAGGATGGAATGATCCGTGGTATCTGAATTACACGAATATGCTGACGGATAAAAATATGCATACGGCGCTTGTGAATACGCTGATCATGATGGCAGTGACCATTGTGGGGCAGGTGGGAATTGCCATAGTCCTTGCTATTCTGGTGGACAATATCGGACGGGGGGCAAAGTTTTTCCGTACCGTATATTTTTTCCCCATTGTCATTTCCGCTACAGCCCTGGGACTTTTATTTAACCTGATCTTTCTTTATAATAAAGGGATGATCAACCAGCTCCTGGAACATCTGGGGGCTGGGGAACTGATAGACTGGAAGGCAAAAGGAATTGCGCTTGTCACGATGATGATACCTGTTATGTGGCAGTATGTAGGCTTTTATTTTGTCATTCTTATCACAGGTCTTAACAATATTTCTGAAGATTTATATGAGGTGGCATCCATTGACGGAGCTACAAGATGGCAGAGAGTCCGCTATATTACCATCCCTCTTCTTCGGAATGTGATGTGTACTTGCGTGGTTCTGGCAGTGACGGGGGCTTTGAAGGTATTTGATCTGCCCTGGGTAATGTTTCCAAAGGGAATGCCCCAGGGAACGACCTTCCTTACAGGCACTTATATGTATTACCACACCATGGAGGCGATGAATGTGGATTACGGAAGTGCCATTGCAGTTGTGATCGTAGTCCTTGGGATCGTTACGTCCAAGGTGGTAAATGCCGTATTTAAAGAAGCGGATTACTAAAGGAGGGGAAGAGGCATGAAAAAAGAAAAAAAATTTTCCCCTGGGACTGTGCTGATTTATGCAGTGCTGACGGTATGGGCTGTTACGACCATTTATCCCATTGTCTGGGTAGTGCTGAATTCCTTCAAAGTGAAAGATAAGATCATTGTGGACTCTTTTTCACTTCCTTTGGGAGAATTGTTTACCACTGCCAATTATAAAATGGCTTTTGACAGACTTGGAATTTTCACTGCATACAGGAACAGCCTTCTGATTTCCTTTACAGTAGCTTCTGCAGTGATCCTGCTGGCCGGAATGGCGGCTTTCGGACTGGTCCGTTATCAATTTAAGCTTCGGGGGACACTGATGAGCCTGGTGGTTGCAGGAATGATGTTTCCGGTATTTTCCACGATCATCCCTGTTTACCAGATGCAGAGCAAAATAGGAATCACAGCTTCCAGCTCCCTGTTTCTCAATTTGCTGTGCGTCATCCTGCCTCAGATCGCAGGAAATTTATCCTTTGCCATTGTGGTGCTGACGGGGTACATTAAGAGCCTGCCCATAGAACTTGAGGAAGCGGCTTATATGGAAGGAAGCAATGCGTTTCAGACCTTTTTTAAGGTTGTGGTACCGCTGACAAAGCCGTCCTTTGCAACTGTTTCCATATTTTCTTTCCTTTGGAGCTATAATGATCTGTTTACACAGATGTTTTTCCTCAGAAACAAAAAATACTGGGCAATTACCAGACTGATGCAGATGCTGACCTCGAAAGAGGGAACAAATTATGGACTGATGGCATCCACAGTTTCTCTGGTGGTCATTCCCGTGATCATCGTATATATCTTTTTACAGAAGTATATTATCAAGGGAATGACAGCAGGTGCGGTGAAAGGCTGACAGCCGGAAAAGAGAACCAGACATTCGTAAGAGACGGATGCCTGGTTTTTTTATACCATTACCTTTTCTTTTGAACGAAAAAGAGGTATAATAAAAAAGAATTCAGGGGGATAACACATGTATAAAGTAGTGATCATCGATGATGAGCCGATTATTGTGGAGGGACTTACAAGACTGATCCCATGGGAAAAATATCACTGTACAGTGACTGCCTGTGCGCATAACGGAAAGGAAGGACTTCAGATCATCCGCAGGGAGAAGCCGGATATTCTGTTTTCCGATATTGCCATGCCCGGGCTGGATGGACTGCAGATGATCGCTGCGCTGAAAGTGGAGTTCCCGGATATGCAGATCAGTATTTTAACAGGGTATCGGGATTTTGATTATTGCCAGCAGGCGATTCGCCTTGGGGTATCCCGCTTTTTGCTGAAGCCGTCCAATATGGGAGAACTGGAAGAGGCTGTGGCGGCTATGGCGGAGACTTTGCATAAAAAATATCCCCAGGGCCCGGAAACTGAGAGAGAACCGCAGGAAGATAATATTGCAGGAAGTTTTATTGTAAAAAATGCACTGCAGTATATGGAAGACCACTACCGGGAAAAGATTTCCCTGAGTCTTGTGGCAGAAAAGACTTATGTGAGCCAGTGGCACTTAAGCAAGCTTCTGAATAAACAGGAAGGCAGGAATTTTTCGGAAATTCTGAGCCAGATCCGGATTTCCCATGCAAGGGAGCTTTTGAAGGAACCGGAATACCGCATTGCAGATATAGCGGAAATGGTGGGCTTCACTGATGTTGCACATTTTTCCAGAGTGTTTAAGAAAATCCAGGGGATTTCGGCCAATGAGTATCGGAATACGAAGATCTGAACACGGAAACAGGAAACCAAAAGTCTAAAAATTGTATGAAATCCTCCGCAGTTTTGTTGACAAGAAAAGGATACTCTGTATAATGAAAATAGTGACAGTGAATGAGACCATTGTTTGGGAGGAATATAAATGAAAAAAAGATATGTAATGCTGGCAGCAGTCCTGACATTCAGTCTGGCGGCTGTCGGCTGTGGCAAGAAGGAAGAACCGAAGGCAGAGCCTCCTGCAGCAACTGCAACACCTGTGCCAACATCGGCACCGACACAGGGAGCCCTGGTACAAATGCAGAAGTCTGAGAATTCCGATATTAAGAATGTGATTGGAGAGAAGACGTCAACCGCATCGAAGGTGATTATGATCAATCAGACAGGCGGGGATGTTGCATCAATTTACGTCAGACCTACGATCGACGATGACGAAGAGTGGGGAAGTGAACTGGTTCAGGGAAAATTTGTCCTGAAAAACAGTGAAAAAGCCCTCTATTACTTTGATCCCAATCAAAAAGATGAAGATGGAAATACAGTCTCTACCTATGATATCCGTATTGTTTATACAGAGGAAGACAGGTCTGAGTGCTATTTCAGAAAACTTCCGCTGAAGAATATCAGCCAGATTACCTTGTGCATGGATGAGTCAGGGGATTCTTCCATTCCTTATGCAAAATATTTAAGCGGAACCAGTAAAAAAGAATTTTCTACTTTGAATGAGGTAAAACAGAGACTGGGGCTTCTGGATTCCGAGGATGATACTGAGGATGAAGAGCAAACGGAAACACCGGAGCCGACCGAAATGCCTGAGACCACACCTACACCGGACGTGACACAGGCGCCGGAGGAGCCGGCTGACCCGGACGAACTTCCGAAAACTGACGAGATCAAGGCAGCAGAAAGCTGTATCGGGCAGTCGCTGGATACGCTGATAGGTGTCTGCGGAGAGCCGATAGGAAGTGATTATCAGGAAGAACCGGAAACAGGAGAAACCGGTTATCACTATTATGATACGTTTACCGTATCCACCACCGTGGACGAGGACGGCAACGAAATCGTATCCGGTGTATGGTAAAAAATAGAAAACTGAGGTAAAAAACTATGGATATGAAGCGAGTGTTACTGAAATTGAGCGGTGAGGCTCTTGCAGGAGAAAAAAAGACCGGGTTTGATGAAGCAACGGTGATCGGCGTAGGAAAGCAGATCCGCGCTATTGCAGAGGAGGGCCTTGAGGTAGGAATCGTCATTGGCGGGGGGAATTACTGGAGAGGCCGTACCAGTGAAACCATCAACCGCAATAAGGCTGACCAGATCGGAATGCTGGCTACGATCATGAACTGTATTTATGTTTCGGATATCTGTCGTTATCTGGGATTAAAGACAGAAATCTATACCCCTTTTGCCTGTGGTACTTTTACGAAGCTGTACTGTAAGGATGAGGTGGAAAAGGATTTTGCAGAAGGAAAGGTTGTATTTTTTGCCGGAGGAACGGGACATCCCTATTTCTCCACAGACACAGCGACGGTACTGCGTGCAGTAGAGATCGAAGCGGATGCCATCCTTCTTGCAAAGGCAGTGGACGGTATTTATGACAGTGACCCCAAGGTGAACCCGAATGCCGTAAAATACGATGAGATCACCATCGACGAAGTGGTTTCAAAGAAGCTGGCTGCAATGGATCTTACCGCATCAATCATGTGCATGGAGCAGAAAATGCCTATGCTGGTGTTTGGCCTGGAGGAGGAGGATAGTATTGTGAATGCGGTTCACGGCAAATTCTCCGGTACGAAGGTTACTGTATAAGGAAGGATTGGTTTTAAAGCATTACCCAATAGAATACAGCAAAAACAGGAGAGGGAGATTAGAAACATGGATGAAAGAGTTCAGAAGTATGAAGACAAAATGAAAAAAACATTAAGCGGATTTGAAGCAGAGCTTGCAACGATCCGTGCAGGACGTGCAAACCCGCATATTCTTGACAAGCTGACCGTAGACTATTACGGTTCCCCCACACCACTTCAGCAGGTAGCCAATATTACAGTGCCGGAGGCACGTATGATCCTGATCCAGCCGTGGGAATCAAGCCTCATTAAAGCAATTGAGAAAGCAATCTTAACTTCAGACCTTGGGCTGAACCCCGGCAATGACGGAAAATCCATCCGTCTGGTACTTCCGGAGCTTACGGAAGAGCGTCGTAAAGACCTTGTGAAGGATGTAAAGAAGAAGGGGGAAGCTGCCAAAGTTGCAGTCCGCAATGTACGAAGAGATGCCAATGATGCATTTAAGAAGCTGTCCAAGCAGGATGTTTCCGAGGATGAAATAAAGGACCTGGGCGACAAAGTCCAGAAACTCACAGATAAATATATCAAGGACATTGATGCGGCTGTTGATAAGAAATCAAAAGAAATCCTGACCGTATAATGAGAACGGATATGAAAGAGAGCCATCAACAGGGCTCTCTTTCCATGTAAAGTCAAAAAGAAGGCAAAGAACAGGGAAGAGGAGAAAACATGAACGTACCGAATCATATTGCGATCATCCTGGACGGCAACGGCCGCTGGGCAAAGGCAAAGGGAATGCCAAGAAGCTACGGCCATGTAAAGGGCTGCGCCAATCTGGAGACAATCTGTGATGATATGAAGGAACTGGGGGTAAAATACCTGACAGTGTATGCATTTTCTACGGAAAACTGGAAGCGGTCCAGAGAAGAAGTGGAGGGGCTGATGAAGCTTTTCCGCAACTATTTGAAGAAATGTATTAAGATTTCCGAAAAGAATAAAATGCGTGTGAAGATCATTGGAGACGTTACTGCATTTGATGATGATATTCAGCAGAAAATTGCGGAACTGGAGGAGTTTTCCAAGGATTATACGGAACTGCATTTTCAGATCGCACTGAATTACGGAAGCAGGGACGAGATCGTAAGAGGAATGCGCCGCATGGCCAGGGATGCTTCAGAAGGCAGGATCTCTCCGGAAGATATTGACGAAAATACAATCGGAAATTATCTGGATACGGTAGGAATTCCGGATCCTGATTTTCTGATCCGCACCAGCGGTGAGCAGAGGCTTTCTAACTTTCTGCTGTGGCAGATGGCCTATACGGAATTCTATTTTACAGATGTAGCATGGCCTGATTTTCATAAAGCAGAGCTGATCAAGGCAATTGAGAAGTACAATGAACGGGATCGCAGATACGGCGGGGTAAAGGAGGAATAAAAATGTTTAAAACCAGGCTTCTAAGCGGGATTCTTTTGGTTTGTGCAGCGCTTCTTACGATTATAAGCGGCGGCTATGTACTTTTGTTTACTCTTTTAAGTATTTCCGTGATCGGAATGAATGAGCTGTATCGCGCCATGAAGGTGCGGGAAGAAAAGTTCTCCATTCTGGAAATCGCCGGATATGCAGGTGCGGTTCTTTATTATGGGGCAGCAGCAGTTGATTTTGAGAAGTTCGGAACGATGGCCATGATCGCCACACTGGTGCTGATCATGTTTGTATATGTATTCTCCTATCCCCGCTTCAAGGCTGATCAGGTGATGGCAGTGTATTTCGGATTTTTCTATGTGGCTGTGATGCTGTCATTTATTCTTCTTACCAGAAACCTTCCGGATGGGAAATTTCTGGTATGGCTGATATTCCTCTGCTCCTGGGGCTGCGATACATGTGCATACTGTGTGGGGATGCTGATCGGCAAGCATAAAATGGCACCTGTACTAAGCCCGAAGAAATCCGTGGAGGGGGCAGTGGGCGGTGTCCTTGGAGCTGCTCTTCTGGGTGCGGCTTATGCAGCGGCAACCGACGGAAAAATGGCAGAATATGCGCTGATCTGCGGGGTCGGTGCCCTGATCTCCATGGTTGGTGATCTGGCCGCTTCCGCAATTAAGAGAAACCAGGGAATTAAGGATTACGGGAAACTGATTCCCGGGCATGGAGGCATCCTGGACCGGTTTGACAGTGTTATTTTTACGGCTCCTGTGATTTATTATCTGGCAAAATTGGTTCTTGGCATATAATGATCCAAGGGGATGTTTTTTAAGAAAGAAAGGGCAGCTTATGAAAAAAATTGCAATTTTAGGTTCTACAGGTTCCATTGGAACACAGACCCTGGACGTGGTCCGGGCCAATGGGGATATTGAGGTGCTTGGAATCAGCGCAGGGAGAAATATCCGGAAGCTGGAAGAACAGGCACGGGAGTTTCATCCCCGCCTGGTGGCTGTTTGGGATGAAAAAGCGGCGGAGGAGCTGAAGATCAGGATCTCAGATCTGGATGTCAGGGTTCTCTCCGGCATGGATGGACTGCTGGAACTGGCGGCTATGCCGGAAACGGAGATCCTGGTAACTGCCATTGTGGGGATGCTGGGAATCCGTCCTACCATGGAGGCTATTCGTGCGGGAAAGGATATTGCTCTTGCCAATAAGGAAACTCTGGTAACAGCAGGACATCTGATTATGCCTATGGCAGAGGAATACGGAGTGCGCATCCTTCCGGTGGACAGCGAGCACAGCGCCATTTTCCAGGCCCTGAACGGAGAACATAAAAAAGAGGTACATAAACTTTTGATCACAGCTTCCGGCGGGCCTTTCCGCGGGAGAAAACGTGAGGAACTTTCCCGGGTAACTCTGGAGGATACGCTGAAGCATCCTAACTGGGTGATGGGGCAGAAGATTACAGTGGATTCCGCAACGCTGGTAAATAAGGGTCTGGAGGTTATGGAGGCACGCTGGCTTTTTGACATGGACCTGGAGCACATTCAGGTGGTGGTGCAGCCCCAAAGCGTGATCCATTCCATGATTGAATTTAAAGACGGAGGAATTATGGCGCAGCTTGGGACACCGGATATGCGCCTGCCCATCCAGTATGCCCTTTATTATCCTCATAGAAGATATCTGGATGGAGATCGTCTGGATTTTGCAAAGCTTGGGTTCATTACCTTTGAGGAGCCGGATATGGAAACATTCCTGGGCCTTCCCATGGCAATAGAAGCTTCCAAAGCAGGAGGTACCATGCCTACGGTATTTAATGCTGCAAATGAGCTCGCCGTGAAGAAATTTCTGCATCGGGAAATCGGATTTCTGGATATTTATGAAATAATCGGGCAGTCTATGAGCAGACATACAAAATTTGAAAATCCCAGTCTGGAGGAAATCCTTGCTGTAGAGGAAGAGACTTATCGTTGGATTGAAAGCAGGTGGTAGATTGAAGATTATTATTGCAATTTTAATATTTAGTGGGATCGTCCTGATACATGAACTGGGACATTTCCTTCTGGCAAAGAAAAACGGGATCGTTGTGACGGAATTTTCCCTGGGAATGGGGCCTCGTCTGGTGAGCACAGTTCGCGGCGGAACTCGTTATTCTGTGAAAATCTTGCCCATAGGGGGCTCCTGTGCCATGTTGGGAGAAGATACGGAGGAAGAGCAGCTGCCGGGGAGCTTTAATGCGGCACCTGTGTGGGGAAGGATTTCCGTGGTGGCAGCAGGACCTGTATTTAATTTTATCCTGGCTTTTGTGCTGTCTGTACTGATCGTGGGATTTGTGGGTTACAATCCTGCGGAGATCATGCAGGTAAAAGAGGGTTCTGCGGCAGAGGCAGCAGGACTTCGCCCCGGTGATATTATCAAGGAATATCAGGGGTATCATATTGACCTTGGAAAGGACTTATACCTTTACAGTTATCTGAACCAGCTGGAGGCAGATGAGGTGATCCACATTGTATATGAGCGTGACGGAAAGGAATATGAGACTTCTTTTACGCCGGATGTAAATGTGCGTTACCTTCTGGGGCTGAACCGGTCGGCAGATAGTATGGAGGTTACCTCCCTGATAGAGGGAATGCCTCTGGAGGATGCAGGGGTGAAACAGGGGGATGTGATCACCGGGATCAATGGTGTTAAAATAGCAGACGGCGCTGCTTATGATGCTTATATTCAGGAACATCCTCTGTCGGATGAGCCTGTGGATATCACCTATATGAGAGACGGGCTGGAGTATGAAGCGACCATTACTCCGGCAGAGTACCGCACGGCAGATTCCGGTTTTTCCTATCGGGGAAACTGTGTGAAGGCGGAGGGATTTGAGGTGCTGAAATACGGTGCCCTGGAAGTGAAATATATGCTGCGTTCCACCCTTGTGAGCCTCCGGGAGCTGTTTACCGGAGGACTTGGGGTGAAGGATCTGAGCGGCCCTGTGGGTGTGGTGGATGCCATCGGTACCACCTATGAGGAAAGCAAGAGTCAGGGAATGCTGATGGTATGGATGAATATGTTGTATATGGCAGTGCTGCTTAGCGCAAACCTGGGAGTGATGAATCTTCTGCCTTTTCCGGCACTGGATGGAGGAAGACTGGTATTTTTGATTTTGGAAGCCATCCGCAGGAAGCCTGTGAACCGCCAGCTGGAGGGAATGGTTCATTTTGCGGGACTGATGTTTTTGATGATGTTGATGGTTGTGGTTATGTACCATGATATTCTTCGGATATTTTAAAGAAAGACAAAAGAATAACCGGTGAAAAAATGCAGATTCCCAATAGGAAGCTGCATTTTTTATAACTGCATGGTTTGTCTGGTCAGACTGCTGATGATAGAGACCGTGTAGGTGTGGTCATACTGCTGGCTTTCCTTGTAAGCATAATATCCGCCGTAAATCTGATAGGTGAAGCGGATATTTTTTTCCGGATCTGTCTGGTATTCCGGACGGAGGCGGAAAAGGAGATCTTTGATGGCCTGTGATGTCTTCTGGGGCAGAAGCATACTGCGGGTATCTGCAAAAAGGATCCGGATCATGGAATTTTTTGCCTGATAAGCCTGAAAAAGTTCGCTGGTGAACTGCTCCGGTTCTTCAAAAACCTTCTCCGGGTGCCGGATAGACTGCAGAATAGAATCCACTACTTCATTTTCCAACTGATCGGACAGATCATAAATGTCATGGTAGTGGACATAAAAAGTAGATTTATTGATTTCGGCTTTTCTGCATAGTTCTGTTACGGTGATTTTTTCCAGAGGCTTTTTAGCCCTGATTTCTAAAAAGGTGTTGATAATACTGTTTTTGCTTTTTTGTACTCGTTTATCCATGGGGTTCTCCGACAATCATTGAAAATCGTTGGTTTTCCAACAGTTTGCGTAAGGTGTTGGATGATTTTCTTTTCAAAACTGTTTATATTATAATTATAAATCCGACGGTTGTCTATTATTTTCTGGAGGTTGCTCTATGGACTTTTATCATTTTTACACAGGAAAAGAATTTGAGGCGCAGGAGTATCTGGGTGCACATGTCTATTTGGGAGGAACTGTTTTTCGAACCTTTGCTCCCTCTGCAAGGCATATTGCAGTGATCGGGGAGTTTAACGGATGGACGGAAACGCCCATGTGCCGTGTTTATGACGGGAATTTCTGGGAATGCTCCATAGAGGGAGCACTTCCGGGAATGATGTATAAATACCGTATTTATAAACAGGACGGAAGTTTTATTGACCATGCGGATCCTTATGCCTTTTATGGGGAGCTGCGCCCTGCTTCCGCATCCATCATTTATGACCGAAGTGAAAACGAATTTCACGATGAGAAATGGATGAAAAAGCGAAAGGATATGATGCAGGAACCATTGAATATTTACGAACTGCATTTTGGTTCCTGGAGGAAGAAGACAGAAGAGGAGGACGGCTGGTATTCCTATGAGGAGCTGGCACAGCTTCTGGTTCCCTATCTGAAGGAAAACGGGTACAACTATGTGGAGCTTATGCCTCTTGGGGAATACCCCTGTGATGCCTCCTGGGGCTATCAGGCAACCGGGTATTTCAGCCCAACATCCAGGTACGGCACCCCAAAAGGACTTTGCCGGTTTGTGGATTATTGCCATCAAAATGAAATCGGTGTGCTTCTTGATTTTGTGCCTGTGCATTTTGCAGTGAATGATTATGCTCTCTGGAATTATGACGGAACGGCACTTTTTGAATATCCGAATAGTGCTGTTGGGGTAAATGAATGGGGAAGCTGCAACTTTATGCATTCCAGGGGAGAAACCTGCAGCTTTTTGCAGTCAGCAGCCTATTTTTGGCTGAAGGAATATCATTTTGACGGTCTTCGTATGGATGCGGTGGGAAATCTCATTTACTGGCAGGGAGATGTGGGAAGGGGAGAGTGTAAGCCAGGGATAAACTTTCTGCAGGTGATGAATCAGGGGCTGAAGCAGCGCTTACCGGAGGTGATGCTGATCGCAGAGGACTCTTCCTCATGGGTAGGCGTGACAAAACCTGCGGAACAAGGCGGGCTTGGATTTGATTACAAGTGGGATCTTGGATGGATGAATGATACTCTGGCTTATTTTTCCATGCCGCCTGAGTACAGAACCGGGAATTACCATAAGCTGACTTTTTCCATGCAGTATTTTTATGATGAACATTTTCTGCTTCCTCTTTCTCATGATGAGGTGGTTCATGGAAAAGCGACGATCCTGCAGAAGATGGGCACAGAGTATGAGAGAAAATTCCCTCAGGCAAGGGCATTATATATGTATATGTATGCACATCCGGGGAAAAAGCTGAATTTTATGGGAAATGAGATCGGGCAGCTTCGGGAGTGGGATGAGCGGAGGGAACAGGACTGGTGTATCCTGGACTATCCGGTTCATGATACTTTTCATTGTTTTATGAAGGAACTGAACCAATGTTATCTGGAGAATCCTGCTCTTTCCGAAGAGGATTACAACAGAAATGGGTTCCGGTGGATTGACTGTCATCAGGAAGAAAAGAATGTGTATGTGTTTGAACGCAGATGCAGTACGCAGACGATTTTGGCGGTATTTAACTTTTCTGAACAGGTGCAGGAGTATGAGATTTTGGACAGCAGGAATCTGACGCTGCTTTTTGACAGCAATTGGGAATGTTATGGAGGCAAAACTTCCTCCCAAAAACAAAAGAGTAAAGATGGGCAAAAAGATAGGACATTGGAATTGCCCCCATTTACCGGAAGATATTATATTGCAGAATAGTCTGATACATTTTTAAGCCAGGCATGATTGCCTGGCTGTTTTTCTGTCCATAAGGTTCTGGAGAGAAAGGCAGAAGTGATGCCGGGATTACACGAGCTGTAAACTATTATGTTAAAATGCTTTTGTGTAATTCAGGTGAAACAAGTGTAAAATATGAAATATATTAAATAAATATGTGGAAAATGTTAAGAAATATGATAGAATGTAGCCTATGTATACTATGATATTAGGAGAAATTTGCAGAAAAACAGAGGATAAAGAATGTGTGGAATTTGTGGTTTTATTGGGAAGCAGGAACAGAAAGAGAAAGTGATAAATCACATGCTTCACGCCATCCGGCATCGGGGCCCGGACGGGCAGGCAGCGCGGATAAAAGGTGATGCGGCTCTTGGCTTTTGCAGACTGAGTATTATTGATCTGGAGGGCGGAATGCAGCCCATGGAGAATGAGACGGGAGATCTGGGGCTGGTTTTTAACGGAGAGATTTATAATTATAAGGCTTTGCGGGAAAAACTGGAAAAGTCCGGCCATGTATTTGCAAGCCATTCGGATTCTGAGACAGTCCTTCATGCCTATGAGGAATATGGAACTAACGTTACAGACCATCTGCGGGGAATGTTTGCCTTTTCTATCTGGGATGAGAAGAAAAAGCAGCTGTTTGCTGCCAGAGATTTCTTTGGAATCAAGCCATTTTATTATGCTGTGATCAACGGCTGTTTTGTGTTTGCGTCGGAAATCAAGAGTATTCTGGAATTTCCGGGATGCAAAAGAGAGGTAAACCGGGAAGCTTTGGAACAGTATCTTTCTTTTCAGTATTCCATTTTGGATGAAACCTTTTTTAAAGGGATTTACCGGCTTCCTGCGGGAAGCTTTTTAACCTATACGAATGGGCAGATTCAGATAGAAAAGTATTTTGACCCTGTTCTTACTCCCAAAAAGCTCCATGGCGACCGGAAGATCATGGACCGTTTGGAAACGGTGCTGAAGGAGTCTGTATGCACTCACATGGTCAGTGATGTGGAAATCGGCGCTTTTTTGTCAGGAGGCGTAGATTCCGGCTTTGTGGCTGAGGAATTCACTGGAAGCAAAGCATTCACAGTAGGTTTTATGGATGAAAACAGTAAGTATAATGAAATCCAGGAGTCAAGGGAACTGGCGGAGAAGCTGAAACTGGAGCATCATACGAAAAATATTGTCCGGGAGGAATTTTTTGAGGCTGTTCCAAAGGTGATGTACTATCTGGATGAGCCAAGTGGTGATGCATCTGCCATAGCGCTTTATTTCGTGTCCCAGGAGGCTGCGAAGTATGTGAAGGTAGTCACCTCGGGAGAAGGAGCAGATGAGCTGTTTGGCGGTTATAACATTTATCTGGAACCGGATGCACTGAAATGGATGCACTGGATTCCCGGGAACATTCGGCAGAAGATCGGAGATCTTGCCCGTAGACTGCCGGAGAACCTGAGAGGAAGAAATTACCTGATCCGTGCAGCAAAGGATGTGGAAGAGCGTTTTATCGGAAATGCCAACATTTTCAGTAACGAAGAGCGGAAAGAAATCCTGCGGGAGTCCACAGCGGCTCTCCCTACGGAACAATTATTAAAGCAGTATTATGAGAAAGCGGCAGGCCTTAAGGATGTGGATAAAATGCAGTATATTGATCTTACCTGCTGGCTGGAAGGGGATATTCTTCTGAATGCGGACAGAATGAGCATGGCCCATTCTCTGGAACTTCGGGTTCCCTATTTGGATAAAGAGGTTTTTAAAGTTGCGCAGTTAATGCCATCCCATGCGAAAACCAGAAAAAATCAGACAAAGTATCTTTTCCGCAGGGTAACGGAAAAATACCTTCCCAAAGAGAGCGCGGACAGAAAGAAGCTGGGCTTTCCTGTGCCTATTCGGGTGTGGCTTCGGGAAGAACCCTGCTATCTTGCAGTGAAGGAAGCTTTCGAAAGCGATACTGCCCGGGAATATTTCCGCTGTGAGCAGATATTGAAGCTTCTGGAAGAACATAAGGATGGAATCCGGGATAACAGCAGGAAGATTTGGACAGTTTATATGTTTTTGGTATGGCATAAAGTTTATTTTGAAGAGCAGTACACTATTTCCCGGGAATAAGCCGGAATAGAAGCGGAATCTGACGCATAGAATCATAGGAAAGCATTAGCGGGAGCTTTTTATGTATTCATATGGAAAGAAACGTTCTTATGGGAATGTGCGGGCTATGCAGGATAATGTTGACCAGGGGAAACTTCAGGTGACGGTGCGGTCGGCAGAGGGGAATCACCCGGTGGATCATGCGCTTGTGCGGATTTCCTATACCGGGGTTCCGGACAGCGTGGTGGAAGAGGTACGTACGGATTCCTCCGGGCAGACTCCTGTGCTGGATCTGAAAACGCCTCCTTTGGAGTACAGCCTGGACATCAATGAAGAGGCGCAGCCCTATTCAGAATATACGGTACAGGTGCTGGCAGAGGGGTTCGAACAGGAGGAAGTAGCAGGTACAGAGGTACTGCCTTCGGTGCTTGCAGAGCAGGGAGTTCAGCTGAACCCAGTTGCGGGGCCGGCAGGCCAGTTTGGAAGAATCGTGATTCCGCCTCATACGCTGTTCGGTGTTTATCCGCCAAAGATTGAGGAAGCGGAAATTAAGCCAATGAATGAAACCGGTGAAATTGTACTGAGCAGAGTCGTAATACCGGAATTTGTGGTAGTGCATGACGGACCTGTGCGGGACAATTCTGTCCAGAATTATTATGTCCGTTATCGGGATTATATCAAAAACGTAGCATGCAGTGAAATCTACGCCACATGGCCTGACGATACCATTCGGGCGAATGTGCTGGCGATTATGTCCTTTACTTTAAACCGGGTATATACGGAATGGTACAGGAATAAGGGATATGATTTTACAATCACATCCTCAACGGCTTATGACCATAAATGGATGCGGGGAAGAAATATTTTTGACAGCATTTCCAGAATCGTGGATGAGCTTTTTGAAAATTATCTTTCCAGGCCAAATGTGCGTCAGCCGATTCTGACCCAGTACTGTGACGGCCGTCAGGTGGAATGCCAAAGCCGCGGCTGGATGACCCAGTGGGGAAGCAAGGAACTTGGAGACCAGGGATATTCTGCAATTCAGATTCTGCGGTATTTTTACGGAAATGATATGTATATCAATGTTGCGGAGGAAATTTCCGGTATCCCGTCCTCCTGGCCGGGGTATGATCTGGATATCGGAGCCACAGGTGATAAAGTGCGTCAGATGCAGGAACAGCTAAACCGGATAGCGGAAGATTATCCCGCACTTCCTACCATTGCTGTGGACGGCATTTACGGCAGCAGGACAAAAGCAGCAGTGGAACAATTCCAGAGTGTTTTCGGCCTGCCCCGGACCGGAATAACCGATTATTCCACCTGGTACAAAATCCAGGAAATCTATGTAGGAGTGAGCAGAATCGCGGAGCTGGTGTAAGGCTTCAATGCAGATGCAAAAAACTTTTAAAAAAAATAAAAAAAGGTGTTGACTTTTTAGATTCGTTTTGCTATACTATCACTTGTCGCGAGGGAACAAAAGAAAACATCCCGGGAAATGCGATATGCGGAAGTGTCGGAACTGGCAGACGAGCAAGACTAAGGATCTTGTGAGCATTGCGCTCGTGTGGGTTCAAGTCCCATCTTCCGCATCCATTAAGGAACTTAAGAGAATGCGAGAGCGTTCAAAACCCTTGATTTTACTTGGGTTTCGGCGCTTTCGCATTTTTTTCGATTCGAAGGCTTTCAGATTTTCTGCCCCCAATTTGCCCCCTGTCTTCCCATAGATTCTTGTGAAAAATCAAAGTATTTTCACTTTTTCTATTTGGGTATTATCTTTCTTTTCCAGAGTCTTTGTAATGTGCAAATAAATTTCTCTTGTGACCTTACTATTTTCGTGGCCTAGCCTCCTGGAGATCGTATCAATGCTTACTCCATTCTCCAGGAGCAACGAAGCATGGGTGTGGCGAAGAGCATGTGTGGTAATTGGTTTGTTAAGGACCTTCCCTGACAGATTGCGAATATATTTATTAAAATTAAAAAATGAAATGTATTCACCTGCGTTCGAATGAAGGAATAAATCAGTTCTTACACCGTTCATGACTTCCAGCTTTTTCATGTGGAGACTGATCTGAGAACAGACGGCACGAAGTTCCGGCTGCATATAAACATCTCTGATGGAACAAAGAGACTTAGGCGTAGTGATTATCTGATTGACCGAATCCAATGTTTTTGTTATATGGATTACTCCGGTTTTAAAATTAATATCCGCTTTTTGCAGAGCTGCAGCTTCTCCGAATCGCAGACCGGACAAGGACATAAATTGGGTAACAAGCTTCCAAACAGGATGCTTCATCTGCGACAGAAGATAGTTCAGCTCATTCCGTTCGAGATACTTATCCTGGATTTTTTCTTTGTGCGGCCGGTCTTTGAAATTATCCAGCTTGTCAAGAAAACGTATGTCATCAATCAGATCGTTCTTGTATCCCCAACGAATCAGAGCACGAAAACGTGTCAAATACTCATTGAGAGTTCCAATGCTTTTCCCTGATCCAAGAAGCTTCTTATTGATGTAATTGACAGTCATTCTGCTGACGATGGTGTCCTTGCCGAACAATTCAATCATAGTATTGCAGGTATGATAATTACGTGTGTAGGTTGCTTCCTTCACTGAGAGCTTCTGGTGTTCCCTGTATTCGTTAACGAGTTCACCAAAAGTTATTTCACGCACAGGAGTAACCTCCTGCAATGCCGCTATTCGTTCATTAAGCATCTTCTGAGCCATTTTTCTGCTCTGTGCAGTGTTTTTCTCAAGTGTGACAGAAATCTTCTTTATTTGCCCTGTCAGATAGTCTTCGTAGCGTTCTGAGAACTTAAATTTTCCATTCCTTTCTTCAATCCACATTTTATCATCCTCCTTTGATTTTATAGTCAGATTTTTAGGCACAACTAAAAAAACATATAAAATAATACCCGACCGTATGTTTCGGTTGACCTGGCACTTCCGAAGATGATACAATGATTTTGGTTGCAAAGTATATCTTCGGATTACTTTGCAAGGGCGGTATTGGCGTACAGCCCTAGAGTTTTGACTGAGACCGCCCGGTGTTGGCGCACCGGGCGGTTTTATTTTATTTAAAAGATAGATAATATTACCAGATATGGTAGTAATTTCCATTGATATTTCGATGCCAATGGTATTACAATAGATTCATGAAAATCCTACTTGGCGAAATACTATACAATAAAAACTTATCTATACGCCAGGCAGTCAAACTTACAGGCGTTCCACGTTCCACATTGGAAGATATTATAAACAAAAGGAGCAGCCCGCGACTTGACACTCTGGAAAAAATAGCCAAAGGTCTTAAAATTCATATCTCAGACCTGTATGAATCCCCTTATAAATAAAGTGTCCGAGATCTCGGACGATTCTCCTTACCTCCGTGAGATTTTAAATCCGTATCCGTATTAATTATATACCAATAAAACGGGATGAAATCAGAACATTTGTTCTTAAAAATGTGATACAAATGTGGTATTATTATTTAAGAACAAACGTTCACACTAAAGAACGGAGGGTAGTACATATGAGGAAAGAAGAAATACGCAAGAAATTACATGAACTCATCAACAAAGTAAATGATGAAGAAACATTATCATTCATCTATAAGATTATCGTGAGATTACTGGACTGAGATTTAACTCAGTCCTTTTCTTTTGCAATTTTTTCTGCAATCTTCTCAAGCATTTCCCATTCGCTTTCATCCAGTCCGGCAAGAGCAAGAATCAAACGCTCTTTGAATGAATTTTTTTCACCTTTGAATAGGTCTGACGTGAGTTTTGCTATCTCGTCATTTCTGTTTAATGGGCGGAACATTTCTTCTTCTCCAGTTCGTAGCCATTTTTCGTTTACGTTGAATTTCTCACATATATCCTCAATAAGTCTGTCGCTTGGCGTTCCATTCTTTATTAATTTACTAACGTATGGTTGAGTAATATTCAATTTATCTGCAAATGCTGTTTTAGTAATTCCTAATTTAGTAATTAATTCTGAAATTCTTTCGCCATATGAATTCACTTTATCACCTCCCTTAACTAAGTTAAGTGTACCATAAGTTTAAATAATAGTCAATAAAAACATAACTAAGTTATGAAAAAAATGTTGACAACATAAATTAGTTATGATAAAGTATAACTTAGTTAAAGAAAGCGAGGTGAAGAAAATGTGGTTTTCGAGAAAACAGTGGAATTCACTCAATAAAAGAATATCCGCTCTTGAACGTGCAGAACAGGAGCGGATAGTTGAAAAAGAAAATCTGAAAAAGAACGGCCATAAGGCTATTGAAGAAGCAGAAAAAATCCTTAAAGAACTTGGTTATTGAAAACACTATTTGTTCTCTTTGTCATATTTTTCAATAGCCAATGAAATCAAGAGATTTATGAATCTTGCTTGGTCTTTTGTGAATTTTAAATTTTCTAAAGTTCCAGCAGATTCAAGAGTGTCAAGGATTTCATCTAAATCTTTGTTAAAAGATGTTCTATCCATATGTATTCTCCTTTCATATTACTCGGCATGGCAGTGCCTGTACATAGATTATAGGAGACATCAATCATTAAATCAACCAGAAAGGAAGTGTAACAATGTCAGAAAAAGAAAAGAAGATTATGGAAAAACTTTCAGATATCGTCTCCGGTCTGCCTGATACCAAGAAAGAAAGACTTCTCGGTGTAGCAGAAGGAATGAGTATCATGAAAGAAGCACAGGAAAATGATTCTAGTAAGAAAGGATGATGTGAATTGAGTGATTTACAGATCTTCAGCAATGAAGAATTCGGCGAAATCCGAACAGTAACTATTGATAATGAGCCTTGGTTTGTTGGAAAAGATGTGGCGGTTGCACTTGGATACTCAAATGCAAGCAAAGCAGTTTCCACGCATGTAAACGAAGAAGACCGTATTTTAAAGACATTAGAAGCAGATTCCCAAAACGGGAATGTGGTAAAAACACAGACAGCTCTTATCAACGAATCCGGTCTATACAGCCTGATTCTTTCCAGCAAACTTGAATCCGCAAAGAAGTTCAAGCACTGGGTAACATCAGAAGTTCTTCCTTCTATCCGAAAGCACGGCATGTATGCTGTGGATGACCTTCTGAATAATCCAGACATGGCAATCAAGGCATTCACCGCACTGAAAGAAGAACGTGAAAAGAACAAACTTCTTCAGGAAGATGTGAAGCGCATGAAGCCAAAAGAGATTTTCGCAGATGCCGTATCAACCAGTCGTACATCCATCCTGATTGGAGACCTTGCGAAGATTATTAGGCAGAACGGAATCGAGACAGGGCAAAAGAGGCTGTTTGAATGGATGCGTGAAAACGGATACCTGATTAAGCGCAATGGTGCAGACAGAAATATGCCAACACAGAGGGCTATGGAACAGGGATTGTTTGAAGTAAAAGAATCCACTGTTAATAATCCAGATGGTTCTGTAAGAATCAACCGAACAACGAAGGTTACTGGAAAGGGACAACAGTATTTTATTAATAAGTTTTTGCTAGAAGAGAAAGTGAGGTGAAACAAATGAGAACAATGAGAATTGAAATCGACGTTGACAGAGAGAGCGTCCTTGGAAAGCTAGATGAGATAGAAAGGCTGGCGAGGAATCTTCTTGTGGAAACAGAGAGCGTTAGACATGAGCTTGCAGGAAAAAGCAAGGAAGTATTGGAAGATGCTGATGCAGAGAAATAAGAAGCCAGCTACCTAGGTTCAACTTAAAAAAAGGAATCCTCGGTAGCGATATGGCAGAAGTTGAAACTATAACCTACCACGACTTCTACGGACAGAACGGGACGCCATATCTTCCGATACGCTTTCAGAAAATGCTGAACTGTTCATCACACCTGAAATTGCAGAAGATAATACTTCGATAAATTCATCTTTAGACAAGCTGGCAACTGTTTCGAAATGAATATCGTTAGTAGCTTCGATAATAGTGTCCTTAACTATTTCTTTATCAACCAATATTTTATACTCCTTTCTATAAACTCGGTTTTGGTAAAACCTGTAACTCAAGAATAGGAGTAGAGAGCCAAAATGTCAATACTATCATATTTGGAGGTGAAAAAATGTCAGAAAAAGAAAAAACAGATTATAGAAAGACTTTCAGATATCGTATCTGATCTTCCAGACGCAAAGAAGGAACGACTTCTTGGCGTAGCCGAGGGAATGAGCATCATGAAAGAAGCACAGGAAGTTGACTCGGAGAAAAAGTGGGGTGAGATAAATGAACAGAAATCAAATGATAGAAGTTGTGGAAGAATTAATTGATGTACTGAATAAAAGAAAAGTTTCTCCTGTAGACGCTAAATCAATTGCAAACATTTTTGAGAAAACTGTGAATGAGAGCAATGACGCAGGGATACAAAAATATATGAAAACCGCAGTTTTTTGCGGGAGTCCACCAGAAATCTAATAGACTCCGCGTGGGCTTAGGGATGAAGCGCATGTTTTATGGTTTCTGGAAGCAAGGCATCTGCTATTTTCATTATGGCAGAAACTGATTTTAACCCAGTTTTTTCAGCAACATCATAAATTTTATCCCATGTTGCTTGCGGACGTATGGCATCAATGAATTGATGACCGGAATACGTGAGACGTATAACCTCCAATTCGCAGATGCAATTGAAGTCGCCATAATCAATTATAGCTTCTATAAATCCTGCTTCATTTAATATTACAAGAGTATAAGCGATATCTGATTTGGAATGTTTTAGCATTTCGGACGATTTGCAAATTTCATCCAAACTAAGGGATATGAACTCTAGGTTGTTATTTAGTATAAGCCAATCCTCGAGAGTAACAAGGGTATCGCGAATACAACTCAGACTAAGTTTCATAAGATTGCTCCTTTTTCTTCAGTACTCGGCATGGCAGTGCCTGTACTTTAATTATAGGAGATATTAAACACTAAATCAACCGAAGGTGAGTAAAATACACTTTCTTTCATAAACAGAAAGCGGGGTGAAAAATATGTGGGAACATGAAGATAGAATGTATTTGTCTGTGAAAGTAGACAAGGAGAACACTCTTGGCTTAATCGTGGAAGTACAAAACCAAATTGAGAAACTAAAAAATACATTGGCAAATATGGGACGAAGAGTATTCAGCGATATATCAGTATGATTCAGAAAGTAGGATGTGGGTGAATATGAAACGGAATATGAAACGGAAGATAATAGGATCTTTGATTTTGATATTAGTATTCGCTGGCTTAACTGTTGGCATTGGTTTAGAAGGCTCAGAAGCATTAATAGCTTGGCTTGTGTCGCTTGGGGTTTCAGGACTTATATTTCTTGGTGCATGGTTTACCACTTCTGATTAATGTCCTGATATACGATTATTTTTTGAAAGCTTTTATAGAAAGAAGAGGTAATAAAGTGATTACTTTAAAAGTTATGGGTAGATGTCACAATTGTCCGGAATTTGAAGCGGATACGAATAAAGATATTTTTTATGGAGATGATGTTGTGATTGAAGTAAATACAGAAATCCACTGTAAAGATGAATCTCTTCGCAACACGCTGATGAATTTTTTAAAGAAGAAAAATGCAGGAGGTAAAAGTCATGGATAAATTCATAATTCAGGCAAAGAAACGACAGAAGGTTTCAGAGAGTAAAGACTGCGTTGTTAAGGTAACGCCTGAAGCATATAACGCTTTGGTTGATATTTTTAACGAAAGCGCAATGTCTTTCAGAGAGGTTGCAAGTAAAGCGATTTTATTTGCCGCAGAAAACGTAGAGTATCGAAAGGAAGAAAATTAAGCGAAAGGGTTACTATTATGACTTACATAGAATCCATCAGAGGATATCCGTATATGCCAAAGCAACAACTGGCAGATGAATTCCATATTGGAAAAACAACAGTTTATTCTAGGCTGAAAGAAATTGAAGAAGAAATCCGGAACGGGCGTTACAGCGATTATGCGATTATCAATGATGGGAATATAGTATTGGTGAATGTATTGGTATTTATCGACTATATGACATACAGGCGCAGGCTACGCGAGAAGAATACAAGAAAATATGTTCCGGTGTTTAATCCTGCTGAAATTTCGAAAATTATCGGATGGGAAAATAAGCCCGTAAGAATCGAGGGAGTATGAGAAAAAGTAGTTTAGTTTTATTCGGATCCGGAGCACTCGCCTTCCTAATCTGCGGATCCGGCCTTGATGGCCCCACAGCAAAACCTTGTGCAATCCTTACAGCAGCATCGTTCGCGGTGGCAGCAGTTGGATATAGATTATGGGCAGCAGCAGAGCGCAAAGAAGCTCATGAAAACGCCCTGGAGGAAAGGAGGAGGAAAGAGATTGAAGCAGCCGAAAAAGCTTTTGAGGAATCAAAAGATACTACTTTCCAAGTGTGGCTTGAATCCGGAAAACTGGATGTACAAGTTTGAGGATAATGATTATCTGCATATTGTCAGCAAGGATGACGGGAGCTTGAAAATCATCGACAAGGACACGATGGAAGTAGTGGATTGCCACTACAAACACAAAAGCCCTCACGCCGGCAAGCAAATGAGGACTTAAATAATTTAACCCAGCCTTAGTATAGGCGGAATTGGAGGAAAAACCAAGTGTTTGAGCAGGAAAAAAAGAGAATTACTGGACTTATTTCTGAGAGTCCAGGAAGAAACAAATGCTTATATGTCAGTTAGGTACTGCACGGGTGCGAATACCGATATCAACATTCAGGACAATGGATTTGATTCCGAGAAGAAACTGGATGGAGCATATTCCATCTATGAAGATCCTGTACTGGCTGATGAATCAGCAAGAAATTATGAAAAGGCAAAGGAACACATTCTTGGGATTCTTGAGAAGGGGAAGTGCTGTGGCGAAAACAGTGAAGAAAAGGAGTAATTTATGAAAATTTCAAAGATAAAAATTAAGAATTTATTTGGAATCAAAGAGTATGAAGCAGATTCCAGTGATCGTGAACTGACTGGAGCAAATGGAACGGGAAAAACATCTGTAATTGATGCAATACGGTATGCGCTTACCAATAAATCGAGCCGTGAGTACATTGTGCGAAACGGAGAAACTGAAGGAGAAATCATAATTGAGACAGATTCTGGGCTTATGATTAATCGCAAATCGCGTACGAACCAGTCTGATTATAAATCTGTCAAAAAGAATGGCCTGTCCGTTCCAAGTCCGGAGTCTTTTTTAAAGGAGATCATTACTCCTCTGCAGCTTTCTCCTGTGGAATTCATGGCTATGGAGCCAAAGCAGCAGAATGCTATTATTCTTGATATGATTGATTACCCTTGGACACTGGATACGATAAAAGAATGGTTTGGAGAACTTCCGGCAGATGTAAATTACGATCAAAATATTCTTGCTGTACTCAATGATATACAGGCGGAGGATGGTGTATATTTTCAGACGCGGCAAGATATTAACCGGACGGCCAGGGCAAAAAAGGCTGTAATCGAAGAGATTAAAGCGGCTCTCCCTGTTGGATACGATGGAAAACAGTGGGAGGATGTGAGTTTAAGTAATCTGTATTCTGATATCGAAAAAATCAGGATAGAAAATGAACAGATTGAGACTGCAAAAAGGCTGAAAGATGGACGCGACGGTAAAATCAGAAAATTTGAAGCTGATAGAGAAATTGCTATGGCGGCACTTGATCGTGAGATTACGTCAAAGAGCAACGCTATTGATACGGATCTGGCAACACTGAGAGAGCGAATTGTTTCGTTGGAAAAAGAGAAAGCTGGGCTTGATGGAATCAAAAAGGACAAGATCTCTGTAATTAACAGTAAATATGAAAAAGATGTGGCGCAGTTTGACAAAGAGGTTGCATCATATTCCGAATATGCAGATAAAGAAACGCAACCGATTGATGGCCTGCAGAAGCAGGCAGCGGAAGTTGAGAAAATGAAGTCCCACGTCAATGAATGGAGAAGAATGCTGTTGTTGGAAAAAGATGTAGAGAATCTCTCAGAACAGTCTAATCTGCTTACGAAAAAGATTGAAAAAGCGAGAACACTTCCAGGGGAGATACTCGAAACAGCAACAATACCGATTGACGGACTTACCGTAAAAAATGGGATTCCATTAATTAATGGGCTTCCGGTTAGCAATTTATCAGAAGGGGAGAGACTGGATCTGTGCATTGACGTGGCGATTCAAAACCCGTCAGGTTTGCAGATTATCCTAATTGATGGAGTTGAGAAGCTGTCTACCAATATGAGGGAGCGCCTTTACAAAAAATGTAAAGAAAAAGGCTTGCAGTTTATCTCTACAAGGACAACTGATGAGAACGAATTGACTGTTTATGAATTGTAGGAGGGGAAAAGATGTCACAGAAAGAATACAGGGCAGAAGAAGGTATAAGCAGATCGGAGCTCTTTAAAATTGCCCGTTCGCCGTTGCATTTTAAATATTCAATGGAAAATCCGGTAGATTCGGAATCGTTGGCGTTTGGCAGGGCGTTACATAAATATGTTTTGGAAAAAGATGATTTTTTCAATGATTTTATTGTTCTGCCGGAAATTAACAAAAGAACTAAAGCCGGGAAAGAAGAATATGAACGTTATCAGGTGGAAGCATTTGAGCATGAGAAGGAACTGGTGAGTCGTGACGATATGTCGGTAATTATTGCTATGTATGATGCAGTAATGGCCAATCCATTGGCAAAGCAGCTTCTTGCGGGGGATCATGAAAAGGATTTCTTCTGGACAGATGATATGACTGGCGAGAGATGTAAGTGCAGGCCTGATTGCTTGACTGAATACGATGGACTGAAATACATCGTGGATTATAAAAGCACAGATTCATGCGAAGATGGACATTTTGAACGCTCCTGTAGGAAGTATGGTTATAAATTCCAGGCAGGGATGTATACGGAAGGTGTATTCCAGAACACCTTTGAACAGTATGGGTTTGCTTTTATAGCCCAGGAAAAGAAAGCGCCATATGCCGTGAGGGTATACTTCTGTTCTCCTGAATTTGTGGCTCAGGGATATGACCAGTTTCGGGAACTTATTGGAATATATCATTCCTGTAAAGAAACAGGTAATTGGTATGGATATGAGGGACCTATGAATATTGCAACGGAACTGATGGAGGAGGATTTGTAATGATAGAGACATGGGAAAAAGTTCTGGATCCCAATTTTATTAATGCTGAGTTAATAGGTGACGTTGGTGCGGAACGAGTTGTAACGATCAAGGATATAGACTTTAAAGAAGCCTTTGATCAGAAAAGCAATTCTAAGAGTATGAAGCAGTCGTTATTTTTTGAAGAATGCAAACCGATGATTCTTAACAAAACCAATACAAAAACACTTATGAAATTGTTTGGAGCTGATGGATCCAGACCACGTGACTGCATTGGTAAAAAGGTTATATTGTATGTGGCAAATGTAAAAGTTGCCGGAAAGGCAACCACTGGAATACGGATCAAGGAATATACGGAAATAAAGTGTGATGACTGTGGAAATATTATTACGGCACTTGCTTCCAAGAGTGTTTCAGAATTGGTAGAGATATCAAAACGTAATACAGGCCGGGTTTTGTGCCTGGAGTGTATGAAAAAAGCAAAAGAAAAGATGAATGGAGATAAAGAATAAGGGCAGCTCAATATGACGATTATTTGTGATACACGCGAGCAAAAAAACGCACATGTCCTCCAATATTTTCGCGAGAAAGGAATTCCGTACATAGAAAAGTGTCTGGAAACAGGGGATTACATGGTTTTGGAAAGAATGGATATCACAGTAGACAGGAAACAAAATCTTCATGAGCTTCTGACAAATCTGTGCTCCTCTGACAGAAGTCGATTTTGGAAGGAAATAAGACGTTCGTACAGAGATAAGGTCAAGTTTTATATTCTATGTGAACATGGAGAAGGATACAGAACTATAAGAGATGTTGCCAGATATAAAGATGATTTTTCTAAGGTGTCTGGACGGAAATTAATGGAAAAAATGTATGCAGCTCAAGTGGCATATAACATTGAATTCGTGTTTTGCAACAAGAAGGATACAGGGAGGAAAATCGTAGAAATATTAGAAGCAACAATTTAATACAACAATTTTTACCGGTAAAATTTATATAGAAACTATTAACCAATGCCGGAAGCAGGCTGATGCACATCTATACTGCCTGCGCTGCCGACCGTAAAGCCGGATTTACGCAAGTCCCGAGGGGATGTGCCTGCCGGGACAAAAGAATTAAGAAAGGACAAAAAACATGTTAAACATTATTTTTACAATCTTAGGAATCTTATTGATCGCCGCAGGAATTGTAGTGGTGGTCATGGCAAAAATCAAATATGCGGATGAACTGGAAATGTATGAGAGAAAGAAACGCGGTGGGTTGGAGATTGACGCACCAGTTGCACCGAAGACTCCAAAGAAAAGCATTCTGCTAATACTTGCTGGATTTCTGGTCATCCTGATCTCATCCAGTATTACCGTAATCCCCAGTGGCTACACCGGAGTAAGGATTAAGTTTGGACAAGTATCTGAAAAGACCATGCCCAATGGAATGAATTTTAAGATTCCGCTTGTTGAGAGCATCAAGAAAGTCAATAACAAACAGCAAGACATTACCTTTGATGGGCAGATTTGGAGTGAGACAGCTGACCGGACGGCTATCTATTATGACGGAATCACAGTTACATATCAGATCGCCAGAGAAAAATCTGCCTGGATATACGCAAATGTCCAAAATTACGACATCAGGTTAATATCACAGCCGTTGGTAGCATCAGCGCTCAAAGAAAGCAGTAAGGCTCTGTCGGATATTGATGCGACTAACAGAGGGAAAATAGAGCCTTTGTCCATGCAGAATATCCAGAGATCCCTTGACGGGAAATACGGGGAAGGGACAATCATCGTTAATAAGGTTGTGATTGCAAGTGCTGATTTTGATGAGAGCTATAACGCCTCCATCGCCGAGAAACAGAATGCGCAGTTGGCCTATGAAAGACAGCAGATTGAGAATAAAAAGGCTGTGGAACAGGCAAAGGCAGAAGCTGATGCGAAGGTCAAAAAGTCAGAAGGGGAAGCGAAGTCAAAGAAGATTGCGGCAGAAGCTAATGCAGAAGCCACTAAGATACAGGCAAACGCCCAGGCAGAAGCAAATAAAGAATTAAGCCAGTCTATCACACAGGAGCTGATTGATATGGAGCTGGCGAAAGCACGGCAGGAGCATGGATGGGTGACTGTCCAGGGAGCGGATGCTGTAGTTGTAGATGGAGAGTAGAATTATGATCCGCCCGCAGAAATGTGGGCGGAAGAAAGGAATGAGCCATGAATAAAAAGGAAATAGCCGAGATCCGAAAGCAGTTTTCACCAGAGAACTGTGCAATCACAAGAATTTGCGGATGCTATGTGGATTCGGAAAAGAATAAGAAAACATCAATGAAGGAAGCGTTCTTATCGTTTCCAGAAGATGAAATGTTTAAATATATGGATATATTCAAGAAGACGCTTTCTGGACAGACTGGAAAGAATCTTATGAGTGTGGAATATACCATTGCGCAGGAGGCAGTAAATACACCGCATAATTTCCTTATGGATTTAAGGGAAAGCAAACTTGCGGATGATGATCTGACGGATAAATTTTATGATGCAGTTATCGAGAACTATATTTCTTCTGAACCGTATTATATTATCTTGATTCATGCTATGTATGACATTCCAGGCAAAACATCTGATAATGTCAAAATGTTTGATTCTTCGGATGATGTCTACGAATTTATCATGTGCAGCATTTGCCCGGTTAAACTGTCAAAGGCAGCATTATTCTATGATACTTTGACGAGCAAGATTGAAAACCATGCTCCAAACTGGATTGTAAATGCACCATTAACTGGATTTATATTCCCGGCATTCAATGACCGCCAGACAGATATTCATGGATGCCTTTATTACATCAAAAAGTCTGATGTTTTGCAGGTTGAATTTGTAAAAAACGTATTGGGATGTGCATTGGAAATGAGTGCAGATGACCAGAATGATGCGTTCAAAAACGTTCTGGTAGATACAGTCGGCAGCAACGGAAAAATCGAAGATTTACTTTCAGTTTATAGAGAGATTTGTGAAAGGTTGGAAGGCTCTGAATGGAGCGGACAGGAATGTTTATTAAGTAAGTCTGATGCAGAACAACTTATCGTTGATGATGCATGGGGCGGAGAAGTAACAGAAATTTGTTTCAATGAATCATGGGATGAGCACGTAGGAAAAGACGCTTCTCTTCCAGTTCAGAATATCGCAGGCGGAAAGAAGCTGGCTATTGAATGTGGAAATGCTGAAATTAAGGTGGAACCGTGGTATTCAGACGGAATTTCCGAGAAGATTATTGATGGTCAGAGATGCCTTGTTATTCCGGTTAATTCACATCTGACCGTGAATGGAATTGATCTAAAAGGAGAAAATGGACATGAATAAAGTAATTCTAATGGGACGCCTAACCAGAGATCCGGAAGTCCGTTATTCCCATGGAGATAACCCAATGGCAATCGCCAATTACACTCTGGCAGTTGACCGAAGATATAAGCGCGATGGTGAGGACAGCGCAGACTTTATATCCTGCACGGCGTTTGGGAGGGCTGCAGAATTTGCGGAGAAATATTTTCGCCAGGGATTAAAGATTACGGTGTCTGGGCATATCCAGACGGGAAGCTACACCAACCGTGATGGACAGAAAGTGTATACCACAAAGGTTATTATCGAGGATCAGGAGTTTGCGGAAAGCAAGAAGTCTGGTGATGGTGTGGGAAACAAGAAAAATGGCGGGCAGCAGGAAAATACAGAGACAGATTTTATGCAGATTCCAGACGGTATTGATGATTCTGAATTACCATTTGCGTGAGGATGTGATTTTGTGGAAGTTTGGAAAGACATTTCAATCGGGAAAGGAATATATCAAATAAGTAATGAAGGGCGTATAAGGAACGCACTTACAAGACAGATATTATCCCCATCAAGAAGCGGAGAATATTTGCACATCAAATTGGGGTATGGAATAAATAAGTACGTACTTATACATCGACTAGTTGCAGAGACATTTATTCCTAACCCATACGGATTTATGTGCGTAAACCATAAAGACGAAAACAAGATGAATAATCATGCTGATAATCTTGAATGGTGTACCTATCAATATAATGCAAGATATGGAAAAGGTGCATTAATACGCAATTCAAGAATAATTCAGTACGATATGGCAGGTAACGCAATTTGTATATGGGAAAGTGCAAAGGAAGCAGCGGAAACACTTGGATTGAAATATCAGGGGATTTCAGCGTGTTGTAGAAACAAACATAAATCTTGCGGTGGATATATGTGGTCTTTTGCTGATTTATACAGTGTTCGGAAATATAGTAACGAGAGGTTAAAGGAGGCATAATTTATGAGTACAATTTTATATAGAAACGGAAGCACAGAAACAAAAGATGAGTGTCCAATTGTAGTAGATGAAGCAGTTAGTCTGCATAGGGAAGTTGTTGTAAGGCTGATTAAAGACACAGGGATCCGAAAAGAATGTATTGCAGAGGAAGTTTTTGAAACTTGTCCAAGTTCCATACAGATTATCTGGTGCCTATTAAAACATCCGGAAGCAACATTTGCAGTAGTGGAAGACAAATATACGCTTAACAACGATTTGCCTTTTGCCTAAAGGATGGTGATAACAACGATGAAAGCGCAATTCAAAGCCAGAACAACGCCAAAAGATAGTTCACGATATGCATTTAACAATTCCTGGGTTTATGGTGATCTTATCCATTCTGGTGGAAAAGCATATATTCATCCAATATGTAACAGAGTGAATGTGAATGTTGAGATTGGAAAGTTAATTATCATACATGAGGTGAAAGCAAATACCATCTGCCGGGCAGTGGATTTGGATACACCAGCGCCATTCTGGGAGAACGACATCATTACGGACGGCAAAGCTATCGGCGTAATCCGGCATGGTCTATTTAATTCCAAGCACCTTGGATTCTATATAGAGTGGCAGGATAAATATCACGACATGAGAAATGATGTGGCGTATTGGTTACCGGTGGTGGAGCGGATTGGGAATGTCATTGATGATCCGGAGTTGTTAAGGGGAGGTGAGATATCATGATCATACAGGTGGATAGCCGTGAGAAATCCAGGGCGATCAAGAAAATAGAAGCAGAATTTGACCGTCAGGGAATACAGCATCCGATAAGCAAACTGATCGTGGGGGACTACATGAACTATGATAATCCCAGGGTGATCGTAGATCGGAAACAAAACCTCACGGAAGTATGCAGCAATCTCACTCAGCAGCATGATCGGTTCCGCAGGGAAGCACTGAAAGCCCAGGAGCTTGGAATTAAGCTGATTATCCTGGTGGAAGATGGAACGAAGGTGAAATCTTTGGGGGATGTAGAAAAATGGATTAATCCCAGACGGTACCAATACTGCCGGAAATATGGAATCCCGACAGATGGCGGGATTGAAAATAACATCTGGCTGTTTGAACAACACGGAGGGCAGAAACAACCTACGCCAGGTCCACGCTTAGCTAAAATGATGCGGACCATGTCGGAAAAATATGGGATTCAATGGGAGTTTTGCTGTAAGAATGATACGGGGAAACGCATCATAGAGCTCCTAACAGGTTAAGTCACATGGATAAAGACCAAATTAAACAAACCTATTCCATGAGGGATATCGTGGAACAGTATGGCTTCCGGCCAAATAGAGCGGGGTATATTAAATGCCCCTTCCATTCTGGAGACAGAACGGCATCCATGAAGATTTATGCCCATGACGCGCACTGCTTTGGGTGTAACTGGAACGGGGACATATTCAAATTTGTCCAAGAAATGGATAATTGCTCCTTTAAGGAAGCATTCCTGCAACTTGGTGGAGAATATGGGAAATTGACTCCCGAGAGAAAGCGGGACATCCAAAAGGCACGAGCCGCTGTGGCAGAACGAAGACAAAAGGAGTCCGAAAAAAAGGCGGCATTACAGGAATGTATTTGTGATATTGACTTCTACAGAGCCGAGATTGAGCGGTGGGAGCCGATGTCGGACCGGTGGTGCTTCTGCATGAATGAACTTCAAAAAGCATTGTATGTGCACGGTGAATTAACAGGCGTTCCATATTAGAAAAGAGGTGATAAATATGGTTCCTTTGAACCAATTGGACGCAAGATCCATAATGTCAAGAGATGTACTGGACGAAGTATTTGGGCAGGAAGACGAAATATATAAGGCTGAGCTTCTGGCGAGTTTGGCGCTTCGGGCGTCCGAGCTTCGATGCAAAAAAGAATTTTCGGAAGTGGTTGCTGCATATAAGCGTGCAATCAAGGAAATTAAGAAACAGGAAAAGGAAGAGCAGCGGAAAAACAATAGTCTTGTTGAGCATTACACAAACTTTTCGAACAGTCCCTATGACAATATGGCTTGTGAGAACTGGATTGCCTCTGATGATGGAGTATATACTTGGAATCCGACTACGGGCATAACTGATATGAGGGCATGTTATCATCCAATTCTTCCGGTTGAACGGTTAAAAAATCTGGAAACTGGTGAAGAGCAACTCAAGATAGCATTCAAGCGAAATTATTCCTGGCAGGAAATCATAGTCCCAAAAACGATTGTTGCATCTGCATCAAAAATTGTAGGTCTTGCAGCACGGGGAGTAGCGGTTACTTCCGAGACCGCGAAGTATCTGGTGCGTTACTTGTCGGATGTGGAAAATGCAAATGATGATTATATCAAAATTCAGTATTCGTCTGGAAAGTTAGGATGGATTGGGGATGGATTTTTGCCGTATGATACAGAAATCGTATTTGATGGTGATGCAAGATTCAGGCAGTTGTTTCATTCAATAAAAGAGCATGGGAGGCGCGATATATGGTATGAGCATGTCAAGAAATTAAGAAAGTCTGGTAAATTTGAAATCAAATTCATGATTGCAGCATCGTTTGCGAGTGTTCTAATCAAACCGTTGAATGCGCTTCCGTTTTTTGTGGATCTGTGGGGATTGACTGGAAACGGAAAATCCATCACTCATATGCTGGCGGCTTCTATCTGGGCTGATCCTGGAGAAAAGAAGTATATCAGCAATTTTAAAAGTTCGGATGTTGGATATGAAGTAAGGCCTGATATGCTCAATAATCTTCCGTTTATCATTGATGATACAAGCCAGAAGGATGAAAGGACGGAAAAGAACTTCGAAAGAATTGTATATGATTTATGTTCTGGCCAAGGAAAAACCCGTTCAAACAAAGAGCTTGGGCTAAACAAAGAAAACACTTGGGAATTATGTATTCTCACGAATGGCGAATATCCTTTGCAGTCTTACATGGCGCAAGGCGGAGCGATAAACCGAATACTTGAAGTTGAGTGTACACATGACAGGTTATTTTATAGGCCGCAAGAAACGATTGATATACTTAAAAAAAACTATGGTTTTGCCGGAAAAGATTTTGTAAAGGCAGTCAAGCAACTTGGAGTGGACAATATTCGGAGGTTGCAGCAGGATATTCAAAAATCAATTACGTCTGAAGATAAAACTGAAAAACAGCTATTGTCTCTATCTATTGTTCTGACAGCCGACAGGATTGCTACGGAGATGCTTTTTAAAGATGGTCAGTATATTGATATAACTGACGCAAAAAGTACGCTTGCAGACGTTTCCGATGTTTCTCCGAATGAACGGTGCTATGAGTATTTGGTGGACATGATATCAATGAATGAGCAGCGTTTTGATGTTAATACGATATGTGAGAAATGGGGAGATCCTATAGAGATCGACAGTGATTCTGGGTGCAGAATGGTTTATTTCTATCCGACAGCGCTAGAAAATATCTGTAAGAATGGTGGATTTTCAAAGAAAGCTTTTTTATCCTGGGGGATGAAAAAGAAACTTGTAATCGCGAAGGATAAGTACGGGAACATAGTAAAACGGGATTCCGTCACAAAGAAGACTAGAAAGTTTTGTTGCATCAAGGTTGTTGATGATCTGAATGAATATATAGAAAAGCAGAAAAATCAATTAAACAAGAACGATGATGGACTTGTTTTTAAGTAATTGTTACCCGTTACCGAGTTTACCGGATGAAAATACATATATATATAAAATAAATATATTTTCGCACGACAAGTAATAGTGTCTCTATATAAGGAGAACGCTCGGTAACGCGGTAACACGGTAACAAAGCCCGGAAACCATTGATTTTACTGGATTTTTTTGTTACCGAAATGTTACCCACTTAAAAAAATACGGTAACAAGAGGTGATGATATGGCAAGTGTAAATGCATCTGATATTCCAGAGATACAACAATTCATGGGGGTATTCTGGAATACAATAAAAAAATTTTATGGCGTAGAGATTACAGAGGAATATTCCGCGGAAGTAATTGATTATTTAGATACGCTGCACAAACAATTTCCGGATCCTCTATGTAAGGAATTGCTTCTTGGATTGCATCGGTATATTGAAAGCGAACAGCGTGCACAGATTATGAGGAGGAAAGAAGTTAATTATGAATAGAGCGGAACGCAGGAGGGCAGAGAAGTCCAGACAAAAAAATAATACGCCAAGTATCATACCATTCTCAAATATGCAGTCGCAGCATATGGCTATGCAGTTCCATGCAACGCGGCAACAGCTTGAGCAGATGGAAAAACAGATATGGGATGACGCATGGAACGAAGCGGAGGAATGGTCAAATATCGTGAATACAGTGACTACAATGTTGGCAATAAACGAACTGTACCACTGGAAAGGCGAGGTTATGTTGAAAATCGTCAAAAAGGCAAATGAGTATGTTGCGAAAGCAAATAGTGGCGAGAGAACCATTACGGATATGATGGACGAGCTACAGGAAAAGTACGGATTTTGCTTTGATGAAGGACACAGGGAATTAGTAAGGAGGTATGGACTATGACCCTATATATGGCTGTGACAGCAGATAGGTATGAGCTGCCTATAGTAGTGGAAGCGCAGGCTTATGCGTTAGCAAACAAGCTTTCCAGAAGCAGAAGATCCACAATCGAAGAACTCAGTAGGAATCGGAATGGGAAGCAGGATGTCAGTGGGCGCAACAAGGGATATCTGCTGAGAGAAGTTGAGGTAGAGGAGGAGCAACTATGAGCGAATTAGTTATATTTGGACTTGGCGCATTATTTGGAGCCCTGTCTGTCATTACATGGGCGTTATGTGCGGCGGACAGAAGGGAGGAGGATGACAAGGATGATTGAGATAATTGGGCAGATTGGCAAATCGGCGACAGAGGAAGAAATCCAGGAATTTCTGAACAAGGAGGATGAGGCAGATGACTGAGAAGACATGTGGAACCTGCATCGACAATGATTGTGGGTTGTGCGATCGGAAAGGAATATTGGTAGAAGACGATGATGGGTGTGAGAAACACCGTGATAAAGAACCAGAATGGAAGCAGGCGATGATGCGGACGTTTCTGGCTGGGCATTGAGATTGAGTAGGTAGATAAATAACAAGAAAGGAGCCGAAGCTTCCCGGGATAAAAGCTGCAGCGGCTTCCTGAAGAAAAATGAGTAAAAAGGAATTAAGCACTGAAGAGTGGAAAAAGCAGAAACGTGAAAAACAGATGAAGTTTCAGACAATGCAGAGACTACCGTATAACATCAAAGTTAAGCGTGCGGAGCTTAGAGCATGGGAATTTTATAATGAGATTCATGACATGGGATATGAATGTCATGTGAGTGTTGGAGGGCTTGACAGTATTACCTTGCTTTTGTTCCTGAGAAAGATCGGAATTGATGTGCCAGCGGTATCCTGCAGCATTCTGGAAGACAAGAGCATACAGAGAGTGCATAAGCAGCTGGGAATTATTCCGATTAAACCGTACAAAACCAAAGTAGAAGTTCTGAATGAGGTGGGATTTCCAGTAATCAGCAAAAAGATTGCAGGGAGAATAGATCTGTTGCAGCATCCAACTGAAAGGAATAAAACGGTACGTCACGCTATCATGACCGGAGAATGTGGAGCACAGGGGCATTTCGCAAAGAATAGCCGGATGCAGCTACCGAAGAAATGGCTTGAGCTATTCGGCGGCATTGAAAATCAAAATTACGAGACGAATTATAAGACAGCACCATTTTTGGTATCGAATAAATGCTGCTATTACTTAAAGGAGAAACCGGCGGATGACTGGGCGAAAGCACACAATAGTTGGCCATATCTTGGGATTATGGCAAGCGAAGGTGGTCAGAGAGAAGAAGCGTTAGTGGAACATGGATGCAACTATTACGGAAAGACAACCATGAGATCAGCGCCATTTGCTCCGTTCTTGAGACAGGATATTCTTCAGCTTGCAATTGATCTGAATGTACCAGTGCCAGAAATCTATGGAGAAATTAGAAAGAAGTCTGACGGAACACTGTATACCACTAAGGCACAACGTACCGGGTGTTCCATGTGTGGGTTTGGAATTCATATGGAGAAACGTCCACACCGGTTTGATCTGCTCCGTGAGCAAAACCCGAAGGAATGGGAGTTTTGGATGTATAAGTGTTGTACTAATAAGGAAACTGGTGAAAAATTCGGATGGGGAAGAGTACTGGATTATATTGGTGTTAGCTGGGAGGATGTACCGGAAGTACAAATGAACATCGCGGATTTTCCGGAGGTAATGCCATGAATGGGTTAATTATAGATTGTTTTGCCGGCGGCGGTGGAGCATCCGTCGGAATAGAAATGGCTCTTGGCAGGTCGGTAGACATTGCCATCAATCACGATCCACAGGCTATTCGGATGCATAAGACCAATCATCCGCAGACATTGCATCTAACAGAGGACATCTTCAAGGTTGATTTGGAAAAATATGTTCAGGGTCAGCATGTAGCTCTGATGTGGGCGAGTCCGGATTGCACCAGCCACAGCAAGGCCAAAGGCGGTCAGCCAAGAAAACAGGGACTACGGATTCTTCCATGGGCAGTGTATAAGCATGCTAAAAAGATTCTGCCAGACGTAATCATTATGGAAAATGTGGAGGAGATACAGCAGTGGGGCCCGTTGGATGAGAACGGAAGACCAATACAGGATCGTAAGGGCGAGGAATATCAGAAGTTTATAGGTTCCATGCAGTCTCTTGGATACGACTTTGATAGCCGGGAGTTGGTTGCTGCGGATTATGGTGCTCCCACTACACGGAAACGCTGGTATGCGATATTCAGGCGTGATGGAAAACCTATTGCTTGGCCGGAACCAACGCACAGCAAGACCGGAACAGACGGGAGAAAGAAATGGGTGCCGGTATCATCAGTGCTGGATTTCTCAGACATTGGCAAGTCTATCTTTGGACGGAAGAAACCGCTTGCCGAGAATACGATGAGAAGAACAGCCAGGGGACTGGAGAAGTTTGTATTTAACAATCCTGAACCATTTATTATACAGGTCAATCACTCTGGTGATAACTTCCGTGGACAGAGTATTTACGCCCCGATGCCAACCATAACACAGAAACATGGATTTGGGATGATTACGCCAGTTGCAGTTCCATTTATCGATAAAACCTATGGTGGAAACTATAAAGGCGCGGGGAGTGGAATGAATCAGCCAGTAAGCACAATTACGACTGTGGATCATAACAGATTGGTCACGCCATTACTGATCCAGTACCATTCAGAAACCACGAAGAAAGGTGTGAGAGGACAGGCCGCCACGGATCCATTGCAGACGATAGACACCAGCAACAGATACGGACTGGTAATTGCCTTTCTTGAAAAATTCTACAAATCAGGCACCGGGCAGAGCATTGCAGAGCCGATCCATACAATAACCACGAGCCCGGGGCACTTCGGACAGGTATCTGTTCTGGCGGTGGATTGGAAAGCGCTTCAGGAAGCAGGAATTGACAAAGAGACAGCACAGAAAGCCACATGGGTAAGTGAATTTATCATGGAGTATTACGGGGCAGGAACCGGACAGAGTCTGAATGAACCATTACATACCATTGTGACAAAGGACAGATTCGCACTGATTACAGTACTGGGAAATGAATATGCGATACTTGACATTTTCCTCCGGATGTTGACACCAGAGGAATTGAAGTTGGCTCAAGGATTTCCGAGGGACTACATTATCGACCGGGATTACAACTGGCAGAAGTATCCGGTATGCGAACAGGTGAAAAGAATCGGGAACAGTGTGGTGCCAGTGATGGCTGAAGTATTGGTAAAAGCGAACTGCCCGTATCTAAAAGTTGGAGAGAGACAGCCGGCACCGATGGTATATATGCAGAGGAATGGACAGGTAACATTTGGATAGGAACACAACATGAAGCAGATAGACGGCCAGATATCCATAACTGAATACATATCCACCAGAGACGGCAGATTTCCCAGTTGCGGATCATGCGTCTGTATGAGTTGTCTGTACTGGTGGAGCGGCAGATGCCCATACGGTGGCTGCTATGACGATCTCCGGGCAAAAGAGAATCCATATGATAAGGAGCATCCAGATGAGCCACCAAGGACCACATGGAGTAACTGGAACAAGCTGGGTGAACAGGCACACTGGTGCCGTGGTGGAGTATTCTATCCAGAGCATTACTGTGAGAGATTCGTGAAATATACGGGGAGCCGGATTGAAGAGTGCTTACGGTGCAATGTGCAGGTATTTCAGGATGGATATATAGATTGCAGTCTGGTGGATGCAATCGGTTGTGAGACTTGTTACAAAGATCTGATTGGAGGATTGGAGAAATGACAGAAAACATATGTATAGATCTAGCATCCCACTGCATCGGCCTTGACTACAAGAAACCATATAAACGGCATGGTCGGTACTTTTACCGTCCGTACCGGAATTATTATGATGCAGGAGGAGCAGACGTGGATACATGGGACGTGATGGTTTCAGCAGGCTATGCAAAAGCCGGAAAGAAAGATAGATACGGCGGACGGATGTACTGGCTGACCAGAGAGGGACTTGATTGGCTTGGTGGTAAGTTGGGAATCCATATTTATGATGAGGAGGAATGAGTGATGGGCAAATATAAAGTTGGAGATAAGGTATTGGTAAAAGCTACGATCAGCGAAGTAAACGATGGAACATTTCCGAATATGCCATATTCGGCAACAGTGGTAAGTAAGAATGAATGGAAAGGCGTAGGAGTTGAAAAAGGTAAAACTATCGAGATTGGAGAAGATGCTATTGCTGATATGACCGCCGAGGAGGCCTGGGAGATTGCGAAAAAAGTTTTTTTATATCCATCGCAAGGTGGCTTTAACGCTACAGAATTGGAAGAAATATTTGGACGGACAGAACATTTGTGGGAAATGACCCCACAGGCAGCCAAAGCCAAAATCGAAGCATGGGAAGCTGCAAAGGAGATTAAGGTTGGCGACGTGGTTGAGGCAGAAGGTGGAATAAAAGCCGTGGTGATGGATATACAAAGACAGACATTTGGGGTTTTTACGGAGAATGGATGTATAGAAGAATGGTATAAAAGCAAGGTTGTAAAGACAAGGCACCATATTGATATTGATGGGCTGTTGAAGCAGGTTAGAGGTAATAAGCGATGAACGACAGATATATGTTCCGCGCAAAGCGGATAGACAATGGTGAATGGGTGGAAGGATATCTTGTAATTTATCCATCTGGGAAATATGAAATACACAAGAAGTGCGTTGAGCCACCAGATGTGCTTGCTATTTATGAGGTTGACCAGTCCACCATCTGCCAGTGCACTGGATTGTGTGATGAGAATGGAAAGAAGATATATGAGAGTGATATCGTAGGATTTATTGACTACTCCAGTACAGAAAACGGATATTCGGAACATTACTGCAGAGGACAGGCAGCATGGGACGAAGAAACAGCCTCTTTCCAGGTGACAGAGAGGTTTTCGGCAGAGAGTTACGAAGTACTAAATAGAGGATGCAAGGTTATTGGAAATATTTTTGACACGCCGGAAATGTTGGAAGAATTGTAATCAAGGAGGACTAACGATGGATTATCAGGATAATAGCAACACTGTGCTTGACGAGAATGGTAACGATATTACTCCTCTGGATGATGACTATGATTATTATAAATCAATACAGTTATCACCATTGGATGATGATTATTGCAGGTATATGGAGGATATATGATGGATTATCAGGAAGCGATTGAAATCTTAAAACAAAATAAACCAAACAGTGATCCGAGAGAGTGCGGAAAAGAATTATGCACGGCTTGTGATGTAGCTATTTCAGCCATGCAGGAGTTACAGGAGTACAAGCAGAAACTTAATGAATCGTATGGCGAATGTGATGGACTCTTAAAGACTGTAGTTGATGGACTTGCGAGACATGAGGGTATTGATATTGGGAAACCAATAAAATCAAGAATACTTACAGATGAGCATGTTGATTTATGGGAAGGATATAAGCGGCTTGGCACCCTGGAAGAAGTCCAGGAGGCAGTGGAGAAGCAGAAGGCGAAAGAGCCATATTATGAAGGCGATGGGTATGCAGATGGGCAGCTAGTCTATGATACATGGATTTGCCCTTACTGTGGGAAGGCGTATGAAGTTGATTATGATGATTATGGATATTGCCCTAATTGCGGCCAACACATAGATTGGAGGGATGAAGAATGAGATTGATTGATGCGGATGCTTTAGACGAAGAGGTAATGCATTTGTTTATTGCAATTACTGGGAATCCCAAGCAAACAACAGTTGTTAATGAGTGCAAGCGCTCATTTAGACAGATGATTGAAGATCAGCCGACCGTTCGTGAGTGGATTCCGGTGGAGGAGCGGCTTCCTAAATGGGGAGAGCGAGCATTAACCTGTGATGCAAAAGGAAATATCCATATTATGACAGAACTTAAAATACCAGGCAAACCATTTGGAGTAGGTGAGAATCATCCAAGATTCTTCCCGGTTGTTGCATGGATGCCATTGCCGGAGCCGTATCAATCGAAAGGAGGAGAACATGAGTTATAGAAGCAAAGAGGGATATCGTGATCCGACGGCAGGTGAAGCGATTAAGGAAGTAGACAAGGAACCGGATAATATTCGTTGGTTGCGTAAAATGTTCCGGGAAGTAGCTGGATTGTTGGGGTATGAGATTGTTGGTAGAGTTGTTGTTAGAGGCAGGAAGACGAAGCGGACTTGGAGGTGATTTTACAATGAGTATGACGGATACTGGAGCGCGTAATCTTTGCGTTGCTATCGTGAGACGAGCAGTAGATGACTACGAAGGTGCTCTTTATAAATACAATACGGAAAAAAACAAAATAAAAAAAGATAAGGCAAAATATAGTATTCAAGAGTGCGAGAGATTCTTCAGAAAAGATGTTGATACATATGTCGATATTGATGGAAATAAGATTATCCAGAAATGCAGGGAAAATGTGAAAACTAAGCTTAAAAAGAAAGGAATCGAAATGTTGCTTCCAGATTGAAAGGAGTGGTTTCTGTGGACAAGCAAGAAATTATAGAACATAATGAACAAGTCAAGAAATGGCTGTGGCGGTATGGAAACGCAAAAAGAGACATCAAGAGATATACTGAGGAGCTAGATGAGCTGATTGAACTGCAGGAAGGGGCACCAGGAATTGCATATTCCGATATGCCTAAAGGAAGCGGTGGTCAGTCAGATTTATCCAATTACATAATTCGCAGACAGGAATTGCAGCAGAAGATATGGAACGCAAGATACAGGCGTATCGTAGTGTTTGAGGAAATACATGATGCGATTGAACAGCTTCCGACAGCGGATGAAAGAGATGTGATTTTCTGCAGGTATATTAAGGGAATGGACTGGGATGATATTGCAGACAGGATAGGTAAATGCGTAAGGAAGGTGTATGAGTATCATGGAGATGGATTAAAAAATCTGTACATAATTTTAAAAAATGCATTGAAATGCAGTTGAAATTATGGTATAGTATAAACTGATATAAGTGGGTAGAGAAATAATTGAATTGTTTCTTTGCTCACTTTTTTTGTTTATGTGAAGTTTATTGCATCTGAGAAATCAGGTGCTTTTATTTTGCACAAAAGGAGAGTCGCTATGAATGACAAAGAGAAAATGAAGAAGTTTGCGGATGGGCTAAGGGAAACCGCTTCTGTCATAGATGAAATCGTTGAGAATGATGATGAAGAAAAAGAAGAGGAACTCCTTGGAAAGTTTGTTGTTGAGTTAATGAAACTGGAAAAGTTAAAAAGTGACATATGAGCATGGATAGGTAATTAAACTATCTCTTAACAGAAAGATGTGTCTTTCCTGTGTAGTGACGAGGAGGTGGCTTAGGCATGCTTAAATCATGCAAATATTGTGGGAAGGTGCATGACAGCAAATACAACTGCGGAAAGAAACCAGTCCGCAAGAAAATAAAATATACAAAAGCTGACCGCTTCCGAAGTACAAGGGACTGGACGGAAAAATCCATAGAGATTAAAAGAAGGGACAACTATCTTTGCCAGATCTGTATCAGGAATCTGTACAATACGCTCAGACAGTACAATTATGACAAGCTTTCTGTACACCATGCCATTCCTATCAACACGGACTTTGACAGGCGTCTGGATGATGATAATTTGCTGACAGTATGTCAGATGCATCACAGGATGTGTGAGGATGGAGAGATCCCGTATGAGGTAGTCAAGGGGATTATTGATGAGCAGGAGACGAAGTGGGGCACATAAAAGCTATCCCCCCTGGGTAATTGATTGAATTGTGTGAGAATTGTGTAGACTTACGTATGCTCATTCAAAGATAAAAAATGCCAAAAATGAGAATCTAAATGTGAGGTGATGGTATCATGGCAAGACCTGCTAAGGCAATAGCAACAAAAACAGGAAAAATTGGCAACGAAGAGCAGCAACAGAGATTACAAATTGAGAGCAAGTTAAAAGGAGGCAGGGAAAAGCTTGTGCCGCCACTGTATCTGACAGACGACCAGATGAAGATATTTAATTACATAATGACGGAATTGGAAGAAGCTGACATTTTAGGAAATCTTGATTTATTTGTTCTTTCTCAGGCAGCTGTTTGTGTTGACAGGGTGCAGAAATTGGAAAAGCAGATAAATGATAATCCTGATCTAATTCGGAATAATGCCTTTATGGCCGGAAAGGATAAGTATTCGAAGGATTTTTTCAGATGTTGCAATGAATTATGCCTTTCTCCGCAGAGTCGGGCGAAGCTATCAATATCAACAGTTAAGCCAGGATCAGAAAAAAAGAAAACGATCATGGATCTTTTGAATGAAGATGAGGATGATGAATAAGATACATCCGGCCGCTGAATACGCTGAAGGAGTTATTAGTGGAAGAATAAAGGCACCAAAATATGTAATTTTACAATGCGCTGATTTTCTCAGGATATGGAAGGGGAAAAGCAATAAATATTGTATAAATGAAAAGCTTCTTGACAAGATATATAAAATTTCAAAAATACTAAAAATGGCCAAAGGCCCAAAAGTTGGAAAGTCAATCTATAAATCATTGGCGGGATATCAGTGGTTGTTGATCACGGCTGTATTATGTACAGTACATAGAGAGGACAAACAGCGGAGGAGGTATCAAAAAGTAGTTTTGGAAATTGGGAGAAAGAACGGAAAAACATTTGTTGTTGCTGTTCTGTTCATTCTTCTTTTTTATCTGGAGCCGAGTTATTCCAGGTTCTTCTCAGTTGCACCGGACGGTCAGCTTGCCAGAGAAATCAAAGAAGCAATCGAACCGCTGATTAATACAAATATTGATGTCTTTGAGGATGGCGAGTTTAAGGTACTGAGAGATTACATACTCCATAAACCAACGAAATCCAAATATACTCCGTTAAATTATTCCACCAATAGACTTGATGGAAAAGAACCGAGTGTATTTATTGCTGATGAGGTTGGTGCATTACCAAGCGCATATCCGATTGAAGCAATGAGATCTGGCCAGCTACTCGTATTAAATAAACTTGGCTTTATTATTTCCACCAAATATCCAACCACACAGAATCCATTTGAAGATGAAGTTGCATATTCAAAGAAGATCCTTGATGGCTTGAGCGATGATGAAAAAGTATTTAGTCTTCTTTATGAACCCGACGATACAAAAAACTGGGCGACAAATGATGATATCATTGCCCATGTTAATCCGCTTGCGCTGGAGATACCAGAGGTATGGGATGATCTGATTGATAAACGCCGTGAAGCAATCGAGATAGAATCAAAAAGAGAAAATTTTATCACAAAGCATTGCAATATCATCTATCAGGGAATTGGAACGGAATCTTATGTATCTGTTGACGATGTGAAGAAATGTAAAGTTAGAAAGATTGACTGGACAGGAAGAAATGTATATGTCGGGGTTGACTTGTCAATATCAAATGATAACTGTTCTGTGAGTATGGCGGCTGCAGATGATGATAATAATATCTTGGCAGAATCAATTGCTTTTATTCCAGAAGGAAGAATAGATGAAAAATCAAAGTTTGAGAAAGTTGATTATAGGGAGTTTATCAGGGCAATGAAGTGTATCGCCTGTGGCGACATGACAGTTGACTATAAAGTGATTGAGGATTTTGTTTTTGCAATTGAGGAAAAGTATGGCGTAAATGTGGTGGGGATAGCTTACGATAGATATAACGCACTTTCTTCCGCACAAAAATGGGGGCAGAAATATACAGTCGTAGAAGTGCGGCAGCATTCAGATACTTTGCATCCGCCAACAAAATTATTGTATGAGCAAATTGTAAACGGAAAGTTCCAGTATATTGAGAACCGATTGCTGGAAATTAATTTTGAGAATGCAAGATGTACATACGATACGAATATGAACAGATATGTCAACAAGAAAAAGTCAAATGGCAAAGTTGATATGGTTGTATCTTTGATAAATGCGATTTATCTTTTACAACAAGATATTATATTTGACGATGGATTTGTTGTGCAGTGTTGATTTTGGAGGTGTGCGAATGAAACGCATAAGATGGCACATGATTGTGAAATGGGGTATCTGTCCATGGTGTAAGAAGGCAACTGAATTTTATTCGAATAAATGCCATGGATGCGGAAGAATAGTAAATTTTGACGAGATTATTGAGGATGAATAGGAGAGCAAACATGAACATATGGCCATTTGGCAAACACAAGGAAGAAGTGAGAGCCGACACAAATGAAAAAACTGGAGATGTAGTTGAATCAGATGTGTTGTTGAATGCACTTCTTGGAAGAAATGTAGTTACAAAAGAAAAAACACTTGAAATTCCGACAGTACAAGCGTGCATTAACCTGATTGCAGGAACTATATCATCATTGCCGATTAATTTGTACGAAAAATGCAAAGATGGAAAGGTGAAGGAAGTACGAGACCAGAGGACATTTTTGTTGAACAATGACACGGGCGATACTCTGACTGCAACACAGTTCTGGAGGGCGATGCTTGAAGACTATTACATTGGAAAAGGTGGATATGCCTACATCAATTGGAACGGAATGGACGTAAGAAGTATTCATTATGTTGATGAAGAGTACATTTCCATTCAGAAGAATACGGATCCTATTTTTAAGGACTATGATATTCTTGTACAAGGAATATCATATCATCCATACCAGTTTTTGAAAATTCTTAGAAAAACAAAGGATGGGATGAAATCCAGAAGTATCACGGAAGATAATCCGCTTATTATCGGGGTGTCACACAGTGAACTTGTTTACGAAGAAAATCTTGTGCGGAAGGGTGGAAATAAAAGAGGATTCCTAAAGTCCCCAAAGAAGCTTACGCAGGCGGCCATTGATGCTTTGAAAGCGGCATTCAGGAGGTTGTACGGAAATGCCGATGAGAATGTGGTTGTCCTGAATGAAGGGATAGAATTCCAGGAGGCATCAAATACATCTGTGGAGATGCAGCTCAATGAAAATAAAAAAGTAAATACGACGGAAATCTGCAAGATATTCGGCATTCCGGATGGCATGGTAAATGGCAATCCGGCAGATAAAGACATTGACAATTTCATACGGACCTGCACTATGGTGATGAACGACATCGAATGCAGTTTAGATCGTGACTTTCTTCTGGAAACGGAAAAAGGTCGTTTTTATTGGGCATTTGACACGAAGGAATTGACCAGAGGTAACATAAAAGAGCGGTATGAGGCCTACAAAATCGGTTTAGATAAGAATTTCTTGCAGATTGACGAGGTGCGGGAAAAAGAAGACCTGGAGCCAATTGGATTTGAATGGATCACACTTGGACTGGATCAGGTGCTGTTTAATCCAAGAACCGGTCAGATTTATACTCCAAACACAAATGCCCTGCAGGATATGAACACTATGAAAGCTGGATTTATCCAAGAAAGTCGGACATTTGATGGGAAAAATCTGATTATAACCGGAGCTCCAGGATCTGGAAAGACAACGTGGGTGCATGAAAATATGAAACCTGGTGAAATGGTATTGGATCTGGATGCTATTAAGTGTGCATTGCTTGGAAATGATGAATTTCATGGGCAGGCCGAAGGAATTGTTCCGATGCTTACCGTGGTGCGTGATGCGGTATACAAGGCACTAGCGGAAAGGAAAAATTCCTCCAAGTGCTATGTAATTACCACGGAAACGGACATTGCAGTTCTCAGGCAGTGGCAGGTTTATTTGAATGCGGAACTAAAGGTGATGGATACTTCGAAAGAGGTTTGTATGGAACGCGTCAAAAATGATAAAACCAGACCAGACAAGGAAAGATTTTATTCGCTGATTGACAAATGGTTTGAAAATTGGAAAGGGGGTGAAGGATCGTGAGAGCAGAACTAAGAGCTGACGGGCTGCATATTTCCGGATACGTAAATGTTCCTGGCAGAGAGTCCCGTCCTGTGCTTACTCCTAGAGGAAAAGTGATTGAGATCATAGAACAGAGGGCTTTTGCAAGGGCAATTGAGCGTTCTGGTGGAATCAGGATGCTTTTGGATCATGACAAAAACCATGTTCTTGCCGAAACATCAGATGGGACATTAAATGTGCGCGAGGATGAGGTTGGCTTAAGGGCAGAATCCCTTGTCACGGACAAAGCGGTCATTGCCGGTGCAAAGGAAGGGCGTCTTAAAGGATGGTCGTTTAACATGAAAAATGTTGTGGATTCCATAGAAGAAAGAGCTGAAGGACTTCCGATCAGGCATGTAAAAGATTTCGATATGGACGAAATCACTCTTGTTATGAATAAAGTTCCGGTTTACTCTTCGACTTCCATTGAGGTTCGGGCAGACGCAGAGGAGGAAGAGGTAGAAACCAGGGCAATTTACCTTGATACGGAATTTGCAGAAGTAAAAACGGAGACAAACGAAAAACATTTTGACAATTCGGCCTTCAAGAACCGGTTGGAAACATTAAACAAATAATATTTATAGCAAAAAAGGAGCTTGAAGGCTCCTTCTATTTTTGCAGAAAAGGAGATTAGGATGGACAAGTTTAAGAAATTGAGAGAGCAGAGAGAAGCTTTCCGTGCAGAAATGCAGGGGATCCTTGATAAGGCAGAGACCGAAGAAAGGGCTCTGACAGAGGAAGAAGAAACAAAGTTTAATGAGCTGGAAGGAAAGATCAAAGGGATTGATCGAACTATCAAAGCCGAGGAAAGAGCAAGGGACCTTGGGTTGAATGTTGTGGATGACAAGAAAAAAGAAGAGCTGCGTGCAGAGGAGAAAGAAGCGCAGGAGGAAAGAGCTTTTGAGAATTACATCAGAGGTATTGTTTCCGAGGAAAGAGCTTCCAATCTGACGGTCGGTGATAACGGCGCAGTGATTCCGTCATCTATTGCAAACAAAATCATTAAAAAGGTGATTGAGGTCTGCCCGATCTACCAGCTTGCAACCAGGTACAACATTGGCGGAACTCTTTCCATTCCGTATTACGATGAGAGTACAACTGCAATTACGATGGCGTATGCGACGGAATTTACGGAACTTGAGTCTAATTCCGGTAAATTCAAGAGTATTGAACTGAAAGGATTCCTTGCAGGTGCTCTTACAAAGGTATCGAAATCCCTTGTAAATAATAACCAGTTTAATATTACTAATTTTGTTATCAACCAGATGGCGGAAAATATCGCGAAATGGATTGAAGGAGAATTGCTGAATGGTACTTCGAACAAAATTGATGGTATCTCTGGTTGTAAGCAAGTTGTTACCGCAGCAGCCGCTACAGCAATCACAGCGGATGAGCTTATTGACCTTCAGGAGACTATTCCGGATGTATTCCAGCCGGGCTGCATTTGGATCATGAACAAAGCAACCAGAACAGCGATCCGTAAACTGAAAGATTCCGATGGTGATTACATCCTGAATAAGGATGCGACTGCAAAATGGGGTTACAAGTTGTTTGGAGCTGACGTTTATTGCTCTGATAACATGCCAAAGATGGCAGAAGGAAAGACTGCAATTGTCTACGGAGACATGTCCGGACTTGCAGTGAAGGTTTCGGAAGACATGAATATTGAGGTGCTGCGCGAAAAATTTGCAACAGAGCACGCAATTGGCGTTGTCGGATGGCTGGAAATGGATGCAAAGATCGAAAATGAGCAGAAAATTGCTGTCTTGAAAATGAAAGCAGCCGCCCAGCAGGGAGGTTGATGCGGAGGTAGCCAATGAGAATTGAAGCATTGAAAAGCTTCTGTGGTGTACTTTCAATGGCAAAAGGAGAAGTCCGTGAGTATAGCAATGAAACTGTGCTTGCGGACTTAACAGCTTCCGGATATGTGATCGAAGTTACGGAAAATTCAGACCAGAAGAAAGTCACCCGAAAAAGGAGCGTGAAGAAAAATGAAGGTCAAGGAAATTAAGACTGAGAATGTTGCTCAATATTTGAGACTTGATGAATTTGACGAAGACCAACTTACGGCGATACTAGACTCCGCAAAGGAATTCATCCGGTCATATACCGGATTAACTGATGACGAGATTAATAAACGTGATGATTTTTATATCGTTGTGATGATCCTATGCCAGGACATGTATGATAATCGGTGTATGTATGTTGATAAGAGTAATCTTAACAAGGTTGTTGATACGATTCTTGGTATGCACTGTGTAAATCTTTTGTGAGGTGGTTGAGATGTATGTAAACCCTGGAGAGTTAAATAAGCATATTCAGATTATACAATTTATTCCAGAGGGAGTGAATAGCAATGGATTTCCGATTCCGCCAACAGAAAAGATAATTAGAAAATGTTGGGCAAAGGTATCGAATACAAGTGGATCAGAAATCATTAAAGCGAACTCTGAATTTGCTGAGGCTAAAAAAAGATTCTTGATACGATTCACGGAGACGGAAATCAATACGGATATGATTGTGCGATACAAAGGAAAAGACCACGATATAAAATACGTCAATCCATATGGAGATAGCAAAGAATATATGGAAATCTGGACAGATCTGTCAGAAAGGGTGTGATAGCGTGGCGCATTTGGAAATTGAAGGAATCGACGCATGGGATGATATCCTGAAAGAATTAAGTCATCCAGAGAAGATAACAAAGGATGCTGTAAATGAAGCTGCCAAAATACTGGAAAAAACCACACAGGCAGCAGTAAAGGCATCATCAAATTCTGGCAGACTTGCTAAATCATTTACAAGGACGCCAGCAAAAGAAAACAGCATGGGTGTGTATTCTGTTGTTAGGCCGACCGGGGATTTTGAATTGAAAGGCGGAAAGACGATGAGCAATGCAGATCTTGCCGCACAGTTTGAGTATGGTCGCAAAGGCGGGTATAAAAGGCACTCAATGAAGCGTGCCGCGACAACAATGAAGCCTAAACCATGGAGACAAAGCGCTATTAACAGCGCAAAAGCGGCGTGTGAGGCTATGGTGGAACAGAAAGTCAACGAAGCAGTGGACAAGATAGTAGGTGGCTAACATGACGGTAAATGAGACGATTATCAAAGCACTTACGCCTTTTGGGATTCCAATAACACCGGATTTTTTCGGCGGAGATAAGAAGGAATATTTTACATTCAATTATGCGGATGATCGGGCGGAGGAATTTGGAGATAATGCACCACTTAATGTAGTGGCGTACATGCAGATCCACTATTTTGCTCCGATGGATAAAGACTATCTTACTGTGAAGAAAAAAGTCAGAAAAGCTTTGTTTGATGCAGGTTTTACATATCCGGACGTAACAGACGCAACAATCACAGAGGATAGAATACGGCACTTGGTATTTGAATGCGAAATAGAAAATGAAGACGAATTATTAGTACAGGAGGAATAAGAAGATGGCAAAAAAAGGAATTGAATATGCAGTATTCGGACTGCTGAATGAAAAAGATGGTACATACAGCGGCGGAAAATATTTGAGCCCCGTTGCGAATTTTAACGGAACACCAACCAAGGCATCTGTAACAGACTACGGTGATAATCGTGCCCTGGAAACGGATAATTCCGTTACCGGCGGAACATTATCCGTCGAATTAAACAATGACGAGGATGAAATTTACGTGTTCCTGCTGGGGCATGAGAAGGCAGAATCCGGCGAAATTTCCTATAATGTCAATGACACGCCGCCATACGTGGGGTGCGGTGCCATTGGAAAGAGTGGCAACAAACATGTTGCAAAATTCTACAAGAAGGTGCAGTTCAGCGAGCCAAACGATGAGAACCAGACGAAGCAGGAAAACACAACCTTTACTCACGTTACTCTGGAAGGAACAATTCTGATTCCGGAAGACGGAGAATGGAAGCTTCGGGAAGAATTTGATACCCTTGCAGCAGCAAAATCTTGGCTGAACGAGAAAGTTGGTATCACAGCTACGCCGGGAGTGTGATCTGAATGAGTGATTTAAGGCCGCAAGGAGTAAAAGTGAATTTTGACGGGGTGGAGAGAGAATTTCTCTTCACCCTTAATGCGATTGATGCGATACAGGAAAAGTATGGGAAAACGGTAATAGAGGTACTACAGGATATCTCCGATCAGGAAAAGATGCCGGAAGTTATTAAGACAATTACATCAATTCTTCTGACGGACGAAGCAGAACGCGCACGGTGGAAAGACCAGAATTCAAAGCTTCCGGAGGTATCCAAAAAAGAAGCTGGATGGCTTGTAACAGTCGACAATATTGATGAAGTGACAAGTGCAATACTGATCGCATACAGGATATCCATTCCGGATACGGATGAAGACGAAGACCCAAACCAATAGAGCAGCTTGAGCCATTGAATGTGGCCAGGCTGCTTTTTGTTGGGGCAACAAAACTGAAATATTCGGAGGACGAACTATTCCGGATGACCCCAAGGAAGTTTTTCCGGATCTACGAAGAGTACCTTGAGTTGAACGGTTTGAAAAAAGAGAAATCTGGAATTGATGATCTACCATAATGGAGGGACGGCATGGCAGGAAAAAAAATCGGGCTTGTGTTGGCCCTTGATGGAGAAAAGGAATTCACCCAGGCATTACAGAATGCAAAAAAAGAAACAAATCTGTACAAGACTGAACTGAAAAATTTATCGCAGGAATTTTCAGAAAACGCCAATTCCATGAATGCCTTGAAAGCAAAACAGGAAGCTCTCGCAAAGCAGCAGGATGCATACCAGAGGAAATTGAATACTGCGAAAGCTGGATTAGATAATGCCAAAAAGGCCTATAACCAACAGTCTGATGCATTGGAGGATTTAAGGAAACGTCTTGAGGAAGCAAAAAAGGCACAGCAAAAAATGGAAGATGCAGGCGACACAACGTCAGATGCGTACAAAAACCAATGCAAGCAGGTGGATGAACTTTCTGACGCGGTCGACAAGCAGAACGTTAATGTTTTAAAAGCATCAGGACGGGTAACGGATTGGAATAAAAAGGTTTCAGAGTCCGAAGGGGAATTAAAAAAAGCAAACAAGGCTCTTGACCAGAACGAACAGTATCTGAAAGAAGCAGAGAGCGCCACTGACCATTGCGCGACGTCCATTGATAATATGGGAAAGCAGGTAAAGGACGCGTCTGAAGACATAGGTGATGCAAAACAGAAAATATCTGACTTTGCAAATACATTAGAAGATGCAGGTGACAAGACTGATATTTTTGAAGGAGTACTGAAAGGAAATCTTGCAGGATCGGCAATAACAAAGGGATTGGAAATTGCTGCAAAAGGCGCAGAAGCTGTAAAAGAATCAATGTATGATATCAGTGGGGCATCCGCAAACCTTACTGCCAAAACAGGGGCAACAACACAGCAGATGGAATCCTATAAAAGCGTTATGCTTTCAATCCGTGGAAATAACTTCGGGGAAGACTACAGAGACGTATCTGACGCCATGGCTGTAGTGATACAGACTATGGGAGAACTGAATGAGACGGAACTAAAGGATGTGACGGAGAACGCAATTACGCTCAGGGATACTTTTGATATGGATTATCAGGAATCTTTACGTGCCGTAAAAATGCTTACTGATCAGTTTGGTGTGTCAAGTGAGCAGGCATTCAATCTGATTGTCCAGGGAGCACAGCAGGGGCTTAATAAAAACGGAGACCTGCTTGATACAATCAATGAATATTCCGTACATTACAGCCAGATGGGGGTGTCCGCAGAAGATTTCTTCAATTCGCTGAAAAACGGAACAGATGCAGGAACATTTTCCGTCGATAAGCTTGGTGATGCATACAAAGAGTTTGGAATCAGAGTAAAAGATACTGCAACAACCACAGATGAAGCGTACAAGCTTCTTGGTTTGGATGCGGACGAAATGAGAGGGAAGTTTGCAAAAGGCGGCGATAGCGCAAAAGAAGCAACTGAGATAGTGTTGAACGCCCTCTTTAATATGGATGACGAGGTAAAGCAGAATCAGGCAGGAGTTGACCTGTTTGGAACGATGTGGGAAGACCTTGGCTTAACTGGCGTAAAGGCACTGACAAATATCGAGGGTGGTATTTCCAGTATAGGAAATGCGATGGACGATTTAAAAAGCACGAAATACAGCGATCTGGAAACTGCTGTATCAGGTCTCGGAGCTGCCGTGCAGGAAAATATAGTTGCGCCGATTGCTGATAAGGCATTACCTGTGATTACCGGCTTGTTTCAGAAAGCAACAGATGTAGTGAATGGTATTGGCGATGCAGTTTCTCCACAGAAAGATGCGCTAGAACAATGCATTGACGATACAAAAAAGATGCGAGAGGAAGTCGAGCAGACTTTGAACGCCGCAAATGATTCTGTCGGCGATGCAGAAGCAAGCGCTGCAAAAATTGGAATGCTTGGAGACCAGCTGCTTAATTTGAATAGCATTGAAGAGATGTCCGCAGGGCAGAGATATCGGTTAAAAGAGATCGTTAATCAGTTAAGTGCAGATATTCCAGAACTTACCAACGCTTACAACGAGGAAAGCGGTAAGGTAGAATTATCCGATAATGCCATAAAGAATCTGATTAGTACTAAAAAAGAACTCCTTGTGGTTAATGCAATGGAAGCTGCTATGCAGGAAGAAGCGAATACTCTTGCAGAGAGCACCGTGGTACTAGAGAAAGCCAAGATTGCAGCCGAAGCAGCAAATGAAGAGCGTGATTATTGGGAAGGCTTGAATCAGTCTCTGATGGAGTTGAACGATACATGGGTTCACGGTGATTTTAATGGAGAAAGCCTAAATGAATACGTTGACCGCGTAGGGAATATTCCCGATGCCCTTAAACAGGCTTTTGATGATGGTAAGATCAGTCTCGAGGAATATGAAGAGGCAATGAAGGAACTGCAGTCCAGCGGAAACGATGTATATCAGTTTATGATATATACCGGGCAGAAGACTTCTGAATATTCCGAGATAGCTGGTGAGGCGGCCGGGGAAATCGAAGAGCTGGAAAAAGCTCATGAGGAACTGCAAACTGGATATGACAGAACTGCAAAAGCTGTGGAGAATGGAGTTAATTCGCTTGAGCAGGAAGAAGATGCCCTCAATGATAATTCAGACGCCGCAGATGATAATGCTGACTCCCAGGAACAACTTGGAAAAGCAGCATCGCAAACCGCAGAGGAAATAAAGGCAGCAGCTGATAGCATTATAAAATCAACAGAAGCCAGTGCGGAAACACAGAAAGAAGCTACAAAATCTATTCTGGACACGTACCATGGATACGTTGATGAAATAAAATCTGACCTGCAGGATAAGATAAATCCATTTGAAAAGTTTGATACTGCAGACAGCGGCGAAGATCTTACAGTCGAGGAAATGACAAAAAACCTCGAAAGCCAGAACGAAGCCTTTGAACGATACGCTGAAAGACTGGCGGCTGTTAAGGAGAGAGTTGGAAAAGAAATTTCGCCGGAATTTATGAAATATCTTGAGAGTATGGGAATGGAAGGGGATAACACCCTGAAACATATCCTTGCAACTTTGGATGAAACACCTGGGGAATTTTCTGATAAAGTCAAAGCATTTAATGATGAGTATTTAAGATCCTTGGATTTAACAGGTGGAATTGCTGAAGTTGGAGCGGCAAATAAGATAGCGTACGAAGCTGCTATGGGAGAACTCGGCTCTACGGATGTGGACTTTTCTGAATTGCGGGATTCCATAGATGTAGCAGTTTCTTCGGCGGCAGAGGGATGGAACAACCCTCCGGAGGCAACAAAAACTGCATTGGAGCAAACCGTCCAGGCAGCAAAAGAATGCGGCATAAAAATCCCAGATGGGCTTGCGGAGGGAATCGCTAGTGGCGAGATATCGCCACAGGAAGCTATTTCGCAACTGAAAGGAAGCATCGAAGGAACCTTTGAAGGATTAAGCGAGATGGCAAAGGAAGCCGGGATAGAAGTTCCACCAGAACTTGCGGCCGGTGTTAAAGCAGGTGGTCAGGAAGCTGTTGATGCAATCAGCCAGTTAGTACAGCAGATTGCAGGGAAAAGCCCGGAATTACAGAAAGCAATTGAAGATGGCGCTAAAACTGATGGCGTAAAGTCAAGCGTTGAATCCAGTGTGAAGCCTGGTGCTGACGCTATTACGGAAGCAGCACCGACATACAGAGAAAAATCCAAGGCGCTTGGAGAATCGATAGGGAAAGGAATCGAAGAATGGTCAAAGCAAATCCCAGAGACTGTAACGAATGCATTAAAGTCTGGAGCGGACGCAATCGCAGAACAGAAAGAATCATACGTTCAAGCCGGAACTTCCCTGGGAGAAGCCGTTTCAGAAGGGCTACAACAAAGCCTTGAAGCAGACAGTGGTTCTGTGATCCTGAATCCAGACAGCATCAGCGACAAGGAGGGTGACTACCAGGCTGCAGGACGCACCCTTGGAGAGGCTGTAGTTTCCGGTTTGCAGGAACAGCAAAAAAACATCAATGATGCGCTCAGTCCGGATGCGGAAAGTATTACAGGGAAAGCAGGGGATTATCAAGCGGCAGGAGAACAACTGGGAACCGCACTTGCAGAAGGATTGACGTCCAAAGCAAATGACGCACAGAATTCCGGCAAAGTATTAAGTGATGCCACATTGAGCTCAATCATGCAGCAATTATCTCAGATGCAGGAAGCAGGCAGAGCGCAGGCGCAGGCATACGCTAATGCTATCAGCGCCGCTCGTGGGCAGGCGGCTTCTGCCGGTAGTTCTCTTGGGTCGGCGGCATATAATGGAGCGGCATCATACAGCGGATCTTTTTATTCTGTCGGAATCAACATGGCTGCCGGACTTGCAAGCGGTATTAATGCCGGAGCTTCCCATGCAATCAATGCTGCGGCGAATATGGCCGGAAGAGCATTATCTGCAGCTAAAGCCAGATTGGAGATCCACAGCCCTTCTAAAAAGTTTGAGAGGGATGTAGGTAGACAGATTTCCGCAGGTACTGCGTTTGGTATCAGTAAAAACGCTTCACTTGCTTCAAGCGCGGCAGATAAAATGTCCAAAAAAGTATACGCCAAGGCAACTGTATGGCTCACGAAGTATAAAAAGACCCACAAAGTTTCCCTTGCAGACGAACAATGGTATTGGCAGCAAGTAGCGGCCCATGCAAAGAAAGGTACGGCCGCTTACAATAATGCAGCAAAAAAAGCATCTATTGCCGGACTTAGAAAAAACGGACTGACTTATGAGCTTGCCAAAAGCGTTGTCAATAAGTTCGGCGTATCCCAATATACCACAGAAGGCACAGGGAAGAATAAGAAGACCGTCAAAAAGGATGCGGAGACTTATTACAGGGATATTCAGTCAGCGGCACAGACGTATTTTGATAATTATAAAACCTTGCATACGGTGTCCGCCAAGCAGGAACTGACCTACTGGCAGGGCGTACAGAAACGTCTAAAGAAAGGGACACAGGCCTGGTATGATGCGCAGAAAGAGATAAACTCAGCTAAAGAAGCTATTACCCAGGCGGAAGCGGATAAGCGGGCACAGACAGCCAGGAATCAGCAAATACTACTGGATAATTATAAGATTTATTATAAGATGTCCGAAAAAGCAGAAGTGCAGTATTGGGACAAAGCCAGAAAACAATTTAAGGCAGGCACCCAAGAACGTATTGATGCAGACACAAAATACCTCGAAGCAAAGCAGGCGTATTATGAACGTCTGGAAGAACTTGATACAGATTATAAAGAGAAATACCAGGAAATCAATGATGAACTGGAAAAATCGGTAAATGAGCTTACGGACGCATACAGCGATGCCGTGAAGTCCAGAAAGAACGAGATCATGTCCTCCATGGATCTGTTTGAAGCATTTGATGCTACTGGATATGATGGAAACACATTACTGTACAATCTGGAAACTCAGGTAAAGGGGCTTGCTCTTTGGGAACAGCAGTTAGAAGAGCTTGGACAGAAAGGCGTTACTGGCGCTCTGATGGAAGAACTGCAGTCCCTCGGACCTGATGCAGCAGCAAATATCTGGTCGCTTAATCAGATGACGAAGGAACAGCTTGACCAGTATGTGAAGTTATGGGAGCAAAAGGCAGCCCTGGCAAATTCTCAGGCTATCAAGGAAAACGAGCCGTTACGGAATGAAACAAACGAACAGATATCACAGCTAAAGAAAGATGCGGAAAAAGAACTTGCTGAGTTGAACAAAACATATAAAGAATCAATAAAGCAAACGACAGAGAGTATTTCCACGGAACTATCTGCACTGATTTCCAAGGCAGGAAAAGTAGGGGAAGATGCCGTAGCCGGACTTGTAAAAGGAATAAAAAAGCAGTCTGACAGTGTTGACGCCTATAAACATACCAATGCTGCGGTAAATACCTTATCAGATGGACTTGAGGAATTGGTACCGCAAGGAGAACTGATCGGGAAAAATACTCTTGATGGATTGCTTGCAGGTCTGCAGGACGAAGATAAAATCAAGAAAGCGTCTGTCAATGTTGTAAACTCTATAAAGCGCGCAATGGAAAACGAAGCCGAGATCCATAGTCCAAGCAGGTTGTTTAATCGCGCAATCGGATTGCAAATGGGGGCAGGCGTTGGAACTGGACTTAAAGAAAGTGCGGAAACGCTTGAAGACACCTCAAGAGATGTTATCCGCAATACCCTTGCCGCGGCTCAAAAGGAGCTTGCAAACCAACAGGCTTCTCTCAGTGCCGACATGGCCATACTTGATACATCCGGAATTACAGCACTAAACAATGCATTAACTGCTTATCAGCCAGCGGCTCCTATTGTCAATGTAGATAACAGCAGCGTTGCCGGGATGATGCAGCAGTTTATGACGGGGATGCAAACGATGGTAGAGATTATAAGCGGCATGGGGGTTTACATCAATGAGGATGTGCTTGTAGGACAAATACAGCCTGCATTGAGCCAGGAAAGTGCGGCGGTGACGATCCGAAGAAACAGGGGGAGAAGATAAAAATACGTGTAAATATGTATTATAAAACTTGACACACGTGTCAATACGTGCTATAATAATACCATGAAAGGGGGATACAATGAAAGCATCAGAGCTGGTTAAGCTGCTAAAGAAAAATGGTTGTTATCTCGTAGAACATGGAAAAGAGCACGATAAATGGCACAGTGATATTACTGGAAAGAATTTCATGATTCCAAGGCACGGAAGCAAGGAGATAGCGACTGGAACAGCAAACAGAATATTGAAGGATGCGGGGCTGAGGTAAAGCCCCGGTATCCGGATATAAAATGATGAGAAAGGAGTTATGAAATGGCAAAATATGCATATCCGGCAATTTTTACACCAGAGGAAGAAGGAAGATACTCCGTGTTCTTTCCAGATCTGGAAGGATGCTATACCTGTGGAGACGATTTGCAGGACGCACTGTTTATGGCAAATGACGTTTTAGCATTTGTGCTTTATGGTTACGAAACGGAAGGAAAAGAAATTCCGGAACCATCAAAAGTAGAAAGTATAGAAAAATCAGACGGAGATTTTGTAAACTATGTGGCATGCGACACAGTGGAGTATGCAAGGATGCACAATAATAGGGCGGTAAAAAAGACACTTACAATTCCTCAGTGGCTGAATGATGCTGCTATAAGACAGGATATCAATTTCTCCCAGGTTTTGCAGGAAGCGTTGATGCAGAAAGTGAATATGTAAGATGAAAGGCACTTGGGGAGACCTGAGTGCTTTTTATTTACAAATAATAATATTGAAAGACAGTCGAAAGGCTGTCTTTTTTGTGCATAAAACATGGAGGGGTATAAAAATTTTCACACTCCTTTTTGAAAAATTAAAGAATAGCGTATTAAGACTGCCTATCAAAAATGATAGTAGCCAAAAGAAAGGAAGGTATTGCTATGTATGAATTAGTAGAAGTAAGAAGAAATGATGTATTTACAAACAGCAAAATTATTGCTGAGGGAACAAACAACCAGCATGAATCAATAGTTGCTATTATTCGAAAATACGAGAATGATATATCAGATTTTGGAAACATTGATTTCTCCGATTTAAAATCGGGGAAAAGAGGTCAGCCGGAAAGGGTATATTATCTCAATGAAGAGCAGGCAACCTTTGTTATTACTCTTCTGAGAAATTCAAAAGTTGTTGTTAAATTCAAGAAAGAATTAGTCCGGCAGTTTTACTCCATGCGTCGGTTCCTTATCGAAAAACAGTCTAAGTTGTGGAATGATACAAGGCTTGCAAGCAAGGCAAACCGTCTGAAAGAAACAGATGTGATAAAATTGCTGGCTGAATATGCAGAAAAACAGGGAAGTACCCATTCGAACAAACTTTATATCGTTTATACAAAACTTGCTAACACTGTAATTGATTGTAAGCGTGACAATGCGGATGTGATGCAGCTTAATAATATAACCCTTGTGGAAAATATTATCCTACAGACTATCAGAATTGATATGTCAATGGGAATGCACTATAAGGATATATATAAAGATTGCAAGCAGAAAGTAGAGCAGTTTATGCAAATTACGTATCTGAATCAGAAAGTACAACTTCCTGCATAAAACGCTTCACTACCATATATGGTACTATTTCTTTTTGTTGGGATGAGTGGTATAATGTAAAAAAAACAAGGAGGAATAGTATGAAAGAGACAATAGAAATAATAATATAGCAAATTTTACCTATTCTATTGAAATATTTGATACATTTGGTAAAATATAGGAATCAATACGGAAAGGAGTTTGCCAATATTATGTTTGTTATGTGGCTTATTATTAGTATTATTTGTGGTTTAATTGCAAGAAACATATCTTCCTCAAGAGTTACTATTCACAGCTAATTAATATCTGATTTTTAAGGAAGTCCCGTTGGGGCTTCTTTTTATTGGCATATTGCACTATATATGGTGATTGCATTTCAAAATAAATATAACCATTATTTCTTGACATTTAATAGTGGTTGTAATATAATAAATATAACCACTATTGAAAGGAGAATGCACTATGCCGACCATCGTTCAACACTACGACAAGAAAACCGGAAAGACCCGTGTTTACGAGTCTACTCCCCACTATGATCCTGTCACCAAACAATCGAGACCCAAGAGAAAATATCTGGGTACACTCGATCCTGAAACAGGAGAACTTATTCCTTCCTCCGGTCGTCGGGGCAGAACATCATCTTCTAAAAATGTAACCGCCACAGAAGAAGGTACTACCTCAGCTAAGATCACTAATCTCCAAAAAACCATATCCGAGAAAGAAGCCGAAATCGCTTCTCTACAGTCTGAAGTGAAGGCCTTAAAAGCCACCATCAGATCGTACGAAAAAGTATGTGCGTCCATCTCCAATGCTTTAGGAAAGGCTCCCTGTGTCCTATGATCAAATTTACTGGCAATCTGCGCCTCGACTTTGAAAAGGCAACTGAGGAAATCACAAAACTGAAGGACCGCATCCTGGGGTATCAGGAACAGATCGTTTCTCTGCAGACTTCGGTCAGAAACCTTAGGCGGTCTAAAGAGTCCGACAAAAAACAATATACGGAATCGCTTGCTGAAAAAGATGCCATTATCAAGGAGTTACAGAACCGCCTTGCTCACGCAGAGGCTCTTCTTAATCACGATGGCAGTAATACCGGTACTCCCACATCACAGACACCGATAAATAAAAACAAGGTTATCCCAAACTCTCGCCGCAATACAGGAAAACCCAAGGGAGGACAGACCGGCCATACAAAAGCCTCCCTTGAGGCACCGGATGAATCCGAAATCACAGATACTGTCGGGCATCCATTGCAGGATGATGAATGCTGCCCCAGGTGCGGACTTACTGACTGCATTCCAACCGGAGAATCCGAGGTAAAATACGAATACGATGTGCGCATCAAAGTTGTTAAGATCAAACACGAATTCTTTTATTATGAATGCAAGAACTGCGGTACAGTGTTCCGTTCGCAGATACCTCCGAGCCTTAAGGAGAAGGTTCAGTATGGCAGTGGATTGCAGGCTTTTGCTTTATCCCTCACAAACACAGTTAACGCCGCCATGAACAAAGCATCCATGTTTCTTGCCGGAATTACCGGCGGTGAATTAACTCCCTGTGAGGGATACATTGCAAAGCTCCAGGCACGTGCCGCAAAAGGGCTCCGCCAGTTCCGTGAGGATCTAAAGCTTGCCCTGATCACAAGAAAGATTGTTTACTGGGACGATACTGTCATCTTCATTCTTGCGGAGAGAGCATGTTTCCGGTTCTACGGAGATGAATCCATTGCTTACTATACAGCGCATGCTCATAAGGACATGGAGAGCCTTGATGATGACAATGTTCTGAACCTCCTGACATCTGATACAAAGACCATGCATGACCATAACACCGTAAACTATAACGACAAGTACAGCTTTGAAAACATTGAATGTAATCAGCATCTTCAGCGTGACTGCCAGAAGAATACAGATGATACCTGCCATCAATGGTCGGATGATTTGAAGGAACATATCAGCACAACCATTAAGGACCGCAATGATTCCATAGCCCGGGGAGAAGAATCTTTCAGCGAAGCCTACGTTAACGAGTTCCATCGTAAGGTAGATGAATACCTTGAAAACGGCTGGAAGGAAAACGAAGCTGATCCAGGCAACTACGGAGCATCATTTGAACAGACCCTGCTTAACCGTATTGCCAAATATCGCAGGAACTATTTCCTTTGGGTAGAGGACTTCAGCTTGCCGACCACCAACAATCTCAGCGAGCGCGGACTTCGAGGCGTTAAGTCCCACATGAAAATATCAGGTCAGTTTGAATCGGAAGCCGCCGCTGATAACCATGCACTCAACCGAACATATATCGAAACTTGTCGCCAATGTCATTTAGTTAGCGTCGTATATCTAAAATGGTTAGATTTCCAATAAGGGGTCTAACCATTTTTTATAAAAATGGTTGACAAACACACCAGAATGTGCGGCCGCTCTCGTTACTGATTGTTTTTAGAGGTAACGAGAGCGGCCCTTGAATTAGCGATATATCACTTTTTCAAGGAGGCACACCATTATGATCCATCAAAAAATCAAAGATCTGTTTGAGTCATCTGTAGAACATATTTGTTCTGATATTTCGGATTATTCCATTCATCCGGATATTGATTTTCAAAGGAATCGAAAGATCTCATCTCAAAAACTTATTTCTTTTCTCGTTTCACAGGGCTCTTCCTCCACCAAAGTTGAAATGCTTGACTTTTGGGGATTGGACGATTCTTCCATGCCTACTTCTTCCGCTCTTAACCAGCAGCGTCAAAAGCTGAAACCGGCTGCCTTGGAAGCTGTGTTCAAACATTTTAATTCATCTGCCATGGGATTGCTCCCAAGTACTTTTAACGATGACAAATACCGCTTTCTGGCTGCCGACGGTTCGACCTGCACTTATTTCAGTACACCATCTTTCTCATCAGCTGACTATTATTGCTCACCCGGAAATTCCATCAGAGGGGTCTACAGCATGCATTTGAATGCTTTTTATGACCTTACAACACACACCTATACGGATGCCCTGATCCAGCCTGTCCATTGCAAAAATGAATTTGGCGCTTTCTGTGACATGGTTGACCGCCATGAGGTTCTCGAAGGAAGAAAGAACGTCTATATTGGTGACCGTGGCTATTGTTCTTACAACAACATGGCACATGTGATGGAACAAAATCAGTTCTTTCTGTTCCGTACCAAAGATATCCACTCCAAAGGCTTAGTTGGCAATTTCGACTTTCCGGAAGAAGAATCTTTTGATATCGATGTCCAGGTTACCCTGGTCCGGAGCCATTCAAGAAAAGTCCTGACCAATCCTGGCACTTACAAACGCTTTGTGGATCAGGTATCTACTTTTGATTACATCGCTTTTGGCAGTTATGACACCTATGAACTTGCATTTCGGATTATAAGATTTCCTCTCAGCGAGTCAACCTATGAATGCATCATTACGAATCTGCCACGTGATGAGTTTCCGCCGGAACGTATCAAAGCGCTGTACTATGCCAGATGGGGAATCGAATCTTCTTTTAGAAAGCTAAAATACACGATAGGACTGAGCAATTTTCATTCCTATAAACCACAGTATATCGAACAGGAGATATGGGCAAAACTCATTGCCTATAACATAACGGAAACCATGATAAACTGTACGGTACTGGAAACACATGACACAAAACATGAGTATAAAGTCAATTTTACAATGGCTGCACATATCTGCAGAGTCTTTCTCCGTCTGACCACGGAGAAAGACCAATATGATGTGATGTCTCTACTGCAAAGAGAATTGATCCCTATCCGAAATGACCGCCAATACCCAAGGCTTCAAACAGCTCATTTCCGGAAACCACGATATTTCATATATCGGGCTGCATAAACATCTTTATCATTATAACTCTTTGAAAGGCAGATGTGCAATCTGTCTTTTTGTCGTACCATAAATAGCAAGAAAATCTCCAGTTTCACCTGAATAGTGGTTGCAGGAACGTGACCAATGCTTTATCCCAAAGAAGGTCAAACACCTTAATCGTTAACTAACTGACATTG
>JAETNR010000179.1 GCA_021772055.1 Blautia sp. | reverse complement strand
TAGCCGATAAAAATCGGGGCTGGCAACAGCCACAGAAGATTTTTCATATAATAATATTTATTTTTAAGGAGGGCTTATTTCAATGAGCAGCGCTTATATTGAAAAAGTAATCGAAGACGTTAAAAAAAGAAATCAGGGAGAACCAGAATTCATTCAGACAGTAGAAGAAGTTTTGCGTTCCTTGGAACCAGCAATGGCTCAGCATCCAGAATATGAAGAAGCAGACATTCTGGGCAGATTGGTAGAACCAGAAAGGCAGATTTTCTTCCGTGTAGCATGGGTTGACGATGCAGGTAAAGTACAGGTAAACCGCGGTTTCCGTGTACAGTTTAACAGTGCAATTGGGCCATACAAAGGCGGTCTGCGTTTCCAGCCAAACGTATACAGCGGTATCATCAAATTCCTGGGCTTTGAACAGATCTTCAAAAACTCCTTAACCGGTCTGCCAATTGGCGGCGGCAAAGGTGGTTCCGACTTTGACCCATCCGGTAAATCCGATGGAGAAATCATGCGTTTCTGCCAGGCATTTATGACTGAATTATATCGTCATATCGGTCCAGACGTTGATGTTCCGGCAGGTGATATGGGTGTAGGCGGCAGAGAAATCGGCTATCTGTTTGGTCAGTACAAACGTATTAAAGGCGCATTTGAAAATGGCGTATTAACCGGTAAAGACCTGTCCTATGGCGGTTCTCTGATTCGTCCGGAAGCAACAGGTTTCGGTGCTGCTTACTTTGCACAGCACTTGCTGAACCATGAAGGGACTTCCTTCGAAGGGAAAAATGTTTCCATCACAGGTTTTGGTAACGTTGCTTGGGGCGTAGCTACCAAAGTAACAGAAATGGGCGGCAAAATTGTTACCATTTCCGGTCCAGACGGGTATATCTATGATGAAGAGGGAGTTTCCGGCGAAAAAATTGATTATATGTTAGATATGAGAGCTTCCGGTGCAAATAAAGTATCTGTATACGCTGACAAATTCCCATCTGCAAAATTCTTCCCAGGTGAAAAACCATGGGGCAAAGTTCCAAATGTAGATGTATATATGCCATGCGCTACACAGAACGAAATCAAACTGGAAGATGCAGAAGCAATCGTAAAACAGGGTATTAAATATGTTGTAGAAGTTTCCAACATGCCTTGCACCAACGATGCAATTGCATATCTGCAGAAAAACGGCGTGGTAATGGCTCCATCTAAAGCTGTGAACGCTGGTGGTGTTGCAGTATCCGCTCTGGAAATGAGCCAGAACTCTCAGAGACTGTCCTGGACAGCTGAAGAAGTAGACAAGAGATTGTTTGATAT
>JAETNR010000178.1 GCA_021772055.1 Blautia sp. | reverse complement strand
AAGGAGTGTTTTTGCATGATTAATTATAGCAGATTAGGATACGAAATTAAAAGGGATTTTACAAACTTTTCCTCAAAAATTTCAAAGGGGTTAAAACGCCCTCAGGAAAAATTTGTTCACCAGATGGTTTATGGTATCCTTGCGGGGAATAAACTGCATTTGAGTGAAATCGCCCGTTCCTTAAAAGAAAATATTACCCTCAAAAAAACCATTGACCGGCTGTCAAAAAACCTGAATGCCTTTGAAAACAAAGATTCCCTTATGGACAATTACCTTACCCTTGTAAAACGCCATGTGAAGGATGATTATGCGGTTATCCTCATTGATAATTCTGACATTGCCAAACCTGCCAGCAAAAAGCTGGAAGCACTCTCCGAAATAAAGGACGGCAGTACGGGTAAGATTACACAGGGCTATCTTACCATTGATGCTGCAGTACTCTCTGAAAAAGGAAAGATGCCGCTCCCAGTCTACGAAAAGGTATTCTCTGCAGCGGAAAAAGGATTCATTAGTGAAACCTACGAAAATTTATGCTGTCTGGAATCCCTTTCCGAAAACTTTACCCCAAAATGCGTCCGCACCCTTGACCGTGGTTTTGATGCCAATGACTATTATCGCTATTTCCTAAGGCGTGGGGAGCGTTTTGTCATCCGTGCCAAAAAGAACCGGAATGTCATCTATAATGGGCGGACCTGTAACATTATGGATGTGGCATTACAGTATAAAGGGGCTTACCGTATGGATTTTAAAGATAAAAAAGGACGGAGTGTCCAGTGTAAAATGAGCTGTATACCTGTACGGCTCTGTGAATTTCCGTCCAAGGAACTGGTGCTGACTGTAGTGTATGGCTTTGGTGAAGAACCTATGCTCCTGCTTTCTAATCTGAAAATGCAGGAGAAGAAAAAGCTGTGCCACATTATCACCAAAGTATATCTGCTCCGGTGGCGGATCGAAGAATATTTCAGGTTTAAGAAGCAGCAGTTTGAATTGGAGGATCTAAGGGTAATGTCATTACGGTCCATCCGCAGCCTGAACCTGTTTGCCATGATGGCCGTTGGTTATATCAGCCTTACCACGGCTATTCATAAAGACAGCATCTTCCTTTCAGAATTAAAGGAATGTTCCAAAAGGATTTATAAGATACCGAAGTTTATTTTCTACGCCATCGGGTATGCCCTGGAACGAGTGCTGTCCATGAGCCGTTCTGGTATCGGCGGTTTCCTGCTGCCCAAAGTCCGATCACAACAGATAACCCTGTTTGAATACTTTAAAATAGCCGATTGTGGGATATGAGGGCTTTAAAAATGGGGAAACTCAAAT
>JAETNR010000177.1 GCA_021772055.1 Blautia sp. | reverse complement strand
CTGGCTCCTTGGCTTTTTTTATTTATTCCGGAAGGCGACCTTCGTACATGATGCTCAGCTCGCCATAGACCTGCGCCCAATCCCGAATGGTGCTGGTCCATTTTTTCGTAGCCTCAAAAGTGGACAGATAAAGAGCTTTTAACAGGGCCGTATCACTCGGAAATACGCTTCTCTGACGATTCAGTTTCCGATAAGTGGAATTTAATGACTCTATTGCATTGGTTGTATAAATGACTTTCCGGACGGTTGCTGAAAACTTGAAAATTGGGGAAACCGCATCCCAGTTATCTCTCCAGCGTTTCATAGAATTTGGATATTTCGGAGTCCATTTTTCTGTTACGCGGTCCAGCGCTGCCAGGGCTTTCTGCTCGTCCGTAGCATGATAAATCGTCTTTAAATCCGTGGCAAACGCTTTTCGATCCTTATCCGGCACATATTTCAGGGTATTTCTTACCTGATGAACAATACATCTTTGATATTCCGTCTTCGGAAATGCTGCAGAAACAGCTTCTTTTATTCCCGCAAGACCATCCGCGCAGATAATCAGGATATCCTTAACTCCTCGATTTTTCAGCTCATTTAAAACCGAAAGCCAGTATTTTCCACTTTCATTATCACCAATCGTAATCGTGAGAACTTCTTTCTTTCCTTCTGTATTAATCCCCAGAATTACATAGGCAGCAAGCTTACGAATCACACCATTATCCCGCACGGAATAATGAATTGCGTCGATGTAGAGAATCGGATACACCTCATCCAATGGCCGGTTCTGCCAGTCCTCAATCTGTGGCAGAATCTTATCTGTTACATCAGAAATAAAACTTTCAGAAGTCTCAAAACCATAGATATCTTCCATCGTTTCTGAGATTTGGCGTGTAGTCATACCTTTCGCATACATGGAGATGATTTTCTGATCAATGTCAGAAATATCTTTCTGACGTTTTTTAACCACCTGCGGCTCAAAGGTCGACTTCCGATCCTGCGGTACTTCAATTTCCATAGAACCGTAGCGGCTGTTGACCTGTTTTCGTTTATAGCCGTTTCGGTAATCGTCATTATCAGACCGTGCAGATTTCTCATAACCAAGGTGGTTATCCATTTCAGCCTCCATCATTTCTTTGATCGTGCCGCCGAGAAGGTCTTTAAGTGCATCCTGAATATCTTCAGCAGTCTCGATGTCATACTCTTGGAGAAGCTGACGGATGATGTTTCTTTTTCCTTCTGTCATTTCTACTCTGTGGACAGGTTTCTTCTGTTTTGCCATAATAAAAGGCCCTCCTAATGATAATTTATTTTATCACAGAAGAACCTTTTTTAGATTATTT
>JAETNR010000014.1 GCA_021772055.1 Blautia sp. | reverse complement strand
GCAGCATAAGGTAAATTATCATTCCAATGGCGTAGGCGTTTATAATGTACAGCAGCGTTTGCAGCTTTATTATGGAAAGAATTATGGGATTACCTACGAAAGCCGGCCGGGAAAGGGGACAAAAGCCACGATTACCATACCCATGGATCAGGAGGCAGATTGCTCATGAAACAGTATAAAAAATGGATGATACTTCTGACAGCGGTGGTTTTGGCCATTGCCCTGATTTTTGGTCTTTACTGCTGGAATGAGAAGAGAACAAATAAAACATTTTCCCTGATCTATATTCCCAAGACAGAGGACGGTACCAATGATTTCTGGACATCCCTGCTGGCAGGTACGCGGATCGCCGCAAAAGAATACGGCGTTTCTCTGGAAGTTCTTGCACCGGCCAGGGAGCAGGACGTGAAGAGGCAGAATGAACTTCTTGCCAGGGCCATTGAGGCACGGCCGGATGCGATCCTGATTTCCCCTTCCAGCTTCACGGAATCCGAGGAGCTTTTAAAAGAGGCAAAGCAGCAGGGGATATTTGTGACCTATGTGGATTCCTATACGAAGAATGAAATCCAGGATCTCACAGTGGCTACGGATAATCTTGAAGTAGGGCGGAAACTTGGGGAATATACGGCGAGCCTGATAGGGGAAAACAGCAAAATCGCAGTTGTGTGCCATGTAAAAGGGGTTTCCACTGCTGTTGAGAGGGAACAGGGCTTTCGGGAAGGCCTGGGCAAAAAGGAAGAAAATATTGTAGAGGTTGTATACTGTGATTCCCTTTATGAAAAATCTTATCATCTGACAGAAGAGCTTTTGGAAAAATACCCGGATCTTGAGCTGATCGCAGGGCTGAATGAATATTCTTCCGTAGGTGCCGCAAGGGCGGTAAAGGACTGCGGTGCGGAAAGCCGTGTAAAGGTGGTTGGCGTTGACAGTTCTCAGGAAGCCGTGGAGCTGATGGAACAGGGGATATTTCAGGGAATTGTGGTGCAGAAGGCATTTAAGATGGGGTATCTGGGCGTGAAAGAAACGGTTCGGATGCTGAAAGGAGAAACTGTAGAAAGGAATACGGATTCCGGCTCTGAACTGGTAACTCCGGAAAATATGTACACCAGTGAAATAGAGAAGCTTTTGTTCCCTTTTGACAGTATATAGGATTATTTTTTTGAAAGGTTAAAAATTTACGATACCGTAAATTTTTAACCTTTTTCTATAAGATTTTGAATTCTCATCAGAAGAGTTTCAAGTTATTATTATAAAAAGAAAACACAGAAATGTGAAAAAATAGGGAGGGAAAAAATTGGAAAAGCTGAAACAAAATCCAATCATAAAAAAGCTCGGACTGAACAGAATCCTGCTGGTGGGGATTCTGATCGTTATGTTCGTAGTTTTCAGGGCTACACTGGGAAGTAAATTTCCGGTTGTTGACAGTATCAAGTCTACTCTGAACTATGTCTATTTCCTGGGCTTTTTGTCACTTGGCGTTACATTTGTAATTGCTACGGGAGGAATTGATTTCTCCATAGGGCCTGTAATGTTCTGCTGTGCACTGATTTCCGGTTACTGCATGACAAGCTACGGTGTTCCCTGTGCATTAGCTATGGTAATCTGCGTTTTGGTTGGCATTTGCTTTGGTGTTTTTAACGGCTGGCTTGTATCTTATATGTCCGTACCGCCGTTTATCGTATCCATGGCATCCATGAACATCGCAAAAGGTATTGCATCTGTATTTACTAAAACACAGTCCGTAAGCTGGCCTTTAGGCAATGATCCTGAGAATGGCTGGTTCAGAAATATTGTTTCCTATAACGGCTTTCCTGTAGGACTTGTGATTTTCCTGGCCGTTGCTGTGATCTGCGGTATTGTTCTTTACCGTACAAAACCGGGACGTTACATACTTTGTCTTGGCTCCAACAGTGAGGCAGTTCGTCTTTCCGGCGTTAACACAAAGAAATGGCGCATGCTTGCTTATATCATCTGCGGAATGATGGCTGGAATTGCAGCTCTGTTTTTCGTAGCTACTTATACAACGGTTCAGCCGGGATATGGTGACCAGTACAACAACGAGGCCATTGCAGGCTGTGTTATGGGCGGTACCTCCATGGTCGGCGGACTTGCATCCATCGGCGGTACGGTGATCGGTGTCTGCATTATTTCTCTTTTGCAGCAGGGCATTATGGCTTTCGGCCTTGGCAAAGGACAGCAGATGATCATTACAGGTATCATCGTAATCGTAGCAGTTTATGCCGATGTTTCTGCAAGACGCAGAAAGAATTAATGTGAAGGGAGGATGCAGCAATGGGTGAAGTTATTCTGACTATGAAAGGCATTGATAAGTCTTTTCCTGGAGTTCATGCTTTGGATCACGTTAATTTTGAGGTGAAACGCGGTGAAGTACATGCTCTTATGGGAGAAAACGGTGCCGGAAAGTCCACGCTGATGAAGGTTCTTACCGGCATTTACCAGAAGGATTCCGGTTCCATTACCTATAAAGGGAAAGAAGTGGAATTCCACAACACAAGAGAAGCACAGGATGCAGGTGTTGTAATCGTACATCAGGAATTAAACATGGTGGGGGACCTTACAGTCGCTCAGAACATATTTATCGGACGTGAGCCGAAGAAAGGCTTCCGTATTGATGATAAAAAAATGATCGAGGATTCCAGGAAGTTATTCCAGGATCTGAATATTGAAATTGATCCCAAAGAGAAGATGCATAATCTTACGGTTGGAAAACAGCAGATGTGTGAGATCGCAAAAGCGATTTCCCATAAGGCAGAAGTAATTATCTTTGATGAGCCTTCTGCAGCCCTGACAGAAAAGGAGATCGCGGATTTGTTTGTGATCATTCGTGACCTTCGGGAAAAAGGTTTGGGAATCGTTTATATCTCCCATCGTATGGATGAGATCAAGGTGATTACAGACCGTGTAACGGTCATGCGTGACGGCGGTTATGTGGGAACTCTGGTTACAGCGGAGAGTTCCAAGGAAGATATCATCAACATGATGGTTGGCCGTGTTATTTACGAGGATCCCAAGCAGCACAGTATGGTTGCAGAGGATGCTCCTGTAGTTCTTAAGGTAGAGAATCTGAATGCAGGCAAGATGGTTCAGGATGTAAGTTTTGAGCTCCGCAAGGGCGAGATCCTTGGCTTTTCCGGACTGATGGGCGCAGGACGTACAGAGACAGCCAGAGCGCTGTTCGGTGCGGATCCGAAGCAGAGCGGAAAGATTTCCGTGATGGGCAAAGACGGCCAGCTTCATGAGGTGACCATCAACAGCCCACAGGATGCGGTAAAATACGGCATCGGCTACCTGTCAGAGGACAGAAGAAGATATGGATGCGTTGTACAGAAGTCCTGTATTGAAAATACCACTCTGGCAACCATGGAGCAGTATACCAACGGCCTGCTGATCAACTCAGCCAAGGAAAAAGAGGTAACTGAGAAATATATCAAGGAGCTGGCAACCAAGACTCCTTCCGCAGACCAGCTTGTGGTAAACCTTTCCGGTGGTAACCAGCAGAAGATCGTTATTGCGAAGTGGCTTACAAGGAACAGCGATATCCTGATCTTCGATGAGCCTACCAGAGGTATTGACGTTGGTGCCAAGAACGAAATTTATAAATTGATGAACAAACTGGCAGCTGAGGGCAAATCAATTATCATGATTTCTTCTGAGATGACAGAAGTTCTCCGTATGAGTGACCGTATTATCATTATGTGCGAGGGAAAAGTGACAGGAAATATTGATATTTCTGAAGCAACCCAGGAAAACATTATGACCAAGGCTACACGAAATATCGATTAAGGAGGACAGTCATGACTAAGAAGAAAAAAAGTATTTTAAGTGATCAGAGATTTATTGTTTTGTTGGTTGTTATTGCATTAGCAGCAGTATTCTCAGTGATGAGCAAGGAATTCAGGCAGTATAATACGATGCTAAGCCTGTTGGATTTTTCCTACTATGATCTTCTGATGGCAATCGGTGTTACCTTCCCGATCATTACAGGCGGTGTAGACCTGTCAATCGGAACAGGAATGGTTTGTTACGCCTTGATCGGCGGAACCCTGGTCAGAAGCCACGGCTGTCCTGTGATCGTTGCTATGCTGGTATGCGTGCTTCTGGGTGTTGTATTTGGTGCAGTGAACGGTACTTTGATCGGCGTGATGAATCTTCCGCCATTCCTGGCTACCCTTTGTACCTGTATGATTACCCGTGGAATCGGTTCTCTTTGCAGCGCGACTCCATGGCCCGGCCTTAACCAGGAAGGCGGATGGTTCCATTCCATCTATAAGCTGACCATCGGTACAGGAAGAAGCGCAGACCGTTATCCCATTGGTTTCCTTTGGATGATCCTTCTGGTTCTTTTGATGGAGTTTGTTCTGAACCATACAAAGTTCGGACGTTACACCATCGCCATCGGTTCCAACAAAGAAGCGGCAGCCCTTTCCGGAATCAATGTAAAGTTTTACCATGTTATGGTATATGTTGTCTGCGGTCTGTTCGTAGGTCTTGCAGCAACAGCCTATGCAGCGGTTACTCCTACTGTACAGCCGGGTACCGGCGCAGGCCTTGAGATGGATGCCATCGGCGGTGCATTTGTAGGCGGTGTTGCAGCAACAGGCGGATATGGTTCCATTCTCGGAACATTTGTAGGTATTTATGTCATTATGCTTTTGAAGACTGGTCTTCCTTATATCGGACTTCAGGCAAACTGGCAGCAGATTATCACAGGTATTGTACTGATCGTTGCGGTATTGATCGATATTCTGAAAGAGAAGAAAGTAGCAAAATAATAGCAGGTATGTGAAACGGTGACGTTTTTACATAAAATAAGGTGTATAATTTAAAAGGAGGACAAAAAAATGACATTCAAGAAAGTGATCGCTCTGGGAATCAGCACAGCAATGGTAATGGGGATGACCGTTACTCCGGCATTTGCAGAAGAAGCCGTTGCAGAAGAAGCAGAAGCAGAAACTGAAGAGGCAGAAACCGAAGAAGCAGAAGCTGGCGCAGCAGAAACAGATGCAGCAGATCCGACAGCACAGTTTGAGGGACTGACAGCTAATGAAGCTTATGTATTCCCGATGATGGTAAAATCCTTCCAGTCTACATACTGGGAAGCAGCCATGAAAGGTATGGATATGGCTAAAGAGGAACTTGGTGTTGATTATAAAGCACAGGGACCGAACAGTGAGTCTGATATCGCTGACCAGGTAAACATGATTAATACAGCAATCGGAACAAACCCGGCAGGTCTTGGACTTGCAGCATGTGATACCTCTTCCGTACTGGAAGCTCTTCAGACATGTGCAGACAAAGGTATCCCGGTAGTTACCTTTGATACCGGTGTTGCTGATGCTCCGGAAGGCTCTGTAGTAGCAGAGGTTTGTACAGACAATGCACAGGCTGGTTCTGTTGCAGCTGAGAACATGTATGCAGCAATTAAAGATGTTATTGCAAATGCAGATGGCCAGGTTATCATCGGTGAAGTTAATCAGGATGCTACAGCTCTGAACATTCAGCAGCGTGGCGGCGGTTTCATTGACAAGATGATCGAGCTTCTTCAGGCAGATGGAAAAACTGTAGCAGTAACTGGTAATGAATTCTATGTAAATGCAGCAACAACCGCTGACGCAACAGAAGCTGACGCTGATGTTGTAATCCAGGTAGCAGTTCCTGCACAGACAACTGTAGAGCTTTGCTCCACAGAAGCACAGGCTATTCTTTCCAAAGAAAACTGTATCGCAATCTTCGGATCCAACCAGACAGCAGCAGAAGGTGTACTTGCAGCAAATGCAAACCTGAACGTTCTTGGTTCCGATGCAGCAGCAGGCGATGTAATCGGTGTTGGTTTTGATGCTGGTTCTATCATTAAAGCAGCTGTACAGGATGGCACATTCCTTGGTGCTGTTACACAGTCTCCTCTGATGATGGGCTACTATGCAATCTACGCTCTGACAGCAGCAGCTAACGGACAGGAAGTTTCTGACGTTCCTACAGATGGTTACTGGTATGATGCAACAAATATCGATGACGAGACAATCGCTCCGAACCTTTACGACTAATTGAAACGATCGTAATATCATTAAGTTTGTAAAAAGAGGGTACCGCCAATGTGCGGTACCTTTTTTTTGTCAATTTTCATAAAATCGCATATCACAAATTGTATATTTCAATGAATCGTGATTAATTTGCATAAAAATATTGCATAATAGTAAAATATATTGTATTATTACGATAAATCCAACGTAGGATGTTGGATGTAGAATGAGAAACAGAAAGGAAACAAAAAATGCCAAAGGCAGAAGTCTTAGAGCAGTATCCAAAAGTAGAGAAACAACTTGTACGCGGTCTTCTGGAGAAGGAAGTAAAGGAGAATCCGGATAAGATCGTTGTACTGGATGATGATCCCACAGGGGTGCAGACGGTACATGACATTTCCGTTTATACAGACTGGTCAGTGGAAAATATCCGCAGAGGGTTTCAGGAGGAGCAGAAGTTATTCTTTATTTTGACAAACTCCAGAAGCTTTACAGAGGAGAGAACACGCATGGTTCATCGGGAAATCGCGGAGAACCTGGAGAAAGCCAGCGGCGGTCAGCCTTATCTGGTAATCAGCAGAGGCGATTCCACACTTCGAGGTCATTATCCCCTGGAAACAGAAGTTCTGAGAACCGAAATAGAAAAAACACAGACATGGAAATTTGACGGAGAAATTCTTTGCCCGTTCTTTTCAGAAGGAGGACGATATACTTATGGAAACGTTCACTATGTGAAATACGGGAATGAACTCATTCCGTCAGCAGAGACAGAGTTTGCAAAGGATAAGACCTTTGGCTACAGCGCCAAAAGCCTTCCGGAATACGTGGAAGAAAAAAGCCGGGGACGCTATCCTGCCCAAGAGGTGATCTGTATTTCCCTGGAGGATCTGCGCTCTTTGAATTTTGATAAAATCGAACAACAACTGATGGAAGCGGAGAATTTCCGTAAAATTGTGGTAAATGCCATTGATAACAGTGATGTTGAGATTTTTGCAATCGCACTTTACCGTGCAATGAAGAAGGGCAGACATTTTCTTTTCCGGACAGCAGCGGCTTTTGTAAAGGCAATGGGATGCATCAGCGACAGAACCCTTCTTTCCAGAGAAGAAATGATGACAGAGGAAAGCTCCCATGGAGGCCTGATCGTAGCAGGATCCCACACAGAGAAAACCACAAGACAGCTTGAGACTCTAAAGCGGATTTCGGATATTAGTTTTATAGAATTTAACTCTGATCTGGTATTAGAGGGCGAGCGGCTTTTTGACGAGGCAAAAAAGGTGACAGCGGAAATAGAAAAGAACATTTCCTGCGGAATTACCACAGCGGTTTATACGAGACGAAAGCTTCTCTCTTTGGAGAATGATACAAAAGAAGCGGCACTTCTACGCTCCGTGAGAATATCGGAGGCGGTTTTATCTCTGGTAAAGAATTTAAAAGTGAAGCCTGCTTTTGTGGTTGCCAAAGGAGGAATTACCTCCAGCGACATTGGTGTGAAGGCTCTGGGGGTAAAACGGGCTAAGGTTTTAGGGCAGATTCAGCCGGGAATCCCTGTATGGAGAACGGACCCGGAAAGTAAGTTCCCGGACATTCCCTATATAATCTTCCCCGGGAATGTGGGAGATGATGAAAGTTTATATAAGGTTGCAAAGATATTATCAGGTAGAAGAGAAAAATAGAAGGATATCAGAAAAGGAGTGATCGGAAAATGAAGGTAGGGCTTGCGTATACCAGCACAACACCGGAATTGATCGAGCTGGTGGAAAGAGAAGTGAAGAAACAGCTGGGAGAGGATGTGGAGCTTTTAAGCAGTCAGGATCCCAGCATTCTTGCAGAGGTAAGGGATGCCGGCTATGTTTTTGCCAGTCCGGCAGCAAGACTGGTGGAAATGTATATGAAACAGGTGTCAGAGGGGGCAGACGCTATTTTGAATATCTGTTCTTCCGTAGGTGAGGTAGCTGACGCAGTACAGGATCTTGCCCGTTATCTTGGGGTGCCCATTGTAAGAATCGATGAAGAGATGTGCCGGGAAGCCGTAAGGCTTGGAAGCAGGATCGGCGTTATGGCAACATTGCCCTCAACACTGATTCCCACAACTAACACCATCCACAGAGTTGCCAGGGAAATGGGAAAAAAGGTGGAGACCGTAGATATTCTGGTAGACGGTGCATTTGGTCTTGACCAGGAGAATTTCAAAAGATTAATGGCGGAATATGCAGAAAAAGCAGCAGACCAGGTGGATGTGATCCTGTTTGCCCAGGGCTCCATGGCATACTGTGAAGAATATATTGCAGAGCTTTATCACAAGACCGTGCTTTCCAGTCCGAGGTTTGGGGCAGCGGCATTGAAAAAAGCTCTGGTTGAGAAAGGAGCAATCAAATGCTGATCGACACCGGAAAAAGCAGTTATGCAAAGGTTTCCCCCATTCCTGTACAGGATATTGACTGGACGGAAGGCTTCTGGAAGGAGCGGTTTGACACCTGCGCAGATGTGACCGTGCCTCATATCCGGGGGATGTTTGAGGACGATTCGCCCATCTTTCATGTAGTGGAAAATTTCCGGGTAGCTGCGGGGCTCCACGAGGGTACTCATGAGGGAACACCTTTCGGGGACGGAGACTTTTATAAATGGATGGAAGCTGCCATGTATGTGATGGCGAAGCGGAAAGATGAGAAACTGGAGGAGGATCTGGATGCTTATATCGATCTGATCTCCAGTGTACAGCAGGAGGACGGTTATATTTCCACAAAGCAGATCATTGCGGATAAGAAGGGCGGAAACTCCAGGCTTGGAGATATCAATGACTTTGAGGTATATAATTTCGGACATCTTTTTACCGCTGCCTGTGCTTATAAACGCATTACCGGAAAAGATAATTTCCTGAATATTGCAAAAAAAGCAGCCGGATATCTGGAAGGGCTTTATCAGAAGTATATTAAGGAAGGCGTGGCCCAGACAGAGGTTTGTCCCTCCCATTATATGGGAATTGTGGAGCTCTATAGAATTACAGGTGAGGAGAAGTACCTGAGACTGGCTGAGATGGCGCTTGCAGTGAGAGACCTGGTTCCCAACGGCACCGATGACAACCAGGACAGTATCCCTCTGAAAAAACACCGGAAAATCGCAGGTCATGGAGTGCGATCCACTTACCTGTACGCCGGAGCAGCGGATGTGTATGCAGAAAACGGCGACGAGGAACTGAAGATCATGCTGGATGCAGTCTGGGAAAACTGCGTAGAGAAGAAGCTTTATATTAACGGAGGCTGCGGAGCCTTATACACGGGAACCTCCCCCTACGGTCCCCTGGACGGCGTGAACGGAGTGAAGGTTCATTATGTACATCAGGCATTTGGCTATGAATATCAGCTTCCCAACATTACTGCATACAATGAGACCTGTGCCACCCTGGGAAATATTATGTGGAATTACCGGATGTTTGCGGTGGATCCTCAGGTAAAATATTTTGATATTATTGAACGTTCCATGCTGAACCTTACCATTGCATCGGTAAGCCTTTCCGGGAACAAGTATTTTTATCAGAATGCCCTTCGCCGTGTGAAGAAGCTTGATTATAAGCTAATGTGGCCGCTGGAGCGCCAGGAGAGCCTGACCTGCTTCTGCTGTCCTCCCAATATGGCAAGATTTATTGCAGAGTCCAGTGAGTATATTTATATGAAAGATAAAGACAGCGTTTATACGGGAATGTACGGCGCCAATGCCGCCCATATTTCCCTGGAAAACGGTGCTGAGTTTGATCTGACGCAGAAGACGGATTATCCATGGGACGGACTGATCCGGTTCGAAATCTCCAATGTGAAAAATAATACCCCCTTTACCCTGAAGCTTCGCATTCCTCAGTGGACAGCCAGCGGATCTGTCAGGAAAAACGACCGGGAGATTAAGAAGCTTGGAAAAGAGCAGGCAGGTACTTATTACGAAGTTGCCATTGACCATCCGGAATCAGATACTGTAGAGCTGAAGCTGGACATGCCGGTACGGTACACGGCAGCTCATACTTATCTGGAGGAAAACATTAATCAGGTGGCAGTGGAGAGAGGTCCTCTTGTATACTGCCTGGAAACACCGGATGCGCAGGTGGAGGAACTGGGAGATCTGCTTCTTCCCTATCATGCGGAGTTTAAGGAAACCTCCTTTGCCATTGACGGCAAAAAAATGGTGGCATTGGAAACAGAAGCCTGTGTTCTGGAAACAGAAAAGAAACCAGGAGAGAATCCTTTATACAGAACTCTGGAATGTAAAGGAGTACATACAGTGCCCATCCGCATGATCCCGTATTTTGCATGGGATAACCGCGGAAACGGGGAAATGATGGTCTGGATGCCTCTTTATTGGGGAAACTGCCGGGAGTAGGGAACACGGCCGGAGGGATGGCAGGGACTATCCTATTACAATGAAACATAAAATGTTTAAAATAAAACAAAGGAGAAAAACGAGATGAAAATGAAGAAAGCAGCAGCAATGTGCCTTGCAGCAGCAATGGCGGCATCCATGTTAGGAGGATCTGCAGTAACGGTGATGGCAGAGGAAGCCAGAGTACTGACACTGGCACAGCACAACAGCAAGGAGTCCACAAACGGACAGGCAACACAGATATTTGTAGACTATGTAAACGATCACAGCGATACGATCCAGATCGAGCCGTATTACAATGGCGAGCTTGGCGGTATCCAGGAGGCAGTAGAAGGTGTTGTTATGGGAACCATTGACATTACCCATTCCAGCTTCGCACAGCTTTCCAGCCTGTATCAGGATATGGAGATCTTTTCTATTCCTTATCTGGTAAAGAACGGCGAGGACAACAAGAAACTGATGGATATGGAAAATAACCCCGTACTCAGCGAAATCCTGGAAAACTTCCAGGCTGCAAGCGGTCTGACCTGCTTTGGAACCTCTGCTTCCTATGAGGCACGTCAGCTTACCTGCAACTTCGAGGTAAAAACACCGGATGACCTGGCAGGACATAAGATCCGTTCCATTACCAATGATGTTTATACGTTGGCAGTAGAAGGCCTTGGAGGAACTCCGGTGCCCATCGACTGGACAGAAACACCAACCGCTCTTTCCACAGGTACTGTAGAAGGTCAGGAGAATCCATATTCCACACTGGTTTCCTATCAGCTTTGGGATTGCCAGAAATACGTTATGGAAACAAACCACATTTATGATTCCTCTGTTGGTATTGTAAGCAACAGTCTTTGGGAAAGCCTTTCAGAGGAAGACCAGCAGGTACTGAAAGATGCACAGAAGGCAATGGCAGACTGGTCCTACAATACACAGAAGGATAACCAGGAAGAATACCGTCAGACATGTATGGATAACGGAATGACCATTATCACTGCAGAAGACGGACTGGATATTGATGCATTCAAGAGCAGAACAGACGAACTGAAGAGTAAGAAATATGAAAAATATCAGGATTACTTTACTCGTCTGGATGAATACTTAGGATACTAAGAAACAAAAAGGACCTTTGTCTGTGCCCCCGGTGCTGTGCGGAATTTCCGCACAGCATCGGCAACAAGGGGGCAGGCAGAGGTTTTATTAAATATGGAGAATCAATGATGGAAAAAAATATATTGCGATCCTTTATGGATAAAATCGAAAAGATTATTTTCCCGATCCAGTCAATCTGTGTTTATTGCTCCGTGCTGATGGTATTTATCACGGTAATGGCAAGAGAACTGTTCCATCTGAGTATTGTATGGGGATATGAGATTGGCTGCTTTTTTGTAATTGTCCTGCTTTTCATCGGAATGCCGGTGAATCTGCATCACAATACCAACCTGAAGGTAACAGCTCTTTATGATATTATGCCAAAGGGCATACAGAAGTTTTTTGATGTACTTCATTTTGGGATTATCTTATTTGTGCTGATCCTTATGGCAATTGGCTTTCATGACTATATGGGCAAGGTAGGCAGTGTGGTCCTCGCCGCATCCAAGTTTCCCAACTGGCTGTACTATGGCTCCATCGGGATTGGAATCGGATTATCACTTCTGGAAATGCTGACGGAACTGATCGATGTTTTTATAAAAAAAGATAAGCCTGTGAAAGAATAGGGAAAGGAGAGAATTATGAGCGGTGTAACAGTAATTGTAATATTCCTGCTGCTTCTGGCCACAGGACTGCCGGTGGCTTATGTAATGTATGCCACAGCAGGAATCTATTTTCTGTCCGTAGGGCTTCCGGTAAGTGTAATGATCCAGAAAATGGGTTCTTCCATGAACTCTATTACCATGGTTGCAATCCCTATGTTTATTTTTGCAGGAACCCTGATGAATAATGTAAACCTGACGGACTCCCTGTTCAATTCCATTCTGGTAACCCCGGTGGGAAGATTGAAGGGAGGACTGGCCCAGGTAAATATTGTAGCCAGCCTTGTATTTGCCGGCATGTCCGGTGCAGCGCTTGCGGATATCGGCGGTCTTGGAAAAATCGAGATTAAGGCAATGACAAATGCAGGCTATTCCCTGGAAGACGCTACGGGCATTACCCTGGCTTCCTCAGCCATTGGACCAATCTTCCCTCCAAGTGTACCGCTGATGCTTTATGCTCTTTATGCAGAACAGTCCGGTATTACCATGCTGATGGCGGGGGTTGTTCCGGCGCTGATCTTAACGGTGATCATGATGCTGGTGGTAGGATACAGGGCAAGAAAAATGAACTGGCCTACTTATCATGAGGAAGGCGGCTTTAAGAAGCAGATGCATGTATTTTTAAAGGGCCTGCCTGCGTTCTGTGTTCCCGTAATCCTTCTGGGCGGCATGTACAGCGGCTCCTTTGCTCCCTCCGAGCTTGCCAGCCTTGCTGCAGTCTGCGCTGCTATTATTGGAGCTGTTTTCTACAGGGGAGTAAATTTAAAGGCTCTTGTACAGACTGCGAAAGAAAGTGTCGGAAATATTGCTTCTATGATGTTTATCTGCGGAAGCGCTTCCCTGTTTGCCCAGGTAATCAGCCGTTCCGGTATTCCGGCTCTGGTTCAGGAGACGGTACTTGGCCTGACCTCCAATTCCGTAGTGCTTCTTTTAGTCATTAACGTGGCATTTTTGATTATTGGAATGTTTATGGATTCCAATATTGCGATTATGATCTTTACGCCGATCCTCCTTCCTGCACTCATGTCATTAGGTGTGAGCCCGGTTCATTTCGGTGTTGTGATCTGTCTGAATGTTGTCATCGGTATTTTTACACCGCCTTTCGGAAGTGCATTGTTCCTGGGCCAGGCAATTACAGGTGTTTCCTTCTCAAAGATGGTAAAAGCCATGATGCCGTACTACATACCGCTGGTTCTGGTGCTGCTTTTAGTTACCCTGGTTCCGTCCTTGAGTACATGGCTCCCTAACGTATTGTACGGAGTATAAAAAACAAGTATTGAAAGTATAGAATGGAAAAGATGCAGATGAAACTAAATTGTAAACCAAATAGACTGGAAATCTTTGCTTATTTGATGTATCATAGTTTCGCAGGTGTATCCGGTGCAGTACGGCTGGGGATCAGTGCCTTATTTCTGGCAGTTGCTGTCGCAGCAGCCGGGGATGTGGAATGGTATCTGACGCTTCTTCTTGTAATGGTCGCTCTTTTAAACCCGGTGGTCACGCCAATATCCCTGTATATGCGGGCAATTTCAATGGAAAAAAAAGAAAAAGCTATGGAGTACCAGTTGGGTGAACAGGAAATCATGGTCAGCCAGAACGGGGTCCGCCGCAGGCTTCCATGGACCTCTTTTCCATTGATTGTCTGGGGCAGAAAAATGCTGATCCTCTATGTGGACAGTACCCATGCCCTGTTGCTTCCTCGCCGGCAGATGGAGGGCCATGAGCAGGAGATCCTGGAAATTTTAAAGAATCTTCCAGAAACCTGCCGGATTCGCCCAAGGCGGAAATTTCATGCCGGTGTGGGAGCGGACGTTCCGCAGCGTTAATCTAATAGTAAAGAGTGATGAATGATGGAAGAAGGAAAGACTTTATTAAATACGGACCTGCAGAGCAAATCTGTAGTAGAAAGTGTGATTGATGTAATTGTTTCCTCGATCATACAGGGAGAATTGAAGCCGGGAGATAAGCTGCCTACAGAAATGGAACTTTCCAAAAGTCTGGGAGTTGCCAGGAATTCGATCCGTGAGGCAATTAAAATTCTTGTTGCTTACGGCGTGATTTATATTAAGCGGGCAGGAGGAACTTTTGTAAGTGACAGCTACAATCAGAAAATGCTGGATCCTATGCTCTATGGAATCATCCTTCAGAAGGATACCTGGCAGGATTTTATTAAACTGAGGACTGTTCTGGACATTGGAACCCTGTTTGTGGTGCTTCGGCAGAAGGATAACACAGAGCGGGTAAAACAGCTGAAAGCCATTGTGGAAAAAATGAAACAGGCATGTCAGTCATCACACCCCTCTGTGGATGACATTATGGAGCTGGATCAGCAGTTTCACGGTGAGATCGGGGCGGCTGCCGATAATGAGCAGCTTCTGAATATTACCAACTATATTACGAGAATCACAGTTCCTTCCAGAAAGAGGACAATAGAGAAAATTATACAGATGGGTGATCAGGAGAATTTTATCCATCTTCATGAGCAATTGATCAATGTGATTGAGGAGCGGCAGTTTGACCAGATTGAAAAGGCGGTTCTTGACCATTATGTATATTGGAAAGTGAAATGATCCCGCAATTGTGAAATGCCTGACGGAAGGCGGGATCATATCAGGATTGGAGGAAAATATGAGAAAAGTGATTATTTCAGTTGCACCTGTAGCCGGACCTGATCCTCTGATACCGGAAGTGCTGGCAGAAGATGTTGCAAAATGTGTGGAGTATGGTGCTTCCATGTGTCATCTCCATTGTAAAACAAGAGAAGGAAAGCTTACAAAGGATACATCCAATCTGATCCAGGCCTTTGAGCTGATCCTGAAAAAGACAGATGTGGTGGTGCAGGCGTCTACCGGAGGGGTTTCTGAGATGAATATTCAGGAACGCTGTAATCCGCTGGACTACGAAAAGGTGGAAAGTGCCTCTTTAAATGGCGGGTCAACAAACCTTGGGGAAGCAGTTTACCGCAACTCTTTTGAAGATATCCGTTATTGTGCGGGAAAATGTTATGAAAAGGGCGTGATTCCTGAGACAGAAGTTTTTGATATCGGGATGATCCATAATGTGGAAATGGTACGAAAGGAAGTTCCCATGCGGACTCCTGTTTTTTATAACCTGGTGTTTGGCCATAAGGGCGGAATGCAGCCGACTGTGGAGGAATTAATGGCTTTCCGTTCTTTTGTCCCCAGGGATGCCATGTGGGGTGTTACCCATTTCGGACGGGATAACTGGACATTTCTCGCCGCTGCCATTGCGGCTGGAGCCACGATCGTGCGGATCGGATTTGAGGACAGCCGATATCTGAGAGATGGCGTTATGGCAGAATATAACTACCAGGAAGTGCAGTATCTGAAAGAGCTGATTGAAAAGATGGGACTTGAAGCTGCCACACCAGAGGAAGCACGGGAGATTATGGGGATTGTTAAGAACTAGAGATCACCCTCTAAACCGGAAGACGAAGGTTTAGAGGGCTTTTTTAAGCCAAAGATAGGAGACAAGAAGTATGCTTGCAATGGGAATTGATATTGGGACTACCACCATCAGTATTCTGATGATTGACGGGGACAGCGGAGCGTTTCTGGATAGCGTGACGATTCCCCATCAGTCATTTCTAAAAGGGCATAAGGCCTGCAGTAAAATTCAGGATCCCGGGAAAATATGGAGTCTGACAGAGCGGGCATTAAAAGAGATGATCCAAAAACATGGAAAACCTGTGAGCATTGGCATGACAGGGCAGATGCACGGATTTCTGTATGTGGACGTTTACGGAGAGGCAGTAAGCCCTCTGTATACCTGGCAGGATGGTCTTGGAAATGAGCTGATGGAGGAGGGAAGAACCTGTGCGGAAATTCTCAGGGAGGCAGCAGGTACGGCTGCGGCGGGTTATGGTCTTACTACCCATTATTACCTTCAGAGAAATGGGATGATTCCCCGTAATGCAGTGAAAATGGTCACCATCAGCGATTATATCGGCATGAAGCTCTGCAGCTGCCAAAGTCCTTCCATCGCAAAGGATATGGCTGCAAGCTGGGGGTGTTATGATCCGGAATCTGGAGATTTCTGCAGGGATGAATTGGAAGCCCTGGGAGTGGAGCTTTCTTATCTGCCGGAAATCCTGTCTGACCATAGTATCATCGGAACCACAGCAGGGGACTTCCCAAATGGGATTCCGGTAACCGTGTCTTTTGGGGATAACCAGGCCAGTGTAATGGGCTCTGTGCAGGATCTGTCCAGCACGGTGCTGGTCAATATCGGAACCGGAAGCCAGGTATCTTTCGGTATCTCCAGGTATGTGGAAGCACGCGGCTCCATTGAACTTCGTCCTTATACGAAAAATCTGTATCTCATGGCAGGTTCGGGCCTATGCGGCGGAAGAGCTTACGCCATGCTGGAGCAGTTCTTCCGGGAAGCTTCCCGGGATGGAGGAGAGACCCTTTACGGAAGAATGGAAGCCCAGGCAAGGGAATTTATGGAAGCTTACGGAAAAGAGGCTGCCTGGAAAATCAGGACCACCTTTTCCGGAACAAGAAGCAATCCCGGGGAGTTGGGGAAAATATCCGGTATCAGTGTGGAAAACTTCCATCCCGGCGCCATGACTTTGGGGATGCTTATGGGAATTTTGGAAGAATTATATGAAATGTACGGAGAAATGTGCACCATTGCAGGTACAAAAGCTATACGTCTTGTGGGTTCCGGCAATGGCATCCGCCAAAACAGCCTCATGAGAGAACTGGCCCAGAATCTGTTTGGCATGCCCATGAAGATTCCTGCATGCAAAGAAGAAGCCGCCTACGGCGCAGCCCTGGGGTCTTTGGTATCTGCCGGCTATGCAGAATCTATGGCTGAGGTGCAGAAGAAAATTCAGTATCTCTAAAGTGAGGTTTTAGTTATTATTTGCAAATAAGGACACTTTTTTTGACAAACAAGGTTCTTCACTCTTGATGAAATATATAGTAATATGTTATTATCAAATATGAAAGAACACACGCGAAAGCAGCAAAATGCACAATTTTCAGCTGCTGCAAATCTTACATATTTAGGAGGGTTTTAAAATGACTACATATTATTTGGCAGTAGATATCGGAGCATCCAGCGGACGTCACATTCTTGGGCATATGGAAAACGGGAAGATGGTACTGGAAGAGATTTATCGTTTTGAAAACGGTATGGTGAAAAAGGGCGATGAGCTTTGCTGGGAATTCGACCGTCTGTTTAAAGAAATCGTCAATGGTCTGAAGAAATGTAAGGAACTCAATAAGATCCCGGTAAGTATGGGCGTTGATACCTGGGGCGTTGACTTTGTGCTTCTTGACAAGGATGGAAAGGTTCTGGGAAATACGGTTGGTTACCGTGACCATCGTACAGAGGGCATGGATGAAGAAGTTTATAAGATCATTTCTCTGGAAGATCTTTATGAAAGAACCGGAATCCAGAAAGCCATCTTTAACACAGTTTATCAGTTAATGGCAGTGAAGAAGAAATATCCTCAATACCTGGAACAGGCAGAAACTCTGCTCCATGTACCGGACTACTTCCACTATCTTCTGACAGGGGAGAAGACCTGTGAATATACAGAGGCAACCACAGGACAGCTTGTAAATCCATATACCAAGGACTGGGATTATGAACTGATCGATATGCTTGGCTATCCGAGAAAGATTTTCCAGAAGCTGATCATGCCCGGAACCAGCATCGGACACTTTACAGATGCCGTCAGAGAAGAGGTTGGGTTTGACCTTGAAGTGGTAGCTCCGGCAACTCATGACACAGGCTCCGCAGTGCTTGCTGTTCCTGCAAATGATGATGACTTCATTTATATCAGCTCCGGAACCTGGTCCTTAATGGGTCTGGAAAGAACTACAGCAGACTGCTCCAAAAAGAGCTGCGAAATGAACCTGACAAATGAGGGCGGATACGGAGGACGTTTCCGTTATCTGAAGAACATCATGGGCCTTTGGATGATCCAGTCTGTTCGTCATGAAGTAAATGATATGTACAGCTTTGCAGAAATCTGCTCTATGGCAGAGGAAGCAAAGGACTTCCCGTCCAGGGTAGATGCCAATGACGAGTGCTTCCTGTCTCCGGAAAACATGACAGAGGAAGTGAAGGATTACTGCCGCAGAACAGGGCAGCAGGTTCCGGAAACCATGGGCGAGATCGCAACGGTAATTTATACCAGCCTTGCAGAGTGCTATGCAAGAACCGCCAAAGAGCTGGAAGAAATGACCGGCAGAACCTACAGCCGTATCCATGTAGTAGGCGGCGGTTCCAATGCAGGCTACTTAAATGAACTGACAGCAAAAGCAACAGGCAAGGAAGTTCATGCAGGTCCCGGAGAAGCAACGGCAATTGGAAACATTACAGCGCAGATGCTGAAAGCAGGGGAATTTTCCACTGTAGAAGAGGCACGTACGGTGATTCATGAATCCTTTGATATTAAAATTTATCATGCATAAAAGGGCTTCATTCCGGCAGTAACCGTAAGAATGATTCTATAGAAAAACTATTCAATACAAGGAGGATGCAACCATGACCACACAGGAAAGATACGAATACGCCAAAGCAAGATATGCGGAAATCGGCGTAGACACTGACAAAGCGATCGAAATCCTGAAAAATGTACCGGTTTCTCTGCATTGCTGGCAGGGAGATGACGTAAAGGGATTTGACCAGGACGGTCCGCTGACAGGCGGTATCCAGACGACAGGAGACTACCCAGGAAAGGCAAGAACTCCGGAAGAACTTCTGGCTGACATGGATAAGGTAATGTCCCTGGCTCCCGGCAAAAAGAAAATCAACGTTCACGCAAGCTATGCTATTTTTGAAGAGGGTGAGTGGGTTGACAGAGATAAACTGGAGCCGAAACATTTCAGAAAATGGGTAGAGTTCGCAAAAGAAAGAGGACTGGGCCTTGATTTTAACCCGACCTTCTTCTCAAGCCCCAAGGTAAAAGACGGCCTGACCCTTTCAAGTCCTGATGAGGAAACCAGAAAATTCTGGATTGAGCATGGAAAAGCCTGCATCCGTATTTCTCAGTATTTTGCTGAGGAGACAGGGATTCCCTGTGTTATGAATATCTGGACAGGTGACGGATACAAAGATATCCCGGGAGACAGACTTGGACCGAGAATGCGTTACAAAGAGTCTATCGAGGAAATCCTTTCCGAGCCGTATGATACCAACCTTGTAAAACCATGTGTAGAGTCCAAGGTATTTGGTATCGGTGTAGAATCCTATACTGCAGGAAGCGCAGAATTCTCTCTGTCCTTCGCAGCAGCACATAAAGATAAATGCCTTCCGCTGATGGACAATGGACACTACCATCCAACAGAGGTTGTTTCCGATAAGATTTCTGCCCTTTTGTGTTTCTTCCCGGAACTGGCTCTTCACGTAACCCGTCCGGTACGCTGGGACTCTGACCATGTAGTTCTCTTTGACGATGAGACAAGAGAAATTGCAAAAGAAATCGTAAGAAATGATGCATTAAGCCGCGTATATATTGCACTTGATTACTTTGATGCAAGCATTAACCGTATTTCCGCATGGACCACAGGTCTTAGAAATATGCAGAAAGCCCTGCTGTTCGCCCTTCTTCAGCCGAACGCAGAAATGAAAGCTCTTCAGGAATCCAATAACATGACCAAGCTGATGACTGTACAGGAAGAAGTAAAGACCTTCCCGTTCGGAGAAGTTTGGGACTACTACTGCGAAGCATGCGGTGCTCCTGCAGGAATGAAATGGTTCGAGGAAGTAGAAAAGTACGAGGCAGAAGTACTTTCCAGGAGAGCATAATTCATCAGCCTTCTAACTTATCTTTTATACACATATTCACTGAAACGGGAGCCTGTTCGGGCTCCCGTTTCTGATTTTCGTTACTGTTCACTCCGTTCCCAGTAACGAGCCAAAATTCATTCCAGATTGCCTTCGGCAATGGAATTTTGGCTTGTATGTCTCGGGATTTTGGCATATGCATGCCAAAACACCTCGCGGGATAGTGGCGTGTGAAAAGTAACTAATTTTCTAACTTTATTTTAGAACCGAAGACAATTCGCTTTTATTTGGAAGAGGACTTTGCTATAATAAAAATAGTGGAGATTCTGCCCATAAAGAAATATGGTACGCAGTCTGCAATGACAGATTTCAGGGAATATACAATGCTGCGTCCCGGTCCGCTGGAAAAATATGTTGGATTTACAGAAGATGAAGTAAAAGTCCTCTGTAAAAAATATCATATGGAATTTGACGAAGCGAAACGCTGGTATGATGGCTATTCCTTCCGAAAAGTAAAGTCCGTGTATAGTCCAAATTCCATTGTTATGGCAATGAAAATGGGAGAGTATAGTACCTACTGGACGCAGACAGAAACCTATGAATCGTTAAAGATTTATATTGAAATGGATGAAGATGGCTTAAAGGAAAATATTGTCCAAATGCTGGGTGGGGCATCAATCAGAATCAATATAAGGACATTTCAGAATGATATGACGACGATTAAGAGCAAGGATGATGTTCTCACACTGCTGGTACATCTTGGATATCTGACCTATGATGCAAATAATAAAACAGTATCCATCCCCAATGAGGAAGTCAGACAGGAATTTATGGATGCTGCCTGCAATGGTTATTGAACTGAAATGGAATAAAACAGCCCATGGTGCGATTGCCCAGATAAAAGAACGTAATTATCCTCAGATTTTGGAGGGAATAAGCGGTGAGGTTCTTCTGGTTGGAATTAACTATAATGCATCAACAAAAGTGCACACATGTAAAATAGAAAAATATCAAAAATAAACTCCCGGGCCTGAAAACTATACAGGCCTGGGAGTTCCTTTCTGAAAAACAAAGTATCTGCATAAATCATATACTATGGTAAAAAGAAAAGGGATAGCGTATGTATTTTTTTATTGGAATACTGCTTTGCTGCAGTGTATTCTTTTGTATATTCGGTTTTTCCCAGTGCAGGAAAATGAGAATCAGGATCTGCAGAATGGATCGCTGTGAAAAGATCTGCCGTCTGGATGATCTGCTGAAGCCCTTTGGGTTTCAGTATGTACCGGGGGAGGACGTGGTTACGACTACGCTGGATGCATGGCAAAGGGAGTTTGGATACTGCGCGTTTTTTGATGAAACTGCCGTACATTTTCAGATGGTGTTTGACTGCGAACCTATTTATTTTGATTATGGTCAAAAAACCTGGCTGATCGAGTTTTGGAAAGGACAGTACGGGCTGAACACAGGCGGGGAGGTAGGGATATACCGGGCGGATACCCTGATAAATCCGGGAGAGAGAAGGTCTGCGGTTTTTCATAGTATTCCCGATGAAGAACTGCTTCCTATCTCCCTGGAACTCTATAAAAACGGAAGAAGGAAATGCAGACTGCAGCGGAAACACTGGTGGCTGACCGGCTTCTGCGTGGGCGAATACAGCGAGCCGGAAGAACTGACCATGAGAGTTTCCATTACATTTCCGGAAGAAGAAATGTTGGAATGCTTTTACGAAGGGTTAAAAAACGCAGGCTACCGAACATGCGAACTTTGCGTTGGCTGCAAAACCATTTTTTTTACCATGAAGACACCCCATGGGAGTCAGCCCCGACGCAGGGCAGCAGGAAAAGGAAGATGGCAGCAGTGGAAAAACCTGATGTTCTGCAGACTGTATCAGCTTGTAACATCCCCATTTTCCTGCACTCTGGATAAAATTTTGTATCTCTATTTTCTTCTTCCGGGCAGCTGCCGCCGTATGCTGCGCATGGGGAGAAATGTATTTCCGGGGAGGAAGGGAATATGAGCTATCATACGAGGATCAATGCAGATCTGGAAAAAGCTCTTCATCTGCCCCTTGCGAAAAACTCCAGATACATTTTGCTCAGCGACTGTCACAGAGGGTGCGGAACTGCCAACGATAATTTCCTGAAAAATGAATACCTGTATCTGGCTGCATTGAAATATTATTTTGCCCATGGTTTTACCTATATTGAGCTTGGGGACGGGGATGAGCTGTGGGAAAACCGTTCCATGAAGTGCATTCGTGAAATGCATCCGGAAAGCTTTGCCCTTTTGGAAAAATTCTCCCATGCGGGAAGAATGTATGCAATATATGGCAATCATGACATGGTAAAAAAATGCCGCAGCTTCCGGAAAAAAAATCCGTCGGATCTGCCGCCTTCTTATCCGGGGATTATCCTGAAGGATGAGGAGCAAAAGAAAGATATCTGTCTCATCCATGGACACCAGGCGGATATGTTAAACAGCACGTTTTGGCGGCTTTCCCGTTTCCTGGTGTGCTATCTCTGGAGACCTCTGGAAGCTCTGGGCATCCCGGATCCCACCAGTGCTGCAAAAAACAATACCAAAAAGAAGAAATCGGAGAAACTTCTTACTCAATGGGCGAGAGAAAAGAACTGCATTCTCATCTGCGGACACACCCATCATCCGATGATCGGATTTGCAGTCTCTGAAAACAGCGCGCAAAATCAAACGCAGGTGAAAGCGGAAGAGGAAGTTTCCCCTTACTGCAACACGGGAAGCTGTGTCCACCCCTACGGAATCACAGGCATTGAGCTCCGGAACCGCTGTATGAGCCTTGTAAAATGGAGCATGTCTGCAGGAGAAGATCTGACTTTGTGCGTATCCAGAGAAATTCTTGGAGAAACTGTCTGCATTGATGAATATCCTTTTTGATTTTTTTCGGAAATACCGGGAATCTTTTGCGCATTGTTTTGGAAAATGAGGAAGAACTGTACCGGATTGCCAGGGCCATTCTGAAAAAGGATGAAGACTGTGCAGATGCCGCACAGGAGGCAATTACAAAAGCTTTTGAAAAACTGCATACATTAAAACAGGATGTCTATGCCTAAACCTGGCTTATCCGCATTTTAATGACCTTTACAGTAAATACAAGTGCAAAAATAGAATATCTGAAAGACCAGGAATTTACATTTGATGATTATACAGTAGAAGTAACAAAGCTTAGAAAAAAAGATATTTTGCACTTTGCTGAAAGGGGAAGATGGTGCTGTTTTAAAATCGCTGTCCTTTACAGAAGAAGAGGCGATGAAAAATGATCCTAATGCAGACAATCTGCAATGGTATTTTCACTGTAAGCTTCCGGAAAATCGGAATAAAAAGGCAGTGCTTTATCTCATGGCACAGGATAAAGCACTGTATACTGCCAGCGGCATCCGCTGGCCGGATCGTTTTATTCTCCGCGCTTTGCAGGAAGGCGGATCTGCACTTCTGTACCCTGCCCCTGGACACTGGAATAGGATAATCCATATGCTTCCCCGTATAGAATCTGCAGTCTCCGGTGCGTATTATATACGGCGATATTTGTGCCGCCGGAGACGCTTTTTCCTGTACCGGTAAGAATCACAGGAAGTTTTTCCGGCGGAATGCCAACGCCGTTATCGGAAATCAAAAGTACAATATCCCCATCCTCCATCCAGCCGGTCAAAACGATGGTTCCCGATTTTGTATCCTTTTCCAGGATCCCGTGGAGAATAGAATTTTCGATGACAGGCTGCAGCGTCAGCTTGGGAATCTGGTATTCCATCAGCTCATCCGGAATATCCGAAATGAATTCAATACTATCGTGATAGCGCATATTTTGTAAACGGATATAAATGGAAACATGCTCTTCTTCCTGGGCAATGGTGCTGATGCTCTGTTTACGGCTCAGGGTCAGCTTGTAGAACCTGGAAAGATTCTGTACAGCATTGCTGATCTCAGAGGTACGGCCCTGCTGTGCAAGCCAGTTGATCATATCCATGGTATTGTAAAGAAAATGAGGATTGATTTGCGCCTGAAGGGAGTTAAACTCCGCAATCCGCAGATCCTCCGCAGCCTGTCTCTGCTCCTCCATCAGATCCCCCATTTTCCTGGTCATGTAGTTGTAGGTATCCATCAGATCGCCCACTTCATCGTGATATTCCGGACTGCCCATGGGAACAGGGGGACCCATGCGTACCTGCTGCATCTGGCTGATCACAGAGGAAATACGTCTGCTGATGGAACGTGCCAGAAAAGCGGCAAGAAGCATCGCCAGAACCAGAAACCCCAGATACAGCGCCACATACTGCAGCATGATCCTGTGGCTTTGCTGAATCAACGGAGCAGAGGGAAGGACGGTTACCATAAACCAGCCTGTGTGGGAAATACTGTAAAATCCGGCATAAATCTTCTGATCCAGAATCATTCGCTCAATAAAGTTATTGGAGGACATAAAGGATTCCTCAATGCTTTCATAGTCCAGCCAGTAAATCCCGGAAAGGGACTCATCCGAGGATGCGACCAGGGCATCCCGGTCATTTAAAATATAGGAAACACTTCCGGCCAGAGCCAGATTATCCTGTAAAATTCCCCGAAGAGGAGCGGAAGAATAATAAATTGCCGTATAGCAGGGATAGGAGGTCCCGTGATAATAAAGGGAACCCCTGCGGATATAAGCCAGATCCCCATGGTTTTGCCTTTCCTGAGTGCCCAGATAAAAGGAAGGGCAGTACAGATCTGCTGCAGGAATGGGAGTGCTTTGAAAAATGCCGTACCAGTAAGTGCCCTTTACATAACGGATCGGAGAAAAAATCTCCTTTGTGCTGGGTGCATGAAAAAGGCTGGAGGATGTATTGGGAAAATCCACATAAATCTGGATATCGGTGATCAAAGTCCCGTCAATCATTTCCCTTGCCTGTTTTTGAAATTCCCTTGCATCCGAACTTGCAGTGAGGGAAGAAAAGGGATAATTGACAGGTTGGTGAAACAAAGTCTGGTAAAAAGAAAGCTGGGATAATTCCGTATAAGTATCCAGTACTTTCTGTACAGTTTCATCGATCATAGGTGCTGTTTTGGAAGAGAGATCCTGCTCCTGGCGAATGGTGTAGGAAACGGTCATGTCATAAAGCTTGCCGTAAAAAAAGAGTGCAAGCATCAGCATGGGAAGAGTAACTGCCAGTATCAGGGCCAGGGAGAATTTGGACTGCAGCTTCATATCTCCGTAACCCTGCCGGATAAAGTGTAAAAATCGTTTCATTGTGTAAGCCTCTCCCTGTATTCCGATGGAGAAAACCCGCTGTATTTCTTAAAGCTTTTTCCAAAGTAATTGCCGTCACTGTAGCCCACCTTGGAAGAGATATCCGTGATCTTGTAACGGGAATCGCCCAGAAGCTGTTTGGCCCGCTCCATGCGGTATTCTGTAAGATACTGGTTCAGCGTTTTTCCTGTTTCACTCTTAAAAAATGTACATACATAGGATGCGGACAGAAACACGTGGGCACTGATATCTTTTACAGAAAGGGTTTCCTGCATATAGTGTTTGCTGATGTAATCCTTAATGAGAAAAATGGTAGGATTTTCTTCCGTGGAAGTGGCTGCATCCCGGAAAAACTGTTCTGTTTTTTCTTCCAGAACCCTGTGCAGATCCCGGAAAGTAAAGCAATGCTCCATTTCTTCCGCAATGCTGACACTATCCAAAGTGCTGGTGATCTTTAATTGTCTTCGCGAATCATCCAGAGAAAGGAGCAGCTTATAATACAGATCCTTTACCTGATTTTGCAAAAGAGAGGTATTTTTATGAAAATATTCTGTAAGCTTCTCCAAAAGCTTCCTGCATGTTTCCTTATCCCTGCCTGAGAGTGCTTCGCTGAATTCCCTGTTAAAAGAAGCGGGGAGATCAGCGGCTCCTGAAGAAGCGGCATCTTTTATAAGGTCAGAAGTCAGGAACGTGTTTTCCGGGAAAAAGAAGCTGCTTTGAAGAAGAATGACTGCGGAGGCATAGGACTGGTAAGCCCTGGAGATTCCGGAAAGACTGTCGCCTGCAGCAATAAAGTATCTGCCCAAATCCGCATAAAGGGTTCCAAGAAGCTGCCCCACTGACTGGATGACAGAGGAGGAAGGCATGGAAGGCCCATATACAAAATAGACCAGATATTGTCTCCTTTTTTCTACGTGGATACAGTACAGATGGAAGGATTTCAGAAAGACATCCACCTTCTGGCAGATATTTCCCAAAGAGGGCTCTGCGATTTCCAGGGCAGCATCCAGCTTCACGATAAATGCGGTAAAGTAAGTTCCCGATGTAATGGGAAGGGCCAGCTCCTTAATAAACGCCTGGATCTCTTCACTGTTTGAGCCAAAGGGAGCGGTAAGTTTCAGAGCCAGCCGGGAAGCTGTTTCCATGGAATGAAGAGCCTCGCCCCTGTGGGAGTGAAGCTTGTGGATATAGCGCTCTCTGGCTTCCAGGACAGCTTCCCGGATTTCATCGGGATTCAGCGGCTTTTCAATATAATTGACTGCTTTAAGCTTAATAGCCGCTTTCAGATATTCTTTGTCAGAGTAGCCGCTCATAAATATGGCAACAGTGTCGGGCAGAACCCGTTCCAGGCGCTCCAGCATGGAAATGCCGTCCAGACGAGGCATTCTCACATCACACAGGATAATTTCCGGCTGAAACTTCTGGGCTGCTTCCAGCCCGTGAAGCCCGTCATCTGCCTGAAACACTTCATCAATCCCCAGGGATTTCCAGTCAATAGAAGAAATGACGCCTGTGCGGGTCAGCTCTTCATCATCTACGATCAGTAATTTCATCTTTCTCTCCGTATCCTTTGCTCGATCATTAGTATCTTCTTTGTATTTTAACACAAATTTTCCGGGATTACGAGAAAAACGTATCAAATAAAATGGAGAGGCTTGGGATAGCCGTAGGATTTAAACAGCAGTTCCATCTCCGTTTGGCCGAGGGCGAGCGCTTCGGATACGGACATATTCTTTTGGAGGACATTTTTCAGTATGGAACAGAGAATCCGCTCCAGCTTGTTTTCCGGAATGACCAGGGAGTTCGGCCTGTAAGGACCGATTCGTTTCCTGCAGTAGTTAAAGCTCTTTTCTGTCAGTTCCATCCAGGGATAAAGCTTCAGGATCTCGTGGCTCTGATAGGGGGCCATAACGGGAGACTGCCCGTCCACGATGGTCATATAAAAGCTGATATCACTCCTGCAGATCCATTTAAAATAAGCATATGCAGCATCCGTATTGCCGGTGTAGGGGTTGATGCCAAGATTCCATCCTACACTGATGGGAGTGCGGCCCGGAAGGGATTCATACCCCACCCGCCCAATCGTATTGTTGGATATGGAGGTACTGATTTCCGATGCATATTCCGAGTAAGTAACCAGCATGGCTGTTTTTCCGGAGGAAAAATCCTCTACAGTCTGGCTAATGGAGGTCTGAAAGGGATCTCTTCCGGTATAGTCAAGTGTCTTAAGGATGCTATTAAAGGATTTGGCAATTTCCGGAGTATTTAAAGATACACGGTTGTACTTATCCCAGATGGAACCTCCATATGCCCAAAGCCTGATGAGGATTTCCGGCGCCAGTTCTTCATCAACAATCCCTGCAAGAGAAGTACCGTACAGGGTGGGAGATGCCGGATTGTATTTCTTTGTGAAAAATTGTGCGATTCCGTTAAATTCGGTCCATGTCCTTGGAGGACGCAGAGAAATCTGGTATTGCTTTTGAAACTCCCGGATAATAGCAGGATCTTCAAACAGATCCTGTCTGTAAAACAAAATCTGGGAGCCGCCCACAATGGGAATCCCGTAGTAATGTCCGTCATGCTGGCAGTTTTCCCAGTTCTCGGGAAACACAGAATCCATCAGTTCCGGATTTTCTCGAATAAACAGGGAAATATCGCTTACCAGTCTGTTCTGGACCATGTATTGCAGCCATGGAATATCATACATATAAATATCATAGTCATGGTACGCCTTTTCCATGTCTTTGACGATCCGGGACAAGAGTGCTGCCTGTGGGGCAAAATCGATTTCTACAGGAATTCCCGTCTGATGCGTAAAGGCTCTGGACAAAAGCTTAATAGAATGGGAGGTTGCGATATCTGCCATCAGAATACGAAGGGGCGGCGCTTCGTAATCAGCTGCCAGCTGAAAAGGCGCTTTGGTGGCGGGCGGCAGAAGAAGAGGAAGGCTGCTATGCACAACCTTATCTGTAAAAGTAATGTTTTTTTCTTCAAAAAAAGCGGGAGACTGAATGTGCCGGATGAGAAGGCCTGCGGCTTCAGATCCCAGGGTAAAGGCATTACGGCATGTGTGGATCACGCCGGGATGGCGGAAGGACTGGTTCCAGCATTCTTCTCCAAAAGTGAGAAGCTGGATGTCTCCCGGTACTTCAAGGCCAAGGATGGTGAGGGCTTCCAGAACCCCATCGGCAATGTTCTCGGAAGTGGTGATGATGGCTTCAATGGTATCCGGATCCAGATTATTGAGCACCACCTTAAAGGCATCCTCCTTGGACATATTGGTTCGCTGAATCAGGGAAGGATCAAAAGGAATGTTATAATTCTGGAAAGCCATTTCATAGCCGTCACTGCAGTCCTTTTCAGAAGAATAATGCTCAGGTCCTGTGACCAGGGCGATCCTTCGGTAATGCTTTTGAAGAAGCTGTTCTGTGAGAAAATAAGTGGTACGGTAGTTGTCAAAACAGGCAAAACTGCTATCAATATTTTCCGGCCGGCGTTCTACAAAAACCGTAGGAATCGAATAACTTTGGATACAGTTTTGAAAAAAACGCGTGTTATGGGGCTGAGAGGTAATAATCAAAAGTCCGCTTACATTCTGGCTGATAAATTCATTGATCTTCTCCTGCTCGATTACGGGAGCGCTGTTGGAGAAAGCCACATGAATGGTATAATCCTGCCGCTGCAGATAATCAGAGGCTCCTTTAAAAATTTCAGCATGATACAGATTGTTAATATCCGTCAAAACGATTCCGATCCTGTTGGATGTTGAGATTTTTAAGTTGCGTGCAGATGCGTTGGGAATATACTTTAGTTTTTCTATGGATTCCATGATACGGGCTTTTGTTTCCGGCTTTACCTGGCGGGTTCCGCTTAAACAGCAGGAGACAGTGGCAATGGAGACACCGGCATCTTTTGCAACGTCTTTTAAAGTGACCATAGAGGTACTCCTTTTCTATTTTGTAATATTTGGCACAATCCTGATATATCTAATGTAACATACCGTATGTAAAACGTCAATATCAAAACGTTTAGATTATTATTTTGAGAAACGTATTGCAATTGTATTTGCAAGGGGTATAATGAAAACATAAAAAACGGAAGGGAGCAGAACAGAATGCAGAGATACGGACAGGTAATTAAAGTAAAACCGGAGTTCCTGGAACGATATAAAGAGCTTCATGCGAATCCGTGGCCGGAGGTCAACGAAATGATCCGTAAGTGCAATATGAGAAACTATTCCATCTATTACAGAGACGGATATTTATTTAGTTACTTTGAATATATCGGAAATGACTTTGAAGGAGATATGGCGAAGATGGCAGCAGATCCCAAAACCCGGGAGTGGTGGAAGGAAACGGATCCATGTCAGGAGCCGATTCCCACTGCGAAGCCGGGAGAATGGTGGGCCTTCATGGAAGAGGTATATCACCTGGACTAATTATTTTTAAACGAGAATCAAAACGTTTAGATATAATAGTATGATAAAGGAGGAAGATTATGACATCGAGAGAGCGAGTGATGGCGTCTGTGAATCATAAGCAGCCGGACAGAGTCCCGCTGGATCTGGGAGCAACCCCAAGCTCAGGAATTTCCGCCATCGCCTATAACCGATTAAAAAAACATCTTGGACTAGAAACAGGACATACCAGAATTTTTGATGTGGTGCAGCAGGTGGTCTATCCGGAAATCGAGATTATGGATCGTTTTGGAGTAGATACCATTGATATCGGCAGGGTATTTAATACAGAGGATTCTGACTGGTATGATACCACCCTTGCAGACGGAACTACAGGACAGTATCCCCTTTGGTTCCAGCCGAAGAAACAACCCAACGGTGATTATCTGGTATTTGATAAAGAAGGAACGCAGATTGCCAGAATGCCGGTAGGGGCCACCTTTTTTGACCAGACCTGCTTTCCTTATCTGGAGGAATATCCGGATAATTATAAAGATCTGGATCATGCAATGGGAAAAGTCCTCTGGAATGCATTGGTACACAGCCCGTGGGATCATGCAGGAGACAAGGATTTTTGGAAGGAGCTTCGCACAAAAACCTTAAAGCTTAGGGAATCCACAGACCGGGCATTGGTGATTACCTGCGGCTGCAACCTGTTTGAATGGGGAACTTTTTTAAGGCGAATTGATAACTTTTTGATGGATATCTATTCAGAGCCTGAGGAAGTGGATACACTGATTGAGCAGCTGATGGAACGTCATCTGGAAACATTGAAGAATGTGTGCGAATCCGTGGGCGATATCGTGGATATCCTTCGCTTCGGAGATGATCTTGGTATGGACAGCGGAATGTTTATGTCCAGGGAAAAATACCAGGAGCACTTTAAAAAGCACCATACAAAGCTGAATGAATATGTACATACTCACAGCAATATGAAAACCTTCCTTCATTCCTGCGGTTCTATCTATCCCATCATTCCGGATCTGATTGATGCAGGGTATGATATTTTGAATCCGATCCAGACAACAGCAAGGCAGATGGATCCGGAAATCCTGAAACGGGAATTTGGAAAGGATATCACCTTCTGGGGCGGCGGATGCAATACAAGAACGGTTTTGAATCGCTCTACTGCGCAGGAGGTATACGATTATACCAGAAGAATGATTGATATCTTTATGAAGGATGGCGGATTTGTATTTAATCAAGAACACAATATTATGCCTGATGTTCCGGCGGAAAACATCGTGGCCATGTACAAGGCTGTTGCAGATGCAAAATTATAATTCGCCAGAAAACAGGCAGGGAGGTCATTATGAACGAAACAAAATCAAAAAGCGGGCTGAAACAGCTCTTAGCCAGAAGTGAGATGACGGTTATTTTAGCCGTGCTGGTTCTTGGAATCATTTTTACTGTGTTTTCAGATAGCTTTTTAACGGCTTATAATTTATTTAATATGAGCAGAACGGCTGCTATTTATATTTTTATCGCTATTGGACAGGCGCTGGTTGTCATTGTAGGAGGAATGAATCTGTCCCTTGGATACATTGGCGGGCTGACAGTTGTAATTACCGGTTACTCTATGGAAGTACTTGGACTCCCGGCAATAGCGGCGGTTCTTGCCGGGCTTCTGGTAGGAATTTTAGCCGGATTCCTGAATGGGTTGATTATTACAAGACTGAAACTGAATTCCTTTGTTGTAACATTGGCAACCTCTTTTATTTTTACAGGATTGATCAATGGTATTTCACAGGGACATCCTTATAATCAGATTTCCGAAGGCTTTACCTATATCGGAAGAGAGGGATTGTGTGGCATTCCTTATCTTTTGTGGCTGGCGGCAATTGCCCTGATTATTTTGGCATATATATTCCGATATACTGTAACAGGAAGACGGTATCTTGCTTCCGGCGGAAACCTGGAAGCAGCCAGGCTTTCCGGTGTAAATACAGACCGAATGATTATTCTGGCTAATGTAGGCTCCGGCTTGTTTGCCGCAATCGCAGGTATTTTATGGATTTCCAGAACTGGTTCGGCACAGCCGACCACAGGTTCCGACTGGATGGTAATTTCCTTTGCTGTGGCTGTAATTGGAGGAACCTTGTTAAAGGGCGGTGTGTTCAACTCTATCGGTGTATTTTTTGCAGGCTTTTTGATTGTTATGGTTAAGAATGGTCTGGTAATGCTGAACGCAAATGTTTATTATGAGCAGACTTACCTTGGCCTGATCCTTTTGCTAGCGGTATCTCTGGACAGCATTAAGCAGATTATTGCAACCAGAAAACTGAAACAGGAACTGAAAAAACAATATGATAAATAAAAAATATTTATAAAATCCTAAAGGAGGAAGAAACTATGAATTTCAAAAAAAGTGTAGCAATGGCAGTCTGTGGTGCAATGGTTCTGAGTATGGGAACCGCTACTGTTGTAATGGCAGAGGGCGAGACAAAAATGGCATGGTATGCGCCTGCTCCTCATCCATATTTTGACGAGGTGAAAAAGGGTGTAGAGAAGTTTGCAGAGGATACCGGAATCGAGGTAGATATTCAGATCGGACCAGATTGGACGCAGGCAAGTGAGAACGAAAAAGTAGAAGCACTGATAGCACAGGGTGTGAATGCCATTTCCATTTATCCAAGTGATGCTTCCGGAGCAAACGGACTCTATGAAGAAATCCATGAAAAAATGGGTGTGAATATTGTAAACTTCGGTACAGATACAGAGAAACCAACAACAGCTTCCTTTGCAGTAGCAACAGACGTAAAACAGGCAGCTATGGATGCAACAGAAGCTCTAATCCAGATGATGGGAGAAAAAGGAAAAATCCTGAATGTTCTTGAGGTACTGGAAGACCCAAATACAACTCTCCGTAAAGAAGGAGTTGAAGAAGTTGTGGCAAAATATCCTGATGTAGAAATTATTCAGGAAATTGCAGGAATCAAGACACAGGAAGAAGCAGTAAGCAAAATCGAAAGCGCTCTGACTGCAAATCTTGGAAATATTAACGGTATTATCTGTACAGGCATGATCTCCAGCGTTGGTATGACGCAGACTTTAGATGATTTCTATGCAAAGCAGGGTGACGCAGAGCATATTTATGCAATCGGAATTGACACAGATGACGGTGTTATGAAAGGAATTGAAAACGGGATCATTGATGCAACGATCGCACAGAACTCTATGGGACATGGCTATATTTCCTGTATGGCACTGAAATATTTAGGAGAAGGTTATACTGTAAAAGATGATCAGTACTTCATCGATTCCAAGACCGTGCTTGTAACCAAGGACAACATGGATACCTATCAGGACGACCTTGATGCGGTAACCGGGGGAATACTGGATGAGCTTACCACCACTTATTTAACAAAATAAAGTCAGCAATAGCCAGGAAGAATGCGAGGTAAAGAATATGCTGGAATTAAAAAACATAAGTAAGATATTTCCGGGTGTGAAAGCATTGGATAATGTTTCCCTGTCTTTCAAGAAAGGCGAGATTCATGCACTAATGGGAGAAAATGGTGCAGGAAAATCCACACTGATGAAAATTATCACTGGAATTTACCAGCCGGATCTGGGCGGTGTTTACCTGGATGGGGCCAAGGTTGAGATGAAATCCTACAGAGATGCGGTAGATCATGAGATCAGCATGGTCAGCCAGGAAATACAGATCATTCCGGAAGCAACGGTTGCAGAGAATATTGTACTTGACAGAATTGATAAATTTCAAAAGGGGCACAGGATCGACTGGAACCAGATCAATAAAACAGCCAGGAAATATCTGGATATGGTAGGACTGGATATTAGTCCTTTAGAAAAAATCCAGCATCTGACAGCCGCGCAGAAACAGCTGATCCAGATCGCAAAGGCGCTGTCTGCACAGGCTCAATACATTCTTTTGGATGAGCCGACCTCATCTTTGACCGCTTATGAGAGTAATAATCTGATCAAGCTGGTAAAAGTTCTGAAAGAGAACGGTGTGGGAGTCATTTTTGTCTCCCACAAGATTGAAGAAGTGATGGAACTCTGTGATGTGATTTCCGTACTTCGTGATGGAAAATATGTGGGAACAAAGCCCTGTAAGGGGATTACCCGCCAGGATATCGTAAAGATGATGATCGGCCGGGAGGAATCCACAGATCATATGGGATTTCTGGATATTAAGAACGAGGTGGTTCTGGAGGTAAAGAATGCAGTTGCCTACGGAAAAGCGAAGGGTGAGAGCTTTCAGCTTCGAAAAGGAGAAATCCTTGGCTTTTATGGACTGGTAGGATCCGGAAGAACGGAACTGGCAAGGTTGATTGCGGGAATTGATAAGATGGATTCCGGAGAAATCTTTGTAAACGGGCAGAAGGCCAATATCACATCTGTGCAGGACAGTATGCAGACATATAAAATAGGATATGTTTCCGAAAACCGTAAAGAAGAGGGCTTGATTCTGGATTTCTCTGTTGGAGCGAACCTTTCTATTACGGTACTGCCTCAGATTTTGAAGAAATTTCGGAAGATTGACCTGAAAGAAGAAAAGAAGATCATCAATTCCATGGTAGACAAGATGAAGATAAAGACACCGTCTGCCGAAACAAGTGTTGGAAGCCTTTCCGGCGGCAACCAACAGAAGGTGAGCATCGGAAAGTGGCTGGCTGCCAACTGTGATATTCTGATTATTGACGAGCCTACCGTGGGTGTGGACGTAGGTGCAAAAAAATACATCCATGACCTGATTTGGTCTCTTGCAAAGGATGAGGGAAAATCCATTATCCTGATTTCCTCCGACATGCCGGAGATGATTGCGCTGGCAAGAAGGATCCTTGTGTTTAAGGATCAGGAGATCGTAGGTGAGATCAGCGACCTGAACGAGAAGGAAAGAAGCTATGAGGATGTCAGCCTGGAAATCGGAAGGCTGATGGCATAAAAACGAAAAAAGCGCTGAGAAGCTGTAGATAATCCTGCTGCTTTCGGCGCTTTTTTTTGCTGTCCGGAAAGAGAATTGGAAAATATTTTACCCTGATTCCAAAAATATTCCCGTTTCCTGAAAAAAATACAGATGTTACAATATATTTGACTTAAACGCGAGTAATTAAGGGAGGAGAAAGAGCCGTGTCTGAATATGTTCTTGAGTTAAAAGGCATTACCAAGATTTTCCCGGGCGTAAAGGCGCTGAATAATGTACATTTTCAGTTGAAACCCGGTGAAGTACATGCGCTGATGGGGGAAAACGGTGCCGGCAAATCTACCTTTATCAAGGTAATCACCGGTGTACATAAAGCTGAAGAAGGCGAGATGTTTTTAAATGGACAGAAGGTTGACTTCAAAGGCCCGAAGGATGCGCAGGCGGCAGGGATTGCAGCCGTTTACCAGCATCCCACATCTTATCCGCATCTGACTGTAGCGGAAAATATTTTTATGGGTCACGAGATCGTTAAGAACCACATGATCCAGTGGAAGGCAATGAACAGTGAGGCAAATAAGCTTCTGAAAGAATTGAATGCGGATTTTGATGCGACTGCAGAAATGGGAACCTTAAGTGTTGCCCAGCAGCAGATGGTAGAAATTGCAAAAGCACTTTCCACCAATGCAAAGATCATCATCCTGGATGAGCCTACTGCATGTCTTACAAGAAGTGAGTCTGAGGAATTATACCGCATTGTTGACAAGCTGAAAGAAGAAGGCGTATCCATTATCTTTATTTCCCATCGCTTTGAAGATATGTACCGCCTGGCAAGCCGTGTTACCGTATTCCGTGATTCACAGTACATCGGAACCTATGATGTAGACGGAATCACCAATGCAGACCTTATTAAAGCCATGGTAGGCCGTGAGATCAAGGATCTGTTCCCGAAGCCGGAAGTAAAGATCGGCAAAGAAATGCTGAGAATCGAAGGACTTTCCAGAGTCGGTTATTATAAGAATGTTTCCTTTAATGTGCATGCCGGTGAGATCGTAGGTTTGACCGGTCTGGTAGGCGCAGGACGTACGGAAGTGGTGGAGAGTGTCTGCGGTATTACCAGAGCTGATGAAGGAAAAGTCTATCTGGAAGGCAAAGAAGTATATGTGAAGAAACCCTCCGATGCAATGGAAAAAGGAATCATCCTTCTTCCGGAAGACCGTCAGAAAGAAGGTTTGATCATGAGCTGGGGCTTAGGAAGAAATGTAACCCTTCCAACCATCAGCAAATATGCAAAGAACGGCATCTGCGGCGACAAGGAAGAGCGTGAGCTGTCCAAGAAGCTTCTGGAAGATGTAGATACCAAGGCAGTAGATATTTTCCAGCCTGCAAGTTCTCTTTCCGGCGGTAACCAGCAGAAGGTGGTTGTTGCCAAGGCGTTGAGCCAGGAAATGAAGGTGGTTATCATGGATGAGCCTACCAAGGGTGTTGACGTAGGTGCAAAGGCGGAAATCTATGCCATCATGGGTGAGCTTGCACTGAAGGGTTATGCAATTATCCTGATTTCCTCCGAAATGCCGGAAATCTTAGGTATGAGCGATCGAATCATTGTTATGTGCAACGGCCGTAAGACCGGTGAACTGTCCAAAGAAGAAGCAACACAGGAGCGGATCCTGGAGCTTGCGATGGAAAAAGGACAGACAACAGGAAAGGAGGCCGCTAAATAATGGAAAAGAAATCAATCGTGAAAAAAATTACAGGCTCCCGTGAGGCGCTGCTTGCAGTGATCCTGATTCTTCTGTTTGCAGTTGTTTCCGCGATCAGCCCGTCCTTCCTTACAGCGAAGTCTATCATGGATATGTTGAAAAACAATGCAGTCACCATGGTAATGTCCCTTGGTATGCTGTGCGTGATGCTGGTAGGGGGCATTGATATTTCTATCATGTCTACCCTGGCTCTTTCCGGTATGTCGATCGGTATGCTGCTGAAATATGGACATATTTCCAATACGGCAGTGGCATTCATCATCGCCCTTGCCATCGGTACTGCATGCGGTCTGGTAGTAGGACTTGTTATTTCAAGAGCAGATGTGCCTCCCATCATTGCAACCATGGGCTTTATGTACGTGTTCCGCGCCATGGGTTATCTGATTTCCAATGGTGGTGAGTGGGCAAGTGCTGCTGCACTGGGAAGCTTCAAAAATTTTGCAACAACGAAAATTCTCGGAATAAGCTATGTAATCTGGGTGATTATCCTCTGTTATGTGATTTTCTTCTTCTTTATGAAGTGGACAAGAACAGGACGGAAAATCTACGCAGTAGGAAGTAATGCCAATGCAGCAGAAGTTTCCGGTATTAATGTGAAAAATATTAAATTGCTTGTATATATGATCATGGGATTCCTCGCCGGTCTTGGCGGTGCACTTCAGGTTTCTGTTTATGCATCAGCCATGCCGGATATGCAGCAGGGCGGTGAAATGGATGTTATTGCAGCTTGCGTAATCGGCGGTGTCAGCATGAGCGGCGGAAGAGGTACTGTACTTGGCGCACTGCTTGGTTCCCTGATCCTGGCTACGATTGCTAAGGCGCTTCCACTGGTAGGCATTGATCCATTAGCCCAGAATACGATCAAAGGTGTTTTGATCCTTGTGGTTGTTGTAGCCAACGTTGTTCTTCAGCGGGTTGCTGACAGAAGTGCATTAAAAGGAAGGGAGATGTAATCATGGCCGGAAAATCTGGAAGAAGTATCAACAACGTGCCGGAAAATCCGATAAAGAAAATGCTTTTCAGCTGGGAAGGCATTCTGGTTATCGTATTTATCTTAGTAAATATTTTCTGCGCATGGTTTTCTGAGTTTTATAACCTGAAGAATCTGCTCCGTCAGATGCCGGTTTACCTGGCAGAAGTATTCCTTATGCTTCCCATGGCATACATCCTGGTTTTAGGTGAGATCGATATCTCTGTAGGCTCCATTGTCTGCCTTTGTGCAACCATGAGCTGTATTGTCTGTAACACAGGTGCTTCGTTTATTTTGGTGGTCATTACCGCATTGGTGGTAGGAACACTCTGCGGCGCAGTAAATGGGTTCATCCTTACAAGATTTGAAGAGCTTCCTCCGATGATCGTCACATTGGCAACACAGATCATCTTCCGCGGCATTGCGGAGATCGTACTGGGAAGCGGCGGAAGTATTTCCGCAAGCAATACCGATGGTTTCCGTCTTCTTGCAGGAAAAGTAGGAAGCGTACCGTATATCCTGTTCCTGGTACTGATTCTGGCAGTGATTTTTGCAGTGATTCTTGGAAAGAGCACCTTCGGACGCCGGGTTTATGCAATCGGAACGAACCGTCTGACAGCATACTATTCAGGAATTCATGTACAGAAGATTCGTTTCATCATTTACACAGTCATGGGAACTGTTTCCGGACTTTGTGCTTTGTTTATCGTGTCTGTTTCTTACGGTGCAAATACCACAACCGGCAACGGTTTTGAAATGGATGCCATTGCTATGGCTGTATTCGGCGGCATTTCATCCACCGGTGGAAAAGGAAACCTGGCAGGCGGCGTTATTTCCGCATTTATCATTGTATGCCTGCGGGTAGGTCTTGGCCAGAGAAACGTACATGCACAGGTAATCCTTTTGATCCTGGGGCTCCTGCTGATTGGAGCAGTTGCTCTGCCGAACATCATCGGCCAGGTTAAGAGAGCAGTAACAAAATAATCTATTCACCATGTTGTTAGCTGCCTTTCTGTGCAGGAAGGCAGTTGCAAAATAAAAACTATATCCTAGGGAGGAAAAATCATGAACAAAAAATTAGTTAGCGCAGTTCTCTGTGGAACAATGATCGTTGGAGCAGCTTGCCCGGTATTCGCTGGCGTAGCAGACGGAAAGAAAGTCGCTCTGGTTGGAAAATCTGCCGGTAATGCATTCTTCGAGATCGCAGCAGCTTCCTACAAAGAAACGGTTGAAGCAGAAGGCGGAACAATTGACGTAGTTTACCCGGAAGCAGCTACTGCTGATGCACAGATCAAAGTTCTTGACAACCTGATTTCTCAGGACTACGATGCAATCTGCATCTCTGCAAACGACGTAAACGCTCTTCAGGCAAAATTGGAAGAAGCTATGGACGCAGGAATCAAAGTAGCTTCCTTTGACTCTGCCCCGAACTCTGACAGCCGTCAGGTATTTGTAAACCAGGCTGGTACAGTTGCTGTAGGACAGGCTCTTATGGATGCAGTTCTGGATATCTCCGGCGGAGAAGGCCAGTGGGCAATCCTTTCCGCTACCTCTCAGGCAGCAAACCAGAACGCATGGATTGATGCTATGAAATCCATTATGGAAAGCGATGAGAAATACAGCAAACTGGAACTGGTAGAAGTTGCTTACGGTGATGACGAACCGCAGAAATCCACAGACCAGACCTCCGCTCTTCTTGAGAACTATCCGGATCTGAAAGTAATCTGTGCTCCTACCACTGTTGGTATCGCAGCAGCAGCGAAATATCTTCAGGATAATGAATCCACCTGCAAACTGACAGGTCTTGGACTTCCATCCGAAATGATCGAGTACACAGGTGCTGACGATGCACATTCCTGCCCATACTTCTATCTGTGGGATATGCAGGGCCTTGGAAAACTCAGCGCATATGCAACAATTGCACTTGCTAACGAAGAAATCACAGGTGCTCTGGATGAAACCTTCACAGCCGGTGACCTTGGCGACTACACCATCACAACAGCTGATGACGGCGGTACAGAAATCGTTCTTGGCCTGCCTCTGCAGTTCAACTCCGATAACATCGAAGAAATGGCAAAACTGTACTAAGATTTGAGATTTTGCATTACTGAATATGATAATCCTTCATGTGGACGGGGCGTATGCCCCGTCCAAAAATTTGGGCCGGTCGAAAGACCCGGGTCCATCAAACGGCGGGTAAGACACCCGCCATTTTTTTGCCTAAAAGTATATCTTATTATAAAACCAGAGAAAGCGGGATATATGCCATGGTGAAAAAGATGTTGACAATTGATGTCCTACAGCTTACAATGGATAATATTGAAAAAGAACTGTATAGATGACGTCATCGGAGGACTTTTGGCCGCAGCCAGTAAGTCGGAGAAGATGTCGGGTGCGCCCGGTTAGATATTTAACCAGGGCGTATTTTTTTGCACATTTGAGAAGAAAGGAGCTGCAAGTATATGAGAATACAGTTGTCTGATCATTTTACTTGCAAACGATTGCTGCGATTTGTGATTTCCCCCGTATTGATGATGATCTGTACGTCCCTGTACAGCATTGTGGATGGATTTTTTGTTTCCAACTATGTAGGGAAAACACCCTTTGCGGCCCATGACCTGCCGGGGCTTTCGGCTGTATGCCCTTGCCTTTGTGATCATGGGAGTTAATGTGTGGGCATCCTCTTTCTTTACAGCTCTTGGAAACGGAGCCGTGTCCGCTGCAATTTCCTTTTTAAGAACGTTCCTCTTTCAGGTTGCAGTGGTGCTGATCCTGCCCATTTTCCTGGGAATCGATGGAATCTGGCTGGCAATCGTAGCAGCAGAGCTCCTTGCCTTGCTCTTTACCGGTTTGTTTTTGTGGGGGAACAGGAAAAAGTATCATTATGTTTAAACCAATAATTTTTCGTAGACATCTTTCAGGGAGAAAAGGTATAATGAGAATAGGATAAAAAAGTAAGAGAGTAAGGCAGTGATGAGCATATGCAGCAGGATTTACTGGAGCGGCTGAGGAAAATTTCAGAAGAGGAGCAGAAGATTCTGGATGGGGTTGCGGAGGTGGATAAAGACCTATACACCTCCGGAAAGGACTTTACTGTGGACAGCAGGAAAATGCTGGAGGAAGGCAAGCTGATCGCAGTGCGGACCCATACTAGGTTTGTGCATTTTCCTCCTCACAGGCATAATTTTATTGAAGTCCTCTATGTTTGTGAGGGGCGGCTGACGAATATCATAGACGGGAAGCAGGTGGCCGTGGGAAAAGGGGAACTTTTGTTCCTGAACCAGTTTACCACCCATGAGATCCTTCCGGCAGGAGAAAACGATATTGCCATTAATTTCATGGTTCTGCCGGAATTTTTCGATGTGGCGTATTCCATGGCAGGAAGCAATAATGTGCTTGCGGATTTTCTGGTAAATGTGCTGCGCCAGGATGAAGAGCGGGGAGAATATCTCTATTTTAAGGTGGCAGAGGTTCTTCAGATTCAGAATCTTCTGGAGAACATCATCTATTCCCTTGTCACAGGGAAAGGGGATCAGAGCCGGATTAACCAGACTACAATGGGACTGATCTTCCTTTATCTTCTGGACTCTGTACAGTATGTGGAAATGCGTCTTCCGAACCAGTATGAAAATATGATCACCATGACGACCCTGGACTACATAGAGCAGCAGTACAGAACAGCCACTCTTACAGAACTTTGCGACAAGCTGCATCTTCCTATGCACATGCTGAGCAAGATGATCAAAAAGTCCACAGGCTTTAATTTTAAGGAGCTTTTACAGCGGAAACGCCTGAGCAAGGCCGTAGAGCTGATGTGCGATACAAATCTGCCCATTAATGATATCATTGCCGCAGTAGGATATGAGAACAACAGCTATTTTCATCGTGTTTTCAAAGAGCGCTACCACATGACCCCCCGGGTATTCCGCTTAAAGAATAATGACGAAACCCAGGTGCATTTATAAGAATAAGGGAATTCGTAAAATAATACATAAACTGCCCAAGATAACAGATGCAGATTCCGTCTGTTTTCCGCTAAAATACTAACAGAAGCTGATTCCTGCAGGAACAGCGGAGAGTTTCCGGCAGGAAAAAAGAAGATTAGCTTAAGTCAAGGAGGAAAATGCCATGATAATCATCGGTGAGAAGCTGAATGGTTCCATTCCGTCAGTAGCGCAGGCAATTGCCCGGAAGGATGCGGAGCTTATCAAAGAAAGAGCAAGAAAACAGGCAGAAGCAGGTGCTACATTTTTGGATGTATGTGCATCTGTAGAAGAGGATACAGAAGTCGAAACCCTGAAATGGATGATCGATCTTGTACAGGAAGTAACGGATACCCCGATTTGTGTAGACAGCCCAAGTGCGAGATCCTGTGTTGCAGCGATTCCGTTCTGCAAACGCCCGGGACTTATCAACTCCGTTTCCCTGGAGGGAGACAAAATTGATACCATTTTCCCTGTGATCGCAGACACGGACTGGGAATGTGTGGCACTTCTCTGCGACAATGACGGAATTCCGGATTCTGTTGAACGCCGTATGAAAGTATTCCACGGAATTATGGAAAAGGCGAAAGAATACAATATTGCACCAAGCAGATTACATATCGATCCCCTGGTAGTGACCCTGTCCACAGACCAGAGCGCACTGACCGTATTTGCAGACTGCTGCCGCAGGATCAAGGCAGAATATCCGGATATCCACATTACCAGCGGACTTTCCAACATTTCCTTCGGCCTTCCGGCAAGAAAAAATGTGAACCAGGCATTTATGGTACTGGCCATGAACGCAGGTATGGACAGTGCTATTGTAGATCCTACCAACAAAAACATGATCGGTATGATCTACGCGACCAATGCTCTTCTGGAAAGAGATGAATTCTGCCTGAAATATATTGATGCATTTACAGAAAAAGCCGACGAATCGCAAGGGGAAGAAACTGCTCCATTAAGTCCTGTGGACGAAAAGATGCAGGCCGTATTCAAGGCTACCCAGAACGGAAAGAACAAAGAAATCGGCAAATGTGTGCAGGAAGCCATTGATGCAGGATGCGACCCGACAGCAATCCTCAACGACGGTATGATTGCTGCTATGGCTGTTGTTGGGGAGAACTTCAAAAAAGAGATTATTTTTGTACCCCAGATGCTGGCAGCAGCACGTGCCATGAAGGCAGGTGTGGAGGTGCTGAAACCATGTCTTGCAACAGGAGAGGCAGGCAGCGCAGGAACCATCATTCTTGGAACTGTAGCAGGAGACCTTCATGACATCGGGAAAAACCTGGTAGGCATGATGTTTGAAAGCGCAGGATTCAACGTTATTGACCTTGGAGTTGACGTTCCGATAGAAACCTTTATCAAGACCGTTGAAGAGCATAAAGAAGCGACGATCGTGGGACTTTCCGCTCTTTTGACAACCACCATGCCGTCTCTGAGGAATACCGTGGCAGCGCTTCTGAAACAGCCGTTCCGCAGAAGAATTAAAATCATGGTGGGCGGTGCTCCGATTTCCCAGGAATTTGCAGACGAGATCGGTGCAGACTCCTATACAGAGGATGCCGCATCTGCAGCAGAACAGGCAAGAAAGTATGCCCAGTCCGGCTTTTGCGCCAGAGCTGCAGCAGGAGAGTTTGATGAACCGGAAAAGCCGAAATGCCAGGAAGCAGTTTCGGAAGAAACAAAAACGGAAACCGCATCGGAAGCAAAAGGGGAAAAGAAAACCTTTAAAGTAAACGGCCCTGTAAAATCCGTTCATCTGCCAGGCCCTGGAGAAGGCTATAAAGCAGACTGGGAAGGGACAAAGGAAAAATTCAAAAACTACTGGAATCATGAGAATACAGGACGTCCTCTGATGTGCGTAATTGCCAGAAAGCCGGAGGTAGAACAGTACTCTGACGGAGCTCCTGTAGAAGGCGGATACCTTGACCAGATCTGCCAGGGAAAATATTACAATCTGCCTGAAGAACTGAGATGGACAGACATGGAGGACAAATACCAGAATGCAGAGAGAATCGTAGAACGTTACCGTTACTTCTGCGATACCCACTATTTCCTGGGGGAAAGCTTCCCGAACCTGAACATTGACTTTGGACCGGGATCCCTTGCAGCATACCTTGGCTCAGAAATTGGATTTAAGGAAGATACTGTTTGGTTCAATAAATGTCTGGATACATGGGAAGGCGTACCGAAGCTTACTTTTGACCCTGAGAATAAATGGTTCAAAAAACATATTCAGCTTGCAAAAGACTGCCGCGAGCTGGCAGGAAATGACTTCTATGTAGATATGCCTGACCTGATGGAGAACATTGACGTGCTTGCTTCTCTTCGGGGAGCCCAGGATGTTTTGTTTGACCTTCTGGATGAAGGCGAGATGGTAGGGGAACGTATACAGGAAGTAACAGACCTGTACTATGAATACTATGATCGTTTTTATGATATCATCAAGGACGAGGATGGCGGAAATGCCTACACCGTATTCCAGATCTGGGGACCCGGAAAAACCGTGAAGCTTCAGTGTGACTTCTCTGCCATGATGTCACCGGAGGATTTCCGGCAGTACATTCAGCCGTCCCTGCGTGCACAGTCTGAAAAAGCAGACCATGTCCTTTATCATCTGGACGGACCGGCTGCCATTAAGCATATGGATGCTTTGATGGAAATTGAGGGAATTGATGCACTTCAGTGGACAAGCGGCGATGCAGGTCCGGACGGAACCCTTCCGGATTGGGATGTGATCTACGACAAAGCAATCGCAGCAGGCAAATCCATCTGGGTAAAGGTTTATTCCGGTGAGTTTGAAGACTGGATCAAAAATGTAGACCGTATTGTAAAGAAATATGGTTCTCACAGCTTATTCCTTCTGTTCCCGGAAATGTCCATGGAACAGGCAGAATATCTTCTGGACTATGCAGACAAAAACTGGTGCGACGTAAAAGGAACCTTCTGTGAAAAATTAGGAAGATAAGACGAAACACAAAAACTCCCTTTCTCGGAACAATACCGGAAAGGGAGTTTTTGTAGATTTTATTTTTTTCATTTGAGTTAGGAGCTTGAAAACTCCAGAAATGTTTGCGCCTTAAGATGAACAGAAATAGTAAGGCACGGATATTAAATATCGTATCTTTGGTAAGAATTCGTTAGTGTTTAAAATAAAACCTGTATTTAGTGTATCATACTTTTGGAAAATTTTAAATATTCTAAAATGCACAAATTTTTAACAAAATATTCTGTAAAAATGAATAAAGAAATAGGATAACGGAGGAGTATATGGCTAAATATCATGAAATTCTCCGATTTCGTCCTTGATCCGCTGCATTTCATTATCCATACTGATGACCGCTGCAGCACATTCCAAAAGCTCCCTGCTGACTTTATCATATCCGGCCATTTCCTCAATTCCCTTTTTATAACGGAGCTGGTGCTCCAGGGTTGCCCAGAAATCCATTCCGTTGGTGCGGATCTGGATCTCCACCCGCATAGGCGTTTTTCCGCTGGAGAAAAATACGGGGATTTCCACGATCATGTGATAGCTGCGGTAGCCGTTGGGTTTCGGATTTTTGATGTAATCCTTTATTTTCAGAACCGTAATATCGTCCTGCCCGGCCAGAAGTGCGGCGATCGTGTAAATATCATCCACAAAGGCGCAGACAACGCGGATTCCCGCAACATCGTTAAGCAGTGTGCTGATATTCTCTGGTGTGAAAGCGTGCCCTGTTTTTTGAAGCTTCCGGTAAATGCTTTCCGGTTTTTTGACTCTTGTTTTGATGAAGGAAATGGGGTTACGTTTATTTTCAACCGAGAATTCATCATTCAGGACTTCAAGCTTAGTCTGGACTTCCCGTATGGCACATCGGTACATCATCATCAGATTATTAAATTTGGCGGTATTTTCAATAAATTTCCTGGGGTCGGAGGTATCCAGCCATTGCGTTGTATCTTTTGTCTCCATATTCTGTTGTTTATCCTCCTGCAATGTTTTTTATGATACTCTTCATGGGTGGGGAGGGGCTCCCCTCCCCACCCATGAAGAGTACCTCTATTATAAAGCAAAAGGGAAAATTTATCAAATTTCTATTGTAAAACTTTTTTATGCAGGTTATGATAGTAAAAAGGGATTTTGCAGCAGCTTCCCCGTGGGCAAAACTGGTGCAATTTTCTTTGTGAAAGGGGAGAAGTTCATATGCGTATTGTTACGTTAATGGAAAACACGGCTGTTTCGGGGGATTTTTTATGCAGCCATGGACTAAGCCTTTACATTGAGACAAGAAATCACAGGATACTATTTGATATGGGCCAGGATGATGGCTTTTTGAAAAATGCCGGGAAGCTGGGCGTGGATATTGGCAGCGTGGATATCGCGGTACTTTCCCATGGACATTATGATCACGGAGGCGGAATCGCTGCATTTCTGGAAGCCAACTCCACAGCAGAGATCCATATACAGAAGAAAGCACTGGGAGAATTTTACGCCCACGATGGGGATGGAACTGTCCGGTACATTGGCCTGCCGCCCCAGTGGAAGGAAAACCCGAGAGTCATTCTTCATACGGGAGATTATAAGCTGGATGCAGGAATCCGGATCTTTGCAGGAGTGACAGGCAGAGAGTGTTATTCCCCTGCCAATGACAGATTGTTTGCGTCCATGAACAGAAGACACATTCCGGATCTGTTTATGCATGAGCAGAACCTGCTTTTAAAGGAAGGGGATCACATGGTACTGTTCGCAGGCTGCGCTCATAACGGAATCGTGAATATTCTGAGAAAAGCAGAGACTTTTGCACCTGCCGGAATAGATTATGTTGTCGGAGGAATGCATCTGATGAATGCATATCCGGAAAAGGAAAAGCAGAAAATGTTCTGCAGCAGCATGGCCGGGAAACTTCAGGAACGTTCCTGCAAATACTACACCTGCCACTGTACCAGCGTGGAGGCTTACGAGATGCTCCGGGAAGAAATGGGCAGTCAGATCACATATCTGTCAGCAGGCAGTATTTTGGAAATATAGTTACACGAGGAGGAGTTATTATGAACGAAAACGAAATGCTGAATCTGGAGGAGATGGGTGAGCTGAAACATGCGATTCTGGAACTCCAGGAAGAACTGATGAAAAATCATCGTATTGACCCCAACCTGTATGTGGAGTATGACGTAAAGAGAGGACTTCGTGATTCCGCAGGAAAGGGGGTTCTGACAGGCCTTACAGAGGTTTCCGATGTAAACGCCTATAATCTCGTCAACGGAAGAAAGATTCCTGCAGAAGGCAGTCTTTATTATCAGGGATATAATATTTATGACCTTGTGAAGGGACTGAACGGAAGAAAGTTCGGCTTTGAAGAAATTGTTTATCTGCTTTTATTCAGCCACCTTCCCAGTGAAGCGGAGCTTAAGAAGTTCATGGATGTGATGACTGAACTGGAAACCTTAAGCGGACGATTTGTTCGTGATGTTGTGATGAAGGCATCCAATGACAATATTATGAATTCCATGCAGCGCTGTATTCTGACTCTTTATACATATGATTCCAACCCGGAGGATATTTCTGCAGGGAATGTGCTGCGTCAGTGTCTGGAACTGATCGCCAAGCTTCCGCTGATCGCTGTTTATTCCTATCATTCCTATCGGCATTTCCGCAAGGATGAAACTCTGTTTATCCGTAATCCGGAGAAGGGGCTTTCCCTGGCAGAAAATATCCTGCTGATGCTTCGCCCTGACGGAAAATATACGGAACTGGAAGCCAAGGTGCTGGATATTGCACTGATTCTTCATGCAGAGCATGGCGGCGGTAATAACTCCACCTTTACTACTCATGTGGTGACTTCTTCAGGTACAGATACCTATTCCTCCATGGCTGCTTCCATCGGCTCCCTGAAGGGACCCCGTCATGGCGGTGCAAACCTGAAGGTACAGGATATGTTTGAAGATATCAAAGCCCATATCAATGACTGGACAAATGAGGAGGAGGTAGAAGCTTATCTTCGCAAGATCCTGGATAAACAGGCATTTGACCATTCCGGGCTGATCTACGGTATGGGACATGCTGTTTATACCCTGTCGGATCCCCGTGAAGTGATCCTGAAGCGGTTTGCCCGGAAACTGGCGGAAGAGAAGGGACTCTGCGAGGAGTTTGCTCTTTATGAACTGGTAGAACGTCTGGCAGGCAGACTTATTATGGAACAGAGGAGAATGTTTAAGAATGTGTGTGCCAATGTGGACTTCTACAGCGGATTTGTGTATACCATGCTTGGAATTCCGAAAGAGTTGTTTACTCCTATTTTTGCCATTGCCCGTATTCCGGGATGGAGTGCACACCGACTTGAGGAACTGGTAAATGCAGGAAAGATCATCCGTCCTGCATATAAATATGTGGGATGTCATACTGAGTTTATTCCCATGGAAGAGAGAGGAAAGGAAGACGGGGAAGAGGAATAAGGCTGCCTGCGGTTCCTGATATAAATCATAAATAAGAAAATCCCCCTGGGGCTGTCCGGCGGATATTACTCCGACAGAAGACCTTCAGGGGGATTTTTTTTATAAACCACTTCTGCGGATTGCGTCCACAACCTCACGGATTTTTTCAGGAGGAAGTACCAGGGCGAAGCGGACATATCCTTCTCCGTGCGGGCCGAAGCTGGCACCCGGTGTAACGATCACTCCCGCTTTTTCCATCAGTTCCATGCAGAAATTCATGCTGTCCATGCGGCCGCCGGGAAGCCTGGCCCATACGAACATGGTGCCTTTTCCGTTGGGGAGATCCCAGCCGATGCTGCGGAGCCCGTCGCAAAGGGCGTTTCTTCGCTCCTCATAGTCCCTGCACTGCTCCTTTACGCTTGTCAAGGGGCCGTTCAGGGCTGCGATAGCCGCTTTCTGGATAGGAAGGAACATGCCGAAATCAATCTGGCTTCTAAGCTTGCGAAGAGCGGCAATGACCTCCGACTTCCCCACAAGAAAACTGATCCTGGCACCGGTAACATTGAAGGATTTGGAGAGACTGAAAAATTCCACGCCTACTTCCTTTGCCCCGGGAGTGGACAGAAAGCTTCCGCCGTATGCACCGTCAAAAATGATATCGCTGTATGCATTATCATGAATGATGAGAATATCATATTTTTTTGCAAAAGCGACGATCTCTTCATAAAGTCCCGGAGATGCAATACTTCCTACAGGATTGGACGGCAGGGAAACAACCATATATTTTGCCTTATGTGCAATTTCAGAAGGGATGTCTTTCACATAGGGCAGAAAATCGTGCTCTGCAGTCAGGGGATAATAATAGGGTTCCGCGCCTCCAAGCAGGCTGCCTGCTGCAAAAACAGGATAGCAGGGATCCGGCAGCAGGACCACATCTCCCTCATTGCACAGTGTCATTCCCAGATGTCCCATGCCTTCCTGGCTTCCGTAAACAGACATTACCATATCTGGTGTAATGTCCACCTGAAAACGTTTCTGATAATAGGAGCAGACTGCATCCAGAAGCTCCGGCAGATCCCGGAGGCTGTACCGCCAGTTTGCGTCATCCTTTGCCGCTTCAATAAGCGCCTCTTTAATATGGTCCGGCGTATGAAAATCCGGGGTACCTACACTCATATTGTAAATTTTCATCCCCTGCGCCTCGAGCTCCAGACGGCGGTCATTCAGGGCAGCGAAGATTTCCTCTCCAAATAAATCCAATCTTTTGGAAAACTGCATGTTATGTATCCTTCTTTCCTTTCGAAATGTAACTGTCATATGCGGCAGATAAAAATATTTTTTATTCTAGCATTTTGGAAGACAGAAAACAAGAGTGAAATGTATAGACCTGGAAGAAATGGAAATAATAACTGAAAAGGATATCGTCATCCCGCACAAAGAAAAAATAAAACATTGTCGAATATGACAATTTACATTGTGAAATCCATAAGATATAATGTGCGTAAAATGAAAACGATATCATATTTACATGAATACTTATATAATAACAGATACAGAAAGGGATGATTTTTATGCAGCAGGTATATGTAAAATTTGATGACGTTGAACAGGTGAGAAGCTTTATACGTACGATTGATAAGATGGATGTTGACTTTAACCTTGGTACAGGAAACCGTACAGTAGATGCGAAATCCTTGATCGGTGTTTTCGGCCTTGATCTGACTGCACCGCAGCTATTGAGCTACGATTCGGATGACAGCCGTATCCTGGAACAGATTTCACCATTTCTGACTTCTGCAAAATAATTGCAGAAGGTATTAATACTGTTAAAAGATTACAGACTGGACATTTTTGAATATTTCCCGCTTGTCAATAAGGGCTGTGTGCTGACCTGGATTCGGTATGCGGCTTTTATTTTTTCGGCATCTGCTATGGAACAAGAAGGGGACATATGCTATAATGGGGGCATTCATGAGGAAAACAGAGGGTGAGAAATTTGACAACAAGTATGACAGAAGGGCGGCCGCTTCCGCTGATGCTGCGTTTTGCGGTGCCCTTGCTGATGGGAAATTTGCTGCAGCAGATGTATAATATGATCGATGCGGCAATTGTGGGAAGGATTCTGGGAACGGAAGCGCTGGCCAGTGTGGGGGCATCCAGCAGCGTGCAGTTTCTGGTGCTTGGATTCTGTATGGGAGCCTGTGCAGGCTTCGGTGTTCCGGTGGCAAAGTATTTCGGTGCGGGCAAGCTGGAGCACATGAAGGATTATGTATTTAACGGAGCAGTTTTGACGGCAGTCTTTGCTGCTGTGCTGACTGTTTTCTGCGCAGTTCTTTGCCCGCGGATCTTACATATTTTGTCTGTGCCGGAGAATATCTATGAAAACGCATACCGGTATCTGATCGTTATATTTTTAGGGCTTCCGTTTACATTACTGTATAATTACCTGTCCAGTATTTTGCGGTCAATCGGGGACAGCAGAACCCCGTTTTTCTTCCTGGTAATCTCTACTGTACTGAATATTTTCCTGGATCTGTTCTGTATTGTCATTTTGAAATGGGGCTGTGCAGGCGCGGCGATCGCCACGATCACTGCCCAGGCGGTAAGCGGGATCCTTTGCCTTGTATTCATTATCAGAAAAGTAAAACTCCTGCGCCTGTCACGCAGCCATTGCCGGATGCAGGGCATGGTTACCAGGGAATTGATTGTAATGGGGGTTCCTATGGGGCTGCAGTTTTCCATTACGGCTATTGGAAGCATGGTGATGCAGTCAGCCAACAACGGGCTTGGCAGCGTGTATGTTTCCGGATTCACCGCAGGGATGAGGATCAAGCAGCTTACTATGTGCCCCTTTGAGGCCATAGGCTCTGCTGTTTCCGTATTTTGCAGCCAGAATCTGGGTGCCGGGAAAGCGGCACGTATCCGTAAGGGGATTTATGAGGGACTGGCGATCGCGGTGGGATATGGGCTTGTAGCAGGAACCGTACTGATTCTTTTTGGAAAATCCCTTTCCATGCTTTTTGTGGGAAATTCGGCTGTGGATGTCCTGGATGCGGCGGCAAAATATCTGCGCTGTATGGGATATTTTTACTGGGCACTGGGAATTCTGAACGTGTGCCGTATGAGCACACAGGGGCTTGGGTATGCAGGAAGAACGGTGATCGCCGGTGTGATCGAAATGTTTGCAAGATGTATTGTCAGCCTTGTTTTTGTGGGAACCTTCGGCTATACGGCGATTTGTTTTGCGGATCAGACCGCATGGGTAACCGCCTGCCTTTATATTGCGCCTATGTGTTTTATTTGCGTAAAAGGGGCTGAAAGAAAATCGTATGATGGAAGAGAAAGAGCAATATAAAAAAGAGACTCCCTTATTTATTTTATAGGGGAGCTTCTTTTTTATATTTATAGAGAAATAGTATGAATCACACACTGAGCTTTCGTTCCATGATCCAGCCGGAAATGAGATAGCAGGCGGCTGAAAACAGAAGAAGAACACCATACTGCAGCGCAAAATCGGCTGTGATGGAAGAAAGGGAAGGAAGGTGTTCCAGTATTACTCCCAATGCCCAGGAAATGAGAAGGAACAAAAGGAAACTGATCAGTCCGCTTAAGCGTTTGCCTGCCAGCACAGTTGCGGACAAAACTACAGCCAGGTAGCCGATGGTGATCGTCATAAACCAGCTTAACAGAAAGCCGAAGATAGCGGCTACGACTTCCTGCCAGGAAGGAAGCTGGTGGAAGATATATTTATAAAATTGCTGCAGCTCGCTTAAAAATCTACTCAGGCCGTCAAAATGAACCGTAGCAATGGAAAAATCTGCGACAGCGATCAAAATGAAGATCGTGCCAACTGCAATGATGCAAAGGAGGTTTTCCAGAACCTTGGCACCTAAAATCTGAAAGCTGTTTTTGGGAGTCATGAACAGCATGTAGCTTTGCTTCGTATTCAGATCTTTGGAAAAGACGAGGATGCTCTCTATCCCAAGATAAAAAAGTCCAAACATGGCACAGGCAAATAAGAAGGTACTTCCTAAGATTAAGCCATTTTCCCAGTCGAAGAACAGCCCGCCCAGAAACAGGATCTCTGACAGAACTGTTACAAGAAGCAGAATCATTCTTGACATCCTTGTTTTTCGAAATTCATATTTCATCAATTTTCCCATTACATGATTCCTCCCTGTCCGTAAATTTCCCGATATTCGTCTACGATGGATTTGCCTTCGGAGATCCGCAGCTCTTCCACCTGGCTTGTTTTTACAAGATGCCCATCCTTGATGAAGTAAGCGGTATCAATGATCTTCTCCAGTTCGTCCACAAGATGGCTGGAGAGTGCAATAGCAGTGTCGGAATCCGAAGCTTCAATGATGCTGGTCATGATCTCGTCTCTTGCCAGAAGGTCGATTCCGTTCAGCGGCTCATCCAGAAGATAGACCTTCGCCTTCCGGGCCATGGTGACTGCAATCTTCAGCTTCGCCATCATACCAGAGGAGAGAGATTTGGTCTTCATGCTTTTCTCCAGGTGCATCCGCTCCAGAAGATGCTCATACTTTTTCATAGAGAAGTCCGAAAAGAAATCCTGGTAGTAATCTCCCACATCCTTAGCCGTCATCCATGGATAGAAGTAAGGTTCTGTGGACATATAGGCAATTTCACTTCGGCTGTCCTGGCCGATGGGAGAGTCATTGTAATAAAAGTTCCCTGAGGTGGGCTTTACAAGGCCGATAGCCATTTTCATCAGCGTGGTCTTGCCGCTGCCGTTGGGTCCAAGAAACGCATAGATCCTGCCTGGTTCGATTATCAGGGAGATGGAATCTACGGCAGTTTTGGAACCGTATTTTTTTGTAATATTCTTACATTCCAGCATGTTGTTGTTCTCCTTTCTTATTGGCTTCCATTAGTCTGATCGTTTCTTCAAATGCAAATCCAAGCTGTGCCATGCCTTCCAGAAACTGGCTAATGAGTTCTTCTGCCATTTCTTCTTTCATTTTCTTAATCCTTTCTATGTTATCGGTCACAAATGTTCCCATTCCTCTGCGTGTAAAACATGCCGCCTCGTTCTCCAGTTCCCTGTAAACACGGCTGGCTGTGTTGGGATTAATGGTGTAGTTCACTGCCAGTTCACGGACGGAGGGAAGCTTCTGCCCTGGCGGAAGTTTCCCGGTTACAATATCCCGCTTAATGGACGCCATCACCTGCAGGTAAATGGGAAGTTCTGTTCTGAAATCCATGTTCTGCCTCCTTTGTCACAGTGTACTATTGATATAGTACACTGTGACGCACCGAATGTCAACAGGAATATAATGAAAATTAAAATGTTGACAACAATATGAAATATGTTATGATAAAATCATATTGAAACAGGTTTTAAATAGCATATTGTACAAAACAGGGCAGGCGAAAAGGAGAAAAAGGTTCCGGATCAGGTGCAGCTAATGGGATACGGGTACGAAAGTATCAGATTCGGCTGAAAAGGCTCTCGCAATCAGTAGAAAGTTTCATCCGGATTTATTGATTGCGGATATTCAGATGCCGGGAATGAATGGTCTTGAATTGATCAAAAAAATGGAAACGGAAGAGCTGTGCAGGTACTATTTAATTTTGTCCGGTTATGACAAGCTTCTTAGGTATTTTAGACTATTATCGCCTGTGTAAAGCAGCAGATATTTTGATGAATGAGCCGGAAATTTCAGTGCAGGATACCAGTTATCTGGTGGGATATAATAGTGTCAGACAGTTTTATAAGGTGTTTCAGAAGAATCTTCAGTGTACACCTGCAAAATTTCGGGAAGAAAATAAAAGAATATAAAAAATGAGAAGGCATGATTTATCTGTGACGCAAATATGCGGCAGAAGATCATGCCTTTGTTAAGTTTGTCTTCAGGAACGGAGCAGTAAGGATACGGTTGTTCCTGCGTAAACAGAAATTTGAAATTGAAACCGGTTACCCATTCGGAGTTTAAAGATATCCGTATATATGCGGGAAGCATTAAATGATCCCGATTTAATGAAAGAGAAATATAATTATTATCAGTATTATGGAGCCAATGCCATTGATGATGTTACACCTGATTTCATCGCCTTTAGTGAAGAGAATCGAAAAGCTGCATTAACCTATATGGAAGATTACAAAGTAGCTCCGGAAGTTGGTATTGCGAAACCGGTGTCCAGCAGTGATGAGGGCATTATTGAAGCAAAACTTAAGGAAGCAGTAAAAGCAGAAGAAGCGAAAATTATTTTTACGGAAACAGATGAAGATTTTGAAGCAGCTTACGAAAACTTACAGGAAATTACGAAAAAAATAGGCGTGGATCAATTAAATGAATATATGACAAATCGTGTTAAAGAAGTAAAAGAAGAACTTGGTTTATAAAAATTTTTTTAGCAGTGTATTATAGGAATGAATAAAGAACGCCTGTCGGATAAGCTCGGAGATTTCAGAGCAGGAACGGTTGCCGCCAGGCGTTCTTTGGGAGATTATTTAAGAAGGGTTAACTAAAGAAAGGAGATTTTTTATGAAGATTTATGTAAATGTAAATGCAGGGCATGACGGAGACGGTACGAAAGAGAGACCTTTCCGCCATATTAATGATGCAGCGAAAACTGCAATGCCGGGAGACGAAGTTCTGGTGGCTCCCGGTATTTACCGTGAGTATGTAAATCCGGTTCATGCAGGAACTGAGGAAGCACGTATCATTTACCACAGTACAGAGCCTTTGGGAGCTGTGATCACCGGTGCAGAGCAGGTGGACAGCTGGGAAGTTTATCAGGGAAATGTATGGGTATGCCGTATCAGAAATAGTATTTTCGGCAGTTATAATCCGTATACGACACTTGTGTACGGCGATTGGTATTCTGCAAAAGCAGATAAGCATACAGGCTGTGTTAATTTAAATGACAGAGCAATGTATGAAGCAGTTTCCCTTGAAGAATGTATCAAAGGGGAAGTTTATGAATGCAGTTGGGTACCGGAGGAATCTGTGTACAAGTGGTACACAGAGCAGGATGAAGAGAAGGACGAGACTGTTATCTATGGGAACTTCCAGGGAAAGAATCCCAATGAAGAAAATGTGGAGATCAATGTGAGACGGATGTGCTTCATGCCTTCCGAAACAGGCATCGGTTATATTACAGTCAGCGGTTTTAATACCAATAAAGCAGCAACCACCTGGGCTCCGCCTGCTGCATTTCAGGACGGTATGATGTCTCAGGATATTTTTGTGGAAGTCAGTCATGGTCCGACTCTTATTGACAATAATATTATGCTTTCCGAGGCCAGCGTGAGATTTGCTACACAGGGTGTTGCTATGGTAGATAACCTGATCTGCGGCGCTCTGACCTGTGTTGGCGCTGGCACTACCTGGCGTTACACACCTTATCATATACCGCATCGCACGGAAGTTATGGGCTTTATGACTTTCCTTCATGGAGATGACAGATTTTACAATAATATTTTTGTTCAAAAATGGCATCCTGAGGAGATTGTTAGGAAGGATGCGTCCGGCAATGAAGCGGATCTGGAGAAGTGGACAGCCGGTACCTGGATGTTTGACGAATATCCAACTTATGAGGAATGGATTTCTCAGTTTGATTTTACGAAGCCCGCAAACATGAGACAGTTAGAAGAGGTACATTTACATGGCCATCTTTCTGTGTGGATGGAAGGAAATGTATATCTTGGCGGTGCGAAAGCATGCAAAAACGAAAAGAACGGTCTGACTGCCGGTGATGACCGAAACGACATCAGGGTTGAACTGGTGGAAAAGGAGGGAGGCTATTATCTGGATACAAACATTTATGATTTTGTAGGCAATTTTACGGATAGAATGATCAACACAGATGTGCTTGGCGAAGCGTTCGAACCGGAGCAGAGATTTGAAAATCCTGATGGGACTCCGATTCAGTTTGATACAGATTACTTTGGGGCGCATCGCGACATAAATGTGATTCCTGGTCCATTTGCAGGTGCAGGTAATTCTTTACAGGTTAAAACTTTTAATCCACGCATTTCTTACTGTATGGAAGAAATCCAAAAGGTACGTGCCTGATGGATACGGAAACACATTATCCGGTTATTCCGTTTTATGACATAGAGATTTCGAATTAGTATACCTTTTCATTGTAAAAAAGCAAGTGAAATGCTATAATAAAAAATCAGAAGGAAAGGAAAAATGTGGTCTTGAAAGCCGCATAAAATAAGGCTTAGAGATTCGAAGAGTCTATGATGGATAATACGGAGGAACGACATGTCTGAGATAAGCGATAAGTTAAGAAAAGAAGCGAAAGAAAATGATGATATCAGAGATGCACTGATGTCAACTCCCGAAGATGTGGAAAGATGGGATAATATTGTATACGGACACATTGACCGGAATATTCAGGTGCTGGATGTGTACCGGCCAAGGCAGGCGGAGGATGAAGACCTGCCGGTGATCATCAGTGTCCATGGAGGAGGCTGGGTATACGGAGATAAGGAACGCTATCAGTATTACTGTATGAGTCTGGCACAGAGGGGTTTTGCAGTTGTGAACTTCACTTACCGTCTTGCACCGGAGCATAAATTCCCAGCACCTTTGGAGGATATGAATCTGGTGTGCAAATGGGTAATGAAGCGTGCCCGGAGATACCATTTTGATACGGAGCGTATTTTTGCAGTGGGTGATTCCGCAGGAGCGCATCTTTTAGGCCTTTATGCAGGAATCTGCACAAACCCGGCATATGCAGCGCAGTATGATTTTGAAGTACCTGAGAATTTTTCTCTTACGGCCATTGCGCTGAATTGCGGTGTTTATTCCATTGACAGAGAAACGGCAGGGGAGAGTACCCTGGAACTGATGAAGGACTTTTTGCCGGAGCAGGGAACGGATGAGGAGCTTAAGAAAATAAACGTGCTGGATACCATTACGGATGTGTATACCCCTGTATTTTGTATGACTTCTGTAAATGACTTCCAGAAGGTACAGGCTCCCGCGTTGGTGGAACGGCTGACAGAGAACCAGGTTCCTTTTGTGTACCGTGTATTCGGAGACAAAGTGAATAAACTGGGACATGTATTCCACTGCGATATTAAGACCGTGGACGCAGCACAGTGCAATGATGCAGAGTGTGATTTCTTCCGGGAATTTTGTTTCTGAATAAGAAAAATCTGCCGGGAATCCGGCGGCAGATGACAGACAGCAGGAAAAGGCTGCATACAGACTTGATTTTTTGGTCTGTATGCAGTTCTTTTTAGTGTGTAAGCACGAAGAAATCAGTACATAGTTGGGAGCAAGGGCTTTTTCTCCATCATCATTTGATATACTTTTCAGCTATTTTATCTACCGACAGGGGATCCCCGGCAAACCATGAGTCAAAGTCCATGCCGGAATCAGCGACTATTCTGCCAAGCTCCACCAGAAAGGCCGGAATGTCGTCCGCAAGGATGGTACCTGCCTCATGCCCAAACCTTTCTGCACCCTCCCGTTCCTGTCCATTGATGTACAGGAGGAAAGCAGGCTCTGATCTGCCGTTCACGAATTTTCCGGCACCCCGGAAACCCAGAACCCCTGTCTGATGAGTTCCGCAGGAGGAAGGGCAGCCGGAAATATGAATCCTGGGAAGGGCATTTTCCGGAAGTCCGGCCTCTCGTACAGCCTGGATGCATCTGGCAAGAAGCGCCTGGGAATCGCGAAGCCCGATCTGACATATGGAAGCGCCGATGCAACTTACAGAGGCTTCAAAAGGCGTCCGGGCACTGTCCTCGGTAAGATTCAGGACTTTTTGAGCTTCTTTGCCTGTCAGGTTGATAAGATAGACGCTTTCCTCAGGGGACAGACGCATTTCTGCTTCCGGGATTTCTGCCAGCAGGTCACACAGCCTGCAAAGTGTGTCCGCAGAAGGCAGGCCCCCAATGGGATGCCAGTACACAGCGTAAAGCCCTTCCTGTTTCTGGGGAATTGCACGGGGATGGAAAATGGAACTTCCGTCTCCCTTTTTTGCCGGAAAACCGGGTGCCGGGGGAATCTCCAGGTCTTCTCCGGACCAGAATACCTCATCAAGCTTCTCCTGAAACGCTTTCCGGTAATTTTCTTCTCCTCCCAGAGCTTCTACCATAAAGCGTGTCCTGGATTTGGCACGGCTTTCATAATTTCCGTATGTGCGGAAGGTATTCCACATTGCTTTGACATAATAGAGGACTTTTTCAGGGGGAACATTTTCTGCGGTCTTCACGCCCATCAGAGGATTTTTCCCAAGCCCCCCTGCGCTGTATACGTCAAAGTTTCCGTTTTCTCTGGCTGCAAAGCCAAGGTCACGGTATGTGGCATGCGTAAGGTTTTGCGGTGTGTTTGAAAAAGCAACCTTCAGCTTCCTGGGGAGTTTTTCTTTTTTCAGAAACGTCATCAGATATTCGCCCACAGCTTCTGCGTAAGGGAGAACGTCAAAGGATTCTTCTTTTTCCACGCCGGACAGGGGAGAGCACATGACATTCCGGGGATAATCCCCGCCTCCGCCTATGGTAATGATCCCGCAGGAAAAGGCCTCCTCTATGATGGTGCACACTTCATCCGGGTTCAGGTCGTGGAGCTGAATGGTCTGGCAGGTGGTGAAATGTACTCTTTTGATATGAAAACGGCGGATCACATCTGCCACAAACTTCATTTTTTCTCTGGTGACGCGTCCTGCTGTCATACGAAGACGCAGCATGGCAAGTTTTCCGCCTCTTTGGGAATAGCTTCCGTAAAGGCCGGAAATGCTTTTATACTGGTGGACGGGAAGCTCTCCTTTATAAAAATTTGTGGTTGCCTTTTCAAATGTTTCCAGTTCCTTCTGCCAGAAAATCGGGTCATCTGTTTTCATGGAATGCCTCCTTTTTCTTGTCACATTCCGCCCTCTCGCACCCTACCGCGAAATGTAACTCTTTCTTTTAGTAGTATTGGTAGAAAAGCAGATTGACATACATAAAATGCAACAATATAATGAAACGTAGAAAGAAGGGAAACTATGTTTAAAGGCGCTGAGAGAATAAAAAGAGAATATTTTAGTATCCCAAATCTGATGGGATACTTTAGGATACTGATGCTGCCGGTTTTTCTGGTTTTGTATGAAAGAGCGGAAACCAGGGAAGAGTATACTGCTGCATTTGTGATATTGATCGTATCCCTGCTGACAGATTTTTTTGACGGAAAAATTGCAAGGAAATTTCATATGGTAACGGATTTCGGGAAGATTCTGGATCCGGTGGCGGACAAGCTTACCCAGGGGGCACTTGCCCTTGCAGTTGTTACTCACTATCCTTTTATGGGGGATTTTTTTATTCTGTTTCTCATAAAAGAGGGATACATGGGTGTGATGGGATTTTATCTTCTCAAAAAGAAAAACATAAGGAACGGAGCCCAGTGGTACGGAAAAATCTGTACGGCTGTGATGGATGTGGGAATCCTGGTTCTTTTGCTGTTTCCTGATCTGCCCTATCAGGTTGCCAACTTTATGATTTTTTTGATGATGGCGTTTATGGTTTTCTCTCTGGTGTGCTATTTTAAATTTCACATAGCAGCATTAAGAGGAAAGGAAAAATCCGGAAGAAGGATCCACTGGGGGCTGATCCTACTGCTGATCGCAGGATATCTTATCCTTGGTGCGGCGCTTCCGTATGTAAAACAGCCGGAGGTCAGCCGGGACTATCAGGAGTCCTTTGACAGCAGCAGCGTTTATGGTGACAGCGTTTCCTGCGACAGGGCCGCTATGGTGGAGAAAAACGGGGATGCCCTTTCGGAGCGGATACGCCTGATCCAGCAGGCGGAGGAGCGCATTGTTTTATCCACCTTCGACTTTCGCTCAGATACCGCAGGAAAACAGGTGATGGCCGCCCTGCTGTCTGCTGCAGAGCGGGATGTACAGGTGCAGATATTGCTGGACGGCTTTAATTTTTTTCTGCATATGGACGGGGATCCCTATTTTTACGCACTTGTGCTGCAGGAAAACATTGAGATCAGCGTCTACAATCCTGTAAACCTTCTTACCCCCTGGAAAGGGATGAGCAGGATGCATGACAAGTACCTGATCGCGGACGAAACCGTTTATCTTCTGGGGGGACGCAATACATTCGATTATTTTCTTGGAGATCAGGAGAGCTACAAAAACTACGACAGGGATGTTCTTGTATATAACACAGGAGGATCGGAAAGCTCTGTTTACCAGGTGCTTGACTATTTTGAAGGAATCTGGGAGCTTTGCCGTCCTTTTGAACCTGCAGGGTGGATCACAAAAACCACCAGTGTGAAGAAAGCAGAAGGCGACCTTCACAAGATTTATGAGCAAATGAAAAAGGAACACGGAGACTGGTTCGGCGATGGGGATTACGAGGACAGGACTTTGCCTGTAAATCGGATTACACTGCTTTCCAATCCCACCTGCCTTTATTCAAAAGAACCCCATGTGTTCTATTCTCTTGGCATGCTCATGAAAGAGGCAAAGGAGAGTGCTGTCATACATACCCCGTATATTATGTGCAATGAGATGATGTACCGTACCTTCCGGGAAATCACGGAGGGCGGAACGGAAGTAACGCTTATGACAAATTCTGCAGAAAATAACGGGAATCCCTTCGGCGCCGCAGATTATGTGCTGAATAAACAGAAAATACTGGACACAGGCATGCATGTTCTGGAATATAACGGCGGTATTTCCTATCATGGAAAGAGCATGGTGATCGATGACGATCTGGCTATTGTAGGCTCCTTTAACATGGATATGAAAAGCGTCTACCAGGATACGGAGCTGATGCTGGTGATCCACAGCAGGGAAGTGGCCGGACAGCTTTATGACAGTTTCCGCCAGTATCAGGAGGACGCCCGGGAAGCGGAGATTCATGAGAACCGGTGGGAAGAACTCTTTGGAAATGAAACAACCTTTGCAGAAAAAGCCCAGCGCTTTATCATCAGGCTCCTGGATCCGATGCTTAGGTTTTTAATGTAATCTGGAATCAGGATAAACAATATGGAGATGCCTTATGCTTACAATTATTTATGGCGATGCGGAAAATAGTATTTATAATACAAGTGTGTATTTCAAAAATTGCTATGAACCGGAATGGTTTGATTCCGATTTGGCAAAGGCAATAATGAAAGATGTGGATGATACATCAGGAGGCGTGAAAACATTATTGCTGATGCTGAATGAGCCTGAGAAAATCTTTAATGCATCCACATGCGGGGACAATTGCGCAAAATGGATTCTGGAAATAGGAAAGAGAATAGATTTGACAATCAATCTCAGACATATGATGAATTTCGGCAAAAATTCAGAATTTGAGATAAAAATTGCCAATGGTAATGAAATGGTGCATTCCATGAGAGAACTGATTTCCATAGCCGGCAAATATTTGAATGCGATGAAGCAGGAGTAGCAGATATGAAAGGTGCACACAGAGTAATCGTTGAATCGAAAAAAATAAAGTATGATTTTGAAGTAAAGCGAAATCTCACAATCATTACAGGAGACAGCGGATCGGGGAAAACTGTACTGATCGATCTTATCCGAGATTACAGAAGATATGGTTTTGACAGCGGAGTTTTTGTTTCTTGTGACTGTACTTGCAGAACTTTAGACAATGAGGAGTGGGAGCGGCAGATAGAAGAAACCACAGGAAGTATTATATTTATTGATGAAGGTAACCGCTTTCTTACCTCAAAAAGATTTGCAGAGCTTGTAAGCGGATCAGACAATTATTTTGTGATTGCTACAAGAGAGAAACTTCCCATGCTTCCTTATAGTGTGAATGAGATATACGGTTTTCGAAAATCCGGAAGATTTCATGAAGCGAAACAAAAATACAATGAGATTTATCATTTATATGGAGAACTCTCCGAGACAGCTGGGGTGGATCCTCAGTTGGTAATTACGGAAGATTCAAATTCCGGATACGAATTTTTTTCTGAATTAGCAAGACAGAAAGAAATTGAGTGTATTTCTGCAAATGGGTAATCGAATATCCTTGAAACACTTTCCAAAGTATCCTCAGAAAGGAAAACGCTGGTGATTGTAGATGGAGCCGCATTTGGATCGGAAATGAGAGATGTTTATACGTATCTGGAAACAGAAAATCATATTGTTTTGTATGCTCCGGAGTCATTTGAATGGATGCTTTTCTCTTCAGCAGTTGTTCCAAACGTACGGATGGAGACTGTGTTGAATAAGCCGGAAAATTATATTGATAGTAAGGAATATGTCAGTTGGGAAAGTTTTTTTACAAAGCTGTTGATAACAAGTACACAAGATAGTCCTGTCTGGAGTTATTCAAAAAGAAAATTGCCTAAGGTATATTTATCTCCCAGAGTTTTACATACAGTAAAAAAGGCGATGAAACTAATCAGGTGGGAGCTGCCGTAAAGGAAAACGCATGATACATCTAAAACCGCCGGAAACCGGGAAAAATGGTTTCCGGCGGCTTTTTTTTGTGCGCCTGGCTGCGCACGTTTCTGCCTCATGACGCTCATTTGGGTCAGCCCTCCAGGCAGCATCCGATAGCTCGCCGGATTGAATGGATGAAAATTCCGGATACGCTGTTGTTGAGTTTGGAAATTCATGATAAACTAGGGATAAGGGCCGGTTATGGTTACTTTTCACACGGCACTATCCCGCGAAGTGTTTTGGCATGAATATGCCAAAATCCCGAGACATACAAGCCAAAATTCCATTGCAGAAGGCAATCTGGAATGAATTTTGGCTCGTTACTGGGAACGGAGTGAACAGTAACCGGTTATGATAAAATGCAAGAATACTCTTGACAACACAGTAGTATGATGATATAGTAAAGATGTTATAACAAGTTGCTCTTATGCAATACAAGTGCAAAGAAAGATATACCAATATTCAACAAAATAGAAGAAAAGAAGGAACCAAAGAGGGAAATATGTTATGACAAGTAAAAAATCCAAGTACATGTTGATTGAACAGAGTATTGCCGACAAGATAAAAAGAGGCGGTTATCAGCCGAATGAAAAGATAGAGAGTGAATATGAGCTTTGCGGGATTTATCAGGCCAGCAGAATTACAGTTCGCCGTGCACTGGACGATCTCTGTGCATGCAATATACTGTATCGGAAACAGGGAGCAGGCACTTACGTGCAGGAAAATGCAAAACAAGTCATTGGAAATGTTGATAAAAAACAGATTTTTGTAATTATCCCGTTTTTCTCCCGGCTGATGAGCAATGTGGCACAGACATACCTCCCGGAAATTTACGAAAATATAGATAATGACCTTTACACGGTCAATGCTGTTATGGAACCGGCGAAGGAAGAACAGGAGCAGGAATTTATAGACAACATACAGAAGCAGAATGTAGCAGGTATTATTTACTATTATTTTAACAGATATAGTGTTTTGGATAAATTGAAGCAGCTGAATATTCCGGTTGTGCTGGTGGACATTGAGCCCGCAGACAATCCCTTTGATTCTGTAATAGGGGAGGATTTTGAAAGCGCTTATCGGGCAACGCTGAGTCTGATCAATAATCAATGCAAAAAAGTCGGCTTTTTTTCCCAATATGCAGTTGGGATGTCTACCTCTGATCTAAGGGAAGCAGGAATCAGACAGGCACTGAAGGATAACGGTATAGAACCGGAAGAGAGGCATTTCTTCCATTGCAGTGACAGTGCCATAAAAAGTGACAGAAGCAATTATTGTTGGATTCTGGATATTGCAGAGCAGTATTTGAAAAGTAATCCGGATTTGGAAGCAGTCATTACGGCAAATGACGATTCTGCTTTTTCTCTCCTCGGAGCAGCCCAGGTGTTGAAAATACAGATACCGGAACAGATTAAGGTCATTAGTTACGGGAATTATTCTCTATGTAATTTGCCGTCAATTAATCTTACTTCATATGAACAGAATTTGGGCAGGTATGCAGCAGAGGCAGCAAAGCTGCTGATCCAGAGAATGGAAGGGGATTTGCCGGGAATTCAGCAGCGCAGGATCATCCGATATAAGCTGATCAAACGCGGTACCTTTTAAGAGAAAGATGTCAGAAACTGATTCTGGAAGGGATACGGAGAAAACAATACTATTTTAAGCCGCAGGTATTTAACCACGCAGGAGTGTGTTGATATAGATTGTACAGGTCATATTGACGAAATGCACAATTTATGGATACATCTTTTCGTGGAAAAATACCTGCGGCTATTTTTATTATTTAAGAAAGAGAGGGAAAATCTTTGTTTACCTACATACTGAAGCGAATTGCAGCATCAATTGTGACATTGCTGCTTGTGGCGTCCATCACGTTTCTGGCGATGAATGCCATTCCGGGGAACCCGTTTCTGGATGAAAATACGACTGTGGAACAGATGGAAATTGCCAACGCAAAATATGGATTGGATAAGCCCCTGCCTGTTCAGCTGAAGAATTATCTGGTGAATTATCTCCATGGAGATATGGGAGAATCCCTAAAGATGCAGCGCGGCACACCTGTGAAAGATATTATCTTTGGACAGGGAAAATTTGTTCTTTCCATACAGCTGGGAGTGCTGGCATTGCTTTTGACAATCATAATCGGAATTCCTTTGGGCTGTATTGCTGCATATCACAGGGGAAAGTGGCTTGACAACTTTCTGAATGTATTCAGCACCGTTGGCATTGCAGTACCTAATTTTGTAGTAGCTACCTTGCTGCTGACATTTTTCGCTGTAGAATTGGGAGTGCTGCCGGCGGTATCCGGCGATTTCAGTGATTGGAAATCTATCATCATGCCTGCCGCATCATTAAGTCTCTACTATGTCTGCTATGTTGCAAAGCTTACCAGGACAAGTATGCTTGATGCGATCAATCAGGACTATATCCGCACAGCCAGGGCAAAGGGACTGAAAACACACAGCCTGATCTTTAAGCATGCTCTTCGCAATGCGCTGATTCCGGTTGTTACATACCTTGGACCGCTGACAGCAGGTCTTTTATGCGGAGCTTTCGTTGTGGAAACTACATTTGGAGTGCCCGGCCTGGGACGATATTTTGTCTCCAGCATTATTGATAGGGATTATCCGATTATTATGGCAACCACCATCATTCTTTCCACACTGATCATTGGCATGAATCTGGTTGTGGATATTGTATACAAAATAATTGACCCGAGAATTTCCCTGAGTGGAAGCGATCACTAAAAGGCAGAAGGTAGACAAATATGAATGAGATGAATTGGAAAAATCTTCGGATTAACAATCCGAAAGATCTGGAAGGGCTGACCCTGCCGGATGAGCTGTTTGAGCCGGTATCTGCGGAAAAAAAGAACAGTACGGCAGAAGAAAGAAAGAGTGTTTCCTACTGGCAGGATGCCTGGAGGAGATTTAAGGCAAATAAGGTGGCAATGGCCGCTTCTGTGGTATTTATTGTGATTTTGATTTTTGCTTTTCTGGGACCCTTGGCGATTCCCTATAGTTATGAGAGCCAATACCGCAACAGCTCCAAGCTGGGGCCGATGGCGTATTCCGAAGTGGAGCAGGAAGAAATGCGTGTGCTGGAAAATTACGATGCAATTTTCTGCACCAACATGATGGAAGGCTCCATGAAATCACTGAGCAAGGGAAACTACTATATAAAAGCCGGAGGAAAGAAATATTATTTTACCAGAGAAAAGTCTCTGTCCAACAGCTATATTCTCTATGACAAGGATACAGAGGAAAAATTATTTATGGCCAGTGCAAAGAATATCCTGGAAGACGGGACATTTTCAGAGGTTTTGCCCCTTGCTTATACCATGGAGGCTATGGAGGGGGCGAAGAAGGTTTCTTTGATCACAAAAGTGGTTCCTCATGTTTTGGGAACGGATTCCGCAGGCCGTGACATTATGTCCAGATGTATGTATGGCACACGCGTTTCTCTGATCATCGGGATTGCTGCTGCTGTCATTGTATTGGTGATCGGTGCTGCCATAGGTTCCGTTGCCGGGCTGCTTGGGGGAAAGGTGGATTTTGTAATCATGCGCCTGATCGACATGATCATTTCCATTCCTACAACCCTTATGGTACTTCTTCTGCAGGTTGTCTTAAGTGCGCCCCTGCAGGCATGGTTTGACTCTTCTCATACTTCATTTGCAAAAGCAATGAGCGATTTGGGTGTAGGGATTGTCAGCATGTTTATCGTATTTGCGCTGTTGTATTGGGTCAGCATGGCAAGACTTGTACGCGGACAGGTGCTGCAGCTGAAAGGTATGGAATTTATTACAGCAGAAGCAGTCCTTGGTGCAGAGAACAGGCGTATTATCCTGCGGCATTTGCTGCCGAACTGCGTGGGGCAGCTGGTGATCGCCACCTGCCTGCAGATTCCGTCGGCAATCTTTACCGAATCATTCCTTTCTTATCTGGGAATCGGTGTAGCGGCGCCTATGGCAAGTCTGGGGTCTATGTGTTCAGAGGCGCTTGCAACATTATCGGTATATCCTTATCGTTTGATCTGCCCGGCGTTGATCCTCAGCGTATTGGTATTGTCTCTGAACCTGATCGGCGACGGCCTGCGGGATGCGCTGGATCCGAGACTGAAATAGGAGGGAATTATGGCGGAAACAGTAAAAAAACAAGAAAAGCCTCTTTTGAAGGTGGAGGACCTGAAGGTCTCTTTCTTTACGCCTGCGGGAGAGGTAAAGGCTGTAAACGGGATTTCCTATACACTTCACGAAAATGAAATCATGGGAATCGTGGGAGAATCCGGCTCTGGAAAGAGTGTTGAGGCTTATACAATTATGGGACTTCTGGGAGGGTCAGGAAAGGTCTGCGGAGGAAACGTTGAGTTTGAAGGAAAAGATCTTCTCCATCTTTCCAGGGAGGAGATGTCAGATCTTCAGGGAAACGAGATCAGCATTATCTTTCAGAATCCAATGACATGTCTGAATCCGGTTTATACCATCGGAAACCAGCTGACTGAGGTGGTGACCAGACATGATAAAAGCGTAACCAAAGAAGAGGCAACGAAAAGAGCCATTGATATTTTAACCGAGGTGGGCATTAATAATGCGGAAAAAAGGATTACGCAGTATCCCCATGAGCTGTCCGGCGGAATGCGCCAGAGGGTGATGATCGCTATGGGCCTGATCTGTAATCCGAAGCTTCTGATCGCGGATGAACCGACAACCGCATTGGATGTGACCACACAGGAACAGATTTTACAGCTCATGAAAAAGCTTCAGAAAAAGCATCATACAGCAATTATTTTTATTACCCATAATCTGGGTGTAGTAGCGGAAATCTGTGATTCCGTATCTGTCATGTATGCGGGAAATATTGTAGAGCAGGGGTCTATCCGGGAGATTTTTTATAATATGAAGCATCCCTACACAGAAGGCCTGATGGCATCTATGCCGAGAATTGACCGCATCAGTCATGAACGGCTGAAACCCATTGAGGGAACTCCGGTTGATCTTTTGAACCCGCCAAAAGGATGCTGTTTTGCTCCCCGCTGCAGCAAATGTATGGTAATCTGCCAGGAGCATCAGCCTCCCTATGTGAAGGTGGGAGAAGGGGATCATGTATCCGCCTGCTGGCTTCATGTGCTTGAGATGAAGAAGGAGGCAGAAAAACATGTCTGAACAGAAGAAAAAAGAAGATCGTCAGGTGCTTGTAAAGGTAGAGCATCTGGTAAAGTATTTTCCAATCAGAAGCGGCTTTTTAAAGCCAAAGAAGGCAGTCCATGCTGTGGAGGATGTTTCTTTTGACATTTTTAAAGGGGAGACTCTGGGGCTGGTAGGAGAATCCGGATGCGGAAAGACAACGCTGGGGCGTGCGGTGATCCGGCTTCATGAACCAACATCCGGAAAAATTACCTACGATGGTGAAGTAATTTATGACAGCGGATCCGGTTCTGCAGTTTCCATGAAGCCTTACCGGGAAAAAATGCAGCTGATCTTTCAGGACCCTTCAGCTTCCCTGGATCCCCGTATGACTGTAGGGGAAATTATAGGAGAAGCGCTGGATATTCACCATAAGACAAAAACTAAGGAGGAACGGGAACAGCGGGTGAAAGAACTGCTGGATATGGTTGGACTGAATACGGAGCATGCAAACCGCTTTCCTCATGAGTTTTCTGGTGGACAGCAGCAAAGAGTGGGCATCGCAAGAGCCCTGGCAGTAGATCCGGAATTCATTGTCTGCGATGAGCCCATTTCTGCGCTGGATGTGTCCATTCAGGCACAGGTGATCAATATGATGGAGGATCTGCAGAAAAAACTGGGCCTGACGTATCTGTTTATTGCCCATGACATTTCTGTGGTCCGCCATATATCCAACCGGATTGGGGTGATGTACCTGGGAAGTATGGTGGAGCTGGCCAAGAGCTATGAACTGTGTTCCAATCCAAAACATCCCTATACGCAGTCACTTCTGGCAGCGGTTCCAATTCCGGATCCGGATCTGACCCGTGCAAGAAAGGGAATGGCCATGACCGGAGAGATTCCAAGCCCCATTAACCCGCCGTCCGGCTGCCGCTTTCACACCCGATGTCCCTATGCCAGTGACATTTGTAAAAAAGAAATGCCGGCGCTGCGGGAGATCGAAGAAGGACATTATGCAGCCTGCCATCTTTTTAATAAAGAAGAAATAGAGTATTGAGAAATAGAAAATCCGGCATCAAAAAAAATATTTATATATAAGGAGGACATTATGAAGAAAAGAACATTAGCAACACTGGCAGCCTTGATGTGCGTGTCTTTGTCAGCAGGCGGGGTAAGCGTTATGGCAGAAGAGGAAGAATTTGTCATTGATGCAGCTACCGGCTACTCAGAACCTCATTCTATGGATCCGACTTTGACTACTGGCGCAGACCAGTACGAGATTATTGTTCATATGGAAGAGGGTCTGATGAAATTTGCAGCCACATCCGACGCTGTTGGAACAAATCCGGAAGAAATGGGTGCGGAAATTGTTCCAGGTCAGGCAGAATCTTATGAATACGATGAGGAAACCATGACCTATACCTTCCATCTCAGGGATGGTATTGTTTGGAATGACGGGACGGCAGTTACAGCAGATCAGTTTGTATATTCCTGGAGAAGACTGGTTGATCCCAATACGGCAGCAAGCAATGGATCCATGCTGAATGCGATCGTTAAGAATGCAGCTGCCATCAATGCAGGAGAAATGGACCCCAGTGAACTGGGAGTAGAAGCGACCGACGATAAAACACTGGTGGTTACGTTGGAAAACAACTGCTCTTATTTCCTGGAATTAACCTGTACTCCACAGCTTTTGCCCCTTCGCGAAGATGTGGTAGAGGGAAACAGTACCTGGACGGAGGCAGGAACTTACTGCTCTAACGGTGCGTATGTGATGACCGAATGGGTACATGACAGCTATATCACCCTGGCTAAAAATGAAAAATATTATGACTATGAAAATTTAGGACCGGATAAGATCATCTTCCATCTTTCTGACAGTCAGACTTCCAACCTTGCGGCATATCAGTCCGGAGATTATGATTTTATCAGCGGGATTCCGGCTGACCAGATCGAAGCACTTGAGGCTTCCGGTGATCTGTTCATTAATCCAAGATGTAACTGCACCTATCTCTATTTGAATGTAGAGTCTATGCCAAGCTGGAAACTGCGTGCCGCAATCCTTCTTGCAATTGACAGAGACAACCTTGTAGAGAATGTTACACAGGATGGCTCTACAGCTGCGATTTCTCTGATTCCTGTTGCCATTACCACCAGCGAGGGTGAGTCATGGCCAGATGCAGTAGGTGAGGTAATGTACAGCTGGCTTTCTGAGCAGTATCCGGATTACGATCTTTCTGATTATGTAGGAAGATGCGAACTGGCACAGCAGCTGTATCAGGAAGCAGTAGACGAGGGCTGGAATTCGGATACGACCATGGATTATCAGTATAATACCAGTGATACCAACAAAGCAATCGCAGAGGCAGTTCAGGCAGACCTTTCCAACGTACTTGGCATTAATGTGACATTAAATAATATCGATTCTGCAGGATACACCCAGACGATTTCTCAGGGCGGCTTCTATATTGCCCGCCTTGGATATGGACTGAGCTTCAATGATGCCATTGGATATTTCAATCTTTACGGAACCAACGGAACCTTCGAATACTCCGGATGGAGCAATGAGAAATATGATGAACTGGTGGCACAGGCTCAGGCGATGGAAACAGGTACAGAAAGAGATGAGATTCTCAAACAGATCGAGCAGTTAATGTTTACGGATGAAGGATTTTCTGTCTGCCCGTTGTTTGACGGAAGCTATACGTACTGCATGGATGATACACTCAAAGGAGTATATTATCCTGCAATTGAAGGATATACCATCTTCAGCTATGCATCCAGATAGTTACAATTTCCCGGGGACTTTGCTGTAAAGTCCCCGGAACACAAACTGAATAATAAGTATGATGTTAAAGTGAGATCTATTATGTCTGATAAATACAAATATACATATAGAGGCTATCTGTGTGACCACCATTCACCTGATCCACCGATCGTAAATTTTGATAAGCTGAGTGCGGAGGAATGTGAACGCTTTCTGATAGAAGCAAACGTGGATCATGTCATGGTTTATACAAAAGATCACTGGGGCAATTCCTATTACAATACAAAAGTCGGGAAAAAACATCCGGCTTTGGGAGAAAGGGACTGGCTTCGTGAGATAATCCCCGTACTAAAAAAACTTAACATTGAATTTACAGCATATTATTGCTTTGAATATGACAATTATATTCCCAAGGTGCACCCGGAATGGTCTTCTCTGACAAAAGACGGGAAGAAAATGGTTTGCGGCATGCCGGACAACTCCAGCAATGCCAAATGGGGAATGCCCTGTATGTCCGGTGACTACCGGACATATGCACTGGAACAGCTCAAAGAAGTGGTGCGGGAATATCATCCGGACTCTCTGTTCATTGATATCTTCGGAAAATCGCTGTGCTACTGCGATAACTGTAAGAAACGCTACAGAGAACGGTTTGGTATGGAGATACCGGAAAAGGATGAAGACATGATCCGCCACAACAAGGATCTGGCCGCGTTTCTGGACGATGATTCGGAAGAGCTTCTGGATGAAGTGAAGGCAGAACTGAAAGCAATCGATCCCTCACTGGCGATTACGGTGAATTTCTCCTCCCATTACAGAAAGAGCACAAGAGACAAGCTGGATTATATGTACACAGAACCCTGGGCAGGAAACTGGCTTTCCGGCGCTTATGCAAGAGATACCTCCGGCGGGCGCCATCCGCAGCTGGGGCCTGGGACTGTATCTCAAATCTATAATTATCAGCCATGCAGCATTTATCGTCTGGCTGCTGCTGAGATTGCAGCGCAGGATTGCCATGTATTTATGTACAGCGAATCTATGCGCAGAGACGGGAGCCTTGAATTTGAAGAAGCACGCAGAATTGGCAAAGCATATGAGGAAATTGAGAAAATCCAGCCATATCTGGGCAACCGGAGAGTACATGCGGACATCTGCATTCTCCAGAGTGATATTTCCGATACATTGAAAGTGACAAAACCGATTCCCATCCGCAGTGTTTCCCGTACAAAGATCAGCGGAAAGCACAGGGAAGCGTTGCTTGGCGCAATGAAGCTGTGCGATTATTCTAAAATTTCCTGGTGTCTGGTACCGGAGCTGGAACTGAATCTCAAAAAGATGAAAGAATTTAAGGCAATTATTATCCCTTCCGTAGCTTACCTAAGTGATGAAATGGCTGCAGAGCTTTTGCAGTATATCCGGGAGGGCGGTGTTTTGCTGATTTCAGGTGAGAGCGGGTTATCCGATGCTGACGGAAGAGAGCGAGAACAATTTCTGCTGGAAGATCTGATGGGGCTTAAACTGGAAAGAAGGAACGAGGATTATGTGGGCAATCCCTGGAGTGCCTATATTAAGCAGGAAACTACCGGAATCTGGGAAGAACTTCCAAAGACAGAACCTCCTGTGAAGGGAACCCTGCTTAATTGTTGTACCTCCGATCCGGCCAATATGCAGATTCACGCCAGCTTTGTGGATCCTGCCGTGAAACTGTCCGATACCGAATGGGTCAATTGGGGAAGCCCGCTGCCCGGAGAAGAAACCGGATATCCGGCGATTACAGAGCATGCTGTTGGAGAAGGACGGGTACTGAGCTTTTGTTTTGACTTCTTTTCTTTGATGAATGAAAACTTTATCTGGACAAAAGAATTTTTTTCCACTCTGATGAAGCATCTTTTCAGGCCGGGTGTTTGTATAGAGACCCGGTATCCAAATATGATCGAATATACTCTTTATGAGAGAAACCTGCCGGGTGAGAACAGGGCGGAAAGGGAATGGATCCTGCATGAGCTGTCCGCCTCTGCCAGACTGACCGGGGGTGACACGCCGATTATTCCGGGCGGCATCCTTCAGATCGATGAAAAAGAAATTTTGCTGAAGAAAGTATTCCAGGTTTTCCCGGAGGAAAAAGAAATCCCGTTTACCAGAGACGATAACGGAATCTATAGTATGGAACTTGCGCCTCTTGAGATTCACCGGGTGTACAGGCTGATTGGATACGACAAAAGGGAGGCGTCAGAAGAATGATGCAATTTTATGATCAGGTAAAAGAACGTATGATCCGCTATGCAAAGATCAACACACAATCCAGGCGTAACAGCGATGTGTGGCCAACGTCATCCTGTCAGATGGATCTGGCAAGGGTTTTGACGGATGAGATGCTTAAGATGGGAGTGCCGCAGGTATATCTGGATGAGGAAAACGTTATTGCTTACGGGCTTCTTCCGTCTAATCTTCCAAAGGGACAGGGCAAGGCGATTGGATTTATCACGCATCTGGATACTGCGGAGGATGCCAGCGGAAAGGATGTAAAACCCTGGATTTTGAAAAACTATGATGGCAGCGATATTCTTTTGAATAAAGAAAAGAATATTGTTATGAAAACATCCGATTTTCCGGGCCTTTTGCACTATATCGGACAGGATTTGATTCTGACAGACGGAACTACGCTTTTGGGAGGGGATGATAAAGCCGGAATATCTTCGGTCATGACAATGATGGAATATTATTTACAGCATCCTAGGGTACCCCATGGGGTTATCAGTATCGCATTTACACCGGATGAAGAAGCCGGCGGATTTGCCCGGGGATTGGATTTTGAACGTTTTGGAGCACCCATTGCTTATACGCTGGACGGTGACCATTTGGGCTATTATATGGATCAGACCTTTTACGCTTCAGGGGCAATCCTGGAAATCAAAGGCTTGAGCGTACATACAGCAACGGCGAAAGGCGTTATGAGGAATGCGGTGGATATTGCGTCCGAATTTCTGCAGATGCTGCCTCCTTTGGAAAAGCCTCAATATACATCCGGAACGGAAGGGTTTTATCACGTCATGAACTGTACATCAAGCTGTGAATATGCCCGTGTGGAATTGATCATCCGCGATTTTGATGCAGAAAAGTTCGAGGCCAGAAATGAACTGGTTCGTTCCTGTGGGGAAAGACTGAAAGAAAAATACGGAGCGGAGAATATCAACCTTGATCTGCGTCTGCAGTACCGCAATCTGAATGAAGTGATCAGACAGGTTCCGTACATGATCGATTATCTGAAACAGGCGATCAGGGAAAGCGGTCTCACACCTGAGACAGAACCTTTCCGCGGCGGAACAGACGGTTCGTCCTTGTCTTTCCGTGGTCTCCCCTGCCCGAATCTTTCCGCAGGATATGAAAATGCACATGGACGTTTTGAGTATGTGCCGATCCAATCCATGGCAAAAAACGTGGAGATACTCATAAGACTTTGTGAGATCTACGGGAATGCCGGGGAATAGCTCTGAGTTCATATGAGAGAATAAATAATAAGAACTATCAAGAAGGCGTAGGAATGGATAGAATTGCCGGAATGATAGTTCTTTTTTGCTTCCTTTGTTGAAAATCTTGGGAAAATTAGCACTCATCAAAAGAAAGTGCTAACAATCTATTGACAAGAAAAATAAAAAGTGTTATATTTCCACTAGAACAAAGGGAATAATAGTATTTATAGAATACGTTTCTTATCATAGAAGGAGGAAAGCCTATGAATATCAGTAAATTTACCCAGAAGTCCATAGAAGCTGTCCAGAATCTGGAGAAGGTTGCTTATGAATATGGCAACCAGGAAATCGAGCAGGAGCATCTTCTGTACGCTCTGCTTACCCAGGAAGACAGCCTGATTCTCAAGCTTATTGAGAAAATGGAAATTAATAAAGACTATTTTTTGAACACTGTGAAGAAAGCCCTGGACGGGAAGGTCAAGGTATCCGGCGGCGAGCTGCGCTTCGGGCAATACCTGAATAAAGCACTGGTAAGTGCGGAGGATGAGGCAAAGGCTATGGGAGATGAATACGTTTCCGTAGAGCACCTGTTTTTGTCCATCTTAAAGCAGCCAAGCCCCGGCATGAAGAAAATCCTGAATGAATTCGGCATCACCAGGGAACGTTTCCTGCAGGCACTGTCTACTGTCAGAGGAAATCAGAGAGTGGTGAGCGACAATCCGGAAGCCACATATGACACCCTGAATAAATACGGGGAGGAACTGGTGGAGAAAGCCAGAAACCAGAAGCTGGATCCTGTGATCGGCCGTGATGGGGAAATCCGTAATATTATCCGTATCCTTTCCAGAAAGACCAAGAACAACCCGGTTCTCATCGGAGAACCAGGTGTAGGAAAAACAGCAGCTATTGAGGGCCTTGCCCAGCGTGTGGCAGGCGGGGATGTTCCGGAAGGGCTGAAGGATAAGAAGATCTTTGCCCTGGATATGGGTGCCCTTGTGGCAGGAGCCAAATACAGAGGCGAGTTTGAGGAACGTCTGAAAGCGGTTTTGGAAGAAGTGAAGAAGAGCGAGGGAAAGATCATCCTCTTTATTGATGAGCTTCACCTGATTGTAGGCGCCGGCAAGACCGACGGAGCCATGGATGCAGGAAATATGCTTAAACCCATGCTGGCAAGAGGAGAACTGCACTGTATCGGTGCCACCACTTTGGACGAATACAGACAGTATATTGAGAAGGATGCAGCTCTGGAACGCCGTTTCCAGCCGGTTATGGTGGATGAGCCTACTGTGGAGGATACGATTTCCATCCTTCGCGGGCTGAAGGAACGCTATGAGGTTTACCATGGCGTGAAGATCACGGACAGTGCCCTTGTGGCAGCAGCAACCTTGTCTCATCGTTACATTTCTGACCGATTCCTTCCGGACAAGGCCATTGACCTGGTGGATGAGGCATGTGCTCTGATCAAGACCGAATTGGACTCCATGCCCACCGAACTGGATGAACAGCGCAGGAAGATCATGCAGCTGGAAATCGAAGAATCCGCCCTGAAGAAAGAAACGGACAGTTTAAGCAAGGAACGCCTTGCAGATATCCAGAAGGAACTGGCTGAACTGCGGGACGTCTTTAATACGCAGAAAGCGCAGTGGGATAATGAAAAGCATTCTGTTGAGAAACTTTCAAAGCTTCGCGAGCAGATTGAGGATGTAAATAAGCAGATTCAGAAGGCACAGCAGAACTATGATCTGGAAAAAGCTGCAGAGCTTCAGTACGGCGAGCTGCCAAGACTGCAGCAGCAGCTGGAGATCGAAGAGCGGAATGTGAAGGAAAGCGACCGCAGGCTGGTTCACGAGGCTGTGACAGACGATGAGATCGCCAGGATCATTTCACGCTGGACAGGAATCCCTGTAACCAGGCTGACGGAGGGCGAGAGAACCAAACTTCTCGGACTGGAGGAACAGCTTCATAAGCGTGTGATTGGACAGGATGAGGGTGTCCGCCGCGTAACGGATGCTATTCTCCGTTCCAAAGCTGGGATCAAGGATCCTACGAAACCCATTGGTTCCTTCCTGTTCCTTGGCCCAACCGGTGTAGGTAAGACGGAGCTTGCCAAAACCCTTGCGGAAAATCTCTTTGATGACGAACAGAACATGGTCCGTATTGACATGAGTGAGTATATGGAGAAGTACTCCGTATCCAGGCTGATCGGAGCGCCTCCGGGATATGTGGGATATGAAGAAGGCGGGCAGCTTACTGAGGCAGTCCGGCGGAAACCCTATAGCGTCGTGCTTTTTGACGAGATTGAGAAGGCACACCCGGATGTGTTCAATGTTCTTCTGCAGGTACTGGATGACGGGCGGATCACAGATTCCCAGGGACGGACTGTAGATTTTAAAAATACCATCCTGATCATGACTTCCAATATCGGTTCCTCCTACCTGCTGGAGGGAATTGATGAAAATGGCGAGATTAAGCCGGAAGCAGAAGAGATGGTTATGAATGACCTGAAGAATCATTTCCGTCCGGAATTTTTGAACCGTCTTGACGAGACAATTTTATTTAAGCCCTTGACAAAAGACAACATTGGTATGATAGTAGACTTACTGGTGAAAGACCTGAACAAACGTCTCTCTGACCAGGAACTGTCCCTGGAACTTACCGATGCAGCCAAGGCCCAGGCAATTGAAGAAGGCTACGATCCGGTATACGGAGCACGTCCGCTGAAGCGGTATCTTCAGAAATATGTGGAGACCCTTGCAGCAAGGCAGATCCTTTCCGGAAATGTCCATGCAGGAGATACCATTGTGCTGGATGTAGAAAACGGGGAATTCATTACAAGAATAAAGGATGGAAGTTTATGATACCAAAAGATCCTGTTATGCTGCTGAGCTATGTAAACACCCAGCTCCGTGACTATTACGATTCCCTGGAAGCCCTCTGCACATGCAGAGGAATCAGGAAAAAAGAACTGGTGGAAAAAATGGACTCCATAGATTACCACTATGATGAGCACACGAACCAGTTCATATAATGAGAAAACTCTGCCGGAATATGACCGCTTCGGCAGAGTTTTTTTATTAGTCTGACAAATGAAAAAAATAAATCCGGTTTCTCAAAACAGGAAAATAAAATCTTAAAAAAATATAAACTGCACAAAAAATTCTTGCATTTTTTGTGCGTATCTCTATAATATATTGTTAGCCTGACTAATTAAAAATGAGGAGGTGTAAAAAATGCATTCCTTCGATACAAAAGAACCTGGTGAGAAGTCCATGCAGGAACTCTACATGGATATCAGCCGATGCTATGCGGAGAAATGTCTCGGACAGATCAGAGAGCTGGGACTTCAGCCGGGCCAGATGCCCGTAATCATGGTTTTGTCACGGTCTGATGGATGCAGTCAGCGCAGAATGACGGAATTGCTGCGGAACAAGCCGTCTACAGTGAATGTAAGCATTCAGCGCCTGGAGAAGATCGGAATCGTATGCCGCAGGCGGGATGAAAAGGATCAGCGCATTATGCGTGTTTACCTGACAGGGAAGGGAAAGGAAACAGTAAAAGTGCTGCTGGCACGTTTTCAGGAAATGGAAAAGATCATGTTTGGCAATTTTACAGAAACAGAAATGTGCCTTTTACGGAGGTTTTTCCTGCAGATACTGGACAATATGGAACAGATACCGGGAACATCGGCAGGACTCTGCGGTTTATAAGGCAGTATCAGCTCAGCAATGGCTGAATGACTATATAGAAATACAAATCAAATAGAAAGAAGGATTGAAACAATGATCAAACTGATGAAATATCTAAAAAAATCAGCAGGAAGTATTGTCCTGATCGTAGGTCTTTTGTTTCTCCAGGCCTACTGTGACCTTTCCCTTCCGGATTACACATCCCGAATTGTAAATGTGGGAATTCAGCAGCAGGGAATTGAGGACGGCGTGCCGGAAAAAATCCGGGTATCCACCATGGAGAACCTGCAGCTGTTTATGGAGGAAGATACAGCTGATGAAGTCCTTAAGTCTTACGTGCTGGATGGAGACACCTATGTGCTGAAGGATAATGTTTCCCGGGAAGCAAGGGATGGATTGAATGACCAATTCTGTAAACCTATGATGATGGTCTATTCCCTTACAGCAGAAAATGAAGAAACCTTAAATATGTTGTCAGGAATGGGAATCCAGGAAGGGATGGATCCCATGATGGTGATGAAACAGATGCCAAAGGAAGCACGCATGGAGATGATGAAATCCATGGAAGAAAAAATAACAGAGATGCCGGAATCCATTCTCACCCAGGCAGCCGTTTCCTTTGTCCGCAGGGAATATGAAGACATGGGCGAGGATGTTGACAGAATCCAGATGGATTACATTATCGTTTCCGGTATCCGGATGATCCTGATGGCATTGGTCATCATGGCAGCGGCGATTGCGGTGACCTTTCTTTCTGCAAAAGTGGCAGCGGGGCTTGGGCATGACCTTAGAAGCAGTGTTTACAGCCGGATCATGAGTTTTTCCAGCAGGGAATATCATAAATTTTCCACCGCATCCCTGATTACGCGAAGCACCAATGATGTGCAGCAGGTACAGCAGGTCATGGCTATGATGTTCCGGATCGTGCTGTATGCACCGATCCTGGGAATCGGCGGTGTGATCCGTGTGCTGCAGACAGACTCTTCCATGACATGGATCCTGGGGGTAGCGGTAGTGCTGATCCTCCTTGTTATCCTTGTGCTTTTTCAGGTGGCCATGCCGAAATTCACAAAGCTTCAGAAGCTCATTGACCGTCTGAATCTGGTAACCAGAGAAATTCTGACCGGCATTCCGGTCATCCGTGCATTCAGCAGGGAAAAGCATGAGGAGGAGCGGTTTGAGCGTGCCAATCTGGATCTGACGAAAACCAATCTTTTTGTCAACCGCTGTATGACCTTTATGATGCCGATCATGATGCTGATTATGAACGGAACTTCCATTCTTATCATTTATTCCGGTTCTTATGCAGTAGATGCGGGAACCATGCAGGTAGGAAATGTGATGGCATTTATTCAGTATGCTATGCAGATCATCATGTCCTTCCTGATGATCACGGCCATGTCCATTATGCTCCCAAGAGCCAATGTGGCGGCAGTCCGGATCAATGAAGTCCTGGAAACAGAAGGAAGCATTGAAGATCCGGAAAATCCCGGACATGCAATGGAAAACCAGAAAGGCTGTGTGGAATTTGACCATGTAACCTTTGCCTATCCGGAGGCAGGAGAGAATGTGCTGACAGACATTTCTTTCAAAGCACAGAAAGGGCAGACTGTGGCTGTCATTGGAAGCACCGGAAGCGGCAAGAGCACTCTGCTCAATCTGATTCCCCGTTTTTATGACGTGACAGAAGGGGCAGTCCGTGTGGACGGCGTGGATGTGAGGAAAATGACCCAGAAGGAGCTGCGGGAAAAACTGGGGTATGTACCCCAGAAGGGAGTCCTGTTTTCCGGAACCATTGACTCCAATATCCGTTACGGAAAGACCGATATCAGCGAAAGTGCAGTGAAAGAAGCAGCAGAAGTAGCCCAGGCAGCAGATTTCATTGAGCAGAAGCCGGAGAACTACCATTCCCCGATCGCTCAGGGCGGAACCAATGTATCCGGAGGGCAGAAGCAGCGGCTTTCCATTGCAAGAGCCGTTGCAAAGCAGCCGGAGATCTATCTTTTTGATGACAGTTTTTCTGCTTTGGATTTCAAAACAGACAGTGCTCTTCGGAAGGCGCTGAAAGCACATACAAAGGACGCAACTACCATTATTGTTGCGCAGCGTATCAGTACGATCCTGCATGCGGATCAGATCATTGTTCTGGACGACGGGCATATGGCAGGCATCGGAACTCACAAGGAACTGATGAAGAACTGTGAAGTTTATCGTCAGATCGCAATGTCGCAGTTATCAGAGGAGGAATTGGCATGAGCAGTCAGGTAAAAAGAGGCCCTATGGGCGGCCACGGACGGGGAATGCATTCCGGGGAAAAGGCCAAGGACTTCAAAGGTTCTATGGCAAAGCTGTTCCGGTATATGGGGCAGTATAAGGTCCGTTTTGGCATTATGTTTGTTTTTGCAGTGGCAGGAACGATTTTCAGCATCGTGGGGCCAAAGATTCTTGGAAAGGCAACTACGGAATTGTTTAACGGCCTGGTTGCCAAGGTAAGCGGGACCGGAGGCATCAATTTTGCAAAAATCGGGCAGATCCTTTTATGGACGATGGCTTTATATGTGTGCAGTGCCTGTTTTTCCTTTATCCAGGGAATTATTATGACGGGGATCTCCAATGATGTGACGTATCATCTGAGAAAGGATATTTCCGAGAAGTTCAGCAGGCTTCCCCTGAATTATTTTGAAAGCAGGACCAACGGAGAGATTTTGTCCCGTGTGACCAATGATGTGGATACGCTGCAGATGAGCCTGAACCAGAGCATGACACAGCTGATCACTTCCATCACCACCCTGGTGGGGGTATTTGCCATGATGCTGTCCATTAATGTCTGGATGACGCTGGTGGCGGTTCTGATGCTGCCTCTTTCCATGGGAATCATTGGCGTTGTGATGAAACATTCCCAGAAATATTTCCAGGCACAGCAGAGCTATCTCGGCAGGGTAAACGGACAGATTGAAGAAAATTACGGCGGACATCATGTGGTAAAGGCATTTAACAAAGAAGAGGATGTAATTGCGGAATTTGAGAAGGATAATGAGAAGCTTTATGAATCCGCATGGAAATCCCAGTTCTTTTCCGGTATTATGATGCCGGTCATGCAGTTTGTGGGAAATCTGGGTTATGTGATGGTTGCCCTTCTGGGAGGAATCTTTGTCATCAAAGGGAATATTGAGGTTGGTGAAATCCAGTCCTTTTTCCAGTACATTAAGAATTTTACCCAGCCGATCCAGCAGATTGCACAGGTGACGAATCTGCTCCAGGCATCTGCAGCGGCATCTGAGAGGGTATTCGAGTTCCTAGAAGAACCGGAAGAGGTGCAGAATGTGGAAAACCCGGCGGATATTACAAACCTCCGTGGAAATGTGGAATTTGAGCATGTAAAATTCGGCTATGATCCCCAGAAGATCATTGTTCATGATTTCTCCGCAAAAGTAAAGGACGGACAGAAGATTGCCATTGTAGGACCTACCGGTGCGGGAAAAACTACCATGGTCAAACTGCTGATGCGTTTTTATGATGTGAACGGCGGTGCCATTAAGGTGGACGGTCATAATATCAAAGATTTTGACAGAGGCAGTCTCCGGGAGATGTTCGGCATGGTGCTGCAGGATACCTGGCTGTTTTCCGGAACCATCCGGGACAATATCCGCTACGGACGTCTGGATGCTACGGATGAAGAGGTGGTTGCAGCTGCCAAGGCAGCCCATATCCACAATTTTATCATGCAGCAGCCGGGAGGTTATGACATGGTGCTGGATGAAGAGACCAGCAATGTATCCCAGGGGCAGAAGCAGCTTCTGACCATTGCCAGAGCCATTCTTGCAGATAACAGGATCCTGATCCTGGACGAAGCCACCTCCTCTGTTGATACGAGAACGGAAGTGCGGATCCAGAAGGCGATGGATAACCTGATGAAGGGAAGAACCAGCTTTGTGATCGCACATCGGCTTTCGACCATTAAGGATGCGGATTTGATCCTTGTGATGAAGGATGGCGATATCGTAGAGCAGGGAACTCATGAAGAGCTCCTTGGCAAAAACGGATTTTATGCAGAACTGTACAACAGCCAGTTTGAGAAGGCAGGGGCATGATACTATTGATAAAAAGAGATTTCGGATAATATATCCGGAATCTTTTTTTTGCCATTAATCACGTGGGAATATAAAAGATAGTGACTTTGAGAAAATTTGCCGGTATAACATATAAAATACTGAGAGCGGGAGTTGTTATCCTGCTGGCATAATCAGAGGTGTTTGAACATGTATAAAAGAACCTCCATTCGTTGGAAAATCCTGCTGCTGATTTTTGGGTTGCTGATTCCTTTGAACCTGACAGATCCCTTTCTTGGCAGAAACCTATTAAAGAATATGCGGGATAAAATTATCCAGGATCGTCACACTACAGTGTCTATGTATGGAAATCAGGTGCGTGGACAATTGGATATTCTTAGAGATTATATTGCACAGACGGCAGTGGACAGTTACTGGGTAGGAATAGGAGGCAATAAGAAAGAGACGGATTACGAGCTTGCAAAAACCAGACTGTATTTTCAGCTTGAAAAAATGAGAAAGGTATTGTTTGCAGAAGCTATTTTTGCTCAGATGCATAATACCGGAGAATACATGAAGGTTCGAGCAATGGATAGTCTAAGCTATGAGGATTCCTGGACAATTGACCAATGGCTCTCTAAGGGGCAGGTTAAAAAGGGAGAATGGGCGTTGATAACTATTGGAGAAAAGAACTATTTATGTATCTCATTTACAGGCGGAGTTTTTACTTTGGGAAGTTTGCTTAGTACCAATGCAATCGCAGAAACGTGGGATGCAGCCAATGGCGATTTTTGAACGATGATCTATTTCTGGTAAACTATATGTCAAAAAGGGATGTGGATAATGGAATTCCCCTTTGGATATATAGTGTATTGCTTCTATCCATTTTGGGGCTTGCTATGGCAGCTGTGATTCTTCAAAGAATTCTGATTCGTCCATTGGGGAGAATTGATTCAGCCATTTGTGCCGTGGATGGCGGCAATATTGATTACCGTATCCAAAGTTTAAGCAAAACCAGGGAATTTTATAAGATTGAGAATAATTTTACTCGTTGTGCTACTTGAAAATTGCACTGCCTGTTAGCTCAAAATTGCCCGAAATATCCTTGTGCAACTCAAAAACGGATTTTTTAGAAAATAAGATGTTTTATTTTTCCGATATCACAGGGTTCTCTGAAGATGCTGTTAAATGCCATGCACAGATTATGTCCCAGAATTTTGTT
>JAETNR010000176.1 GCA_021772055.1 Blautia sp. | reverse complement strand
AAGAATGTTGAAAAATATGTTCTCGATTCAAAAAAAGATAGCGTTTTAGTTAAAGGACTTTCGCTAAGCGAATTGGAAAGTTTAAGAGGATAAACATTTCAACCAAATTCCAGTTTGTATAACTGGCAACCCAACCACAATTAAATCTTCACAGCTTTGCTAAGCAGGAAATCTGAAAAGGTCTCCTGCTTTTTTGCACCTAAAATTAAATATGGAACTTTAAGGCACTTGCTGTTTTCGTTTTGAAAATGACAGGTGCTTTTTTCGTTTCAGGAAAGGAGTCACATGAATGTATTTGAAGTTGTAAAAGAAAATGTTACTGCCCGACAAGCCGCAGAAGCCTATGGCTTGAAAGTGGGTCGCACAGGTATGGCGTGCTGTCCGTTTCACTCGGATAAGTCCCCCAGTATGAAGCTGGATGAACGCTATTACTGTTTTGGCTGCGGAGTGACCGGAGACGCTGTTGATCTGACAGCGAAGCTATTCGGTATCGGGCTGAGGGAAGCTGCTGTCAAACTTGCTGAAGATTTTGGTCTTAACTATGACAGCCGACAAAAGCCGAGTATTCGCCCTCGTATTCGTGAGCCGACACCGGAACAGAAGTATCAAAAAGGAGAAAATCATTGCTACAAGGTGCTGACGGATTATTTTCATCTTCTTAGAGAATGGGAAAAGAAATACGCTCCTAAACAGCCGGATGAGGAATGGAATCCTCTGTTTGCAGAAGCACTGTATAAGAAGAACTATATCGAATATCTGCTTGATATTCTTCTGTATGGTTCATTGGAGGAACGAAAAGCACTTGTGGCAGAACAGAGAAAGGAGGTGTTGAAACTTGAACAGCGAATTGCAGAACTGTCAGCAGACAGAACCATGCACAGTAGAAGAAATCCGAAACAGCTTAGAGCAGAGCGAGAAAGGTAAGGTTTATAATACTGCCGCAAATTATAAGCGTGTTCTGCAATATGACCCACTTTTGAAAGGGGCTATCCGAAAAAATCTTCTGACCGAAAGAATCGACATTGTGAAGTCCCTCGGCTGGTATCGTGACAGCCCGACATTGACGGATGTGGATGTGAAATATCTGCTCCTATATTTTGAAGAAAACTATGGATTGACCGTAGAGAAGAAAATCATAGACGCAGTTGCGGTTATTGCCAACGAAAACCGTTACCACCCTGTCTGTGATTTTCTTAATTTACGCTGCCGACGTAGACGATCTGCACACCCGCCTGGATAGTTTGTGGGATGGCATGGATAAGCTGCTGCGGGGATTTGCGAACATTTCGTAAACAGGAAAAAACGCCGTTGCTTTCCAGAAACCGGCA
>JAETNR010000077.1 GCA_021772055.1 Blautia sp. | reverse complement strand
TCTGTCTGTCTGTCTGTCTGTCTGTCTGTCTGTCTGTCTGTCTGTCTGTCTGTCTGTCTGTCTGTCTGTCTGTCTGTCTGTCTGTCTGTCTGTCTGTCTGTCTGTCTGTCTGTCAATGATCGGCCGCTCCGGCATATCCTGTCAACCCCTTTCCGCAAAGAACCTCTATTTTCATAGTAATTCATTTCGGCTGGGAATCAAGGTATCTGGCAGGAACGTCAATTTTCTGGCAAAAACGTCAACCATATTTTGTCCTGCCACAAAGATAATCGACCCATGGAAAAACATTTTACAACATAGTATCATCACGCAAAGCATCCTGCTGGCTAGCCTTAAGTATCATTTTTCCACCCATTCAGCCATTTCGCTGTTTCTGCCAAACTGTGGTCAATAATTTCACTGTGTCCCAGATCCAGCCCGCCGATTGCCTCCATATCCTCATCACTCAGCTTAAAATCCCAAATATTCAGGTTCTCTTCCATGCGTTCTTTATGGGTAGATTTTGGAATGACCACGACACCTCTCTGCACATTCCAGCGTAAAGCAGCCTGTGCTGCAGTCTTTCCATATTTTTCACCAATTCCGGCCAAAACCGGATGGGTAAATATGCCATGTCATCCTTCTGGCAGCATGGCCCGGACATTCCACAGGCATCACAGCCCATGCAAGGGTGGAGATTGGCCCGGCGGCATCAAAAACCGTCACTTTATGCCTTGCTTCTTCTGCCCCCTGTATAAAATGTTCTGCCAGCAGATTCGATGATCCCTTTTTGTGAGGACTGCTCTCAATGACTAAAATGTTCATAAATTTTACCATTCCCTTCTCACGTTATAACGGTTATTCCAACACCCCATACTGCCCATCATCCACCGGCTCCAGCCATTTGTTGGAGATATTTTCTCCGGGAACCTCTACGGCCAGATGGGAAAACCAGCTGTCGGGGGCAGCGCCGTGCCAATGCTTCACTCCCACGGGAATGTTGATGCAGTCGCCGGGTTTCATCTCCACGGCCTCCCTGCCCCACTCCTGGTAATAGCCCCGTCCGGCCACACAAATAAGAATCTGTCCGCCGCCTTTGTCAGCATGGTGAACATGCCAGTTGTTCCGGCAGCCCGGTTCAAAGGTCACATTAAAGATCCCAACCTGATCCTTGGAAACCGCCGCAATATAACTTTGTCCGATAAAGTACCGGGCAAATCCGTCATTGGGTTCACCGATAGGGAAAATCATGCTGTTTTCGTGGGCCGTTTTTGCATCCGCCCCTCCGGCCTCCCCATTCCATACTTCCTTTGCCATATGGAACACGGCCCAGCCCTTCGGCCATCCGGCATAAAAAGCCGTGTGGGCAACGACTGCCGCAATCTCCTTCTTCGTTACCCCTGCCTTCTTCGCATTCTCCAAATGAAACTTCAAAGAGGAATCCGTCACCCCCGAAGACATCAGCGCTACCACGGTGATGATGCACCGGGTTTTGTGGTCAATATCATGGTTGTTCCAATTTTCTCCGAACAGTACATCGTCATTATAATGCGCAAATTCCGGTGCAAAATTTCCAAGTGCGTCCCTTCCCGCCGTCTGTACAATCTTTTCCATCATTGATTCTCCCTTCTTTACAATACGCTTTCCGCCCATGTTTTCATTTCCATTCCGGAAACTCCGTTTAACAGCTTTCCTGCCATTAGCTTTGCACCGGGACAGCTCTTTTCCAGTCCCTCGTTGGTCTTTCCCATGCCGCTGCCGCCGGAAGTCGCAAAGGGAATGACGGTCTTGCCGGAAAAATCATAGCTTTCCAGAAAGGTATTGATGATGGTGGGCGCCACATACCACCAGATGGGGAAGCCCAGGAAAACAACATCATAGGCGGCAATATCTGCATCGGCATCCGCCAGTGCCGGACGTCCGGACCTGTTGTTCATTTCCACACTGCTGCGGGATTTTTTATCCGTCCAGTCCAGATCCTCATTGGTATACGGAACAGCGGGCCTGATTTCATACAGATCCGCCCCGATACTATCTGCCAGACTCTTTGCAGCCAGCGCGGTCGTACCGCTTGCAGAAAAATAGGCTACTAAAATTTTCTTGTTCATAAAATTTCCTCCTACTATAATTTATTGTATTTATATGCTTCATGCCTTAATCACCTGAAAGTTTTTCCACTTCCCGGACTTCTGCCGCAGGAAGAAGACCACTGCCCGGAATACCCAGTCGCAGACCATGGCAACGGCAATGCCGATGACTCCCAGGCGTAAGACAATGCCAAACAGCCACGATAAAAACAGCCGTACGGCAAGGGTAGAAACAACGGAAACAGCCATTGTAAACTTCACATCCCCGGCCGCCCTCAAACCATTGCCCAATGCGCCGGAAAAGGGGAAAGCGGCTGCATTAAATACATTGTGGAGCAACACCAGCCAGATGACAAGCCGTTTTGTTTCCGGCTCCAAGGCGTAAACTCTGAGAAACAGCGGCGTCAGCAGGAAAATCAAAAGATTCCATGCGGAGGAAAGCTGCAGGGTGATGCGGGTCAGCTTCCTGAAATAAAAGCCGGCGGCATCCGTATCCCTATTTCCCATACACTGTCCGATCACCGTGATAAAGGCCGGTCCCATGGCAACTCCCGCCAGGGCCGCCATGGACCAGATGCTCTGTGCCACGCCGTTCGCGGCAATCTGATAAGTGCCAAACAGTGCCACAATGCTGGAAAGCGCCACTTTCACAAGCTGAAAAACGCCATTCTCCAAGCCGTTAGGTACGGCGATGCCCAGAATCTGTTTCATGGACGCACCGTTCCACCTGAAAATCCACCGCCACCGGTAAACTACCCCGTTTTTCTTCCTGAAACACAGTATCGTAATGACCACGGCAGAAAAAACTCTGGCAATCAGGGACGACCATGCAACCCCTGCCACCCCGGCGTTAAGGACAAACACGCCGATGAGATTGCCGATAATATTGATCATGTTGGAGACTACAGACAAATACATGGTCACATCCGTCTTTCCCAGGCTGCGGCAGACCGCTGCACCAGAATTATAGACAGCCAACGCCGGATAAGAGCAGGCGGAGATCCTGAGATAAACCACACAGGCTGCCATGACATCCGTCTCCACCCTGCCGAATAACAGCCGCAAAAGCCGCTCGCCGCAGATCAGCACAAACACTGAAAGAATAACGGAAAAACCGGTGGAAAACAGCAAAAGCTGGCTTGCCGATTCCCCGGCATCCTCCATAGCCCTGCGTCCGATATACTGGCTGATCACTACGGCGCCGCCGGAAGCTAAAGCGGTAAACAAATAAATAAAGATCGTGTTGAACTGATTGACCAGAGACACCCCGGACACCGCCGCCTCCCCCGCATAGCTGACCACAAGCGTATCCGCCATGCCCACCAGCATTACCAGAAGCTGTTCCAAGAACAACGGCAATATCATATTTTTTAGGTCTCTGTTGGAAAAAATCTCTGTTTCCTGTCTCATTTTTCCTTCCCCTGCGGCTCTCCTGTTTATCTGTATGCCCTTTCAAAGATTACAGCACAATCCCCATGGCTCACTTCCTTTGGATCGGCGCCAAACAGCCCGCCTATGGTTTCACGGCATTTTTTTCCAGCCATTTCGTTATCTCATCCGGCAAATCGCTGCCACCGGAATAGTGGACAGACAATGCCTCGCCCATCTCCGCATCCGGAACCAGCTTTGCAATCGCTGTCAGGCTCTGTCCGAACCGTCCGCCGCCATGGGAGCAGAATGGAATAATCGTCTTGCCGGAAAAATCATATTCTTCCAAAAAAGAAGCGATTGGCATGGGGATCGATGCCCACCAGTTTGGATATCCAAGTATAACCGTATTATATTCCTCCATGTTTTCTACATGAACGGCAAGTTCAGGGCGTGCCTGATCATTCTGGTCCCTCTGCGCCTCATCCAGCACGGTATTATAATCGCCGGAATACGGATTGACCAAGGTAATCTCAAATAAATCCGCGCCTGTCTGTGCCTGGATTTCTTCCGCAATCCCTTTTGTATTCCCTCCCCAGGAGAAGAACGCAATCAGCACTTTCCCTCCCGCGCTTGCCGTGTGTTCTATCCCCGCACTGGCGACACTGCCGGTACCGTTTACCGCATTCCGCACAAGACGTATGCCGATGTTGAAGCTGCCTTTATCCCCGGCAAGCGCTGCACGGTAGGCGCTGCACATATTCTTGGCAAAATCATTCCAGCCCCCGCCCCGGTACACCCGCAGCGTTCCGGTTTCGACCCCGGTTGGGTCTATCTGTTCTTCCGCACCAACAGTATTTTCGTTGGTGCTACCAACAGTATTTTCGTTGGTGCTACCAACAGTATTTTCGTTGGTGCTACCAACAGTATTTTCGTTGGTGCTGCCAACAGCACTTTCGTTGGTGCTGTCATAGGCTCCGTAATAGTCCCAGACCCATTCGCCCACATTGCCGTGCATATTGTACAGCCCCCACTGATTCGGGGAGAAACTGGTGACCGGAACAGTGGTCTGCCGGTACTCACCGGGCTTTGTGTCCAGATTTCCCTGTGAAAAATAGTTATCCTCGATTTCATAAGGATAATGGCCATAGTAATTACTTTCTTCCGCGCTGATGGAAGTTTCCGTATTGAACGGCGTTGTGGTCCCGGCACGACAGGCATATTCCCATTCTGCCTCGGTAGGAAGCCGATAGCCGTCCGCGCTACGGTCCCATGTTACGTCTGATCCGTCTACCGTATATGCCGGCACCAATCCTTCCCTTTCACTCCTGGCATTGCAATAAGAAACGGCATCCAGCCAGGAAACATTCTCCACCGGCAGATCCTCCCCCGAAAAGCTGGACGGGTTCTCCCCGGTAATCTCCTGATATTCTGCCTGTGTCAGTTCATAAGCATCCATATAAAAGTCACTGACTGTAACCGTATGCCGGACTTCATCCTCAGAGCGCCATGCTTCCTCTGCAGGACTGCCCATCTGAAAGGTGCCTCCCTGAATCAAAACAAACTCTTCCGGCAACGGAACCGCAGCCGGATTTCCTGTATCATTCCCTTCTGTTTTTTCCGCATCATTTATATCCGAAACATCGGTTTCTTCCAGCCGGACTTCTGTCTGCCCGTTATCATCTGCGGACTTGCTATCCTGCCCTGCGGCATTGTTCCCACATGAGCATAACATCATCATGGCTGCAGCCATGAAAATGGCACTGATCCTCTTCATTTTGCATCTCCTTTCTTTCGGACTGCATAAGCTGAGAGTTTTCCGATTCCTTTGACAACAGAAAAACCGGCCAAAACCCAAAATCCCATCATTGCTGCATATTCCAAAATGACTGACAACATACTCTGCTCAAAATCGAAAAATACAAATTCATTCTTCAGGAACATATAAGAAACAATATCCTTCCGAATAAAGCAAAGCAGCCCGTATCCCGCAATCAGCACAGCTGCCAGCCGTAAAACCCACACAGACAAGCCGGACAGTTTTCTGCCTTTTAATAATCTGCGGAATATCCCCGTAACCATCCCCCAGTGCATGCCCAGATGAAATCCCATCAACACAAATCCCCAGTAAGAGGCCGCCATATGCATACTTCTTGCCGTTGCCATGGGACCGCTGATAGGAAGAGCAGCAAACACATGCCGGGACATGATGATGCCGCTGTACCCGAGACAGAGCATGGAAATAAGGACGCTGAAATTAACGGCTGTCTGCATGATCCGCAACAATCTGTATTTTCCTTTGAACAGATTGCCGTACCACCTGATATTCAGGATATTGTGTGCGATGAACAGCACAAGCATCCCAGCCCCAAACCACTCATGAAGCATCTGGCCAGTGATCTGATAGCCCATCAGGCAGAGCAGCAACACTGTCATTACAAAGTCGATCCCCATCTTTATATTCCTTTTTGCTTTCATAGGTCGTCTGTCCTTTCCTATTCTTCTGATAATCCCAGTTCTGCCACCCATTTGTCTGCCCGGCTCTCCATATCAGATACACTGAAACCGCCGGGCTGTTATTTTTTTTATAAAATTCATCTCAGAATTCGTTTTACCTGATTATTCCGCCAGATTCAGCCCAAGGCTGTTTACCCATTCCATAACTGTATCCTGAGAATCGCTTCCGTTTAAACGGCGTCCCTCCATCCATGTGGCACCGCTTGTGAGTTCCTCCAGGTTCGCCCCGCTGGAACCCATGCCGCTGCCGCCGGAGGTACAGAAGGTAACCACCGTTTTGCCGGAAAAATCATAGCTCTCCACAAAGGTGCTGACGATTCTTGGCGCTTCTCCCCACCAGATGGGATAGCCGATGAACACAATATCATACTGCCCCATATTCTCCACAGAACCGGAAATCGCCGGGCGGGAAGAAGGGTCATTCATTTCGATGGTCGAACGGCTGTTGTTATCATTGTAGTTCAGATCTGCATCTGTATAGGGATCTTCTGGAATGATCTCATAAAGATCTGCATTCAGGCCGTTTGCAATATGTTCCGCCACGCCTTCTGTGGTGTTGGTGGCAGAGAAATAAGCCACAAGCACTTTGCTCCCATGTGTTTCAGGAATTTCTGTTTCCGTCTGTGTGCCGCTGCCTTGTGTCTGCACACCGTCTTCCGCTCTGCCTTCTGCCTGCGCGTCGTCTTCCAATTTGTCCTCTGTCTGTGCGCCGCCTTCTGCTCCGCTTTCTGCCTGCGCAGGATCGCCGGCGCTGTTCTCTGCATCATTCCTTGTTCCACTTTCTGTAGAATTGTTCCCTGTGGAAGAATGCTCTGCCCGTCCTGAGGAATTTCCGCAAGCAACAAGGCACATAGCCATAATAAGGGAAAGTAAAATCGTAGTTGCCTTTTTCATCATAAACCTCCTCCTGCTTTTATTGTACTAATAAGAATGTAATGTCTTCCCTACAGCCGTCTGATGCCAAACAGATTTCTCAGCCTGCCCGCAAACAGGCGCAGTCAATATAAAGTCTGTTCATTCCATCATTCCTTTCTGATCTTTTCAATCATATAATCAAGCTCATCCAGGGATTGCTGCTTGTCATGGATTTCATCCAGTATCTGACAACGCTGTTTTCTCAGCAAACGTACCTTTTCTTTTTTATCCGCACCATCATGGCCAGGCAGGGAAAAATACTTTTTCAGCGAATCTATATCAAAACCCGCTTTCAACAAGGAATGGATCAGCCCTACCCTGCGCAGTTCATCTTCCGTATAATCAGGAACCCCGTCAATAAGCCGGCTGCATTCCAAAAGACCATTTTTTTCATAGAAATCCAATTTTTCTATATTAATTTGAAACCGTATTGCCGCCTCCTGTAAAGTCATTGATGTTCCTCCAATTCCGGATAAAAAAAGTAAGTGCATAGAACGTGTCAAAATACGCTCCGGGAGATTGCTTCTCCTGACTGCACTTACATTATAATTCTGAAATTCCTCTATATCAAATACTTGATTTTTATGGCATACTCATGCCTAAAAAGCATTTTGCGTAATCAATAAATTTTGTGGATGCAAGACTGAACGGCTGGCCCCGCTTCCATGACAATACACTGGTCGCTGTCAGGGCGGGCCTGAGCGGCCGGTAAGTGATTTTTGACTGATCCCAGAAAGAAACTGCCCCTTCTACTACAATGGAATATGCCAGACCGCTTTCCACCATGATCGCGCCGTTTGTATTCAGGTTACTGGTGAAAACTACATCCAGCTTTTCGTAATAATCCCCGAACCAGCTTGCCAGCTCGCTCTGCACACGCGTCCGGCGCGGCAGAATAAGCGGCGCCAGAGACAGGTCTTTTGCAGTAATGCTTTCTTTTCCTGCAAGCGGGTCATCCGGCCTCATCAGGACTACCCAGTTCTCTTTTATGTCAAAACGGATAAAATCATATTTTTCCACGTCAACTGGCTCAAGCAGCAGCCCAAGATCAAGCAGTCCCCTGTCCATCTGTTCCTTGACCAGATCTGCCGTTGCAGTAAAAATATCAAAGCTGACACGGGGATATTTTTCCCGGAATGACCGAAATAGTTCCGGCAGCAACTGCACGGACGCAATTTCCCCACAGCCGATGGAAACCCTGCCTTCTATCTGTTCCCCCTGCTCGACAAGCTCCTTTTCCGTCTTATCCACAAGCTGTAAGATTTCTTCCGCACGCCTGCGCAAAAGGATTCCCTCATTGGTCAGGCTGATTTTGCGTGTACCCCTGCGGAATAACTTAACTCCGACTTCTTCTTCCATCTGCGATAGCTGCCGGCTTAAAGTCGGCTGCGTTATATGCAGGACTTCTGCCGCTTTTGTAATGCTTTCTTCCCGTACGACAGTCAAAAAATAGCGAAGAACTCTGATTTCCATTTGAAAACTCCTTATTTGATATAACTTTACTTTCTGTTGGGCTTTCTTTTCATTCTCAACAATCTAATGAAATCATTAAACATAGAAGTATCCACCGGCTCAAACATGATCCATTTCCCATCATGGTAAGTTTGAGCTTTGTCATATATTTCTTGAACTTCTTTTGAGTAATTTTCTCTATCTGTTTCAAATTTTAACCGTTCGTCTTTCCCTAAGATAATCATAAAGCCCACACAGTTTTCTCTTGCATATAATGCGCACAGCGTTTTACCGCCCCGACGATATTTATATTCATATTTCCATGCTTTACCGCCTTTATTCCACAAACAATCCATATCATAATTTTCATCAATCAAAGCACATAACTTATTCCATACGTCATATCGATATTTTCCGACTAAAGCCGTCATTTCTTCTTCGTTAGGTATCATATCAAGCATATGAATCCTCCTATATCACTTCCCGTTTCTCAGTCTAATTTCTTTTTCCAAGTATACATGAAATTATAAGATTTTTCAATTTCCTGAATTGCTTCTGCTTAAGTTTGAGCGGCACTCCCATATACTGCATAAGTGGTATACTCCTTTCAAAAAAAGCCGCGCGGGGATGAACTTCCTGTCCTCATTATGGAAAAAGTCCCCCGCCTTGCGGCGAAGGACTATGCTTTCGACCCAACCACTTATATACCGCATACCGGTCAGTGATAAACTTCCTTTGTACCTACATTCTGGCAAGCACAAAAAGGAAAGCCAAAGGAGGGAAGGCTACTTACACCAGAGTGGTGCGGCTGGACTGCCTACCAGTTTTAGGCAAATAAAAATTTAGCGTATTACCTCTTTCATCCAGGCATCTAAGAAAGCAAGTTGTTCATCTGTATGAAACCAATGCTCCCCATTTTCCATTACAGTAAGATGTGCATTATGGCTACTAATAAATTCATCTACTGTTTGACGGGATACAAGGTTATCATTTCCTGCATATAAGATTTCTGTAGGAACATTCCATGTTATAGGGTTTTCTCTGACAAAGCATAAATATTTCCACGATAAAGTTTCCCCAAACTCCGTAGGGATTTCTCCTTTTTCACATAAATATAATCGTATCTTTCATGCGCTTCATCATAAGCCGATTGAATTTGATTTTGTACAATCCAAGGAAGATACTCATTGAAGTCTATCCCGATCATATCAAAACCAATACAATTTTCCTTATATTGTTCGGCTTCCAAATAACTTCCACCTTTTCCATGAATATATAAAATTACCTTTTTCAAAATAGCACCTCTCCAGATTCTGATTTATAGCCATACTCTCCAATCCCCATAGTTAAATGTTCCGCTGCCATGTTGGAGTTTTCTGTCTGCCTTAAGGCTTCTAAATGCTTCCCATATGGCAGACAATGAAAATATCCAAAACTATCATATGAGGGGCATATCAGTTTATACGGCTTTCCGGCTCTTTGTTTACTATTCGAACCCCTCGGCGGATAACATGAACTGGCTATTTCTGTTTGATTTTTAATGGATTTATTATCCATATTCTTTAAAAATTGCTCTCGTTTTTGTACCAGTCAGAATTTTTAGAGTCAAAATAGAGCCAATCACAGCCGCCATTTTCTCCTTGTCGCCCTTATCTACATGGTGCTAGCACCATGTTCAAATCATTACTAAGGAAAAATATTATTTCTCTTACAAACAGGAATCAGCGTTACTATTTTTTTAGAAAATCGCTAAACTCTTTTAATTCCTTTTTCGTATCCTCTGAAAGTCTGTTAAATTCTGTATCATGAATTGCTCCCTCCAATGTATATAAATGCACCAGACATACATTCGGATATTTCTGCTTTAGCTTAAGAAATGCGTCCTTTGCACCTATCTCAATAAGTCGTTCGGACGATTCAATACCAACAGATATTAGCTTTTTCTCCATCTCTTTACCAATATTCAGCATTGATGTTAATTCTGACATATTTATCTCCAACTTTCTATGTTTTATTTATCTTGCGCGTTCTTCATTTATGACCCTGATTATACCACTTCCGCTCTCTATTTACCACTATAAAATAAGGGCATAGCAACCGCCACGCCCCACATCTTTTATCGTTCCAACGACTTTTCAAGCTTCTGTTTCTGCCCTTTCAAATCGTTCTGTTTTTCATACAGATTATTCCGCTCTTTGCAGAGTTCTTCCATGCGCTCCAACTGCGCCCGTACTCCCTCTCTGCAATCCGGCTCTATCTTTTTATATTCCTCGGTCAGATTGCGGATTGTATTATTGTTTTCCTTTATCTGCTCCGACAGGCATACCCAGTCTATCAGATTTTGCACTTCCTTATCCGTTTCGTAAAGCTCTGTATCTACTACGATTTTAGCACATAACCGTATCATTACTTTCTTTTCCATATCTGTCATATCAAATCAATCCTCACTTTCCTATTGGCGCATTTCAAAGGTACGTTTCGGGCGTTTATTTGCCCTTTCTGCCTGTTCCAATGCCTTTGACTACTATCGACTGTATCTGTTCTCTGCCTAAATGACGCTCCAATCGCCCAAAATCAGATACTTTTTCCTGCAATCGGTCTATAATGTCGCTTTGCTCCATAACCTTATCTGTCAAGCGGCTAATTTGTACTTGTTGCCCGTCTGCTTTGGCGGTCAGCTTCTTTCCCTGCTCTGTAAGCTATACGCATTTGATAGTCAGATTTTTTACTACCTCTTTCAATTTCTCTACAAGCGGCAAAGCCTTTTTATCCCGGTATGCCTTTGCACTCATCAATGCCCCCGACTCCGGCAACTGCCATTTCACAGCTTCATCATAGACGTGAATATTGCGCTCCATGACTTCCTTTGACTGCACCATTTTGTTGATTTCCTGCTGTAACTTTTTCTGCTGTTTCTCCAATTTCTCATTTTCAGATAACAGCTTTTCCTTATCCTCTGTCAGTGTTTCCGTCTGCTCTTTCAGCAGATGATTTTTTGCGGAAAGTTCTGATACTTCCTGCCGGATCGCTTTGCCCTCTTTCCGTATCTGCTCCGTTTCTCGTCCTACCGCTATCTGCTGATGAAGAATATTAGATAATTCCTCTTTACTGCCGGAAATGGTCTGTTCCAGTTCTGCAACTTCTTTTTGTCGCTCCTGCTTTTCAAAGTCGAGTACAGACAAATGCTTGTTATGCGTACCTAACTGTTTCCATTGTCCGCCATAACGTCCCATGACTTTTGAAAGTTCCTGCTTCTCCGCTTCAATCCATTCGTTCCATTCCGTCATTCCCTTTGTGCCGCCTTTGAAGCCCTGTTCTGACAATGCACCTTTGAGGGAAACTCTTGTATCAAGCCCATGCTTGCTGTTACGGATAAAAGGAACAAAATCAATGTGGATATGCGGTGTCTGCTCGTCTATGTACAAGTGGCTTGAAAAAACATATAGGTTTGGATTTCTTTTCTGAAATTGCTCCATAAACTCACATAAAATGTCTTTCGCCAACTGCCCCTCATTGTTCTGCACGTTCATATCATCCTTATTGTCGAAAAAGCAAAAAATTATTAGAGATATTAAGTAAACGGTAGATAGTCCGTACCTATACAAAACTGGAGCAAACCTGTATGATAGAAACAGATTTGCTCCAGTCTTTATTTCACTTCACTTTTATCAGGCTTGCGGCAGTTCGCT
>JAETNR010000076.1 GCA_021772055.1 Blautia sp. | reverse complement strand
TACAACATCAACATCCGATAAGTCGTAAACCGCTTTTAAGAGAAGGTACTTAAACATACGGACAGGCGGAACGGCATTACGTCCATTATCCAGACAATACTTATCAATTAACTCATCATAAATAAATCCAAAATCAACCAATCCTTTTATTTGGCGAAGCAAATTATCTTTCGGAACTACTAACTCATATATTTCCATATAAGGACTTAATACTAATTTTTGCTGTTGTTCAACCATAAAAACACCGCCTATATTTGATACTTATATTTTATCAAAAATAGACGGTGTTTTCTACTTTTTCAGTGCCCTCACCAAAACCGTGGGGCAGGCCGTCAAAAACTTCAATCTCTCCGACAGTCCCATTGGCTTTTATCCCTTGAATCCGCTGTTCCATAGTCCGGTAAGAAGCAATGCCATCACTGGTTCCCACGCATGCATAACTTGGCGGTTCATTTCCAAATACCTCTGACAGCCCCGTATACTGCATGATAACTGCCCCCGGAGCCGGATACTCCTTTTCTCCAAAAGCAGCTCCTGGCCAGATCCTCACAGGCTGTCTGAGAGCCGGGGCGGTAGATCAATGCAAACGCATTGTAACCACGTTCTGCCAGCTCCTGCATATGTGGGAAGCTGTCATGTATAGCCGCTACATACATAAAACCTCCTCCTGCATTGACTACCGCAAACTTTTCTCCAGGATTTCCGCGAAAGAAAAACAAGCCCGTATTTTCCTTGGAAGGATCTTCTGCTTTTTCTTTATCTGTATAAATATCATAAAAAATCTGTTCGCCTGCCTGTATCCGTGATTTCATCTCATTTACAATGGAAACCGTTCTTTCCGGGTTCACATAACTGTACCACACGAGGCGATCTCCTGCCTCCTTAAGAGTCAGAGTTTCCTCCAATCCTAAATCCACCGGAAATATCAGTTTGCCAAAATCCGCAAATATCGGATCCTGGATTACATCCTGCATCCTGGTTTCAGACGTAAACAGTTCCATTCCATCTTCCTGGGCTGTTAGCCCAGACGCGCTGTCCGGCTGAAATATCTCTTCCAGCCAATGGGCGTAATCCGCTATCCAACCGCCGTCAGAGCCAAAGCCATGAGGCCAGTTGTCCAGCACAATCCGGTTTGTTTTAATCCCTATTCCTTGAATCACCTCATACTGTTCTTCAAACTGGCTGTAAAAAGGATCTTCCGTACCATACACGTAAAAGGTAGGGGGCAGTTCTCCTTTCGAAAGCCAGTCCGGATCCATATTCCCCACACTCAATCTTCCGTAGAAAGAATAGATCATTCCGGCTGCTGAGGCGTGTGCCGGGACCCCATCCAGCTCATCAGGAGCATAGGTATTATCCAGTGCTGTCCCGTTAACTGTTTCATCGTAATGCATTAAAAATTCTCCTGCCTGGATCCCGCCGGCTGAAAAACCCATCACTGCGATATCTTCTGGCTCAATTCCATACACATCCGCGTTTTTACGAATAAAACGAACCGCCCTGGCAACGTCCAGCGCCCCTTCTTCCTGGGTATATGGCCGCAGCCGATAGTCTACAATAAACGTCTGGAATCCATATTCTCTCAAGGCTGCGGCTGTTGGCAGGGAATCTGTGTAATTGCCGCGGAATTGATAGGCTCCTCCTGCCATCAGAACGACAGCCCCCTTTGGCTTTACTCCGCTCCTTACCGGAATCGCTGTTACAAAAGGCCGAAAATCCCACTGGTCAAAATATCCGTCCATGCCCTTTGTAAACTCGGTCACTGTCGGTACATTTCCTTCTTCCCAAAGATAGAAAGCCTGGATTCCTGCGGGATCCGGGGCCGTATTCAAGACCGTTTCATTTTCTTTCGGCTTTGGCATCTTTTTCAGCATATCCTCTCGCGACCAGTCGCTAACTCCGCCGCTTCCATAACCATATTCATTTGGAAAATCTTCCGGTGTTGCCACCGTATCGGCTGACGTTCCTTCTCTTCGTTCCCGGCTGACGTGTGTATCCTGCACCGAAGTTTCATCCCTTTCTGCAATAATGGCTTCTTCTACTGCTTTGATTCCCTATTCCAGATCGCTGCCGGAGATGACATCTGGGTTTCCTCCACAAGCTGTAAGAAACATTATAACCATAACAGGCAGCATCACCGTTCTTATCCGTTTCACTATAAACCACCCGCTTCTTTTTTATTGCTGTATGACTTTAGCATAACAAAATCGAGGCCCCCAAAGAAGTCTCGATTTGTTCATCAGTTTATACTCAAAGGTTTTATGTTTTGTTTACCGTGTTCTGTACAGCAGCTAGAAATTTTTTCACCGTGTCGGATGGCTCCGGAGAATGGAGCAGCCCGTATGGGATCTCGTAATCCCATTCAACAGGAAGGATTTTAAGAAGCGGATGGACATTTTCCCATGCCGCAATCGCCATTAATATGTCATTACTGTTTTCACAGCGGTTGAATATCTCCATGTTATAAAAGTCAAAATGATGGATCTGGATCTGGCTGTGGTTTTTTTGAAGGTCATCCCGTAGTTCGTCCACATAATGACTCCAGTTCCGATGCATCAAAAGCAGGTTCTGTCCCAGGTTTCCCAATATCTCCCTGGCATTTTCCGGTGTATTGTCAAAAGGGATCAGTTGAAATTTCATCCCCGGACATCTTTCATGGATCTTCGGCCACAGTTCCAAAAGCACAGATGCCGGTGTCATAGGAGAGGTTCCAATACGGATCAGTTCGTCTTCCGTTTTAACGGCGTTTTTCGCCCTGGTCACAGAATCCTTGCAGTATTGAATAATGTATTTTGCATCCTGATACATGGACTTTCCCGCTTCTGTCAGAAGCAGCCCTCAATGCGTCCGTTCAAACAGCGAAACTCCCAGGCTTTCTTCCAGCAAGTTGATCTGCTTAATGACTGCAGTTGGTGTCATGAAGCTTTCGGCCGCCGCTTTGTTGAAACTTCCTGCATCGGCGACACGGAGAAAAGTTTCCAGTTGAGAATTGTACATCTATTTCACCACCTTTATGATTTCCGATATTATGAACATGGTAGGCGGGGCAAAAGGTATGTTTTACCGTTGTTTCCAGGGCAAAGAAGAAGTGATGTATAATTTTGAAAGATCCTCTCATTTTAGAGGCAGTGGAGCATGAAATATCCGAGACCTCCGAATCTCGGCACTGTTCATGGTGAGCCGTTCTATCTATGCGAGGAGATATAATTGATTTTATATCTGTAATGCCGGAAAATATCGGAGAAATAAAGCAGGCAATCTGTTCTTCTGTAATAATTGCCAGAGGGTTTTTAGCGTCCCTTTGGCCGTTCTCCTTGGCCTCATCTATTTTCTTCCACCGTGCATTAATGATTCAGAAGTTTCGTTAAATCATCCTCAAAGCACCCATCTTCACAGAAACTTCTTTCATATCCGGTTTCCTCCCGATTTCTCTGAGTGCCTTCCTTAATTTTCTGCACATTCAAAAGGTTTACAGCAATACAAAAGAGGCTCTTTTTATGACCACCGTTATAGTCAGACAACAGGATATCCAGGCCAAACTTGCCGAAGCAAAGGGGACGGGCCAATGCTGCCCGATTAATGGGCGGAATATGCGGTTCCCTTGGAACTTGATACTCCGGCCTTTTCTTTTTACCGCAGCAGCGGCATACTGCCAGTCAGTTTATTGACCTTTTTCTTTGTGCCGCAGACGGCGATGCCAAAATACTGTAAGGAGCTTTCGGGGATTTTCCCCATCTTTTCAATAAATTCCTCGTAAGTTTTACAGCCCTGGGCGAGATCGGAAAAGTCCACCACTGCCAAATCCTGAAATTCGGGCTGGTACAGCTTCTCTCGGATTTCTTTGATGATTTCCGGGGAACCTTTCAAGATTGGTACGGGAAATTCAATGATGCCAAGATGTGTATTGCCGCTCTGGTCGGAAACATCAGCACCGACCACCTCTGGCATTTTCTTCCCCAACGTAATACCCATGATAGCCGCTGTGTTTGCAATTAGGCCCAGCGGCAGATGTTCGTCAATGACCATGACGCATTTTTCATTTTTAAGTCCATGTTGATCCTCTTTTCTTGTAAATACTTTGCTTTCTGACAGAAACAGGCCCGCCAATGTCAATAATGTACCGAGTCCTGCTAAAACGGTGATCTTCTCATGGAGAATGAGAACCGAGGTCACAACAGTAATGACAGGAACCATGTAGATGTAAATGCTTGTTTTTACCACGCCCAGCACTTTCACCGCAAAATTCCATGTGACAAAGCACAACGCCGAGGCCCCAGCCCCAGGTATATGATGCTGAGCAGGTAGACCGGGGTTGCAAACCGGGCCAGCTCCAGCTTGAAGTCAAACAGAAACAACGCCGGTATCATAAACAGGATGCCATAAAAGAATACCCGCCTTGTGGTGAGAATGGTGTTGTAGCCAAAGCTGCTGATCTTCTTCGTCAGCACCGAATAGCAGGCCCAAATCAGCGCGATGTTTTCCATCAGATAATACAGACAGATTCCGCACAGCCCCGCCACAGCAAAGGTAAGTTCCTGCCTGCGGGTGGTTCCTTTCAGGCGGTGGGGATAGACCGCCAGCAGCGCAAGCAGGCCCGTGATGAACCGAAAAAACAGGATTTCCACCGGCTGAAAATCCACCAGCAGAATCTTCGTGAAGATGAAGGTGGTTCCCCAAATAATGATCGTCAACAAAGCCGATAAATGGCCTGTTGTGTGCTTATTCTCTATTTGGCTTTTCCTCCGCACCCTTATCTAAAAAGATCTCCCGATAGACACCAGGGGCCAGCCCGATAAATCGGTTGAAATAGTTTGTAAAATGGCTCTGGTCAGAAAAGCCGGTTTGCAGTGCCGCTTCGATAGGCGGCACACCTTGCTCCAAGAGCTTCTTTGCTTTGCCGATACGGGTGTTCTCCAAATAGCTATATGGCGTAACCCCTTTGAATTTTGTAAATGCCCGAAGAAGGGTCGATTTACTGAGGCCCGCGCAGCGACAAATTTGATCCAAGTAGATGCGCTCCGCATAGTGCTGTTCCATAAAGGCGCAGGCTTTTTCAATCTCTTTTGGGCACTCCGGGATACAATTTTCAAAGGGCTGCCCGTACTGCTGAATGAGTATGGACAGAAACAAAAGCAGATTTTCCTCTTTCCCAAACTCACAGGATCCCTTCATAACCAGCTCATGCAGTGGACAAAGATAACAGGTCACTTCCCCGTCATAGATTACGTTTTTGAAGAATCCGGGCAGCTCCCGTTTGCCGGTGACTTCCTCGGCCAAATCCAGCATGACCTCTTTAGTGATGTTAAAACCCCTGTAGTCCAACGTTCCCTCATCTCTCTGGACGCAGGAATGATTGTCCCCAGGGTTGAAAAGGACAATATCGCCTTTTTTAATGACATACTCTTGATTTTTACAAGATAGGCAACGTTCTCCTTCCTCAACAAATCCAATGACATAATACTCATGGAAATGGTTTGGGAAAGGCTGCACGATTCCCTCAAAACGGTAGGCTTCAATCCGAAGCTCATCGTCATAAACTACCGTTCTTATTTCTTTCTTCATGTGCATTTCCTCCCTTGATGAATTCTATTGTATCATCTCTGATTTCCGTGGTCTTGTAAAATATCTTCAATTTTACGGAGCGGAAAATGCAACACACTTTTTCATGATTCTATCTCGTCAACAAGTTTCCTCAAGTTTGTTTCATTTTTCTTTTCAGCAAGCCAAAAACCGAGAGTAAAATCTGTTATTGCCAGTAGAAGCGTAATTTCTGCCCATAATCTCCATATAGCCTGTTCCTTTGAAGATGATAACGGCAATATAGAAACCAATATCGCCCATCCCAGAAAAAGCCCATGGACTTTATAACTGTAATTCCTATTTTTTCAAAATGAATACTTCCCAAATTCCGATTGAACTACTCAAAAACAATTATATCATTGCAATGAACATCTAATCCACATTTCAGCAACCCTAAATTATTGGGCCATCATTGGCAAAAATCATATTTCCTGCTGCAGCGGGACCACCCTCGACTATTAAAACAAATTCATAGAAGCTTTTGGCCTGTCGAATGTATTGAGCATTGGCAAATCCCTCCTGTAGGTTTCAGGCGTAATCCCATACGTTTGTTTCTTTGAAAGCCCGTGTAAAATTCCCATGGCTTGAAAAGCCATAGTCCAGGGCAACGTCAAGAATCCTCTGTTCGCTACTTTTTAAATTTTCAATAACCTTTGCCAAGCGGCGGAGCTTCACATATTCCTGAACCGGTTTATTTACCAGCCGCCTGAACAGGCGCTGAAAATAAAAAGGGGACAGATCGACAGTATTTGCCAGTTCTTCCGTTGAAATCTCTTTTGTCAAGTGTTCCTCGATAAAAGTCAGGGATTGTTCGATTGCTTCATATGCGTCCATTGCGGCGCATCCTGTATTTGATGTTCTAATTATATCATTTTATTTTCTGCCGGACTTTTCACGCGATGCGCTTTTTGATTTGAAAATTTCAATATAATCAGCCTTAGTCATACCATACAAATAGTAATCGCAGTATGTATTTACCATTTTACCTTCGCGGATAAGTTCTTCACGCTTGAAGCCCGCTTTTTCCAAAGTTTTATATGATGCAATATTTTGTGTGTGAACATCAGCCCATAAACGCTGTAATTCCGTTTCTTCAAAGCAGAAGATAACTGCTCTCGCCAGCGCTTCAGTCATAAGCCGGATGCTTCTGTGCTTTTCGGCCATTCGCTGCACCATGCGGGAACACTGGGCGTTTCAACCCTGTCAAAACTCGGTATATAGGGCTTGATGTCGAGTACAGGCGTATTGTCATCCGCGTCAATGAACGCAACACGAATCATGCCGTTGGTGAAATCAATGTTGATTATTTCGGACGCTGTTAACGCAATAGGGTTTGGACGCGCAGGAGACCGTGCCGCAAATACACCCACGACTTCAGGGGCGCCTTTATAGGGCTGTTCTATTGCAATTCATTCCGGTCTGTGTTGTTGTCGCAATCGCTGAACCGTCAAAGGATATGGATGTGGCTGAAGCCTTCCAGGGCCTGCAGTCCGGGAATGTACACCGGGTCTCTTCTATACAATTATGTGTGTTCCAGCGGTACTTGAAGCTCAATCAAATATTTTTCAGGGTTATTCTCATTCCACGGGCCTCTATGCACAATTTGACGCATGGGGTCAGATATCTTATATCCACTGTTTTTCTGTAACCATTCGGCAAAGGCAAGGTAGACTCCTTTTATATTTGCAAAATCGCCATAGACCATTGTGCAGGCCATATGCGGGACTGGTTCTGTCATACGAAAACAAAATGGTTCTTTTGCCTTTCCCATGTTCTTTACCGGAGCGCATAGCTCGATATCAACATCTGTCTCCCGAAATTCTGTATCGTGATAAATGGAAAATATATTGTCCGCTATTTCTATTTTTTGTGCACCTATAAAAGCTGAAAGTTCTTTCCATAAGCCGCCCTCGGAATAGTAGTCTGATACAACTTTCCGCAGGGACAACACCTGATACGCAGGGATCGGCCTAACAGAGATGTTATAGTGCAGCTCTCCTTTACCACCCTGTATTTCACTTTTTGCAAGTTCGATCTTTTGCAGTTTTTTCCGCTCGGCCTGTATTGCATCTTCTATCTCCATGCGCTTTTTGCCTAGCTGCTCAAAAAGCGATTGCTCATCCATCGTCAGGGCAAGTGCAATTTCTGAAACGTTCAGTCCGCTGTCCCGCAAATATAGGATTTTATTCAGACGCGGTATTTGCTCCACCGAATACAGCCGGTGTCCCGTCCACTTGTCAACCTCTGCCGGTATCAAGATGCCTGTCTCGTCATAATAGCGGAGCATACGAACAGATACCTGCGTCAGCTTTGAAAATTCTCCTATCCTAAACATTGTTTTGCTGCCTACTCCATATCATACCTTGTCCCATGTGAGAAAAGAATTCCTTCTGTTAATTGAACACATAGTATAATCGTATTTTCATCATCGAGATCCGTATGGCCGTTATCAATCCATTCGGCAAATATTTTTTTCAGTTTTTCAGCAATCACACAATTCTCCTTTTTTCCGAAATAGCCCAGGCTAACACCTCTCCCATGTGCTGTAAACCACTCGCCGGCGATTGCTACAACAGGATTCTCTTTTATATGTTTTATTTTATTCGAGAGTGCATGGGTAATGATATAAAATGAACCATTTTCGTAATAGGCATTTACATATCGCACATAAGGCGTTGCGTTTTCCGTTGTTGCCAATGAGATAATGCTATCTTTCCCGAAACGTTCCATCATAATATGCTCTGCTTCCCTGCTAAATTGTTTCATGAAATCATTCTCCCTCTGAATCATGGTTTGCTCCTTGTTTAAATTTCTTACAAACCGTAAGTTGTCAAACTGATATGCAGTCTATCCCCTCAGATTTTTTAGGGCGTCCGGGTTATTTGAGATAATCTCTCCAACAGTCTGACAGCTATCCATGTCTGGGCAGTCACCACATGTTTCCACATCTTTTTTCAATGCACACTGACGAATTCCGCAAAGACTATCGCAGAATACAGTTTTAAGTCCATCAATACGACATCCTTCACAATTGATGTGTTCAGGCAAAATGGGAGCATTATTTAACTCGGCCCACCGTTTTGCAGTTTTCTCACGCAACGCCTGATCGTCATTGATTGTTGCAAGATATGCGTCGCATTTTCCACAGTCCAGCCCACAGTATGCAATCATATTTCTCATGGTTATGTACCTCCTAAAAATCCTAATTTGTTTATTCGTCCATCATGCATTAACTATCCAGAAGTTTTGTTAAATCCTCCACGGAAGCGTCCATTTTCACAGAGATCTCCTCCATAGTCATACCCGAAGCAAGAAAACGCTTTATCACCATTTTCATATCCTCACCAACTTCAATGATATGCCCGTCCAAATCGTAAAAACGAATCACCCGCTGGCCCCAGCTATGTTCGATCACTTCTCCCAGGTATTCCATGTCCGGGTATTTTTCCAGCCTGCTCAGAAATCCGTCAAAGTCCTGTTCCTCAAAAACGATTTCCGCATTGTTGGATTTTTTTAATACCTTTTCTTTTGACAGATTCACAAGCCAGTCAAAATCCTGCTGCAATGCCAGGCCGCAGGTAAAAGCGATATTCCTTCCGTAGTCCTGAAATACTTCCAGTCCAAACAATTCCTCATAAAATTTTCTCGCGGCCTTAATGTCGGCCACCGCTATCACCGTACATGCGTACTTCATAGAATGATTCCTTTCCTCTTTGCTTTTTCTGATCCTCTTTTACTACTTTCTGATTCAGATAAAAATGAATGCTGTACTCGGCTTTTCACTTTTTCCTATGCAGCTTTAAGTCAATCTCTCTACGGGATGCAATCTCCGAAAGCATCCCTGCCGCAAAAGCGCTTTTCTCTTTGAGCGTGAGAATTTCCATATTCGGTCTGTTCCCGATTTCCCTGAGCGCCTCCCTAAGCTCCTGCAGATTCAAAAGGTTTACCGCAACGCAAAAAAAGGTCTTTTTACGGCCGTCATTATAGCCGGACAATAAAATATCCAATATTTTAATCTTTTCCATCTGCTCTGTATTATAGGCTTCGACCCCAAACCGCCGGACCTTTTCCAGATCAGCCCTTCGGTTGCGATGTGTAATAAAGGAATCAAAATCGTCAATATGTTCATATTTTTCACATGGGTACTCCTTGCATTGACAGCAGTATTCTACTCCTCCATGCTCCATACTGCACCTTGCAATCCTACATGACTGATTTCCTTCACCTCCACCGCAGCCGGGGCAGTTTTTGTTCAAAAACATGGGGCAAAGTCCACAATTCAGACCGCAAAGGGACAATAACTGATTTTTCCGGTTAAATCCTTTCATGATACCTCCCAAACAGCTTTCCTGTACCTGATTTGCAAAGCAACAACTTAATCCTCTCTGGTAAACAAAAATATAGGAAATTATATCATTGTCTATGGAATTTCACAACCGAAATGGTATAAGTGATTGAATGAAAAATACTGGAAAAAAAAATATGATTGCAGTTCCAAACAATCCTTCCTGTAGTTTATAGAGCCTCCATATCAAACAGGCTTAATTGTACCGGCTGTTCTTTCTTCTCTTTTTCTTTTTCCAGGCGCATCTGTTCTAATTCCGCAACCCCTTCCTCTCCCAGCCATTTATCCGCATGACACCGGTCTGCGCTGAATTTCTCCAGACTCTCATATCCGTTTTCCAGGAGTTTCTTTTCCAAACGCCTGACCGCAGACTCCCGCAGTTTCTGCCGTCTCTCCCTTTGCTCGGCACGGACGTTCTGAATCTCAAAGGAAAAATACCTGCCGTGATATTCAGAGAAAAACAGTTCCGTAAAATAATAGATACGCATTTTGTCCTTTATCCTGTCCTGGCAGAGTCTGGCGCATATCTTACAGATATCCATGCTCACCGGATAGTCAAAGAGCTTTTCCCTTTGATAATCCGGGTATCCACCTGTCCCTCAAACAGGGTCCCGTTCAGGTCGCATCTGAGATAGGATATCTTCACATCATAAAATACATTCCCTCTTTTCTTATCCAGTTCATGCCCAAGAATCGGGTACATCCCTGTGCATCCCCCTTAATCCGCAGTAATAAGGGTCAAAATTCATCTCCTATTGTAATCAATCTGGCCTTTGCCTGCTCCATGCGGACGGGGAGATCACCGGTCTGACCTGGGACTGTCTGCATATTGCGGATGAAGACATTGCAAATGATGACGCATATGTATGGATCGAAAAGGAACTTACCAAAGTAGACCAGCGGGCCATAGACGCTCTTGGGAAAAGGGTTATGTTGGAATCCCTAAAGGAACAAAAATGCCGCAACCCTTAAAGTTACGGCATTTCAGCGTCCCCGAGAAGATTTGAACTTCCGACCCCACGCCTAGGAGGAAAACTTATACCTTGTCCTACGGTTACCTTACACATCTTTTCATGCTCTTTTATGTCTAAAGCGTCCTCGCAGAACCCAGCTTATTGTGCTTTTTTATTGCATATTGCACAATTTTATCTACTACTATTCACTTTCATTAAATTAGCAAAAAATTAACAGAAGCCGTTTTTAGGAACGCCGATTAGCAGAAAATTAGCAGAATCATCATCTGAATTTTATGCTGATCTGAGAAGATCAATTCTCTTTAAAGTCTGTATTTTGTTTTTGATGTGTACTCAAATTGAAACTGTTGAGCCGCATCGGACTGTGTTATTTTACCACAGCCGTCACCGGATGGCAACGAATATGGACTTTGTTATTCCAAAACAGGTTCTGCTGATCTATGGAGGGTTCTATGTCAGAATATCAATTAGAGATCAATCAGATCGTGGATTATCCACGCTGCCGGATCTACCGGCAATTTATCCAGAACTTAATGGCAGACCGAAGCATTCGCACTGGCGGGGGCTCCGGTCTTTTTTATTATACAGTACTTTGCAACTATGCAAATTTCCGTACTTCTTACCTTCGCATAGACGGTATCGGCTATACGGTATATCCCGGTGAATGGATCTGTACCGTGAAGGAACTGTCCACATGGTTCCGTACCCGCTTTCAGTGCCAGGCAGTCTTCATTCTGGACGATCTGCAGAAACGCCACCTTATCTCCTATCTTTTCCTTGACCGTGGAAAAGGTGGTTAAATACAAGATCGTGACTGGAAAAAGCATAATACCGTACTGGACTACAACGGCCCCTGCAAAATTCGCTGATATGGACTATATCTCCTTAATGTCTTTCCCCGGAAGGACAGGCAGTGTGATCTATCTGCACAGCTACCTTTCCACCATGTTCCAGATATCAGATGTTCTCGTTGGCAAAGAGGCGGTTGCCATGGTCCTGAAGATCAATATCACCTTGCCGGATGAAACGATTCACAGGCTGATTGCACTGTCACAGAGCATGATGTATGCGTTTCAGAGGAATTATCCAGCGTTTCAAAATCTAACATGGAAGCTGTCATCACAAAAATGGCGCAAGTCCTTGATGCACAGGGGATTTCCTGTTTCCGGTGCCCCAAATCCGTATATAAGTTATATCCTTTATCAGACGCCTGCAGGGAAGAATATATATCCCACATACAGAAGGAGGCTGTGCGGTTCGGAATGACTGTATCCTGCGGGGAGGATAAGCCGGTCTACACCTTTGAGCTGACGCTTTCCCCCACCAAAAAGGACAGGGAAGGAGGTGCCAGGGCATGAAAAAGAATCAGGAAGAAATGAACATTGCTGATAACCCGCTGTACCATGATACCTGGAAACTGTTAAAGAAATACTGGGATGTAGTGTGGAGCCTGGAATTGTCCATTCAGCAGGTACGGAACCGGTTTGAGATCGAGTATGGGAGTTCCATTGAGGATTTCCTGGAGTCTGTCTATGTGGCAGGGATAGATCTGTCAGACCGCAGTATCAAGCATCACGCCAAATGCATTGAGCGGAGCCACCGGATGTTGAAACTTCTGGATACCTCCATCAACCTGCTCCGAATCAAACACAAGAATGGGGAGAGTTATTACTGGCTGCTGTATTACTCCTTCCTCTCTCCGCAACAGCTGCGGAACGTGGAGAAGTTCTTTCCGGACGATAAAGGGTGCCGGAGAACAGGAATGAGCAGTTTAATATTTACAGGCAAGCAGACCGGAATGGAGGAAATATATGATAACATTGACCGAGGATGAAAAAAGGATGGTATTCCAGCTGGAAGGCTGCCACAGATATGATGCGATACAGGAAATTTCTATATTCTGCCGGTATACCCATGACAGTAACAAAAGAAACATTGCTGAAAATCTGTTAAAAAAACTTCGTGAACTTTCGGAGAATGACTGCAGGGAGCTGATCTGTGACATTCATAAAAACTATCACCTGCCCTGGAAACCGAGAACTATCGGGGAGATGATCGCTGTGGCCCGGCAGGAGTCCGGTGCCCGGAAACTGGAAGGGCATGATATCATGGCACTGGAACGCTTTGACCCGGAAGTAAGGCATATGATTGTATTTGATGTACTTTCGAATGAATCTTCCATAGGAGATAAAGGTGATCGGATGCGGCTGTTTCTAACAGAATCCGGATATCAAAAGGCTTTGGAACACCAAAGAAAGGCTTTCATCCAAATCCTGAACCATGCGAAAGTAATACAGGGACATTTACAGTATGACCGGACAGACAGGGATTTGTGATGTAAAAATCTATATGACCGGAAAGAATACAGATAAAGGAAATTCATTGAACCATACGGGATTTTGTGGTATTATGAATATGGAGAAATATATGTATAAGGCAGGTGACATCATTGATGGAACATAATGCGGAAATTTCAGAAAATACACAGCAGGAATCTGTTCCTGTAATGAAACGTACTATTAAAGACAGCGTTTTTACAAACCTTTTTAAAGATAAAAAGTATTTGATACAGTTATATCAGGCACTTCACCCGGATGATGAACAGACTACCGAAGATGACATAAAAGATATCACCATCAATAATGTTCTTGTTGATGATATCTATAATGATCTGGGATTTTCAGTAGGTAACCGGCTTTTGATACTGGTAGAGGCTCAGGCCACATGGACAGTAAATATTTTGTTCCGTATCCTTATGTATCTTGTACAGACATATCGGGAATATTTTAGAGTAACAGAGCAGGATATTTATAACAGTACAAAATTGAAAATGCCAAAACCTGAATTGTATATCATATATACAGGAAACAGAAAAGAACGGCCAGAAGAAATATCTTTTTCAGAAGAGTTTTTTGGTGGAGAAGATATTTGCATAGATGCGAGAGCTAAGATTATTTATGATGGAAAAGAAGGCGATATTATCCATCAATATGTGACATTTACCAAAATATGCCAGGAACAGGTGTCAATCCATGGAAGGACTAGAAAGGCTATACAGGAAGCGATCCGCATCTGCAAAGACAGGGATGTGCTGAAGG
>JAETNR010000175.1 GCA_021772055.1 Blautia sp. | reverse complement strand
AGTTCCCGGCGAAGCATCCGGCAGAACGTGGTATCAGCAACGCCGATCATGTCCGCTATCTGCCAATGCTTAAAACCGGATTCTTTTATGGCTTCCCTGATTTCAATATTGTTCATTATCTGCACCCTTTCTTATTCTTGCTATTATTACTCTAACATGAAAACAAAAATAATTTGTACCATTCTGTTTTTCTCTGATAAATCAGGAAAACCGTTACAAAAACACATATTACCTTTCAGGTCCTGGCAGCAGACTTTTAATTGTACTTTGCGGCGACAGAACTAACCATATCAAAAAGCCATTTGTATTTCACCCTCACGTGTATTCGCGCCAATATTCCCATTATTTTTCTACAAATACCTGATAAGGGAGTACGGCTCCATATTTCCCACATTATCCATTTTCTGACAATCCCCCCTGATTCTCCTGATTTACTCAATCTTTGGTTTTTATACATCTTCAACAGTTTCCGCAGCTTCATTTTCCGAAAAGCCGCCGCAACGCTGTTCACTTCCCTGTTTATTCGTTCTCTGTCAAGAAGTAGCTGCCATGCGTCCTTTAGCGTATCAACCGGAAGATAGTTCTCCAAAATATGCCGACAATCGAAAAGCCCACTTTCAGTAAAAAGAATGTCTGGAAAATCCGCAAAGTTCATCTTTGTGTCCTCTCCGTCTATCATCAATTCATCTGCAAGCCTGTCCGAACACAAATTAAGATAATGCTCCATACCGCCACTGGCCAGTAGCTTTCTAAGGCTGATCACTGTCGGCTCTAAGTCTTTCCTGCTCCTGATTGCCCTTATCATCCTATCCTTTGATTTCATCTGTTCATCCTCCTGATTATTTATATACTTCACTGGTAGTTACTACCCCACGTTACGCAATAACCACATATCCCCTGCCACCGATTTAGAAGCACCCCCTTTTCATGCGCCTGCCGTCAGATGCCTATTTTAAAATCTCCCTTGCGTAATACTGGAAAGTCGAAACTATGTAATAGCCGGCATATTCCGGGGAAATGAATTGTATGTTTGCATCAAATCTGTGTTCAACGGTCTTTAAAGATGCCATATAGGCAGCAGGCGTGAACTCTGTGCGGTATCTATGCCCGATAATGTCAGAGTAGCCGCCGGGGGCTTCAACCATTAGATAAACCTTGCATCCGTCATTCCCGGCTTTCAGGAACTCTTTTTCAAACCGTTCTCTTTCCCCGGTCAGGTTCCCGGACAATTCCTCCAGGGATGCCTTGCGCTCCACCACGCAATCCCGGTGAAAATATATGTCCTCGCCTGCTGCCGCTGCCGGAATCATAAACGAATAATCGCCGTATTCCAGTTT
>JAETNR010000174.1 GCA_021772055.1 Blautia sp. | reverse complement strand
TCGTCAAATGGCACACTGAAATCATGCAGGAACAAAAGATGATTATGCATGTATTTCTCCAGACGGTTCAATAGTGCTTTTTCCTCTCCCGGTTCATCCCACAGAGCAGGGCTTTCATCCCCACTGGCCATTTATGCCCCGCCTCCTCAGTGTCCTTACGCAGATAACGGATGATATGGACATTGCATTCACCGTGGTCTGTTCCCAAATGATATAATGCTGTTTCGTGGTCGTGTACTAAGATTCCTGAAAATTTCCCCGGAAAATCTATTTTTTTAAGGGCATCTATTGCCTTGCTTTTCATGGCGCGATAGACAACAGCTTTTTCTATGCTGAAATTTCGGACATAATTCTGTTCTCCATTGACCGTTACTGTGGTTGCATCCGTTAATACCACTTCATGGTTCAGCAGTTCTTCTTCTAAATTCAGGATGCTTTCTTCAGCATTTCCGGCAAGTTTTCTGCAGAATCCATACACGCCCCCCGCAGACAGACCGAGTTCATCATTGCCTGCAGCATTTAAAAAATCGGCTATCCTGTCGTCGGACATGGCTCCCCCACTGTATAAAACGGTTGCAAGTGCTTTTACATTTGCTCCGTAAACCACATCACTCCGGTATTCATCCGGAATGTTGAAGTTCCCATTCTTATCTGCATAGATGCGTATTTCCGTTACAAGAGATGCAACATCAAGGTCTACGGCATATTTTGTGACATATTTCCGCCTTTCTGGTCGGCGGACGGCGGAAGTGGAGTGTTGGAACTGTCATTATTGATAATGCTTCTCAAGCGGGCGTTGTCGTCTTTAAGAAGCTGATTTTCTTCACGCAGATGACAGTTATCCTTTTTCAGGGCAGAAATCTCATCATTTAACCGAATAATTTCATGCCTGCTTTCACGTTCAACCGTATCAAGGCGGGCCATGACTTCCATAAGCTGATTGTACAGATTTTTTTCATAATTACCGCCCATTCATGACCGCCTTCCTTCGTATTTCTGTTAATCTGATTTTAGCAGAAATACGGAAAAAAAGCGGAAATATCCAGAAAGTTATTCACATATTCTTTTACATTCTTCTTATAATCCCCAAACAGTAGGGAAAAACGTATTTGCTGTGGAAAAATCACTGTTCCTCCTGCCCGTTTCGGCGTCCGGTCTCCGTTTTGCCTGTCTGTTTTTTTGCGTTATTTTGGATGGCAGATGTTTCTTAACAAAAGATCTAGAATATCCTAGGGTAAATCGCCCATGGATGGGCGATTTAGGAAATACGGGACAAGGACGTCCCTTATTTCCGACCCGGACGCCACCGCTGTCTTCCCTCTTTTGTTTAGAAACATCCCATCCAAA
>JAETNR010000173.1 GCA_021772055.1 Blautia sp. | reverse complement strand
AGAACGTTCCTGGCAGTATTTTACACCACAGGTTGGACAAAAACGGCTTTTACAGCGGAAAGGAACGAATTTCATGTTGCTGCAGTGAGGACAGACATACATGGCACCGCCAAAGGGAGGGTCGCCACAATTGATCATCCTGGAGATGTTATCCATCTCAACATCTCTGGGGTGAAGCGTATATTCAATGATTTCATAATAGTCTTTAAAAATCTTCTGTAGTATGTTCATAAGACTATTATGCAATAAAAGGACACAAAAAGAAACCCCTAATCTCCTCAAGATTGAGGGGCAGGGGAGCTGAGATGCCGAAGGCATTTTTTGTATGAAAATGATGTGTACCGGAGCAGACGGAAATGTATATTTATATCAGCGAAAATCTGGCTTTCGGTGTTTTGGGGGAATGTCCTGCAGGAATGCAATAGTTCAGAAAATCTGTGAACTTACCTGGCGGCTCAGGCAGATTTGAAGTTTTACTTGAATTTTTGAAAGATCCATAGTACAATAATTTCAGATATACTTCTATAGTATCTTTACGAATGATAAAATTATCTATTTCGGTATTTTTATAATACCCGGATGATCATCTGGCTTTTCGCCGAACAAACCCAATATGAAAACTTGCGTTACAGGCGGAAGGCACTGCGATAACCTGCGCTGGAGACAGATTTTTTATTCGGTCAGCAGCCCCGGCAGGATTACACCTTGTTCTCCTCCTGTAACAGCCATCAGGAAAAGGAGGAAGCATGAACAACTCAATAACAAATTACGGTACAGACAACAGTTGCCTGGAAGAAGAACCGGAAAAGGAACCCAGCGTTTTTCAAACGCAGGATGTTAACAGCAAACGGATCTTTGAAGATCCATTTCTCTGTGCACAGTTTCTCCGGGATTATTCCGGTCTGGATGAGTTAAAGGACGTACAGCCGGAGGATATTGAGAACGTCAATCTGAGATATCACCTGTTTGACGAAGCAGAATTAAACTCTGATTCTGTGGTGCGTGTAAAATTCCCTGTACGGGATGCGGAAACCCCGCCGCTTTATGTAGTCCCTTTGATCGACCATAAAAGCAGCGTGGATTACAACGTGTCCATGCAGCTGTTTTATTACATGGCATGTATCTGGAAAGACTGGGAAAAAGAAATGAAGAACAGATACGGTTTGGATTGCAGGAAAAAAGGCTTCCGGTATCCATTTATCCTTCCCATTGTCTATTATGAAGGAAAAGACAATTGGACAGCAGACTGCCGCCTTTCCAGCCGGATCTGTATGAGTGACAAGTGGCCACAGTATGTTCCGGAGTTCCAATATCATGTGGTAAGAATTCACGATTACACAGACCAGGAGTTAC
>JAETNR010000172.1 GCA_021772055.1 Blautia sp. | reverse complement strand
AGATGAAGAAATGCGTGATAGTTGTTACCCACTCAGGTGAGCTGGCAAAACAGGCGGATGTGGTGTTCCGGCTGAAAAAGGGTGAATTACAGATAGAGCAAAGCGAGAAATCTTCATAACTATAAATTCAAATTTATTCAGGAGCTGTATAGAGCAACAAATAGAGTTGGGAGGAACATAAAAACGAGAAGCTATCATGCAGAAGTAATTAATTTGAGCTTGAAAGACAAAAAGATGATAAAAAAATTTCCTGTTCTCAAATGTCAAAGTCGTTTTTTTGGTCTATGCAAAATATATACAATTTCAATACCTGAAAAAGATATTGAAGATGAAGTAAAAGCATTTCAAAAAAACATGAGTACAGCTTTGAAGAAAGAATGGTACATTACATTTCATACATCAGAAAATGCAATTGTAGTTTTTAGAGAAAAGATTTTTGTTATGTCCTGCAAGGGGATTGTTCCGGTATATAAAAAACGTATTGATACCTCTCATGCGAAAGATAAACAAAGGTGGGATGATATGATACAATATGCAAAATCATTGGGAGTACCAGATGAACAGTGCGATTTTTTACCAGAGGATTTTACAAAGCAAGAATATTGACAATTCCCGACGACAGCGACACCTTATATATGGTGTCTGCAAAAATATTTACAACGGTGAGGCTACCCGGCTAAAACGGCATCCACTCTGCAGGAAGCACGAACTGTCATTCAGGAGGAAATGCCGCTGGTAATTTGCTGTAACCTCGACCTACCGGACGGTTCCGGCATGGATTTTCTGGACGAGGTACGGGCCGTACAAGGAGATTCCTTTGTGGTGGGGATGTTCCAAATGAAGAATCCCCCTGTCCGGTTTCTGCTGTTCTTTATCCTTACCGAGAACAACGACCTTACCACGGAATATGAATACCGGCATGAGGGCGTGAACGACTATATCACCTCCCCGGTAAATATCCCGGAGCTGATTCGGCGGGTTCTGTTCTTTGTGGAATGAAACGAGCTTACATATCCAAACATCTGCCTCCACAGCGGGGAAAAGAAAAAAACCGCTGACGGGCAGAGGATTTCGTACGCTTTCCTGCACAGCTGATTTCTTCGGCGGTTTTGAGTAATCAAGGCCGCCATTTCTTTTTGCTAAAAAGCAGACCTCCAAATGACCCTCAGCAATCAGCAGGGGCGGTATATAGGAGGATACCGCCATGTCTGCAATATTCATTTGTAATAGCCATGAGATATATCAATTAAAAAAAGCATAGGCCCTCCTCCGGGATATTATAGTTATCTATCAGTATTATCAATCCATATAAATCAGCATAATCATGGTGTTTTTTGTTGCGCCAGTTTCTCA
>JAETNR010000171.1 GCA_021772055.1 Blautia sp. | reverse complement strand
ACTTATCTTTGGTGATTGATTCATTTGTATCCATGATCTTTATACCTCCATTATCTGGAGAGTATTGTATCAGAAAAAAATAAACGATTTAAGGTACGTCTTTTTTCATACTTACGATGCTCCTGCAGGACAGCATTGGTGAGTACTTGCTGGAAGTGGACAAGGCAGCCAGAGAACGGGAAGAAATTATCTTGAAGCAGTTGGAAGAAAAAGATCCATTGCCGGATAAGGAGAAAGACCAAATGGCATGGGTAAGAGCTGCCAATCAGCACAGAGCAATTGCAGAAGAAATCATTCTGAAGGAATTGATTTATGTATAAGATGGAGACATTCAGAAGATAACAGATAAATTTACCGAAAATTGAATATTGCGAGCAGGTAAGGCGTGAGTCATAGAAATGTGACCCACGTCTTTTTTCTTTGCTCTGAAAGGAAGTGATGAACATGAACAAGAAATTCCTGAAGCACTATATGGAAACAGAACCGGAAGGTACTGCGAAGAAGTATATCTTTTTGATAGATAATCAGGACATTGCAATGAATATTGTGATGTCTGGTTATCAGGCGCTTTATCTGGGGCAGGAAGATGATGAATATTATTTCAGTGTGGATAGCTTTATAGAAGAAATGCGATCCATTCAGTTTCATGGAACCTGTCAGAGTGCGTATCACTATGTGGCAGCCTGTACGACCAAATGGATGAATGACCAGATACTGGAGTTTTGCAAGGATGCAGGACTGGACGGAAAAGTTGGATGGCAGTTGTTTAAGGAAAAAGAATATCTGGGAAAACTGGATAATCAGCCAGAAGTAGGGAAAGTTCTGGAACAGTTTATCCTGCGTTATGAACGGGAACCGAAGAATGAACCGGAATTAAGCCTACTAACCGAGGAAAATCAGAAACTGCAAACCGAATTGTCCAGAACGCAGAATATCAATCTGTCGCTGCAGAGAAGCAACGACGATCTGCGGAACAGGAACGGGCTGCTGAGCAGGAAAGAGCAAGAGCAGTTCGAAGAAAAAATAAGAGACGTACAGGCCCGGAACTCTGAATTACAGGTTCAGATTGATATATCATTGGTGGAAGCAGTTAATCAGGCACAAAAGAAACAAAAAGAAGCAGAAGAACAGGCAAGATTTGCAGAATGTCAGGCAGAGAGAGAAAGAAAACAGGCAGATGTGAAAATTCAAAAAACCAGGAAAAATGCAAAGAGAGAAATTAACCTAGATTATTCACGGCGGTAGTGTAAAATAGTTTGTGTTTCTGGTAAAAAATGGCTCCTTTTTGGTAAGAATACAGATATGACTATTCTTATCGAAAAGGAGTATTTTTTATGGCAGTTGCAAAGGAACA
>JAETNR010000013.1 GCA_021772055.1 Blautia sp. | reverse complement strand
AAGACCCCTTGAAGACGACGAGGTAGATAGGGCAGGGGTGGAAGTACAGTAATGTATGGAGCTGACTGCTACTAATCGGTCGAGGGCTTGACCAAAAACACTTAGCGAAGACAAGATGGAGTCAGGGCTTAAGTTAGTGTTTTGGTCGTTCCATTGAACGAAGTGAGATGGAACTTCCTAGACAGTGAATGCAAGGTTCAAGATTTGAGAATGTCAACATGTATGTAGTTTTGAAGATACAGGATATATAAAAACAGCAGTCGAAGGACTGCTGTTTTTGTGTTCGCTCATTTTTCGCTGCTGCAAAAATGCATGAAATCAGATAGATTTGAAAAATCAAAATAAGAAACGATTACAGGAAATCCTACCTCTTTATCAGGCGGATTTTCCCTGCTGTACCAGATTCCGTACAGTCCATTATCCCATGCGCCCTGTACATCCTTTTTTAAATGATCTCCGATAAATGCACATTCCCCCGGAAGACATCCGGCCTTTTTTATGCAAATTTCAAAAAAATGAGGATGGGGTTTTTCTGCGCCGGACTCCTCGCTGGTTACCATAAAGTCAATATAAGGTGCGAAGCCTAATTTCCTCAGCTTCTGATATTGAATGGCTGCAGTCATATCGGTGCCGATTCCAATGCGGATTCCCCCATCCTTTAATATAGAAAGAAATTCCCGTGCATGGGGATAGGGTTCTGCATGAGCAATGAGCGTATCCCAGTAAGCATGATACATTTCCTCTACATAAGGAAAGGGGGGTTGGGAAAGAAGTTCCGTCATACATTGAAAGCGGATCATCCTGCTGTGGATTGCAGCAGTATCGCTGCCGATCCGGCGATTAGCGATTCGCTGCGCTTGCTTTTATCATTAGTAATCCCTCCGGGAATATAGATGTCTTTACTATATCTGCTTTTGGCCTGTTTGGCAAGCAGATACGAAAAAGAGACAGAAAATAAAGATATGTGAACTAAACAAAATGGATTGACCAAAGGTTATGGACATGTTATCCTAACATAATAATATCAATTATAAAAAAGGAGAATTGTTATATGAATATATTGTTTGGGGTGGACATAGGAGGAACACAGATTAAGATAGGAAGTTTTTCCGAAAAAGGAGAACTGCTGGATAAATGGGCAGTAGACACAGATCTTTCAGATCAGGGAAAAAGGATTATTCCTGCGGTTGCCGGGGAAATTAGAAAATATGCGTCTGAGCATCAGATCCCTATGGATAGGATTGCCGGAATCGGAATGGGAATCCCGGGACCTGTAGATAAGGACGGATATGTAAAAGTCTGTGTAAATCTGAACTGGCGTGATTTTAATCCGGTTACGGAAATGGAGAAAGAGCTGCCGGGAGTCTGTGCGGCAGCAGAAAATGACGCAAACCTGGCAGCACTTGGGGAATATTATTGCGGAGCCGGAAAATCTGCTTCCAGCATGATGCTGGTGACATTGGGAACCGGTGTCGGCGGAGGAATTATCATCGGGGGAAACATTATTTCAGGCTCTCATGGAATTGCCGGAGAAATCGGGCATATCACCCCGCATATAGAGGAGCATGAGAAATGCAACTGCGGCAATACGGGATGTGTGGATCAGTTTGCATCCGCTACAGGCATGGTGCGTATCATGAAGAAACTGCTGAAAAGCGGTGAGGTGGAATCTGTACTGACCATGGAAGAGGATTTTTCAGCAAAAGATATTTGTACATGTGCTTCCAAGGGAGATCCGGGGGCGAAGAAGTGTCTGGAAATCTGCATGGGTGCTTTGGGCGAGGCACTTTCCGTATTTTCCCATGCTTTTGACCCGGAAATCTATGTAATCGGCGGCGGAGTGTCAAAAGCAGGACAGATTATTATTGATGCCATAGAACAGGAATACGATAAACACTTTTTCCTGATTGAAAAAGGAGCAAAGATTACCCTTGCAGCATTGGGAAATGATGCAGGAATTATCGGAGGCAGCATTTTGGCGGCAAAACATGCCGGATTGAAGTAAAAAGCCGCTGCGGTACGGGAACGGCGAAAGGATTTCTGTTACAATTTCAGCAAAATAAAGTGTGGTCAGCTTTTCTGCAGTTAGATTTATGTGGAAGAGCTGGCCACTTTTTATGCGGAGAGAGGTCAGGAAAGCAATTGAAAAAATGATTCATTAATGAACGGCTTAAAATGAAATTGGGACTGCAGTGTAAGAATTTATAACATTTCACGGAAAATATTGATATTTTCAAAATTTATTCCTTATGTGATAATTAGTTCATACAAAGAACGAAACAAAAAAATAAGGAGGACATAAGAATGAAACAGAAACGATGGGTAACACTGGGAATGGCAGCGGTTTTGAGTGCAGGAAGTATCACGGCTATGGGCGGCGAAGTGGTAAAAGCAGATGAAAAGGTTTCAATTGTCATTGCCACAAACTGGGGAGAAGGCGACGCGAAATACGATTATTTTTATCCTGTATTTGAAAAGTTCCAGCAGGAAAATGCAGATACTATGGATATCACTCTCCAGACCTACAGCACAGAAGACTATAAGACCAAGATCAAAACACAGACTGCATCAGGAGACCTGCCGGATGTATTTACTTACTGGGGCGGCGGCATGATGAAAGACATGGTAGATGCAGGACTTTTGCTGAATGTGGACGATTATTTTGCAGAAAGTGAAAATGTCAAACGGGAAGATTTTGATGACGGGGCTTTTGATTATTATATTGCAGGAGATGGAAATGCTTATGGTATTCCCATTGAATCCACCAGAGGTGTGCTTCTTGCCAATAAAGAAATTTTCGAGGAATGCGGAGTAGCTTATCCTTCCACCTATGAAGAGCTCCTGGCAGCAGGTGAGGTATTCAATGAGAAGGGAATCATCCCTATGGCTATCGGAAGCAACGGAGGAACTCCTTCCGAATTCCTGTTCAGTGAGCTTTACAATCAGTATGAAGGGGGAGCGGACGAGATTACGGCACTGGCATCCGGAGGTGCCTTTAACACAGAAAATGCAGTGAAGGTAGCAGATACTTTCCTGGATATGATCGATCATAAGCTGTTTCCGGAGGATACCATGGCAAATGGCGGATGGTCTGCAAGCCTTCAGCTGTATACGGACAGAAAAGCAGCTATGACCTATACTTATCCATGGATGTATGAATCCATTCCGGAGGAGATCCAGGAATGCAGCGATATTATTCCGCTGCCGAAGCTCCCGGATACCACAGTTGACCCGGCGACGATCATGACCGGATTTACCGTATATGGTTTTATGATTAACAAAGAAGCCTATGAAGATCCTGCAAAGCATGATGCACTCCTGAAGGTGTGTGATATGATGGCATCTGATGAATTAACGAAGTCTCTGACAGAGAGCGGAATGATTCCCTGTAAAAAAGTAGAGGTTGACAAAGAAGCCCAGAAATTAATTATGCAGAAAACCCTGGATTATGCAGAAGGAAAAAATCTGGTACAGGTACATTATACAACAATGCCAAGTGCAGATGGAATCACTATGATGGACTCCAGCCTGGACGAGCTGTTTATCAAGGCACTTACTGCGGAAGAATTTACGGAAAAGGTGCAGGCTGTGCTGGATAAAGAATAAGAATGTTTTAAGCATAAAACGGGAGGCTGCTAATCAGCCTCCCCGATCTTTTTCATGGAGGAATTACATAATGAAAAAATATAGAAAAGCACCTGTCTGCATTGCTTTTTTAACTCCTGTGTTTTTACTGTATACGATTTTTTTATTCATTCCGTTAGTACAGACCGGTTATTACAGCTTTACAAAATGGAATGGTGTTACAGACAAAATTTTTGTGGGCCTGGATAATTTTAAAGAGCTGATGGGAAACAACGATTACTGGCTGACTTTCCAAAATACGATTCAGCTTGTGGTGATCACGCTTGTGATTCAGGTACCGGTAGGCTTATTGTTGGCTTATCTGCTGTATATGAAAACAAAAGGAATGAAAATCTTTCGGACAATTTTTTTCCTGCCCGTGGTAATTGCGCCTGTAGCAATCTCTCTGATGTTTTCCTTATTTTATAATAGTGAGATCGGTGTATTTAACAGAATCCTGGAAATGGTGGGGCTTGGACGATTTCAGACAAACTGGCTTTCCAATATCCATACGCTTTTATATGCAGTTATGGCGCCCCAGGTCTGGCAGTATATCGGGCTTTATGTGACGATCTTCCTTGGGGCTCTGCAGTCTATTCCGGAAGAACTTGTGGAGAGTGCAGAGATTGACGGGGCAAACCGGGTTCAAACTTTTTTCCGGATCATTCTTCCGGAAATCACCGGATTTACCAATATCTGTATCATCCTTTGTGTGACCGGTTCTCTGAAGGCATTTGAGCATTCCTGGATCATGACAGGGGGAGGACCGGGAGTAAGATCTGCTTATCTGGGAGTTTATATGTATAAAACTGCTTTTGTAAATTCGGAATTCGGACTTGGCAGTGCCATCACCGTGACGATTGTCGTGCTGTCCCTGGTGATCACACTATTATTCAATAAGATCTCTGCAAGGCGAGAGAAGCAGTAAGGAGGAAAATATGCATTTTTTTCGAAAATCATGGAAGTATCAGCTTACTGCCATGATCAAATATCTTTTTCTGATCATAACGGCAGTGATTTCATTATACCCGTTTTTATGGGTAGTTTGTTCTTCTTTAAAAGATAATAATAGTATTTTCGGTGATCCCTTCGGATTACCGGAAAAAGTTCTTTGGGAAAATTACAGAGAGGTTTGGAGCGGAGCAGATGTTGAGAGGAATTTCTTTAACAGCATGCTTGTGTGTATGACCACCCTGGTAATTCTGGTGATCGTAACTTCTATGGGAAGCTATATACTTACAAGGGTGTGGAAAAACGGCCTGCTGTCAGCTTATTTTTCTCTTGGAATTATGATTCCCATCCATGCCCTTTTGATTCCTTCCGTACTGCTTTTTAAGAAAATGGGGCTTACAGATAATTTGTTTGGCCTTGTTTTGATGTACGCGGCTGCAAATGTTTCCTTTAGTATGTACATTATGAATGGATTCTTTGACGGGATTCCGAAAGAGATGGATGAAGCCGCTACGATTGACGGCTGTTCCCGGATGCAGATTTTCTTTAAAGTAATTTTTCCTATTGCGAAACCGGGAATAGCGACAGTAGCAACTTTGGCGTTTTTGAATTGCTGGAACGATCTTCTTCTTGGGCTGGTTTTGATTTCTTCCCCCCAGAAGAAAACACTTACCCTGGCTATTTCTGCATTAAAAGGGTCTTATGCTGCAAGATACGGCCTTTTGTGCGCTGGATTTGTCATTTCCATCGTGCCGGTGGTAATCATGTATCTATTATTTCAGAAACAAGTCATTGCAGGAATGACTGCAGGGGCAGTGAAAGGATGAAAAAATATGAAAAGACAGGCTGCATTTACAGAGCAGGGAATCCGGATTGGAGAGCAGGAACTTCCTTTATACAGCGGTTCCATTCATTATTGGCGGATGAAACAGGAAAACTGGGACAGGGCTCTGGAGAATATAAAGAAGATGGGTTTTGGAATCGTGGAAACATATATTCCGTGGGCTGTCCATGAGACTTCCCCGGGAGAATATGATTTTGGAGAAAAGGACCCGGACAAGGATCTGGAAAAATTTCTGACCTTATGTGAAAAGCACGGTCTGTACGTGATCGTCAGGCCGGGTCCCCATATTAATGCGGAAATGACCTTGTTCGGATATCCGGAATGGATTTTGGCAGATGAGGAGATTCAGGCCAGATCGCCTTTGGGAACAACGGTTGTTTATCCCTATGTGACGAAACAGTTTCCCATTCCTTCTTATGCCAGCAGTAAATTATACAGGGAAGTAGAACGCTATTTTCAAAAGATGGCTCCCCTTCTTCGGGAGCACTGCTATCCCAGGGGAGGAATCATTGCCATACAGGCAGATAATGAGACCTGCAATTTTTTCAGAGACGCTCCGTATATTCTGGATTATTCGAAAGAGTCAGAGATGCTGTTTCATAAAATGCTGCAGGAGAAATACGGGGATATCCAAAGTCTGAATACAGTGTATGGAACAGATTACAGGGAGTTTTCACAGGTAAAGATGCCGTCAGGATATGAAAAAGGACAGAAAATGGAGCCTTGTTTTGACTGGATAGAGTATAAAGAGTATCAGATACTGGATGCACTGAAAAGAATGCTGGGGATTTTGAAGCGCATGGAGCTGCCTATCCCCGTATTCCATAATTGTGCATATCAAACATATACACCGGTTTCTGTATTTCGGGATGAAGAAATTCCTGGTTTGGATGTAGCAGGAATGGATGCTTACCCGGAACCGGAAGATACAAAAATGCTGAAGGAGAGAATCCGCTATCTTTCCGGCAGCAGCAGACTTCCCTTTGTTCCGGAGTTCGGTTCCGGTTCCTGGTTTGATAGAGGAATTTTGCTGAAGCCGGAGGAAGAACTGTTTGGCTATTTGTATTCTTTGATGAATGGATTGAAGGCAGTAAACTTTTATATGCTTGCAGAGAGGGATCGGTGGACGGGATGCCCGGTAAAAAATGATGGAACCATCCGGTTGGAATGGTATCAAATGTTTTCGAACCTGATGGAGTTTGTAAACAGGGCGCAGCTATGGAAATATCAACGGAAACCAAGAATCCTGGTTTTTAAAAATTACGATATGGGACGGAAGAAGGCGCTTCTGGCAGAGAAAAACAGAAATCTTTTTTCTTCCAATTGTTTCATCCGGGGCGCGGATATTCCGGAGGAACTGTTCCGTTTGGAGGAACTTCCGGATTGTACGGAAGAAGAAATGTCCGGGCATTATGGGGATGAAAGATGGATAGAAGGCATTATGAACATGTTGGACGCCCATCATCTGGAGTATAATATTTCCGATAGCTGCCTGTCAAAAGAGCGCATGCTGGAGTATGACTGGATGTTTGCGTCCTCCTATGAGTTTATGGAGCCTGAGATACAGAAAAAACTCTGCATTTTTGCAAAGGAAGAAGGCAGACATTTATGCATAGGTCCAAAAGTACCGGAGACGGACAGGCGGGGGAATGTGTGCCGGATTTTGGGAGAAGAAATGAGAAAACAGGGGGTGGGAGGGAGGATTACGTTCCTTGCCAATGCCCTGGAGGCGGAAGAAAAGTTGCAGCTTCCAAAAGCAGAATATTCCTGTGAAGACCGCCGGGTAGAATTCTCTGTGCATGAGAACAGGGAAAAGAAGGAACATCTTCTTTATGCTGTAAATACTGCGGGAGAGAAAAAAGAGGTGACCATAGAATTTGGCGGTTTCCGAAAAATGAAGGGCCTTTGGAATGGGAAAGATCATGAAGGCTTTGGGCAGATGAAAGTGGCGTTTGCACCTTTTGAAATCAAAATCTGGAAAGTGGAGAAGGAGGAGTGAAGCTATGCTGGCTAAAAATCTGATCGTAGAAAATCTGGAGCCGGGAATCTGGATACACTTGCAGGCGGTATTAGACATGCTCCTGCCAAAAGTTTGTATTTTGCATATATACTGCAAACAGGATTCTGCCCGGGCTTTTACAGAAACGGGGAAACGTTTGGAAATTACCATGGAAGAGGCTGCACAGCCGGAGCTTCTTTGGCGGAAATATCCGGAAGCAGAGGAAATCAGAATCTATACGGAGGAAGGGATTAAGCGGTATGACAAGACACTGCAGGATTCCCCGATTTATGAAATGGATATTGATGAATATCTGGAATATCAGTATACCATGCTTAAGAATACCGAAGGAATCCGGATTTATGAGCGTCATTCCAAAAACAGGCATATATTTTCTCTTTTGAAAAATTGGATTGACAGGGATGGAGGCTATCTGTTCTGGATGACTCGGGAGGGAGTCCTCTTCTTTAACTGTATTCTGATTGTGGAAGATGGCAAAATTGTCCGTCTTACTACCTCCGGAAGGTACCCTGGAGTTTGGGATACCCTGGAAATGGTAAAAAAGTATGCGGAAAAAGAATTCAGAATTCCGATTTTCTGTGCTACAATGGAATATGGCAGTAATTCATGATAAGAAAGCTTATTTTGCAGCTGTCATATTTTGTGAGAATACGGAAATGGGGGGATATATATGAAGAGATGGAGAAAAAAAACAGAGGCTTTGTCGCTGCATAAAAAAATTGCAATTGCCATGTTTATCACCCCGGTTCTGTCCAGTTTGATTATTTTTTGTTTTTATTACGGTTACATGAAAGATTTTTATCATGAGAAAGTGGAGGTCTTTCAGGAAAACAACCGGGAAAATATGACAGCGAATGTGCAAAATATTCTCAGACAGATTGAAACGGTTTCCAGCGAGGTGTTGGGAATGGCTGCACTTTCCGAAGATTTTGACGGATACAGCCAGAAGAATGCTTATGAAAAACTGCTGCTGAACAGGGAGATTACAGGGCAGTTTACCAATATCTGTATTTCCAATGAGATGATTGATCATATTTATATGCTGGATTTTGACGGCAATGGTTTTTCTTCCAACAGTGAATGGGATATTCAGAGATATAGGGAGGAAATGGAGATTCCCCTGGATGTGGGGCAGAAGGGGCGCTCCGTAATCCTGCCTCCCCATCAGGCCAGGTACAGGCATCTCGGCGGTTCTGCGAAGGGGCCATATATGATCAGTCTTGTGACCTATTTGAACCGCTTTACAAAAAGCGGATCCATTGGACTGATTCAGATTGACATTCCTTATTCCAAGATCAGGGCTGCAATGGAGCTTTTGAAAATGACGGAGGAAGATTTCTCTTTTCTTGTGGACGAAGAGGGATATCTGGTTTATGCGCCCAGGGAGGAGGACGCAGGAAAGAAGGCATCCCAGGTGGAATACGGCTCTTATCATCTGGGAAAACTGTGGGAGAAGGTAAGCAATGGAGAGCATCCGGCAGGTGTTGTGTCCACTAAGGCCATGGGAAGGGGAAAATGGACACTGATACAGATAAACAGCAATTCCATGCTTTTGGAGGAAATGGGGAAGATGCAGAAAACCTGGATTTTGATCTTTCTTGTATGTCTTGTGTGTGCAGGAATTTTTTCTCTGAGTCTTTCCCACGGTGTTACGAAACCGATTATCAATTTGATCGGAAGTATGGGAAAGGTGAGCAAAGGAAATTTTAATATCCAGGTGGAGATTCCGGAGAGCCGGGAACTATCGGAACTTGCCGTGAGCTTTAATTCCATGATTCAGGAAGTGGACAGCCTTATGAAGGAAAATATTCAGAAGGAGCGTGAGAAGACACGGATGCAGATGATGGCATTAAATGCAAAGATTAATTCTCATTTTCTTTATAATACTCTGAACACAGTAAAGTGGCAGGCAATTTCCAAAAATCAGATGGAAATTGCAGAGAGCATTGTGGCCCTGACAAAAATACTGGAATACAGCTATAAAAATACACCGGATCTGGTGAAACTGGAGGAGGAACTGAAATTTATTGAAGATTATCTTTATATCCAGAATCTCCGGTATGGACGGAAGGTAAGTATGGTTTATGAGATAGAGGAAGCATGCAAAAAGAGTTACGTGCTGAAGATGCTTCTGCAGCCGGTGGTGGAAAATGCCCTTCTGCATGGATTTAAGTACGGAGGCGAAAATAACAGGATTACGCTCCGATGTACTATGGAAAATGGGCATATGAAGATTTGCATCTATGATAATGGAAGCGGTTTTCACTATGAAGGCTTTGACAGACTTACCGGTATCGGGCTGAATAATATCCGGGAAAGGCTGGAATTAAACTTTGGCAGGGAAGGACATATGGAAATTTGGAGCACTCCGGGAGAGGGAACCAGCGTAACGCTTGCGTTTCCGGTCATCAGAGAAGGAAAGGATATGCAATGAAAGGGTTGCTGATCGTAGATGATGAGATTTTTGCAAGAGAATCTGTGGCAGGGGCGATTCCATGGGAGGAATATGGCATCCGGGTTTTTCAGGCATCCGGCGGTGAAGAAGCGTTAAAGCTTATGGAAACCCGGGAGATTCATCTGCTTATGACAGATATCCGTATGCCTGGAATGAGCGGGCTGGAATTGATCCAGAGGGCGCATGAACTCGGCTTTTTCCCAGGAATCATTGTTCTCAGCAGCTATAATGAATTTGAGCTTGTGCGCAGTGCCATGCAGCTTGGGGCAGAAGATTATCTCTTCAAGCCTACCATGATGCCCGGGGAAATTCTGGATGCAGTACAGCGTGTGCTGAAGAAACACCGGGAGATTCCCAAAAAGAAAGCGGAGCAGAGCGAGAATTACAGGGACTATCTGCGAATGCTCCTCATGGGGGAGTCTGACTGCAGGGAAAAGAATCCTCTCTGGGAGGGGCAGCCCGGAGTCTGGGAAAAAAGAGAGCTGGTGGTGATCACGGTTCGGCTGTTTCATTTCCAGGAATGCCTCACGAAAGTTTTTGAGGATGATCTGAATCTATTTCAGTTTTCTATCGGAAATATTTTGAATGAGATTTTGAAGACGGATAAAGGATATGGATTATTTCGGATGAATCATAAGGAATATGCTGCCATTGCATGGAAAGCGGAAGAGGATACAAAGATGCAGGCACTTGGGGAAATCCAGAAATGTCTCCTTTCCGGTTTTACGTTCCTGAAACTGTATTATCAGATGGATGCGGCAGCAGGTGTCAGCGGTTTTCGAACAGGACTTGGTGAGCTGGCAAGACAGTATACGCAGTCTGCGGAAATTTGTCCCAGAAATCATCCGAATCTCAAGAAGGTTCTGTTTGCAGAAGGAATGGAAGTCCAGGGAAATATGCAGCGGGAAATGTATCAGGCTCTGGATTATATCGGAGAGCACTTAGGCGATAAGAATCTTTCCCTTTCCGTAGTAGCAGATTATATTGGGGTGAGCAAAAACTATTTCAGTAAAATCTTTAAGGAAAGCGTTGGGGTGAAATTTGTAGATTATGTGACTGCACAGAGGATGGAGCAGGCGAGGAATCTGTACCTGAACAGCAATCTGAAGATCTATGAAATTGCGGAGCAGGTGGGGTATTCCGACTGGCATTATCTTTATAATTTGTATAAAAAGACATATGGACATTCTCTTTCGAAAGAAAAAGAGACGAATACGTAAAACCAGTGGTCTTCGGACTGCTGGTTTTTTGCAGAATACAAGGAGAATTGATGAAACGGACATTTTGGGTAAAAGTGTCTTTGATACACGGACGTTTGTGCATAGTGACAAGAAAACGAGAAAAATAACAAAAGAAAATTAGTAAAAATATACAATACAGCATTGCGAAACTGCGGGAGGCGTGTTATAATGCAGTCATAAAAGCCTGTTTATTGGAAACAGGGACGAAGAAACCCTCAGGAGGAAAAAAACGTGAGCGAAAAAAATGACGGATTGATGTGGGCTCTGGTGAAAGAAAAGCCGGAGGAAGGATTATGGATGAAAAGGGTTCCTATTCCCAAAGTGGGACCGAATGATGTAAAAATCAAGATTCATAAGACTGCGATCTGCGGAACGGACGTACATATTTATCAGTGGAATGACTGGGCACAGCATACCATTCCCATCGGGCTGACGGCAGGACATGAATATGTGGGAGAGGTAGCTGAGGTTGGCGCAGGCGTGCAGGGATTCAAAGTAGGTGACCTTGTATCAGGAGAAGGCCATATTACCTGCGGAAAATGCAGGAACTGTCTGGAGGGCCATAAGGAAAACTGTAAGGATGCCAAAGGTGTGGGCGTAAACAGAGACGGAGCTTTTGCGGAATATCTGGTAATCCCGTCCTCCAATGTCTGGCCCTGCAACCCCAACATACCGGAAGAGATGTATGCGATTTTTGATCCCTTTGGAAATGCAACACATACAGCCCTTTCCTATGATATGCTGGGAGAGGATGTACTGATTGCGGGAGCGGGTCCTATTGGATGTATGGCGGCTGCCATTGCGAAATTTTCCGGTGCCAGACATGTGGTGGTTACGGATATGAATCCATACCGGCTGGAACTTGCAGAGAAGCTTGGGGCAACAAGAACCGTGAACCTGAAGGAAGAAAAGCTTTCGGAGGTCATGGGCAAGATCGGCATGACAGAGGGCTTTGATGTGGGTCTTGAAATGTCCGGCTCTCAGGCTGCCCTTCATGAGATGATTCATAATATGAAACATGGCGGAAAGATCGCACTTCTCGGACTGCAGAGAACTGACGCAAAGGTGGATCTGGAGACTGTGATCTTTAATGGATTGAATCTGCGGGGAATTTACGGCAGAAAAGTATGGGATACCTGGTATAAAATGTCAACCATGATCCAGGCAGGACTGGATATTTCACCTATCATTACCCATCACTTTGATATCAGGGATTATGAAAAAGGATTTGAAGCAATGATTTCCGGAATGTCCGGCAAGGTCATCCTGGACTGGTCACATGTCAATGACTGATCTGAGATAAGTGTTTAAGGCAAAGAAAGAGAGGAATGAGGAAAATGGCTCGGAAAAATGATATTTTAAGTATTTATACAAAAGAAGTAGAAGGGATTAAAGAAGCCGGACTGTTTAAAGGGGAAGCGCCTTTTGTTTCTCCCCAGGGTGCAAGAGTGAAGATGGAAGACGGAAGAGAGCTTCTCTGTATGTGTGCCAATAACTATCTGGGACTTGGCGACAGCCCGCGTCTGATTGAGGCTGCCAAGAGAACCTACGATGAAAAAGGTTTTGGTGTGGCTTCCGTACGTTTCATCTGCGGAACACAGGATATTCATAAAAAACTGGAGAAAAAAATCTCAGACTTTCTGGGAACGGATGATACGATCTTGTATTCTTCCTGTTTTGACGCAAACGGCGGTTTATTTGAAACCATTCTTACAGCGGAGGATGCGGTGATCAGTGATGAACTGAATCATGCTTCTATCATTGACGGTGTGCGCCTTTGTAAGGCAAAACGCTTCCGCTATAAAAATAATGATATGGAAGATCTGGAAGCAAAGTTGAAAGAGGCAGATGAGGCAGGGGCAAGAATCAAGCTGATCGCCACAGACGGCGTATTCTCCATGGATGGTATTATTTGCAACTTGAAGGGTGTTTGTGATCTGGCAGACAAGTATAATGCGCTTGTGATGGTAGATGACAGCCATGCAGTAGGATTTGTAGGAAAAACCGGCCGTGGAACTGCAGAGCACTGCGGGGTACAGGGACGTGTGGATATTATTACAGGAACACTTGGAAAAGCTCTTGGGGGAGCATCCGGCGGATATACCTCAGGACGGAAAGAAATTATTGACCTGCTTCGTCAGAGAAGCCGTCCGTATCTGTTTTCAAATTCCCTTGCTCCGGCAATCGCAGGTGCAAGCCTTGAGCTTTTTGACATGCTGGAGGAGAGCACAGAACTTCGGGATCACCTGGAGGAAGTGACCGCATACTACAGAAAGCAGCTTACAGATAACGGATTTGACATTATTGAGGGAACTCATCCCTGCGTACCGATCATGCTTTATGACGAAAAGACGGCTGCAGAATTTGCAAAGAGAATGATGGTAAAGGGCGTTTATGTGGTTGCCTTTTCTTATCCGGTTGTTCCAAAGGGCAAAGCAAGGATCCGCACCCAGGTATGCGCAAGCCATACAAAAGAGGACATTGATTTTATTGTGAAGTGTTTTAAAGAAGTAAGAGAAGAAATGAAATAAAATACAGCTTTGGGGGATACCGCACGGAAGAACATAGGTGGTATCCCCCGCTATTTATACAGAAAACATGTTTTTTGCCGGAATTTGTGGTATAATGTGAACACTTAATGAGTCCAAGCGAAGCGTCGGACGAATTTAGTGAGAACATATGCCCTTGTGGTATAATGTGAACACTTAATGAGTCCAAGCGAAGCGCCGGACGAATTTAGTGAGAACATATGCCCTTGTGGTATAATAAAAGACTGAGCAAGAAGAAAAAGGAGATTAGGGATATGCGTGAAATAGAAGTGAGCCGGATCACAGAGGTGATCGAAAGGCTTTGTATGGAAGCAAATGCACATTTGCCGGAAGATATCAAGTGCGCGATCAAAGCCTGCCGTGAGAAAGAGGACGGGGCAATTGCCTGCGGGATTCTGGATAATATCATGGAAAATTATGAGATCGCAGATCAGGAAAATGTGCCTATCTGCCAGGATACGGGAATGGCATGTGTTTTTCTGGAAATCGGTCAGGACGTACACCTGACGGGGGGAAGCCTTACGGAAGCAGTGGATGAAGGAGTACGCAGAGGTTATGAAAAAGGATATCTGCGCAAATCCGTAGTAAAGGATCCTGTGCGCAGGGGCAATACAGGAGACAACACCCCTGCCATGCTTTATACAGAAATCGTACCGGGAGAGCAGATAAAAATTACCGTAGGCCCCAAGGGCTTCGGAAGCGAAAACATGAGCGCGATCCGTATGTTCAAGCCATCTGCAGGGCTTCAGGGGATTAAGGACTTTATCCTGGAAACAGTAGAAACAGCAGGCCCCAATCCCTGTCCTCCCATGGTGGTAGGTGTGGGAATCGGCGGTACCTTTGATAAAGCGGCTCTTTTGGCAAAAAAAGCATTGATGCGTCCCATAGATGTTCCAAATGAAGATCCGTTTTATGCAGATCTGGAGGCGGAAATGCTGGAGAAAATCAATCGCCTCGGAATCGGTCCCCAGGGCTTTGGGGGCAGGACCACAGCACTTGGCCTGAATATTGAAACCATGCCCACCCATATTGCGGGAATGCCCTGCGCCATTAATATCAGCTGCCATGTAACCAGACATAAAACGGAGGTAATCTAAATGGAAAAGCACATTACACTGCCTTTGACAGAAGAACTGGCAAAAACACTTCATATGGGAGAACGGGTATACCTTACAGGAACCATTTATACTTCCCGCGATGCAGGTCACAAAAGAATGTGTGAGGCTTTGGAGCGAGGAGAAAAACTGCCTTTTGACCCCACAGATGCCACGATTTATTATGTAGGCCCAACCCCTGCAAAACCGGGACAGGTGATCGGTTCTGCGGGACCTACTACCAGCGGCCGTATGGATGCCTATGCACCGACCCTGATGTCTGTGGGTGCCAGAGGTATGATCGGAAAAGGGGCGCGGCTTCCCGAGGTAGTAGAGGCAATGAAGAAATACAGCGGTGTTTATTTTGGGGCTATTGGAGGTGCAGGAGCCCTTTTGGCAAAATGCATCAAAAAATGTGAGCTGATCGCATATGAGGATCTGGGTTCAGAGGCGCTTCGCAGGCTCTATGTGGAAGAAATGCCCCTGGTGGTGATCATTGACTGCGAAGGCCGCAGCCTTTATGAAGAGGGAAGAGCCGCTTATCTGAAAGAACATTCCGCAAAAGAACAATAATCCTGCAGCAAAATCAATGCAGACCCTGCAATAGCAATTTACATAAAATCTGCCACGTTTTTATTGACTAACTCATAGGATATATTGTATTATAGGAAAACTATTAATAATGATTATGCCATAAAAGAACCAGGATAAAAGGAGGTCTTGTTATGGAAAAGAGAGAGGCAGAACAACCTGATGACCAGAAAATTGCTATGAGGGTATCCGGTGTTAGTATTTTTGTAAATCTTTTTCTTTCTGCACTTAAGCTGCTTGCAGGTATTGTGGCGCATTCGGGTGCCATGGTTTCGGATGCGGTTCATTCTGCATCTGATGTACTCAGTACGGTGATCGTGATCATTGGTGTGCATTTATCAGGAAAAAAATCGGATAAAGAGCACCAGTATGGACATGAGCGCTTGGAATGTGTATCTTCGATCCTTCTTGCAGGACTGCTTTTGCTCACCGGAGTGGGAATCGGGATAAGCGGTGTGGAGAAAATCATCGCGGGAACTGCAGGGGAAGAGCTGGTGATTCCAGGGACTCTTGCACTAATTGCAGCAGTTGTCTCTATTGTTGTAAAAGAGTGGATGTTCTGGTATACCAGGGCTGCAGCCAAAAAAATTAATTCCGGAGCATTGATGGCAGATGCCTGGCACCACCGTTCAGATTCCCTGTCTTCCATTGGCTCCTTCATAGGTATTTTTGGGGCGAGACTTGGCTATCCGATTCTGGATCCCCTGGCCAGTGTGATCATCTGTCTGTTCATCGGAAAGGCAGCAGTGGACATTTTCCGGGATGCCATTGACAAAATGGTGGATCATTCCTGCGACGAAAAGACGGAGAGAAGTATGAAGGAAGAGATTGAAAACGTTCCCGGTGTAGAGCACATCGACCTTTTGAAAACCAGGCTTTTCGGATCCAAGATCTATGTGGATATTGAAATCGCCGCAGATGAGAATCTGTCTCTGGAAGCAGCCCATGACATTGCCGAACAGGTACATCATACTATGGAAAAAAAGTTTAAAAATGTGAAGCATTGTATGGTTCATGTGAATCCGATGAGCATGAGCTGAATAGAAAACATATGTAAGCCGCCGTATAGAAAAATTTCTGTACGGCGGCTTTTTTGTACTTATTATGAAATCAGGATATCCTTATATGAAGTTAAGGTAACCTCTGAAAGCAGTCCGAATTCCGTATCGGTCAGTTCGTCCGGAAGCTGTTCCATGGTACCGCCTCCGAAACCGCCTGGCAGGGGCACTTCATATCCCCTTTCACCGACAACTACATTATACAGGTTGGAAGCCACTTCCACGCGAATGGAGTTTTCTCCGTCTGTCAGATATTCTCCAATATCAAATACAGGATTCAATGGATTTGAGCCCGTAATAGCAGTATTGTTTATAAACAGGCGGTACAGGTCTTTCACTTTGGCAAGGTTCAGATAAGCGCCATCGGCTTTGCTGCTGTCCAAGGCTATGGTGGTGGTATAAGTGCCGACACCGGGCATTGTTTCGCAGCCCTCCGGTTATGTATTTTATAATACAAAACCGAAAAACAGCGGTATGATTATGTCCGGAGACGGAAATTTAGAAATCATGCCTGTTTGAATGTGCGGTTGAATGCATGCCGGATCTCAGAAAAAAATGCCGGAAAGCCGTTAAAATTAAGGCTTCCGACATTTTTTAGAGCAGGGGATGAGAGAATCGAACTCCCACCAAAGGTTTTGGAGACCCCTATCATACCATTTGACCAATCCCCTATTTCTTATCTGCTGCAATTATACATGCAATTGATGTATTTGTCAAGTAAAAGCGGAGATGGAGAGATTTGAACTCTCGCGCCGGTTACCCGACCTACCGCATTTCGAGTGCGGACCCTTCAGCCACTTGGGTACATCTCCGGATGGACTCAACCATTATTATAGCTTCTATGAGGAAAAAGGTCAATTCCTTTTTTGTATATTGACGAAAAAAGAATCCTGTAATATGATAAAGAAATGGATTAGAGTTCAAAGAGGAGATTAATATGAAAGATAAAAAGACAGCACTTTTGAAGTCAGTGGAGTCTTTGACGGAAAATTATTGTGCGGAAGAATTGTTTTTGCCGAAGAATGGGCGGAACCTGCCTAACCGTTCGGCTGTGATCGACATTGTGAGAGAATTGAGATCTGTCATATTTCCGGGATATTTTGGAGTGGACTCCAGTGCCAGAATGTTTCCCGAGTATTATGTTGGCTCCAGACTGAACAGCCTGTATGACCGTCTGAAAGAGCAGATAGAAATTGCGTTTCTTTACGAGGATCATGAGAGTGCTGCAGAAGAAATCAGCATACATGCAGAAGAGGTTTGTGCAGGCTTTTTTGAACAGCTTCCCCATGTGCAGAAAATGCTTTTGAAGGATGTGCAGGCCGGATTTGACGGAGACCCTGCAGCGAAAGGGAAGGAAGAGATCATTGTATGCTATCCCGGTCTTCTGGCGATTTATGTATACCGCCTGGCTCATTTGCTCTATGTGGAAAAGGTGCCCCATATTCCCAGAATCATGACAGAGTATGCCCATGGACGTACCGGAATCGACATCAATCCCGGAGCTGTGATCGGAGAGTATTTCTTTATTGACCATGGAACAGGCGTCGTCATTGGCGAGACCACGGAAATCGGCAATAATGTAAAGCTTTATCAGGGTGTGACCCTGGGAGCGCTGTCTACCAGACAGGGACAGCAGCTTGCAAATGTGAAGCGCCATCCCACCATTGGAGATAATGTAACCATTTATTCCAATTCCACAGTTCTTGGAGGAGAAACGGTGATCGGGGAGAACACGATTATTGGCGGTAATACTTTTATTACTGAATCCATTCCTGCCAACACCAAGGTCAGCGCCAAGAGCCCGGAGCTTGTGATCAAGAAGCCGAGATCTCAGGTAACTGCAGCCAATGTCTGGGACTGGGAGAATTAATATGGCCGGATTCTGTATGACTGCAGGTGTATTATGTCTGTTATATTATCTTGCATTGCTCATATTTACAGGAATTACATCGGATTTTGCATGGATCTGGCTGGCGGCCTCTGCGGTACTGGGAGGCCTGGGAACAGGAATCCGTTATGAAAAAGTCCATCCCGGTTTTTTTCCGGGATGGCTGAAATATGCTGTAATCGTGGCTCTTCTGGCAGGACTTGTACTGTTCCTTTTCATCTTTGGGAGAGTCGTCCGGGGTATGGCCCGGAAGGGAAGCGAAGGGCTTTCTTATATCGTGGTTCTTGGCGCCCAGGTAAAAAAAGATGTTCCATCCAGGGCTCTTCGGATGCGTTTGGAAAAAGCTCTGGAATATGCCAATGCCAATGAACAAACGATTCTGATCCTTTCCGGAGGAAAGGGGTCCGGGGAAGAAATCAGCGAGGCGGAGTGTATGATGGAGTATCTTCTGGAGCATGGAATTTCCGGGGAACGTCTCATCCTGGAGGATCAGTCCACCAATACCATGGAAAATCTGAAATTTTCCAATGCCCTGACAGATTGTGCCGATGCCGCAACAGGAATCCTTACCAGTAATTTCCATGTTTACCGGGCTGTCCGCCTTGCAGAGAAGCAGGGCTATGGGAACTGTGAGGGAATTGCCGCAAAAACAGATATTTATATGCTTCCCCACTATATGGTGAGAGAAGTCTTTGCCCTTGTAAAAGAAAAGCTGCAGGGAAATCTGTGAATGATAAGATCTCCACATTCGCCTAAATATTCGAGAAAATTTGTGAAGCTAAAAAAATAAAAAAAAATTAAAAATACTGTTGACAAATAAAAAGAAATAGGATATACTTATCATCGTTGTAGCGAACAACACAGCGATAAGCGGGTGTAGTTCAATGGTAGAACACCAGCCTTCCAAGCTGGATACGTGGGTTCGATTCCCATCACCCGCTTTTATGCGATAGTGGCGTAGTTGGTAACGCGCGACCTTGCCAAGGTCGAGACCGCGGGTTCGAGCCCCGTCTATCGCTCTAAAGGACTTCGATTATTCGAAGTCCTTTTTTTCTTGTAAAGCATTTTATTCAGTTTTTCATCTGGTAAGCTACCAGAGCGATATTCCAGAAACCTTCTTTATTTAATTCCCGTTCAAATTCATGAATTCTTTTCAGGCAGGCTTCCGGAAGCTCGGCAATCTGTACATTTGCCGGAGTTTCGCCGGAATATTTGGCCGTAGTGTTTTCCATATTAGATTGCCTCTCTTTCCTGGTCAACCAGACCGTAGAAGGTAAAAAGGTACAATCCGCAGAGTCCCACCAGGCCATAAATAATGCGGGAAATCCAGCTCATGCTGCCAAAGAGCAGAGACACCAGATTCAGGTTAAAGAACCCGATGAGTCCCCAGTTGATCGCGCCGATCACGGTGATTGTCAGTGCAAAGTAGCGTAAAAAATTATTTCCCATAAGACACCATCCTTTCTGAAAATAGTATTTCATGAAAATGAAAAAGCATGTATGATGTCTTGTGGGAAATTTAACCAGTTTATTTTACTTTTAAGATCTGGGAAGCAGAAGTTCCGCCGCCGAAGCTGAAGGCTTCTCCTGCCTGCAGGGTAACATCTGTCTCATCATTGAGAGAGAAGGCTTGGCAGACGGTTGCCGTCTGGCCCGGCTGGATTTCGGACATGAATTTATCAATCGCGTCCTCTGTGTTTTCCGGAATTGCGGCACTTAAGGAAACGCCATTCTGGTAGGCCAGGAGATTCACATCCACCATTGCGCTGGAGGGAGCATCGCTGTTGTTGGTATAATCATAATAAACCAGCAGACAGGGTTTTCCGCCGAAATCATTGACAATGGTATGCTTGATGTAATGAATCGTGAATTTGTCATTGGACAGATCAATGGTGCTGTTCTCTGCAGCATCCGGCTGTACAGCATTTTGTTCTGTTCTTTCTTCCATCCCAACCAGTTCGTTATTAATTTCATCCTGTACATTTTTAAAGTTTGCGGACATGATTTTTACGGTTTCATCGTCCAGGGACATGATCTTCCATCCGTCATTTGTTTTTACCAGGGGATAGGTGATGTCCGTTTCTGTAAATTTGTCCTCCACCGTCTTTGCCTTTTCTTTGAGGATATCCGCCAGCTTCTGCTGCGTTTCCTCTTCGGAAAGCTCCTCACCGGAAAATGCGGTGGAGACGATCTGGCGAAGAAATTCGGTGATGGTTTCCTTATAGATGTCTGAGCCGTCAATATACTTAATATGAACGGTAATGTTCGCTGTTCCGTTCTGGATATTGAAGTTATTTTTTGAAATCTTATAAGTCATTTTCTGATTGATGCCCTGGAAAAAATCTTTGTAGGAATCATCGCGGATATCAGCATCATCCAGAGCGGAAAGATCGCTGCTCTGAAGCTGGGCACTCATACCTTCAAAATCCATTTTCTGCATATTTGACAAAAATGTTTCTACTGCTTTCTGCGGCTTTTGGCGTGCCATAAAATAGTAAACGGCTGTTCCTGCCACCGCCAGAATTACAAGGAGAAAGAAAAGGACGAGAGCAGTTTTTCTCTTCTTCGGAGTTTTGGCCTCCTGCTGTTGTGGTGCCTGTGTTTCCATAAAACCTCCTGACTTATACAAGCCTGCATCTGCAGGTGCATATGAAATGAATTTCTTATTCAGTGAGAACATTATAACATATAATAGATTTTATTGACAATGGCAATCTGCGGACATATAATGGAAATATGACTGACCAGCCGGTCGGAAAAGACAACAGGAATGGGACAGGAGGAAAAAGAGATGATTTCACGATATAGTGTTAAAAAACCGTATACCGTCGTGGTTGCCATCGTACTGGTTTTGATCCTGGGAGTTGTTTCCTTTGGAAAGATGAATACGGATCTGCTTCCCAGTATGAATCTTCCCTATGCGATCGTGATGACTACATATGCAGGGGCCAGCCCGGAGACGGTGGAGACCGTTGTAACCAGGCCTGTGGAGCAGTCTATGGCCACCGTTACGGATATTGAAAATGTAAGCTCACAGTCCCGGGAGAATGTATCTATGGTGGTTCTGGAATTTCAGGAGTCTACGGATATGGATTCTGCTACGATCGAGATACGGGAAAAACTGGACCAGATCAGCGGATACTGGGACGATTCCGTCGGCAAGCCCATGATCATGAAGCTGAATCCGGACATGATGCCCATCATGATCGCAGCGGTGGAAGTGGACAACCTGGAACCCACGGAAGTCACAGACTATGTGGAGAGAAATATCCAGGCAGAAATGGAGAGTATTGCCGGAGTGGCCAGCGTTTCCACTACGGGAAATGTTACGGAAAGTGTGGATGTATTTATTCGGGAAGAAAAGCTTCAGAAGGCCAACGAAAAAGTTATGGAAGCCCTGGAAAAACAGTTCAGAGAAAAAGAGGATGAACTGAAAGATGCCCAGGAAGAACTGAATGACGGCAAACAGAAGTTGAAAGAAGGAAAAGACGAGCTTGAGGAAGGAAAAGAGCAGCTGAAAAGCGGGAAAGAGGAGCTTGTGGCAGGTCTTGCCCAGGGGCAGCAGCAGATGGCAGCGGCAGAGAGCAAGATTGAGGCTGGCGAGACCGAGCTTCAGGAGAAGGAGAAGCTTCTGGAGGAGAAGCAGGCGGAACTGGATGCAGGACGAACGAAGCTTTCGGAAGGGAAAGCGCAGGCAGAAGCTGCCCTTGATCAGCTTGGAACTGCACAGACGGGAATTCAGAATCTGCAGCAGGCACTCAGCGCAATTGCCCAGCAGGAGGCTGTTCTCCAGGAAAACCTGAACTCTGTATCCGAGGGAATCAGCAGCGTGGATGCGGCCCTTGCCCAGCTTGAGGAATTCTCTGATGCACTGGATTATGAACAGCAGAAAGGGGAACTGGAAGCGCAGAGAGCAGCACTGGAACAGAGCCAGGCAGACCTTCAGAACGCAATGGGGGAACTTGCCGCAAAGAAAGCAGAGCTGGAAGGACAGCTGAATCAGATCGTGAAGAGCCTTGGGAAAAGTTCGGCAGAGGAAGCCTATGCTTATACCACAGAGCAGGCATCCAATCTGTGGATGACCCTGGAAGAACTCGCCTCGAACGAGGAAGCTCTTGAGGAAGCCCAGGCCCAGCTTAATGCAGGCAGAGAGCAGCTTAATGCAGCCAAGGCACAGATCGCCTCAGGCAAGAAACAGCTTTCTTCCGGAAAAGTGGAGATGGATACCCAGAAACTTCTTGCGTCCATAGACATGAGTGTGGCGGAATCCAAAATGGAGTCCGGTTCTTCCAAGATCGAGGCGAATGAGGCGAAGCTTGAGGAAGCTCAGGCACAGCTTGATTCTGGAAAAGACCAGCTGGAGGAAGCAAAGAAAGCGGCGAAGGATCAGACGAGCCTTGAGAATCTGATTACATCGGACCTGGTGAAGGGGATCCTTGCAGGGGAAAACTTTTCCATGCCTGCGGGGTATATCCAGGAAGGCAGAGAGGATTATCTGGTACGTGTAGGGGATAAAATATCCAATGTGGAACATCTGGAGGATCTGGTGCTTCTGGATCTCGGATTAGACGGACTGGCCCCCATCCGCCTGAAGGATGTTGCCGATATTACAGTGCAGGATGACAGTGATGAAATATATGCCCGCCTGAACGGCAATCCCGGTGTCATGCTGACCATTGAAAAGCAGACGGGATATTCTACCGGAGAGGTAACAGACCGTCTTCTGGAGCGGATCGCGGAAATTGAGGAGGAACATGAGGACGTCCATTTTTCCGTGCTGATGGATCAGGGGGTATATATTGATCTGGTAGTGGATTCGGTGATCCAGAATATGCTTTCCGGTGCCATTCTGGCGGTTTTGATCCTTCTTGTGTTCCTGAAGGATATAAAGCCTACCATTGTGATCGCGTTTTCCATTCCCATCAGTGTGGTGGCGGCTTTTGTGCTGATGTATTTCAGCGGGATCACCTTAAATGTGATTTCCCTGTCCGGACTTGCTCTTGGAATCGGCATGCTGGTGGATAACTCCATTGTGGTGATCGAAAATATCCAGCGTCTGCGCCAGGAGGGAATTCCTGCAAGGAAGGCAGCGATTGACGGTGCCGGACAGGTGGCCGGTGCGATTGCAGCTTCCACATTGACGACAATCTGTGTATTTGCCCCCATTGTTTTTACGGAGGGAATTACAAGGCAGCTGTTTGTGGATATGGGGTTGACTATTGCCTATTCGCTGCTTGCCAGTCTTGTGGTAGCCCTGACTCTGGTGCCTATGATGTCAGCCGGACTTCTGAAAAAGTCCAAAACAAAAAGGACCCGCCTGCTGGATGCAATCCGGAATATTTACGGAAAGATCCTTAAGGGTGCCCTTCGGGTGAAATTCCTGGTATTGCTTCTGGCAGTGGGATTGTTTGTGGGAAGCGCTTCTGCTGCCATCAAAAACGGAACCTCCTTTATGCCAGCGATGGAAAGCACACAGGTTTCCATGACTGTCACAACAGAGAGGGGGACGCCTCTTTTAGAGACTGCAGCCTGTGCGGATGAGGTGATCGCACGGATCGAAGAGCTGGAGGATATTGAGAGTATCGGCGCTATGGCCGGTGGCGGCGGCATGATGGGGATGGGCGACTCAGGCAGCACGAATTCTGTCAATATGTATCTTCTTCTGAAAGAACAAAAGAAGCTTTCCGGTGAAGAACTGGAGCAGGAAATCCTAAAAAGAACAGAGGATCTTCCATGCGAAGTGTCTGTGTCTACCCAGTCTATGGACATGAGCGCCCTTGGGGGAAGCGGTATCCAGGTCCGTATCAAAGGAAAAGAACTGGATGAGCTTTCGGCCATTGCCAGGGATGTGGCAGCCATAGCGGAAGAGACAGAAGGCACCCGGAATGTTTCCGACGGACAGGAAGAAGCGGATGAAGAATTCCGGATAGCGGTGAATAAGACAAAGGCGATGGAATATAAGCTGACTGTGGCACAGGTTTACCAGGCAATCCAGAAACGGCTGGCGGAAGCATCCTCTGCAACGACTCTTTCTGCTCAGGACAAGGATTACAGTGTCTTTGTGCGTGATGAGAAGGATGAGAAACTTACCAGAGAAGACCTGAAGAGCCTGACTATTGAAGTGACCAACCAGGATGGAGAAACAGAAGAGATCAGGCTTTCGGAGATTGCGGATTTTACAGATGCGGCAGGCCCCCGGACGATCCTTCGCGATGCCCAGTCTCGTTATATGACCGTAAGTGCGGAAATTGCAAGCGGAAATAATATTGGCCTTGTTGCAGGTGAACTTGAGAAGAAACTGAAAGATTATGAATTGCCGAAGGGTTATACGATGGAGATGACAGGAGAAGACGAATCAATCAATGATGCCATGGGACAGCTGATGCTGATGCTTATTCTGGCACTGGTGTTCATGTATTTGATCATGGTTGCGCAGTTCCAGTCCCTCATGTCCCCCTTTATCATTATGTTTACGATTCCCCTGGCATTTACAGGAGGTTTCTTCGGGCTGCTTATTGCAGATATGGACGTGAGCGTGATCGCCATGATCGGCTTTATCATGCTTTCCGGTATTATCGTAAATAATGGAATCGTTCTGGTGGATTATACGAATCAGCTCCGCATGGGAGGAATGGAAAAGAGGGAAGCTCTGATCCAGGCAGGAAAGGACCGTTTCCGTCCGATTATCATGACAGCCCTGACGACGATCCTGGGTCTGTCCACAATGGCAGCAGGAATGGGAATGGGCGGCGACATGATTCAGCCGATGGCTGTGGTAACCATCGGAGGACTGATCTACGGAACGCTTCTTACATTGTTTGTGGTTCCCTGTATTTATGATCTGCTCAATCGGAAAAACTATAAAAAAGATGAGCTGAGACTGGAGGATGTTGAGGATGGAGACGGAGAAAAATGAAAAAGTTCTGGCCATGTACCATGCTGTGTGGCATTTGCTGGAAGAGGGAAAAGATGCCAATAAGATGAAAGTCTCTGACATTACGGAACGTGCCGGGATCGGCAAGGGAACGGCATATGAATATTTCCGCAGCAAGGAAGAACTGGTAAGCAAGGCGCTGCAGTATCATAAGCTGCTTCAGGTGCAGATGCTTTCCAAGGCCATCAAGGAGCAGGAGAATTTCCGGGGAGGTCTTGAGGCTTGTTTTGACTGGATTTTGCAGTCCAGGGATAAACGTTTGCTTTTAATTCAGTTTGTGAGACGTGCAGACGGTTTCCTGCAGATACCGGATTGCTTTTCCAGGGAACATGAGGAGCAGAAAAAATCATTTATGATGATGGCTGTGGAAATCCTGAAAGATCTTGCAGATCTTGGCAGGAAGGAGGGAACTGTGCGCAGAGAGATACCGGACAATCTGGTGATCCTGCAGATCCTTTCCCCGCTTTTGGGATTCTTTGTCTGCCAGGAACTTGCAGATTTTTCTGAGGAAGCAGATCTTTTAAAGACAAAAGAATTTTTATGTGATAATATAATAAAAAGTCTTTGTTGAATAATAGAAATGTGGAGGTGGCAGAATTGTATAAAAAACTGGAAAGTTATTTTGTTTCTGAAGCAGACGGACTGGAAATCTCCGTTATGGCCATGATGCCTCAGGAAAAGCCCTACAGGGCGGTTGTGCAGCTTGTTCATGGAATGAGTGAACACAAAGAACGTTATCTGCCCTTTATGGAGTATCTGGCAGGAAAGGGGTATGTAACTGTGATCCATGACCATAGAGGACATGGGAAGAGCGTGAAAAATAAACAGGATCTGGGCTATATGTACGGCGGCGGTGCAGAGGCCATGCTGAAGGACATCGGTACGGTGAACAGAAAGACCCGTGAAGTGTTTCCGGAAATTCCACTGATCCTGATGGGTCACAGTATGGGTTCCCTGGCAGTACGTGCATTTGCAGGGGAGCATGATGACTGCATGGATATGCTGATCGTCTGTGGTTCTCCAAGCAAGAACCCGGCCAGAGTGCTGGGAGAGGTGATTGCCAGGGCGGAGAAGAAACTCTTTGGGCCGCGCCACAAAAGTATTTTGTTGGAAACCCTTTCCTTTGGGGGCTATCTTGTGCCGTTTCGCGGGGAGAAGAATAAGAATGCCTGGGTCTGCTCTGATAAAAAGGTCTATGAGGAATACTCCAGGTCAGCTCTCTGCGGTTTTACCTTTACAGACGATGGGTATCTGGCTTTATTTGAATTGATGAAGCGGGCATATGATGTGAAAAAATGGAAGTGTACCAGGCCGGATATGCCCGTATTGTTTATCGGAGGGGCAGAGGATCCCTGCATTGGCGGTGTAAGGAAATTTGCAGGTGCAGTTCGTGCTGTAAGAGAGGCCGGATACCGTGATGTGAAGGGCAAGCTTTATCCCGGAATGCGTCACGAGATTCTGAATGAGAAGGAGAAAGATAAGGTTTACCGTGATATTACAGTTTACCTGAAGAAAAAGGGATTTTAACCGGTATTCTCATTGTGAATAAAAAACATCTTTTTGCTGTATACTACTAGCAGGGATTCCGGAAAGTCCCGGAAAAGGAGTGAATCGTATGCAGAAAAACGGAGTGATTCTGCTGCTGATTCTTCTATGCGTGGCATTTCTGGTAAGCTGCGGCAAGAGAGAAACAGCAGATCAAAAACAGGGGGAACTGGTAAGAACAGAGACTGAGGGAGAAATTCCTCAGTCTTTTCTTTGCCGGTGTTGACCGATGAAGACCTGATTGGTATAATAAAAAAAGGTGCTGATACATACGAAATATTTGAGACACGGAGGAGAAAAAATGAGAGCCAGCGGTATTTTGCTGCCGATTTCCAGTATTCCGTCCGAATACGGAATCGGTTGTTTTTCAAAAGAAGCTTATGAATTTGCAGATCAATTGGCGGAGGCAGGACAGCGATATTGGCAGATCCTTCCGCTAGGACCAACGGGATACGGGGATTCTCCCTATCAATCCTTTTCCACATTTGCAGGAAATCCCTATTTTATTGACCTCAAGGGATTGATTGAGGAAGGGCTTCTTACAGAACAGGAATGCCGCGGATGTGACTGGGGCGGAAGCGAGAGTTATGTAGATTATGCAAAAATGTACGAGTCCAGGTTTATGCTGCTCGGTAAAGCCTTTGAGCGCTGGGACAGCAAAAAAGAAGAAGGATTTGTGGATTTTATCGAAGAAAACAAGAACTGGCTGGAAGATTACTGCCTGTACATGGCCATTAAGAATGACCTTGGGGGCAAGGGCTGGATGGAATGGCCTGAGGAACTGAAAAATCGTGAGCCTGAGGCTCTGGAAGAAGCGAGAGAACGTCTTGCGGAAGAAATCCAGTTTTATCGTTTTCAGCAGTTCTGGTTTGATGTCCAGTGGGAAAAGCTGAAAAGCTATGTCAATAAAAAAGGAATTAAGATCATTGGGGATGTGCCTATTTATGTAGCCTTTGACAGTGCAGATACATGGGCTGAGCCGGAGCTCTTTCAATTTGATGAGGAGCACAATCCCATTGCGGTAGCAGGATGCCCGCCGGACGCTTTTTCTGCCACAGGGCAGCTTTGGGGAAATCCTCTGTACAATTGGGAATATCATAAGAGTACGGGCTATGCATGGTGGATTCAGCGTATGGAGCATTCCATGAAACGCTATGATGTGGCCCGGATCGATCATTTCCGGGGCTTTGATGAATATTATGCCATTCCCTACGGCAGTAAAACCGCAGAAAAAGGAGAATGGGAAAAGGGACCGGGAATCCAGCTCTTCCATGTACTGAAGGAAAAGGTGAAAAACCTGGAGGTAATTGCAGAGGATCTCGGCATTCTGACGGACAGTGTGATCGAGCTGCTGGAAGAGAGCGGTTTTCCGGGAATGAAGGTACTGCAGTTTGCTTTTGACCATACAGAAGACAGCTCCTATCTGCCGCACAAATATGAAAAGAACTGTGTGGTCTATACAGGAACCCATGATAATGAAACAACCAAGGGGTGGCTGGAAAACCTTCAGGGACATGATATCCGGTTTGTGCGGGAGTATACCAACAGCTATGAGAAACCGGTAAACGACTGCGTGTGGAGCCTGATCCGTACTGCCATGTCCAGTGTGGCGGAGCTTGCCATCATTCCTATTCAGGATTATCTCTGCCTTGGAAACGAAGCCAGGATGAATGCACCGTCTACTCTTGGAGATAACTGGAAATGGAGATTGACGAAGAATCAGATTTCAGAGATTACTCTTTATCATATCAGGGAACTGACCAGGATCTATGGAAGAAATCCCCTTGTGCCAAAAGAGGAAGACGATGAGCCGGAAGTGGAAGCAGCAGAGCCGGAAGCGGCAGAAACAGAAGGCATTGAAGAAAAGAGAGGATAAGAACGCATATGGAAGAACAGAAGAAAGAGCAGGAAATACCGGAAAAGAAAGAAAATACCCAGAGCCTGCCTGCAAGAAGCATGATGCTGCTGATCATTGCAGGTGCTTACCTGATTTACACAGGATATACTCTTTGCAAAAATGTTCTGGAGGGACAGGAAGGGGCTGGTTGGGGATTTTTTGTGGCAGGCGTTGCTTTTGTGATCATTGGTGCAGGGATGCTGTTTCAGGGAATCAAAAGCTATCATGCCAGGACAAAAGAAAAAGGGCCTGCCGAGGAAACTGCACAGATAGAGCAATCAGAGCAGAATGACGGAGAGGCCGTGAAGCAGGAGGAAGAATAAGGTCCTGTCATTTCTTTTTCTTCTTTTTGGCAGGATTATGCAAAGTGGACCAGCAAAAGGCCTGCACCAGGAGGATGCCGACAAAGGCACCGATGCTGTCGATCCCTACGTCCCTGACAGAGGGACCACGGTTGGCGACAAAGGACTGGTGATATTCGTCCAGGCCGGCGAAGCCTACGCAGACGATGCCTGCCAGAAGCATAAGCCAGATTCCGCGGACTTTGTATACATAGAGCGGAAAGGAAATCGCAATGGCCAGAAGAAAGTATTCCGTCATATGGGCGGCTTTTCTTACATAATACTGGATGCCGTAGGCCTCTTCGCTCAGCTGTTCATAGCTTTGACCAAGATCAAATACCTCGTTTTTTGTTTCTACGATCTGATAGCTGACTTCATAGCTTAAATTCCCGGACACCTCCCCGGTCTGGGCTGAAAAATGATAAATCAGGCACATCATCAGAATTGCAGGAAGAAAAGACAGAGGCTTTAAAAAGTGAATTAATATTTTCATGGGTATTAATATAGCACGGGCTTTTTCAAATGTAAAGAAAGCCCGTGCCTTTTATAAAAATTTTACATTTTTAATCTAAATTCTTTCATATTTTACAAACTGATATTCCAGGTCAAAATAGGTCTGTTCTTCGCTTGTCGCGGTAATCTTCCACTCCGGCATTTCATCCAGGTTGGGAAAATAGCGGTCTGCTTCGTATGCAAAATCAATCTTGGTAATATGGGCAGTGTCGCAGTAGGGCAGGAGCTGCTTATAAACACTGTCTCCGCCGATGCAGTACACATCCTTGGAAGGATATTTTTTAATTTCTTCCAGAAGTTCGTCTATGGTATGGACTACAATGGCATCTTTTACCTGGAAATCTTTATTTCCTGTGAGAATGATATTGGTTCTTTGTTTCAGAGGGAGCCCGTTGGGAAAGCTCTCCAGAGTCTTACGGCCCATGACAACTACCTTTCCCGTGGTTTCCTGGCGGAACATTTTCATATCTGCCGGGATGCTTACCAGAAGGCGGTTGTCCTTGCCTATGGCCCAGTTTTTATCAACAGCTACAATAATATTCATAGTTTTCTCTCCTTAAAAACTTGTATTTGCATAAAGAATCAGATCGCAATGGGAATGTTTTCAATCTGCGGCCAGGTCTGGTAATTTTCTACAATCAGGTCATTTCTGGTGAAATCATAAAAATTCGTGATCTCCGGATTCAGCTTCACGGTAGGTGCAGGATAAGGCGTTCTGGAGATCAACTCCTGAACCACCGGAATATGACGGTCATAAATATGGCAGTCCGCGATCACATGAACAAGCTCTCCTGCCTCCATGCCGCAGGACTGGGCAAACATCATAAGAAGAATGGAATACTGGCATACATTCCAGTTATTGGCGGCCAGAATATCCTGAGAGCGCTGGTTCAGAATCGCATTCAGCGTCAGTTTGTCCTTCCCGGGCTCTTTGGTAACATTAAAGGTCATGGAATAGGCACAGGGGTAAAGATTCATTTCATGGAGATCCTGATGCACATAAATGTTGGTCATAATGCGGCGGCTGTAGGGATTGTTCTTCAAATCATACAGCACCCGGTCCACCTGGTCCATCATGCCTTCCTTATACCGGTGCTTCACGCTCATCTGGTAGCCGTAGGCCTTGCCGATGGAGCCGTTTTCGTCTGCCCAGCTGTCCCAGATATGGCTGTGAAGGTCATGAATGTTATTGGATTTCTGCTGCCAGATCCAGAGAATTTCGTCCATAGCGCTTTTTAAAGCGGTTCTTCGTAAGGTAAGCGCGGGAAATTCCTTCCGGAGATCGTAGCGGTTTACCACACCGAATTTTTTGATGGTGTAGGCAGGTGTGCCGTCCTCCCATACAGGGCGGACTTTTTCTCCCTCTGTGCTGGTTCCATTGGCGATGATGTCTTTGCACATGTCGATAAATAAGTTGTCTGCGTAGCTCATGAATTCCTCCTTATATGAAAAATGCCGGTACGGTGATGAATATACTCCCCGGAGAGAGACGCCAAAGACGCGGGTGATCCGGGGAGTATAGGGTTTCCTTTTGATGATATAAATTACTCGATTACTTTCAGCCAGCCTTCCGGGGCTTCGATGCGGCCCATCTGAATTCCGGTGAGGGTATCGTACAGTTTCTTCGTGATTGGTCCCATTTCGGCCATGCCGCTTGGGAAGCAGATCTCCTTGCCGTGGTCAACAATCTTGCCAACAGGGGAGATGACGGCAGCAGTTCCGCAAAGACCGCACTCAGCAAAATCTTTTACTTCCTCAAGAGAAATCTCTCTTTCTTCTGCTTCCAGTCCAAGATAATGCTGTGCAACATAGAGCAGGGAACGTCTGGTAATGGACGGAAGAATGGTGTTGGACTTCGGTGTAACCACCTTATTGTCCTTCGTGACAAACAGGAAGTTGGCGCCGCCGGTTTCTTCTACCTTTGTGCGGGTGGCAGCATCCAGGTACATGTTCTCATCATACCCCTGTTTGTGGGCATCTGTGATGGCATATAAGCTCATGGCATAATTGAGGCCTGCTTTGATGTGGCCGGTTCCGTGAGGTGCTGCACGGTCATAGTCGCAGACACGAATGGTGATGGGCTTTACGCCGCCTTTGAAGTACGGGCCTACCGGAGTGGAAAATACCCGGAACTGATATTCGTCAGCAGGTTTTACACCGATCACCGGGTTAGAACCGAACATGTAGGGACGGATGTATAAGGTTGCACCGGAGCCGAAGGGCGGTACATAGGCAGCATTCGCTTTCACTGTCTGAATAACAGCATCTACAAAACGCTCCTGGGGGAAAACAGGCATTTCCAGTCTCCTGGCAGAATTCTCCATACGTTCTGCATTTAAGTCAGGACGGAAAGTAACGATACGGCCGTCTTCCGTAGTATATGCCTTCATGCCTTCAAAAACAGTCTGTGCATACTGAAGGACACCGGCACATTCATTGAGGATTACTGTTTCATCCGTAGTCAATGTACCGTTATCCCATGCGCCATTCTTAAAATTGGAGACATAGCGATAATCTGTTTTCAGATAACCAAAGCCAAGGCTGCCCCAGTCAATGTTCTTTTTTTCCATAATAAATTTCCTCCTATCGCAATTGATCCCTGGCAACAGCACTGCCGCTACCAGCCTTTTTTCCATTTTAAGACTTTTGCTAAGTAACTGCAATCAAAACTTACTTTTTTCATAAAAAAATTTACGTTACATTTCATGAGAGGGGCGGGAGGCAAGGGCACCTGTCTATACGGGCTGCATTTGCAGGAGCCTTAGAAACAGTTTGTTCCCTGTATCTCTGCGTTGTTCAGAAAATCCGTGCTGTCTGAGCCTCCAGGCGAGTTCACGGATTTTCTGAACGGTTTTAGCAGAAATGTAATAAATTTACCCTCTACTGCATCCCATCTCTTGTATTTTCTTCCGGCCTCCGTTATAATAGAAGAAATTGAGAAAAACTGACATCAGGATAATACATTGGAGGAAATCAATGGACGATTGGCGCAGCCTGGATGATCTGGAAAAGATCGGGGACAAGATCCAGGATATCATAGAAGCAGCAATAGACACCAAGAACTACCAGAAACTGAATCAGACCATCACCCAGGCGGTAAATAACACGATCAACCAATACCAGGATTCCAGGAAAGAGCGGGAAGAACCAAAGAGATACGCTTCCCGGAGAACAGCCTGTACGCCCGGGAGCCGGAGCGCATCGGAACGTACGGACCGTGTACCGGCAGGGAGCAGCGGTCGGGTACTGGAGCCCTGGGAAGCCAGACCGGAGCTGTACAAAAGTCTCACCGGACAGAAAGTAAAACATATTCTCTGCACGGTATTTGGCGGTATCCTCACAGGAGGAATGGTCGTAGGATTTTTGACGCTGACGGTATTTCAGCTTTTATTAGGAAGCAGCAATCTGATACCATCCGCCATTATGCTTTTGGGGGCAGGGACAGGCGGCAGCATGCTGGCATCCGGATGCAAAGGTCTTGCCAGAATCGGCAGATTCCGCAAATATGTAAAAGCCCTCGGTACCAACACCTACTGTAATTTTGACCAGATGTCCAGGATTACGGGAAAGTCTGTAAAATATATCCGTAAAGATATCAAAGGCATGATCAGGAAAGGATGGTTCCTGGAAGGTCATGTAGATCAGCAGGAAACCTGTCTGATTACAGCCAATGAGACCTTTCGCCTTTATGAGGAATCCCAGAAACAGCTGGAAATGAAAAAGGTCCAGGAAGAAGAACGAAAAACGATGCAGAGTAAACGGGATCCCCAGGTACAGGAGGTTCTTGAGAAAGGCAGCGGCTATCTGAAAAAGATCCGGGAGAGCAATGCTGCCATTCCGGGGGTAGAAATTTCTGCGAAAATATCCAGGATGGAGCAGATTGTGGAGCGGATCTTTGATCGTGCGGAGTCCCACCCGGAAATCATACCGGATCTGAAGCGCCTGATGGATTATTATCTGCCCATGACAGTGAAGCTTCTGGACGCCTACGGGGACATGGACTGCCAGCCTGTGCAGGGAGAAAATATCCGAAGCTCCAAGGCGGAGATAGAGAAAACCCTGGATACCCTGAACGATGCCTTTGCAAGACTTCTGGATTCCATATTCCAGGATACCGCGTGGGATGTTTCCAGTGATATTTCGGTGCTGCATACCATGCTTGCCCAGGAGGGCCTGACAGGCAGCGATTTTGATCTGAAAAGTTAAGAGAAAACAATAAGAGGACTGAAGTAAAGAAGGAGAACGATTATGACAGAAGAATTCAAGGATTTCGAAGCAGCCCCTGTTCTGACCCTGGAGCCGGAGCTTGATGAGCCCAAAGAGGAAATCGCCCCTGTAATGAAAGAGGAGCCGGAGATGGATCCTATTCAGAAGGAAATGGCACAGATGGTGCTCACTCCAAAGGAGCAGCAGATGGTAAACGATTTCGCCGGAAAAATCGACATTGAGAATACCACTCAGATTCTTCAGTATGGCGCAGGAACTCAGAAAAAAATGGCAGACTTTTCAGATGAGGCGCTGAACAGCGTCCGCTCCCAGGACCTTGGGGAGGTTGGCGACCTGATCACCAATGTGGTGGTAGAGCTGAAAGGCTTTGACGCAGAAGAAGAAAAGGGACTGTTCGGTTTCTTTAAGAAACAGTCAAATAAGATTGAGGCTATGAAGCTTCGCTATGACAAGGCAGAGTCCAATGTGGAAAAAATCACGGATTCCCTGCAGAAGCATCAGGTCCGTCTGATGAAGGATTCTGCCATGATGGACAGGATGTATCAGCAGAATCTCAGCTATTTTAAAGAACTTTCCATGTATATCCTGGCCGGGAAGAAGAAACTCTCCGAAGTCAGGAAAGGAAAACTCATGGAGCTGGAGAACCGGGCGAGAATGAGCGGTCTTCCTGAGGATGCCCAGGCGGCCAAGGATCTGGATGAGAAATGCAACCGTTTTGAGAAAAAGATCCATGATCTGGAGCTGACCAGAATGATTTCTCTGCAGACAGCACCCCAGATTCGCCTTGTGCAGAACAATGACACCATGATGGTGGAAAAAATCCAGACTACCATTGTAAACACCATTCCATTGTGGAAAAGCCAGATGGTACTGGCTCTTGGAATCGCACATTCCACAGAAGCTGCCCAGGCACAGCGCCAGGTAACAGATGTGACCAATGAGCTTTTACGTAAGAATGCGGAAGCCCTTCATATGGCATCCGTAGAAACAGCGAGAGAGTCCGAGCGGGGAATTGTCGACATGGATACCCTGAAAAAGACCAATGCAGATCTGATCGCAACCCTGGATGATGTGCTGAAGATTCAGAGAGAGGGCAGACAGAAACGTCAGGCAGCCGAAGCCGAAATGGCGCGGATGGAAAGTGACCTTAAGAATAAACTGCTGGAGATCCAGCATTGATATATGAGATTACACGGGGCTGCACAGAAAAAACAGCCCCGTTTTTACTAGGAAAGTCCCGGACGGCAGCCAGAGCGCAGAGCAATTGGCTGTCATTCGGCCATATATAGAAAAACAGGAGGGATGGAAATGTACAGAGACCATACAAAAGTAATCCGGATCGGAGACCGGAAGATCGGGGGAGGAAACCCTATTCTGATCCAGTCTATGACCAATACCAAAACAGAGGACGTGCAGGCAACGACAGAACAGATCCTGGCGCTGGAACATGCAGGCTGTGAGATCATCCGCTGCGCAGTTCCCACCATGGAAGCTGCCAGGGCACTGGGGGAAATTAAAAAGCAGATTCATATCCCGCTGGTTGCAGACATTCATTTTGATTACCGTCTTGCCATTGCGGCCATGGAAAACGGTGCAGATAAAATCCGGATCAATCCGGGAAATATCGGAAGCCATGAGCGGATCAAGGCAGTGGTCGATGTGGCAAAGGAGCGTAACATTCCCATTCGCGTAGGTGTCAACAGTGGCTCTCTGGAGAAGGAACTGGTGGAAAAATACCATGGCGTTACCGCAGAAGGCATTGTGGAGAGTGCTCTTGACAAAGTAAAGATCATTGAAGATTTAGGCTACGATAATCTGGTGATCAGCATCAAATCTTCCGATGTCCTGATGTGCGCCAGGGCCCATCAGATCATTGCGGAGAAAACAGCTTATCCTCTGCATGTAGGGATCACAGAGGCGGGAACCCTTTATTCCGGCAACATCAAATCTGCGATTGGACTTGGCATTATCTTAAATCAGGGAATCGGGGATACCATCCGGGTGTCTTTGACAGGTGCTCCGTTGGAAGAAATAAAATCAGCAAAACGAATCCTGAAAACCCTGGGACTCCGTAAGGGCGGTGTGGAAGTCGTTTCCTGCCCCACCTGCGGACGTACGCAGATTGACCTCATTGGACTTGCCAATAAAGTAGAAGACATGGTACAGGATATCCCGCTGGATATAAAAGTAGCAGTGATGGGATGCGTTGTCAATGGACCGGGAGAGGCGAAGGAAGCAGACATCGGAATTGCCGGAGGCGTTGGAGTGGGTCTTCTGATCAAAGGCGGAGAGATCGTAAAAAAGGTACCGGAAGGGCAGCTTCTGGATACTCTGCGAGAGGAACTTCTTCATTGGGAGAACTAGAATGGAAAAGGAATTTTTTGATGTATTTCCAAATATAAAAGTGAAAACAGAACTTTCCGAATTGCTGGACATGGTCCAGGTGACAAGAGTTTCCTGCAATCCTGCTAAAACCAGGATCTGGGTATATTTAAAAAGTGACCGCTGGATCCACAAGAAGCATATTCTGGCTCTGGAGGAGCAGATTGAACGACAATGTTTCCCCGGGCTGAATGTGCGCGTGACGGTGATCGAGCGTTTCCATCTTTCCAAACAGTATACCCCTGCCAACTTTCTGGAGATCTACCGTTCCAGTATGGAGGTGGAGCTGCGGAATTATAATATGTTGGAATACAATCTGTTTAAACGTGCCAGGATTTCTTTTCCAAGTGAGGAGGTCATGACTCTGGTGCTGCCTGATTCTGTGATTGCCAGGGAAAAGAGCCAGGTCCTGGTGGAATATCTCCAGAAGGTTTTTTGCCAGCGCTGCGGCATGAATCTGAAGATAGACCTGCATTTTGAGGAAACAGAGGAAAGCCAGTACCGGAAAAACGCGGTGCTCCAGATCCGCCAGGAGGTTGCAAATGTTCTGAAAAATGCCAGGATCCGTCCGGAGGCAGCGGGACAGGCAGAGGAACAAAGCGGGGATGCTGCAACGGAAGGCACGAAAGATGCTCAAAAGCAAACGAAAGGTGCAGCCTCTAAGGAAACGAAGGCAGAGAAGAGCCAGGAACCGAAGAAGGACCAGAAGCCCTTTGAGAAGAAGGGGCAGAGAGGGGAACTCCGCGGCTACCACAAAGATCCCAATCCGGATGTGATCTATGGAAGGGATTTTGAAGGAGATGCCATTCCTCTGGAATCGATTACAGGAGAAATGGGCGAGGTGATCATCCGCTGCCAGGTAATGGATGTGGAGGCAAGAGAAATCAGAAACGAAAAGACCATCCTGATTTTTCCTGTCACGGACTTTACAGACAGCATCACTGTAAAAATGTTCCTGCGCAATGAGCAGGTTCCGGAGATCAAGGAGCACATCAAAAAAGGAGCCTTCCTGAAACTGAAAGGCGTCACTACCATCGACCGTTTTGACAGCGAGCTGACCATTGGCTCCTTAAACGGAATAAAAAAGATTGCAAGCTTTTTAAGCACCAGGACAGATACCAGCCCCCAGAAGCGTGTAGAGCTTCACTGCCACACCAAAATGAGCGATATGGACGGTGTGACAGATGCCAAAGCGCTGGTAAAGCGTGCTTATGAATGGGGCCATAAGGCCATTGCCATTACGGACCACGGGGTTGTCCAGTCATTTCCGGAGGCCAATCACTGTTTTGATGCCTGGGGAGGATGTGTGCCAAAGGAATCGGATTTTAAGGTGCTCTATGGCATGGAGGCTTATCTGGTAGATGATTTAAAGGGAATGGTGACCAACAGCAAGGGACAGAGCCTGGACGGAAGTTTCGTGGTATTTGATATCGAGACCACCGGCTTTTCCCCTCTCACCTGCAAAATTATTGAGATCGGGGCTGTACGTGTGGAAAACGGGACGATTACAGACCGTTTTTCCACATTTGTGAATCCTAAGGTGCCGATTCCCTTTCGGATCGAGCAGCTTACCAGCATTAATGACAGTATGGTGATGGATGCGCCGCCTATTGAGGAGGTGCTGCCTGCGTTTTTGAAATTCTGCGAGGGCGCTGTGATGGTGGCCCATAATGCGGATTTTGACATGAGCTTCATTATAGAAAACTGTAACCGCCTTCACATTCCCAATGATTTTACTTACGTGGATACTGTGGGCATGGCAAGATTTCTTCTGCCTGCATTGAATCGTTTTAAGCTGGATACTGTGGCAAAGGCAGTAGGTGTAGGGCTTCAGCATCATCACCGTGCTGTGGACGATGCGGAATGTACGGCGGACATTTTTGTGAAATTTGTCAGTATGCTTGCTGAGCGGGATATCCTGGATGTGGATGAATTAAATCGCCAGGGAGCCGTATCCGTAAACACCATCAAAAAGCTGCCCACCTATCATGCCATTATTCTTGTAAAAAATGAAACGGGGCGAATTAACCTTTACAAGCTGGTAAGCCAGTCTCACCTGACCTACTATCACAGAAGGCCTCGTGTGCCCAAAAGCCTGTTTGAAAAATACAAGGACGGGCTGATCATCGGAAGTGCCTGCGAGGCAGGAGAACTTTATCAGGCGCTGCTTCGGAATGCACCGGATACGGAGATTGCCAGACTGGTGAATTTTTATGATTATCTGGAAATCCAGCCTCTTGGGAACAACCGTTTTATGATCGCGGATGAAAAAAACGATATGGTCAATTCGGATGAGGATCTGATCGCACTGAATAAACGCATCGTAAAGTTGGGAGAACAGTTTAAAAAACCGGTGGTTGCTACCTGTGACGTTCATTTTATGGATCCGCAGGATGAAGTTTACAGGCGGATCATTATGGCAGGAAACGGATTTTCCGATGCAGATGACCAGGCACCTCTTTATCTTCGCACAACAGAGGAGATGCTGGAGGAGTTTTCTTACCTGGGAAGCGAGAAGGCAGAGGAAGTGGTGATCACAAACACCAACAAGATTGCGGATATGATCGAGAAAATATCCCCCATCCATCCGGATAAATACCCTCCCATCATTGAAAATTCTGACCAGGATTTAAAGGATATCTGTTTTCGGAAGGCCCATGAGATGTATGGGGAGGTTCTTCCTAAAATTGTGGAGGAACGTCTGGAAAAAGAACTGCATTCCATTATCTCCAACGGATATGCGGTAATGTATATTATTGCTCAGAAACTGGTATGGAAATCCAATGACGACGGCTATCTGGTAGGAAGCCGTGGATCCGTAGGGTCTTCCCTGGCAGCTACTATGGCGGGAATCACCGAGGTAAATCCTCTGCCGCCCCATTATATTTGCGATAACTGCAAGTACAGTGACTTTGATTCTCCGGAAGTGAAGAAATACAGCGGAATGGCAGGCTGTGACATGCCGGATGCCATATGTCCCAAATGCGGCACCAAGATGACCAAGGCAGGATTTGACATTCCTTTTGAAACATTCCTGGGATTTAAAGGAGATAAGGAGCCGGATATTGACCTGAATTTTTCCGGTGAGTATCAGGCAAATGCCCATAAGTATACGGAGGTCATCTTTGGAAAAGGGCAGACTTTCAAGGCGGGAACCATCGGTACTCTGGCAGAAAAAACGGCTTTCGGCTATGTGAAAAATTATTTTGAGGAGCGGGGGCAGCACAAGCGCTATTGCGAGATCAACCGCATTGTGGCCGGATGTACCGGCGTCCGGCGTACCACAGGGCAGCACCCAGGAGGAATCATCGTACTCCCCAAAGGTGAGGAGATCGAGAAATTCACTCCTGTGCAGCACCCTGCAAATGATGAGACAAGCGATATTACCACCACCCATTTTGACTACCATTCCATTGACGGAAACCTTCTCAAACTGGATATTCTGGGACACGATGATCCTACCATGATCCGTATGCTGGAGGATCTGACAGGGCTGGATGCCAAGGAAGTACCGCTGGATCAGAAGGACGTCATGTCCCTCTTTGCCAGCACGGACGCCCTTGGAATCAGGCCGGAGGATATTGGAGGCTGTAAGCTGGGATGCCTTGGCGTGCCGGAGTTCGGAACGGACTTTGCCATGCAGATGCTTATTGATACAAAGCCCAAATATTTCTCGGATCTGGTTCGGATCGCCGGTCTGGCTCATGGTACGGATGTATGGCTTGGAAATGCTCAGACACTGATCCAGGAAGGAAAGGCTACCATTTCCACTGCCATTTGTACACGAGATGATATTATGATCTATCTCATCCATATGGGGGTGGAAAGCAGCCTTGCATTTACCATCATGGAAAGTGTCCGCAAGGGAAAAGGACTTCGCCCTGAATGGGAGGCCACTATGGTGGAGCACAATGTTCCCGACTGGTATATCTGGTCCTGCAAAAAGATCAAATACATGTTCCCAAAAGCTCATGCGGCTGCTTATGTTATGATGGCATACCGCATTGCCTGGTTTAAGGTCTTTAAGCCCCTTGCGTATTATGCGGCATTTTTCAGCATCCGCGCTACGGCATTTTCTTATGAAACCATGTGTATGGGACGTGAACGCCTGGAGTTTTACCTTGCGGAGATCCGGAAAAAAGGGGATTCCGCCACAAAAAAGGAGCAGGATTCCATCCGTGACATGCGTATCGTGCAGGAAATGTATGCAAGGGGACTGGAATTTATGCCCATTGATCTTTACAAAGCCAAAGCACACCGCTTCCAGATCATTGACGGAAAGCTGATGCCTTCCCTTGACAGCATTGAGGGACTGGGGGAGAAAGCTGCAGATGCAGTGGTGGAGGCAGCGGCAAAGGGTAAGTTCCTGTCAAAGGATGATTTCCGGGACAGAACCAAGGTAAGTAAAACAGTCATTGACCTGATGGACGACCTGAACCTGTTCGGAGATATTCCCCAGTCGAATCAGATGTCTTTGTTTGATTTTACGTAACTGTTCAGTACCTTCACAGTTCGCGGGATATTACCTACTGAATAGTTACGATTTTACATAAATATCGGGGAAAGTATGTTATTATATAGGTAAGAATTTTTTAGAGAGAGGGAAATCAATGAAAAAAGAGGATCTGCGGTATTTACAGCGTCTGGGGGAATTGTATCCAACCATTGGAAAGGCATCTACGGAAATCATCAATCTTCAGTCCATTTTGAACCTGCCCAAAGGGACGGAACATTTTATGTCAGACCTTCACGGCGAATACGAGGCGTTTTCCCACGTTCTGCGCAATGGCTCCGGAGCAGTGCGGAAGAAAATTGATGATGTATTCGGCCACACCTTAAGCAACAGCGACAAACGTTCTCTTGCCACTTTGATTTACTATCCCCGGGAAAAAACGGAGCTGGTGAAAAAAACAGAGGAGGATATGGAGAACTGGTATAAGATTACCTTATATCGTTTGATCGAAGTGTGCAAAACAACTGCTTCCAAATACACAAGGTCCAAGGTTCGTAAGGCACTGCCTGCGGATTATGCCTATGTGATCGAGGAACTGATCACAGAAAAGGCAGAGGTTCTGGATAAGGAAGCCTACTATGATGCCATTGTGAATACGATCATTGAGATCGGCAGGGCGGAGAATTTCATCATTGCCCTGGCAGAGCTGATTCAGAGGCTGGTAGTAGATCATCTGCATATTCTTGGGGATATTTACGACAGAGGCCCAGGTCCTCATTTTATTATGGATCGTCTTATGGAATATCATTCCCTGGATATTCAGTGGGGCAACCACGATGTGGTGTGGATGGGGGCGGCAGCAGGGCAGCTTGCCTGCATTGCTACGGTGATCCGAAACAGTATCCGCTATGATAATCTGGACATTCTGGAGGATGGATACGGCATCAATATGCTTCCTCTGGCTGCTTTTGCCATGGAGGCTTATCAAAGTGATCCCTGCAAAGTCTTTGAGCAGAAAGGGGCGGTTTATTACAATGTCATGGAGGAGGAGCTTGGGCGCAAAATGCACAAAGCCATTGCCGTGATCCAGTTTAAGCTGGAAGGGGCTCTTCTTTTGAAGCATAAGGAATTCCTTTTGGAGGACCGCTGTCTTCTCCATAGGATCAACCCGGAAAAGGGAACCGTTACGCTTCCTGACGGCAGGGAATATCCCCTTCTGGATAAGAGTTTCCCCACCATTGACTGGAAAAATCCCTATGAGTTGACAGAGGGAGAGAAGGACGTAATGGAACGTCTGTCCTCTGCATTCCGCAACTGTAAAAAACTGCAGAATCACATGCGGCTTCTTCTGGATAAAGGCGGTCTTTATAAGACTTATAACGGGAACCTTCTGTTTCACGGAAGCATTCCTCTGAATGAAGACGGAAGTTTCAAGGAAGTACAGATTTACGGGGAAACCTACAAGGGAAAGGCACTTTATGACGCACTGGAAGCCTATGTCCGGCGTGCATTTTACGCGGTGGATCATGAGGAGCAGGAGAAGGGCCGGGATATTCTCTGGTATATCTGGGCAGGTCCCAATTCTCCTCTGTTTGGAAAAGACAAAATGACCACTTTTGAGCGGTATTTCATCGCGGATAAAGAGACTCATAAAGAAAAGAAGAATTCTTATTACCGTCTTCTGGAAAATGAAGAGGTGGTAAATTCCATGCTTTTGGAGTTTGGGCTTGATCCGGAAGAGGGACACATTATCAACGGGCATGTACCTGTCCATCAGAGCGAAGGAGAAAGCCCTGTGAAATGCGGCGGCAAGGTCCTGGTGATTGACGGCGGCTTTTCCAAGGCCTATCGTAAGGTAACCGGCATTGCGGGATATACGCTGATCTATAATTCCTACGGCCTGACCCTGTCTGCCCATCAGCCATTTACTTCAGCGGAGGCTGCAGTATCTGAAGAAACCGATATTGTGTCAAACCGTGTGGCAGTGCGCTATACGCTTAAGCGCCGTCTGGTAGGAGATACGGACAATGGGAAGGCATTAAAAGAGAGGATTGGGGAACTGCGTCTGCTTCTTGACGCATACCGCAAAGGCATAATCAAAGAGAAAAAATAAAAAAACGACTTTACAGACTTTTTTTGGTTATATATAATGGGTGCGTACCATAAACACTTTTAGGAATGACAAGGAGATAAAGGATATGGGTGGAATTTTTGGAGTAGCATCAAAGTCCAGTTGCGTTTTAGACTTATTTTTCGGGATTGATTATCATTCCCATCTGGGAACACGTAGAGGCGGCATGGCCGTATATGATAAAGAGAAAGGCTTTGACCGTGCTATTCATAATATTGAAAATTCGCCGTTTCGGACGAAGTTTGACAGAGATGTTGCAGAACTTGTGGGAAGCCTTGGGATCGGCTGCATTTCGGACAATGAACCGCAGCCCCTTCTGGTACGCTCACACCTGGGAAATTTTGCAATTACAACAGTTGGAAAAATAAATAATATGGACGAGCTGATTGACCATTCCTTCCACAACGGATGTACACACTTCCTGGAGATGAGCGGCGGAAGCGTCAATCCCACGGAAATGGTGGCTTCGCTGATCAATCAGAAAGCTTCGATTCCGGAAGGAATCCGCTATGCGCAGGAGATGATCGAGGGCTCCATGTCCATGCTGCTTTTGACACCGAAGGGACTTTTTGCTGCCCGTGACCGTTTGGGCAGAACCCCTCTGATCGTAGGCAAGAAGGAGGATGCATGCTGCGTTTCTTTTGAAAGCCATGCATATATCAACCTGGGATATGAGGATTATAAGGAATTAGGGCCGGGAGAGATCGTGTTTGTGACTCCTGAGGGAGCAGAGACTCTTCAGAAACCGGGGGAGGATATGCGTATTTGCTCCTTCCTGTGGGTATACTACGGGTATCCAACATCCACCTATGAAGGCGTGAATGTGGAGGAGATGCGCTACAAATGCGGAGATATGCTGGCAGAGCGTGACTTTGGGGAGGTCAAACCGGATATTGTGGCAGGAGTTCCGGATTCCGGCATTGCCCATGCCATCGGGTATGCTAACCGGTCCGGCGTTCCTTTTGCACGGCCGTTTATTAAATATACGCCTACCTGGCCTCGCTCCTTTATGCCAACCCAGCAGAGTCAGCGTAACCTGATTGCCAGAATGAAACTGATTCCTGTGCATAAGCTGATCAAGGATAAGAGCCTTCTGATGATCGATGACTCTATTGTGCGGGGAACACAGCTTCGTGAGACAACGGAATTTCTGTACCATAATGGTGCAAAAGAGGTTCATATTCGTCCGGCATGCCCGCCGTTGCTGTTTGGCTGCAAGTATTTGAATTTCTCCCGTTCCAAATCCGAAATGGATCTGATCACCAGACGGGTTATCGCCAGGAGAGAGGGAGAGCAGGTATCCGATGAGGTGCTTGCAGATTATGCAAATCCGGATTCCACAAATTACAAAGAAATGCTGGAGGATATCCGAAAGGAATTGAATTTTACCACTTTAAAATACCATCGTCTGGATGATCTGAAAGCATCCATCGGCATTAAGCCCTGTAAACTCTGTACCTACTGCTGGAACGGAAAAGAGTAAGGGCGCGCTTTTTGGCTGCATTCGCGGGTATGATCAAACAGGAGGGGTGCTTGATAGACTGAGGTGACGTATTTGAACGGGAAGAAAGATATACTGAGAATCATCCTGGCAGTTTTGATTACTATTTTTCTGCTGGTGGGAATCGGGGCACTGCTCCTTGCGGGGTATCGTAAAAGAGAATTAAAAGAAAAACAGAAGCAGATTGTGATCGAAAAGCTGGAAAAGATCCCTACGTCATCGCCGGCTCTTACGGTTACTCCCACACCGACTTTAAAACCTGCGGCAACACCCACGCCCACGCCGGTTCCAACAGTAATACCGGCCTTCCATCCAAAGGATTATATGGGAGAATGGTATGGAACCAATGAATATGTGACGATTATGGTTTATGACCTGAGTGAAAAATCAGTTTCTTTTACATTTTCCCAGACAGATTCTGAGGGGGCAGTGGCAAGCGAAGCAGATGTCCTTGGGGAAGTGTCAGGGAATGCTGCACAGTTTATGTTTACGGATACCCTTGGGAACCAGGCAAAGGGAAGTATGATATTTGATGACCGGGGGCTTTTTGTAAAGATTGAAACTACGGGGAAGGCAGGGAATTCCTCTGTATATCCGGCAGTGAACTGCATGATGAGCAGAGAATGCAGATTTGTGTATAAAGAGCCTGCAGCGGAGGCAGCTCCCACGAAGGTCCCTGCAGCAGGGAATCCGGAAGATTATTTTTTCCCGGACAGCGACAGCCGGTATCTGACGGATGAGGAACTTTCCGGATATTCTTCTGCCGATCTGGAGCTTGCCAAGAACGAGATTTATGCAAGACATGGCAGGCAGTTTGTGACAAAGCGCATTGCAGACTATTTTAACAGCAAATCCTGGTATCATGGGACCATTGCTCCGGAGTATTTTGACCAGAAGGAGGCATTGACTTTTAATGAGTACGAGGTGGCCAATATTGACAAGATCGTTCAGTGGGAAACGAAAAAACGCAGTGAAGGCAATTAAAATGAAATAGAGGCTTAAATAAAAGGCGGCCCGGCGGGGCTGCCTTTTATTTAAGCCTCTATTTCAGCATTTCTTTATGATCTGTTCTTCCCACCAGATAATCAATGCTGATTTGATAATAATCTGCAATGCGAATCAGCATTTCTGCAGGAATGCCTCTGGTCCCTGTTTCATAATGGGAATAGGAACGCTGGCTGATGTGCAGGAACTCACTGATCTCACGCTGAGAGAGATCAGAATCTACACGCAGATCCTGAATTCTTTGAAATTTCATAATTTTTCCTTGATCCTCCTGAATTTTTCAAAAAGTATAGGGCAGGCATAAATCTGCTATTGAAAACTGGAGCATAATGGACTATACTAGAAAGAGAGCCTTTTTGATCTGAGATGTTTGATAATTTCTCTTATTTCCTTGATTTTTGTAATAAATTTCTTAATTTTTTCCCTTGAAAACAAGTCAAAATTTCATGAAAAGACAGGATGCCGGATAATCGGGGTACGGCATTTCTGCAGAAAGGAGCAGAGATGTTTGCCAGTGTATTAACCGCAACAATTCAGGGAATCAATGCATGTCCCATTCAGGTGGAAGCAGATGTAAGTGACGGGCTGCCGTCCTTCACAATGGTTGGATTTCCGTCAGCGCAGGTGAAGGAGGCGCAGGACAGGGTGAGAACCGCATTGAAAAATAACGGCATCGCACTTCCGCCGAAACGGATTACCGTAAATTTTGTCCCTGCGGATATTAAGAAGGAAGGGGCGGGATTTGACATGCCTGTTGCCGCAGCGCTTCTGGCTGCGGGAGGAATTCTGCGGCCGGAACTGCTGAAAGGAATTATGATGGCAGGGGAGGTCAGCCTAAACGGAGAGATTTACCCCATTTCCGGGATTTTGCCTATGGTGATCAAAGCCAGGGAGGAGGGCTGCAAGTTCTGCATGGTTCCCTTTGGAAATCTGAGGGAGGGAAGCCTTGTGAAAGATATTTCCGTAATCGGGGTAAAAAACCTGAAAGAGATGATGGAATATCTGGAAAATCCACAGAGATTTCAGGATATCAAAGGGGAACTGCCTGTGACGGAAGAATGTCAGGACGTGGATTTTGGCGATATCCGGGGACAGGAAGGGGTGCGCCGTGCCGTAGAGATCGCAGTGAGCGGCTTTCACAACATTCTTCTCATCGGACCTCCCGGGACAGGAAAGACGATGATTGCCAGGAGAATTCCCACCATCATGCCCAGGCTGGACTTTGAAGAAGGACTGGAGCTGACGAAGATTTACAGTATTGCAGGGTTTTTGCCTCCGGAGCATCCCTTTATCAGCAGGCGCCCTTTTCGAAGTCCTCACCATACCTGTTCGCCTCAGGCTCTGGCAGGAGGCGGGAAGAACCCAAAACCCGGGGAGGTGACCCTTGCACACAGGGGAGTGCTGTTTCTGGATGAAATGCCGGAGTTTTCCAGAAGGAGCCTGGAAATCTTGCGGCAGCCGCTGGAGGATAAATTCATTCAGATATCCAGAGTCTGCGGAACTTATCACTTTCCGGCCAGTTTTATTCTGTGTGCTGCCATGAACCCCTGTCCCTGCGGTCATTATCCGGATATGAATCTTTGCCATTGCACAGCGGGAGAGGTTTCCCATTATCTGGGAAAGATCAGCCAGCCTCTTCTGGAGCGGATCGATCTGTGTGCAGATGTGCCCCAGGTAAGCTTTTCGAACCTTAGCAGCGGAGAACCAGGTGAAAAATCGGTGGACATACGAAAGCGTGTGGAAAAAGTGCATGAGATTCAGCGGCAGCGCTATAGGAAAGAAGGCATCCGGTTTAACGGAGAAATGAAAAGCAGCCAGATTCAGCGCTTTTGTAAAATGGATGAATCAGGGAAACGGCTTTTAGAATGTGCCTTTCAAAAAATTTCCTTAAGTGCCAGAACTTATCACAGGATTCTTAAAGTGGCCAGAACTATAGCGGATATGGAGGAATGTGAAATCATAGGAAGCCGACACATCGGAGAAGCGCTGACCTATCGCCCGTTTGATAAAAAATACTGGAATTAGTACAGTACTTTGGTTATAAATTTTGGATTCAGGAGGTATTTTATATGGAAGGAACAGATGCGATCCAGATTCGCTGTATTGAGAAAAGCAGTCCGGAATATCCCCAAAAGCTGCGGAATTATCCGGATATGCCAAAGAAGCTTTATGTAAAAGGGCAGCTTCCCGATGGAGAAAAACCGTCCATTGCCATTGTAGGCGCAAGAATGTGCAGCACATACGGAAGAATACAGGCCTTTCGTTTTGCCAGGGAATTAAGCCGTGCAGGGGTACAGGTGATCAGCGGGCTTGCTCTTGGAATCGACTCGGAGGGGCATAAGGGTGCCCTCGAGGGAAACATGCCTACCTATGCGGTGATGGGAAATGGAGTGGATATCTGCTATCCTTCGGGAAACAGTTCCCTGTATCAGAGGATTCTGCGGGAAAAGGGAGGAATTATCAGTGAATATCCTCCGGGAACCAGGGCCAGAAATTACTTTTTTCCTGCCAGGAATCGGATCATCAGCGCTCTTTCCGACGTGATCCTGGTGGTGGAGGCAAAAGAGAAAAGCGGCTCTTTGATCACAGCACGTTTTGGGCTGGAACAGGGAAAATCTGTTTATGCATTGCCCGGGCCTGTGACGGAAAGTCTGAGCAAAGGCTGCCATATGCTGATCTATGACGGCGCAGGAATTGCCTATTCTCCGGAGATCCTGCTGTCTGAGTGGGGGATTTCACCGGGAAAGCAAAAGAAATCAGGAGAAAAAGAAAAGTTAGGACTTGCAAGCGACCTGAATTTGGTGTATAGTTGTCTCGATTTACGACCAAAAATCCCGGAGGATCTTATCCGGGAAACCGGTCTTCCTCTGGAAAAAGTGAATTGTCTTTTACTGGAACTGGAGGTTATGGGACTTGCCCGGGAAGCGGGCAGACACCATTATGTAAGGCAGGATTGTGCACAGTGATGCAGAAAAACAGGTGCTGCCTTTAGAGGATTTTGAAATTGGGAGTGGCAACATGGCAAAATATTTGGTAATCGTGGAATCACCCGCGAAGGTGAAAACAATAAAAAAATTTCTGGGTTCCAATTATGACGTGCAGGCATCCAATGGACACGTCCGGGATTTTCCCAAAAGTCAGTTTGGAATTGATGTGGAAAATGATTTTGAGCCCAAATATATTACGATCCGGGGAAAAGGAGAGCTGCTTGCAGGACTTCGCAAGGCTGCCAAAAAGGCAGATAAAATCTATCTTGCAACGGACCCTGACCGCGAGGGGGAGGCAATTTCCTGGCATTTGATGCAGGCGTTGAAGGAACCTGCAGAAAAGATGCACAGAATTACCTTTAATGAGATTACAAAGACAGCAGTAAAGGATTCCATTAAGCAGGCCAGAGGCCTGAACATGGATCTGGTAGACGCACAGCAGGCAAGGAGAATGCTGGACCGTATGGTTGGCTATAGTATCAGCCCCCTGCTTTGGGCGAAGGTGAAGAGAGGCTTAAGTGCCGGCCGTGTACAGTCCGTAGCCCTCCGGATCATTTGCGACAGGGAGGAAGAAATCAATTCTTTTATTCCGGAGGAATACTGGAGCTTGGAAGGGGAATTTAAGGCAGAAGGCGAAAAGAAGACGATCCAGGCGAAATTCTTCGGAACGGATAAAAAGCTTCCGATTGCCAATAAGGCAGAAATGGATGAGATTCTGAAGAATTTAGAGAATCAGGAATATGAAGTTACGGAGGTCAAAAAAGGAGAGCGCATCAAAAATGCCCCCATGCCCTTTACTACCAGTACGCTGCAGCAGGAAGCTGCGAAAACTTTGAATTTTTCCACACAGAAGACCATGCGTCTGGCACAGCAGCTTTATGAAGGCATTGACATTAAAGGAAACGGCACTGTGGGTGTGATCACTTACCTGAGAACGGATTCCACCAGAATTTCTGAGGAAGCAGATCAGGCTGCAAGGGAATATATTGCACACAATTATGGAGAATTCTATATTTCCACAGTGGAAAAAGCGGCAAAGAAGAATCAGAAGATCCAGGATGCCCACGAGGCGATCCGTCCCACAGATATCCAAAGGACGCCGGCGATGCTGAAAGATTCTCTTTCCAGAGACCAGTTCCGCCTTTATCAGCTGATTTGGAGGCGCTTTACTGCAAGCCGCATGTCTCCGGCGCGCTATGAGACCACTTCCGTGAAAATAAGTGCAGGGGAATATTTTTTTACGGTTGCAGCATCTAAGGTGGCATTTGATGGATTCATGTCTGTGTACACTCAGGAAGAAGATGTGAAGAAGGACAATCTTCTGAGCCAGAGCCTGGAGAAAGGAATGAAACTGTCCCTTCTCTCTCTGAAGCCGGAGCAGCATTTTACCCAGCCGCCAGCCCACTATACGGAGGCCTCTCTTGTAAAGACTCTGGAGGAGCTGGGAATCGGACGTCCCAGTACCTATGCGCCTACCATTACCACCATCATCAGCAGGCGCTATGTTTCCAAGGAGCAGAAGAATCTTTATGTCACAGAGCTTGGGGAAGTGGTAAACCATATTATGAAGCAGGCGTTTCCAAGTATCGTGGATGTGAATTTTACGGCTATGATGGAAGGGCTTCTGGACTGTGTGGAGGCCGGAACCGTACAGTGGAAAACGGTTGTCCGTAATTTCTATCCGGATCTGAAAAAGGATGTGGATGCCGCACAGGAAGAACTGGAAAAGGTGGATATCCAGGACGAGGTCACGGATGTGCTCTGTGATGTCTGCGGAAGAAATATGGTGATCAAGTACGGCCCCCATGGAAGATTTCTTGCCTGCCCGGGATTTCCGGAATGCCGCAATACCAAGCCCTATTATGAAAAGATCGGCGTTGCCTGCCCGAAGTGCGGGGCGGATGTGGTGCTTAAGAAAACCCAGAAGGGACGGAAATATTACGGATGTGAAAATAATCCGGAATGTGATTTTATGTCCTGGCAGAAGCCTTCCGAAAAGAAATGTCCTGCCTGTGGAAGCTATATGGTAGAAAAGGGCAGCAAACTGGTATGCAGTGAAGCCACCTGCGGCTATGTAGAGCAGAAGCCAAAACAGGATTAAAATCAGACAATTCCATAAATATTATTAAAAACACAGGGCAATTATTACAATAATTGACTGTCCTGTGTTTTTATATGCTCTTTAATTATTTAGAAAAATTAAGATAGCTATAAAATTGGCAAAAATGTCTTGAAATTCCTTTTTAAAACATGTAGTATTAGTTTATCAAACAATATGCAGGAATGAAGCAGGTTAGTTTGGGAGTCATAAGAACTTTTTAACAAATGCGAAAGGAGGACAAAATGAGCGTTCAGTTGCTAGACAAAACAAGAAAAATCAACAAGCTTTTACACAACAGCAGTTCCAGCAAAGTAGTGTTTAATGATATCTGTCAAGTATTAATGGAAACGTTGAGTTCCAATATTCTGGTTTTGAGTAAAAAGGGTAAAGTTTTGGGCGTGAGTTTATGTCCTGGTGTAGAAGAAATCACAGAGCTGATCGAGGATAAGGTCGGCGGTTTTGTGGATGCGTTGCTGAACGAGAGATTTCTTGGTGTTCTGTCAACAAAAGAAAACGTGAATCTTCAGACACTTGGATTTGAACATGTGGCTGCGAACTATCAGGGTATTATTAATCCCATTGATATTGCAGGTGAGAGACTTGGAACTGTTTTTATGTACCGTAAGGATAAGCCGTATGATATTGAAGACATTATTGTCAGTGAATACGGAACTACGGTTGTAGGTCTTGAAATGATGCGTGCTGTGCATGAGGAGAATGCGGAAGAAGACAGGAAACAACAGGTTGTGAAGTCTGCATTTAATACGTTGTCTTTTTCAGAATTGGAAGCAATTATTCACATATTTGACGAACTGGATGGTGAAGAAGGCATTCTTGTTGCAAGTAAGATTGCAGACAGAGTTGGCATTACCCGTTCCGTCATTGTCAATGCGCTCCGCAAATTTGAGAGTGCAGGTGTCATCGAGTCCCGCTCTTCCGGAATGAAGGGAACCTATATTAAGGTTCTGAATGAAGTGATTTTTGATGAGTTGGAGGAAATTAAGGCTCAGAGGAATAAAAAAGCATAAATAAGACATAGACTGTCTTCTGTGAGGGATCCTGCAGAAGGCAGTTTTTTTTCTTTTTTTATGAAAGTGAGAAAAACAAAGAAAATAAGAGAATAGATAAGTAAATAAAAGAATATAATCTAATTGACATTCTTCTGAAGAGTTGCAGAAAACGGAGTAATTCAATAATATAAGGACAGTGATTAGCACTCAACCAAAAAGAGTGCTAGTAATATAGAAAACAGAGCTTTAAAGGAGGAAATAGACCATGAAATTAGTACCATTAGGCGACAGAGTAGTTTTAAAACAGTTAGAAGCAGAAGAAACCACAAAATCCGGAATCGTCCTTCCGGGACAGGCTCAGGAGAAACCGCAGCAGGCTGAAATCATTGCAGTAGGACCTGGCGGAATGGTAGATGGAAAAGAAGTAAAAATGGAAGTAGAAGTGGGAGACAAAGTAATCTACTCTAAATATGCAGGTACAGAAGTAAAAATGGACGGCGAAGAATATATCATCGTAAAACAGAATGATATTCTTGCAATCGTTAAATAATCTTAATAGAAGGACAAAATCAGGAGGTCGAATATCATGGCAAAAGAAATTAAATTTGGCGCAGAAGCGAGAGCCGCACTGGAAAAAGGTGTAAACCAGTTAGCAGATACTGTAAGAGTAACCCTTGGACCGAAAGGAAGAAACGTTGTTCTGGATAAACCGTACGGCGCTCCGCTTATCACAAATGACGGTGTAACCATCGCAAAGGAAATCGAACTGGAAAACGCTTTTGAAAACATGGGCGCTCAGCTCATTAAAGAAGTGGCATCCAAGACAAACGATGTAGCAGGTGACGGAACCACAACAGCAACCGTACTTGCACAGGCTATGGTTCATGAAGGAATGAAGAACCTGGCAGCAGGAGCAAACCCGATCATCTTAAGAAAAGGTATGAAAAAGGCAACGGATGCAGCAGTAGAAGCAATCCAGAACATGAGCCAGAAGATCAGCGGCAAAAAGCAGATTGCAAACGTTGCAGCTATTTCCGCAAGCGATGAGACAGTAGGAAATCTTGTTGCAGATGCAATGGAAAAGGTTTCCAACGATGGTGTTATTACTGTAGAAGAATCAAAGACCATGCATACAGAGCTTGACCTGGTAGAAGGTATGCAGTTTGACCGTGGATACATCTCCGCATATATGTCCACAGATATGGAAAAAATGGAAGCAAACCTGGAAGATCCCTATATCCTCATCACAGATAAGAAGATCAGCAATATCCAGGAAATCCTGCCGCTTCTGGAGCAGGTTGTACAGGCAGGCGCCAAGCTTCTCATCATCGCAGAAGATGTAGAAGGAGAAGCCCTGACTACTTTGATCGTGAATAAATTAAGAGGAACCTTCCAGGTAGTAGCAGTAAAAGCACCTGGCTATGGCGACAGAAGAAAAGAGATGCTGCAGGATATCGCAGTTCTTACAGGCGGACAGGTTATCTCCGATGAACTGGGTCTGGATCTGAAAGAAACTACAATGGCTCAGTTAGGCCGTGCAAAATCCGTAAAAGTTGCAAAAGAAAACACTGTCATCGTAGATGGCTGCGGCAGCAAAGAAGAAATTGCAAACCGTGTGGCAATGATCCGCGGACAGATCGAAGAAACAAAATCTGACTTTGACAGAGAAAAACTTCAGGAAAGACTTGCAAAACTGGCAGGCGGCGTAGCTGTTATCCGTGTTGGCGCTGCAACAGAAACAGAAATGAAGGAAGCGAAACTTCGTCTGGAAGATGCTCTTGCAGCTACCAGAGCAGCCGTTGAAGAAGGAATCATCGCAGGCGGCGGTTCTGCATATATCCATGCTGCTAAAGAAGTTGCCAAGCTTGCTGCTGCTATGGAAGGCGATGAGAAGACCGGTGCGAACATCATCCTGAAAGCTCTGGAAGCTCCTCTGTTCCATATCGCTGCCAATGCAGGTCTGGAAGGCGCTGTGATCATCAATAAAGTAAGAGAATCCGAGATTGGCATTGGATTTGACGCTTTAAATGAGAAATATGTTGATATGGTAAGCGAAGGCATTCTTGATCCTGCAAAAGTTACCAGAAGCGCCCTGCAGAATGCAACCAGCGTGGCATCTACTCTGCTGACAACAGAATCTGTTGTAGCTATCATTAAGGAAGATGCTCCGGCTATGCCGGCAGGAAATCCGGGAATGGGAATGATGTAAAAAAACAGCTTTTCATAAAATAACGGGATCTGCGTCATAGACGCAGGTTCCGTTTTATGGTATAATGTGAACAATGAACCCAAGTGAAGCGCAGGGCGAATTTAGTGAGAATATATGCCCTTGCGGCATAATCACTTTTAACGAACAAACTAAACATATGAGGAGAAGAAAAATGAGTGATTTGTATTATGAATTGCTGGTGAAAAAAGAAACCACAGCAAAAGACCGGATTACCAAATTCGGTCTGATCTTTCTCACGGTACTGAGCGTATTGGCAGGTCTTTTGATCAACCCGGTGCTGCTCATTGCAGCCATTGCCCTGGGAGTTGCATGTTATTTCATTATCCCAAAGACGGATCTGGAGTATGAGTATCTCTATGTAAACGGAGAATTGGATATTGACATGGTAATGTCCAAGTCCAAGAGAAAAAAAGCAAAATCCATAGACCTTTCCCAGGCAGATATGATTGCTCCGGTGAATTCTCACAGAATGGATTACTATAACGGAAACCAGAAGATGAAGACACTGGATTATTCCTCCGGAAATCCGGATCACAAGCGTTTTGCCGTGATCACGAGAGATGGGACGGAATCCGTAAGGATCATCATTGAGCCGGACGAAAAAATGGCACAATCCATAAAAAATTGTGCTCCCAGCAAGGTATTTTTGGATTGACACTCCTGCTGATTTTTGTTACACTAGGGAACAAAATCAAAATAAAAAATCATATATAGCACAAGGGAGGAAATGCAATGGGTACTATCATTGGTGAAGGGATTACCTTTGACGACGTTTTGTTAGTTCCGGCGTATTCGAAGGTGATTCCGAATCAGGTAGATGTTACAACTTATTTGACAAAAAAAATAAAACTGAACATTCCTATGATGAGTGCGGGAATGGATACAGTTACAGAGTATCGCATGGCGATCGCTATGGCCAGACAGGGCGGTATTGGAATCATTCATAAGAATATGTCCATTGAGGCCCAGGCAGATGAGGTGGACAAGGTAAAACGTTCCGAAAACGGCGTAATTACCGACCCGTTTTTCTTATCCGCAGAACATACACTGAAAGATGCCAACGATTTAATGGCAAAATACCGGATCTCCGGTGTGCCGATCACAGAAGGCAGAAAACTGGTAGGGATTATCACCAACCGAGACCTTAAATTTGAAACTGACTTTTCTAAACCGATTAGAGAAAGCATGACCTCCGAGGGTCTGGTAACAGCCAAAGAAGGCATTACCTTAGAGGAGGCAAAAGAGATTCTCGCTAAGTCCCGCAAGGAAAAATTACCCATTGTAGATGATGACTTTAATTTAAAAGGTTTAATTACGATCAAGGATATTGAGAAACAGATCAAATATCCTCTGGCAGCAAAAGATGCACAGGGACGTCTTCTTTGCGGTGCGGCTGTCGGTATTACTGCGAACGTTCTGGCACGTGTGGATGCGCTTGTGAAGGCTAATGTCGATGTAATCGTGGTAGATTCCGCACATGGACATTCCGAAAACATTTTAAGAGCTGTCCGCCAGATTAAGGAAGCATATCCGGATCTTCAGGTGATCGCAGGAAATGTTGCTACGGGAGCTGCTACCAAAGCACTGATCGATGCCGGGGTGGATGCTGTTAAGGTAGGTATCGGACCCGGTTCCATCTGTACCACACGTGTGGTTGCAGGAATTGGTGTTCCGCAGATCACGGCTGTAATGGATTGCTATGAAGTAGCGAACCGCTTTGGTATTCCGATCATTGCTGACGGCGGCATTAAGTATTCCGGAGATATTACCAAGGCCATTGCGGCAGGTGCGAATGTATGTATGATGGGAAGTATCTTTGCAGGCTGTGATGAAAGCCCGGGAACCTTCGAATTATACCAGGGAAGGAAATACAAGGTATACCGCGGCATGGGCTCCATCTCTGCCATGGAGAACGGAAGCAAAGACCGCTACTTCCAGGAAAATGCCAAGAAGCTTGTCCCGGAAGGTGTTGAAGGGCGTGTTGCATACAAAGGCAAGGTGGAAGATACGGTATTCCAGCTGATGGGCGGATTACGTTCCGGTATGGGTTACTGCGGAGCAGAAAATATTGAGACACTGAAGACCACTGGTAAATTTGTTAAGATTTCTGCAGCTTCTCTGAAGGAATCCCATCCCCATGATATTCATATCACAAAGGAAGCACCGAATTACAGCGTAGACGAATAAACACTAAGAAAATAAGTGATAAAAAATGGCACAGAAGAAGACCCGCAATAGAGTAAAATCGGCAAGACCTGACAATACGCGCAGGTCTTCTGTCGTTTCTAAACAAACGGTAAAGCGATCCGGAAGATCTGCTGTAAAAAAGAAAAAACTTACCCGAAGGCAGAAAAGAAATTTAAATGTCCTGATTTTTGTAGTCAGCATGGCAGTATTATTTGTTATGATTCGTGCAGGGATTTCTGCTGTGAAATTTGCCCGTGAGCAGGAAAATGCCCGGAGAGAGGCACTGATCATAAATGAACAGCAAAACAGCGGCACCGGTCCTGCAGGATGGGAGTTGGAAGGAGCACCCTACATAGACGTACAGCTTTTGACACCCAATGAATATTCCAGACCCCAGATTTCTATGGGACAGGTGAATTACATTGCAATTCATTATACGGCCAATCCCGGAGCGACCGCACAGGCCAACCGGAATTATTTCGAGAATCTGGCGAATACCCATGAGACGAAGGTAAGCAGCCACTTTGTGGTGGGGCTGGAGGGCGAGGTGATCCAGTGTATTCCTACATCAGAGATCTCTTATGCCACCAATTCCAGAAATGTGGACAGTGTATCCATAGAATGCTGCCATATGGATGAAACAGGCGCTTTTGAGACTGCTACCTATCAGTCTGTGGTGAAGCTGACTGCATGGCTTTGTACCCGCTTTGGACTGACGGAGGAGAATGTGATCCGCCACTATGACGTAACAGGGAAAAGCTGCCCCAAATATTATGTGGATCATCCGGATGCATGGGAACAAATGAAAGCGGATATTGCCGCACAGATTCAGGAGGATCATATTCTGCAGGAGAATATTTAAAATTTTTTACATCATACCCTTGCAAGTTTTTTGAAATTATTGTACTATAAACACAGCAACTGCATGACTGGCGGAAGTAGGAGTACCTACAGGGAGTGCAGTGAAGTATTGTGCCGACCGCCTGGGCAGCCTGACCGGGCTGCCCAGGTTTTTTTTGACGCAATATACAAAAGAAACGGATGGCGGCAAGCCCTGTATCATGAAAGAATCATATGAGAAAAGGAGATCAGATTATGGAAATGTTATCACTGGAAAATGAATTAAAACAAAATTCTTATCCCGGCAGAGGGATCGTGATCGGACGCTCTGCTGACGGAACCAAAGCAGTGGCAGCTTATTTCATCATGGGCAGAAGTGAAAACAGCAGAAACCGTGTATTTGTGGAGGATGGCGAGGGAATCCGCACCCAGGCCTTTGACCCGTCCAAGCTGACGGATCCAAGTCTTATTATTTATGCGCCGGTACGTGTACTGGGAAATAAGACCATTGTAACTAACGGCGACCAGACCGACACCATTTATGAAGGAATGGATAAGCAGCTTACCTTTGAGCAGTCTTTAAGATGCAGAGAATTTGAGCCGGATGCACCTAACTATACACCTCGAATTTCCGGTATCATGCATGTGGTAGACGGCAAATACAGCTATGCTATGTCCATCTTAAAGAGCAATAACGGAAATCCGGACTCCTGTAACCGCTATACATTTGCATACGGAAATGCAGCAGCAGGAGAAGGACATTTTATCCACACCTATAAATGCGACGGAAATCCTCTTCCAAGCTTCGAAGGTGAGCCGAAGCTGGTAGCGATTCCGGATGATATGGATGCTTTTACAGAAATGCTGTGGAACAGCCTTAACGAAGATAATAAAGTTTCCCTGTTTGTAAGATATATTGATATTGCAACAGGAACCTATGAAACCAGAATTGTAAATAAAAATCACTAATGAGGAGGAATTTTTTTATGAAAGAACTGGAACTGAAATACGGATGTAACCCCAACCAGAAACCATCTAAAATTTATCTTGCAGACGGAAATGATCTTCCCATTAAGGTTTTAAGCGGAAAACCGGGCTATATCAACTTCCTGGACGCATTTAACGGCTGGCAGCTTGTACGTGACCTGAAAAAGGCAACAGGGCTTCCTGCAGCAACTTCCTTCAAGCATGTATCCCCGGCAGGTGCTTCCGTAGGCCTTCCGCTGACAGAAACCCTGGCAAAGATCTACTGGGTAGATGATATGGACTGGCAGAACTTTTCCCCGATTGCCTGCGCTTATGCAAGAGCAAGAGGTGCGGACAGAATGTCCTCTTTCGGAGATTTCATTTCCTTATCCGATGTCTGTGACAAAGATACTGCACTATTGATCAAAAGAGAAGTGTCTGACGGAGTGATCGCACCGGGATATACGGAGGAGGCTCTGGAAATCCTGAAACAGAAGAAAAAAGGCAATTACAATGTGATCGAGATCGATCCGGATTATGTTCCTGCTCCTCTGGAGCATAAAGAAGTGTTCGGTATCACCTTTGAGCAGGGACGCCAGGAGCTTCTGATCGATGATGCCCTGATTTCCAATATTGTAACCGAAAACAAGGAGCTTTCGGAGGAAGCAAAACGTGACCTGAAGGTATCCCTGATTATTCTGAAATACACCCAGTCTAATTCCGTATGTTTTGTGAAAGACGGACAGGCCATTGGTGTGGGGGCAGGACAGCAGTCCCGTGTACACTGCACCAGACTGGCAGGACAGAAGGCTGATAACTGGTTCCTGCGTCAGAGCCCGAAGGTTCTGAATCTTCCTTTCAAAGAAAGCATCAGCCGTGCAGAACGTGACAATGCCATTGACGTATACATTGGAGAGGAGTATATGGATGTTCTGGCAGATGGCGCATGGGAAAATATCTTCACAGAAAAACCGGAGGTATTTACCCGGGAAGAGAAACGTGCATGGCTTGACCAGCTTACCGGTGTGACTCTGGGCTCAGATGCGTTCTTCCCATTCAGCGATAACATTGAACGTGCCCATAAGAGCGGCGTAAATTATATTGCACAGCCAGGCGGCTCCGTAAGAGACGATGCAGTGATCGAGACCTGCAATAAATACGGAATGGCAATGGCATTTACAGGAATCCGTCTGTTCCATCATTAAGGGGATCGGTTATGCCAGTTTTTGATTTTCGAAATATACCAGATGAAAAAAGTCCATGCCAGTGTACCTATACGGCATTTCAATCCAGCGAGCCGGAGGCTACGCCGGAAAAGCCCATCCTGGTTCTGGCAAATCACCTGCGGGAGTGGAAGCACCACTCCTGCGGTGTTTTTACCAATCAGAATCAGCGGACTGCTTTTGAATTTGAGGAAGAAGACGGAACAGTCAGCGCAGATATTCTGAAGATCGATGCGCGATTTGTAAGCCTTCTGCGGTGGCTTGGAGAAAACCACATTCATGTGCGTCTGTCCGGGGTGAACAAAGAGGACGGCTATGGGGTTTACAGGATTCGTGAGATTGCTTTCGGCGGCGGTACGAAGTTATCTGCAGAGGATGGATTTCTGCAGTATATGATAGAAAGGCTGCTTTCCAGCAGTGCTCCTTCGGAAGAGCCGGAGGATGAAGAAGCGGATGAAATCGGGGATCATATGAAGCTTACCAGCCTGCAGAGCATTACGGATTTTATCACCTGCGCAGGCAGGACTTTGCCGGATAATATCCGCCTGTGGGCGAGGAGAAATCTTGCAGTGGCCCGCTCCCATGAAGTGACAACGGAGGAAAGGCGCCATGCCCAAAGAGCTCTTTCTATCATGATGAATGTGCAGTGGAAAAACAACTATTTTGAATCCATTGATCCGAAGGAAGCCCGAAGGATCCTGGACGAAGAATTATATGGCATGGAGCGGGTGAAGCAGCGGATCATGGAAACCATCATACAGATCAACAGGACCCATACCCTTCCGGCCTATGGGATTTTGCTGGCAGGCCCTGCCGGAACCGGAAAGTCCCAGATTGCTTATGCGGTGGCCAGGATTTTGAAGCTTCCCTGGACTACGCTGGATATGAGCTCCATCAACGATCCGGAACAACTCACCGGAAGCTCCCGTATTTATGCAAATGCAAAGCCAGGGATTATTATGGAAGCTTTTTCCATGGCCGGAGAATCCAATTTGGTCTTTATCATTAATGAACTGGACAAGGCTTCTTCCGGAAAAGGAAACGGAAACCCGGCGGATGTTCTTCTGACGCTTTTGGATAATCTTGGTTTTACGGACAATTATATGGAGTGCATGATTCCTACAGTGGGAGTTTACCCGATTGCAACTGCCAATGACAAGGAACAGATCAGTGCACCTTTGATGTCCCGTTTTGCAGTGATCGATATTCCAGATTACACACCCGAGGAAAAGAAGATCATTTTTTCACAATATGTGCTTCCCAAGGTTTTAAAGCGCATTCGTCTCCGGAAGGAAGAATGTATTGTGACGCCTGAGGCTTTGGACGCGGTGATTGAAAAGTACGCTGACACCACAGGAATCCGTGACCTTGAGCAGGCAGCAGAGCATATGGTTGCCAATGCGCTGTATCAAATAGAGGTTCATCATGTGGAACGGGTAGTTTTTGATGGAGAAATGGTGAGAAACCTTCTTTCATAGTACGAAAAATAAATAGATTCCATTGCCGAAGGCAATCTGGAATGAATTTTGACCTCGTTACTGGGAACGGAGTGAACAGTAACGCCTTCCGGACAGGAATACATCTGGCCGGAAGGGAATTATGGCCCTGCTTTGCTAGAAAAAGTTCTGCAAAGCAGGGCCATAAAAAAACTCCCTTGACTTAACAAGAGAGTGAAAAGCGATAGACGGGGCTCGAACCCGCGGTCTCGACCTTGGCAAGGTCGCGCGTTACCAACTACGCCACTATCGCATCTGTAATCGGAGGTGTGTACCTCAGCGACAAGATATATTCTACTACATGCAGATGGATTTGTCAAATACTTTTTTTTCTTTTTATGACATTTTTTTATGACGTTTTTTTAGGATGATAATAGCGGAGTACATGCTCCGGATACCGCTGGTCACCGTAGTCCCAGGGACCTGCCGTATTTCGGAAAGGATTGTCTTCAGACCGCTCTCTGCCGCCGCTGGCCATCTGGGCAAAAGCTTCCGCACTTTCCTGGGTCCAGATGTCCTGGTCATGTTCTTCCATATAAGAAAAGTATACATCCGCACCAAAATTATACGCCTGGAGTGCAAGACGGATATGCTCCAGATCCAGAGGTCCCTGGACATTGGCTTTTTCCAGAGCATATTTTAATTCCTGTACCCCACATTCTATGGAATACTCCACATCGGTGATCCCGTTGGGCTCCTGCGGATACATGGTATTAAAGGCACCCTCTGAGGACTGCATCACATCCTGTCCGTTTCCGGAGCTCTCCTGCATCATCAGCGCAAGCAGAAGATCTACATAGTCAGACATCCCGTATTTCGCCGCAATTCGTTCCATATCCCCTCTGTAGGCTTCGCATGCAGAATTTATCTGAAGGACCGGATTCCGGCTGTTTTTGGGCAGATGAAGGAGGAAGAAAGCTGCAAGAGCAATGATGCAGACAGCAATAACGGTCTTCTGCCTGCGTACCTGGGCAGCCCGGATGGCTTTCTTTTGTTCTGTTGTGTATTTTTGATAAAGATCCTTTGACTTTTTCATAGTTCCATTGTACTGGAAAATGAAGCGTTTGAAAAGCAAAAGGTCGGTTACATTTCTTAAAAAAGCATAAACACAACCTGTAAAATTGCAAAACAAAAAAGGGTATGTTATGATAGGGAAAACATGCAGGTGAAACTTTACGCAAGAGCAGAAAGGAATCACATGATAACAAAGATCAGGAAAGGATTATGCTGCGCAGCCATAGGATGTGCGGTATTTGTTTGCTGCCGGGCTTTCCTGTGGGGACAGGTACCGGGCCTTCAGACGGTGTATGGAGAGGTACTGGACTACGCGGGAGTGGAATCTTATTATAAAGAAGCAGAAGAAACACCCCAATATTATGAAATCGGAAATGGAAAAGGAGAGGCAGTCCGGGTGCTGGACTACCAGGATGTCCTTTATGTGACCTCCAGGGAGGCGGTGATCCGTACTGTTCCTGAAGAGACGGGAAAGGCACTGAAGACTATCTTTTTGGGAACGAAGCTTACCCAGGAATCTGTCTGCAGCAATGGCTGGAGCAAAGTGGTATATCAGGAGGACGCGGAGACAGTGATCGGATACCTTGAGACAGAAGTGCTCAGTGACCGTTCTTTGATGACGAAGATGGACGACAGGGTCGTGGTGGACAAGGACACCGATATTTTGGACTATCCGGGCAAAAAAGACGGAGAGGTCGTAGGAGAAGCACTGGAATACGATGAATATGCAAGAACAGCCACTGTAAACGGCGTATGGAGCAGGATCGTTTATGAAGACGAAAAAGGCGGGGAGCAGATCGGATACCTTCCCACCAGCTCCTTAAAAGGACAGAGCGATGAGATCACGGTGGTAGCCATGGCAGATGCAAAGGAAGAAGCTGAGAGGGCAGGAACTCTTTCCAAAAGTGAAGGAGAGGGAGTGTTTGCGGATGCGGTAGATGGCGTGAAGGAAGTCTCGGATGAAGAGGCAACCGTTGCCGCCGTGGGAGTGAGAATCGGGGAACCTGTTTCCGTATCTTCGGAGGCCTCCCTGAAATCTCTGGGATATTTCCGCATTACCCATTACTGTCCCTGCAGCCTTTGCTGCGGTCCCTGGGCGGACGGCATCACCTCCACCGGAAATACGGCGGTGACGAACCATACCATTGCCGTGGACCCTGCACAGATTCCCTACGGCTCCCAGGTAGTCATTAACGGCCAGGTATATGTGGCAGAGGACTGCGGCGGTGCCATCAAAAAGGACTGCATAGACATCTATGTAGCCAGCCACGCAGAAGGCGAGGCAAAGGGCGTGTATTATACGGAAGTTTATCTGATTCAGTAAGCAATAAAAAATCTCCGGCAGAAACCGGAGATTTTTTATGTAGAGTTATGCATTTTCCAGTGCTTTGGAAAGATCTGCAATAATATCGTCCACATGTTCAATGCCAACAGAAAGACGGATCATTCCCGGAGAAACGCCTGCTTCTGCAAGCTGTTCGTCGTTCATCTGGCGATGGGTGTGGCTTGCAGGGTGTAGCACCATGGTCTTGGATGCAGCCACGTGGGTGCAGATGTTGGCCATTTCCAGGCTGTCCATAAAACGAACTGCAGCATCACGGCCGCCTTTTAATTCAAAGGAGATGACTCCGCAGGTACCGTTTGGCAGATATTTCTGTGCTAATGCGTGGTATTTATCTCCGGGGAGCCCTGCGTAGATTACGGAAGCCACCTTTTCGTGAGCGCTCAGAAATTCTGCTGCCTTCTGCGCATTATAGCAATGACGCTCTACACGAAGAGGAAGGGTTTCAAGGCCGATATTCAGCAGGAAACAGTTCATGGGAGACGGGATGGAGCCAAGGTCACGCATGAGCTGGGAAGTGGCCTTCATGATATAGGACTTTTTGCCGAACTGCTTTGTATAAATAACGCCGTGATAAGATTCATCCGGCTCTGTAAGACCGTGGTATTTATGTCCGTAAGCATCCCAGTCAAAATTGCCGCTGTCAACAATGGCGCCGCCTACCTGAAGCCCGTGGCCATCCATATATTTGGTGGTAGAATGGGTTACAATATCAGCTCCCCATTCTATAGGACGGCAGTTTACCGGAGTTGCAAAGGTGTTGTCAACGATGAGAGGAACGCCATGTTCATGAGCCACTTTGGCGAATTTTTCGATATCCAGAACAACCAGTGCAGGATTGGCAATGGTTTCCGCAAAAAGAACCTTGGTATTGGGGCGGAAAGCTTTGGCAATCTCCTCGGCGCTTGCATCTGTGTCCACGAAGGTGCAGTCAATGCCAAGTTTCTTTAGCGTAACACCAAGAAGATTAAAGGTTCCCCCGTAAATAGTGGAAGCAGCAACCACATGATCCCCTGCCTCACAGATATTAAATACTGCATAGAAATTCGCTGCCTGTCCGGAAGAGGTCAGGATTGCGGCAACGCCTCCTTCCAGGGCTGCAATTTTGGCAGCAACGGCATCATTGGTAGGATTCTGCAGACGGGTATAAAAATATCCATCAGCCTTCAGATCAAAAAGCGCACCCATTTCGTCTGTGGTGTCATATTTAAAGGTGGTACTCTGATAAATGGGAAGTGCACACGGTTCCCCCTTGGAAGGGGTATAGCCTGCATGAAGGCAATTGGTTTCTAATTTAAAATCACTCATTTCCTTGTGTCCTTTCTAAAAGTTATGATATAGAATCATACCACAAAATTTCCGCCGAAACAATGTTCTAATTTCAGGCAGATTCCATTTCGCGGGGTGTGGCGTTCCATCTCATGGGAGGGGAGAGAGGAAAGGGCGTCTGCCTGATGAATAGAAAGAAAGGCCCATGAGAACAATAATTTTATCACTTTGTTTGGAAAAGGAATTGCATATTTTGTACTTATTTAGTATAATAATTTGAAAACGATGTAAATTATTGTGCATATTTTACATCAGGAAAGGAGAGAGGACGTGGAATACATTAAATTAATAGGTATCCTCATTATTGTACTGGGCTTTACATTAAAGCTGGATGTACTGGCAACTGTGCTGGTGGCAGGAATCATAACCGGTCTTGTATCCGGACTGGATTTCGTGCATATTTTGGAGATTATCGGTGAATCCTTTGTTAATAACAGGTTAATGTCTATTTTCCTGATTATGTTTCCGGTAATTGCGATTATTGAGAGATACGGAATGAAAGAACGGGCCGCTTATCTGATCGGCAAGATTAAAAATGCGTCAGCCGGAAAAGTGCTGACGATCTGGGTGGTGATTCGGTCTATTGCCTCTGCATTGAACATTCGGATCGGAGGACATGTACAGTTCATCCGTCCGCTGATTCTGCCCATGACTTCGGCAGCTGCTGAGAAGTCGAAAGGCCGTCCCCTGACAGAGAAGGAAGAAGAGGAGGTAAAAGGACTCTCCGCTGCAACAGAAAACTATGGAAACTTTTTTGCACAGAACTGTTTTCCCGCAGCAGCCAGCGTAGTGCTGATTCAGTCCGGCCTTGCACTTGCAGGATACGAGGTTTCGTTATCCGATATTGCATCCTCTGCAATTTATGTGATGATCATATCCATCATCCTGACTATCCTGCAGGTTCTTCTGTTTGACAGAAAAATAAAAGGAGGAAAGAAAAAATGACAGACTTTTTAGGCCTTTATTTCCCGGAATTTTTCTATGTACTTTGCGGGCTTGTCTGCCTTGACACTGCATTCAGAGCCAGAAAGAATACAGAAGCGAAGACAGGGACCATCTTGTTCTGGACACTGACAGGCCTGATCTTCATGCTAGGCAAAGTGCTTCCCTCCATTGTGGTAGGGGGGATGCTTGTGGTCATGGGATGCCTGACTGCAGCAAAGCAGGTAAAGATTGGTAAATTTACGGAATCCACCCCGGAATCCAGACAAGCCGCAAGCGAGAGGATCGGAACGAAGATTTTCCTTCCTGCAGTTACCGTAGGCGTGATCGCCCTGGTATTATCTTTTGTAAAATATAATGTGGAAAAAGACGGGGTGATCACGAAAACCGCGTTAAATGGCGCTATTATGACAGGGGTAGCCTGTGTGATTGCCCTGGTACTTGCTTTTGTCATCTGCAAACCTAAGGTATCCGAAACGAGAGAGGATACTTCCCGTCTGCTGATGCAGGTAGGGGCTGCATGTCTGCTTCCTCAGCTTCTTGGCGCTTTGGGAAGTGTTTTTTCGGAAGCGGGCGTGGGAGAGGTGATCTCCGGCATGATTTCCTCTGTGGTACCAAAAGGAAATGTGGTGATCGGAGTCATTATTTATGTACTTGGCATGGTGATCTTCACCATGATCATGGGAAATGCATTTGCCGCATTTACCGTAATCACTGCCGGGATCGGTGTTCCCTTTGTCATCATGCAGGGCGGAGATCCGGCTATTATCGGTGCACTTGGCATGACTGCAGGCTACTGCGGAACCCTGATGACCCCAATGGCTGCAAACTTTAATATTGTACCCTGTGCAGTACTGGAAACAAAAGACACAAAATGGGCAGTAATCAAAGCACAGCTCCCGATGGCACTTACCATGATCGTGGTACATATCATCCTGATGCTTGTACTTGGATTCTGATAAAGGAGAAGAAAATATGAAAATCTTAGTAACCGGCTTCGACCCCTTTGGTGGCGAACCCATCAATCCCGCAATCGAAACAGTAAAAAGGCTCCCAGACGTAATCGCGGGAGCCGAGATCCTGAAACTGGAAGTGCCTACCGTATGCCACAAATCCCTTCAGGTAATTGATGAAGCAATTAAAAAATATGACCCGGATGTGATTCTTTCCATCGGCCAGGCAGGAGGAAGACCGGACATCACAGTAGAACGCGTCGGAATCAATGTAGATGACTGCAGAATCCCCGATAATGAAGGAAACCAGAAAATCGATGAACCGGTATACCCGGACGGCCCTGCAGCATACTTTGTAACCATTCCCATCAAAGCAATGGTACAGAAAATCCAGAGCAAAGGAATCCCTGCCTCCATATCCAACACCGCAGGCACCTTTGTATGCAACCATGTAACCTACGGCGTATGCCACCTGGTTGCAACAAAATATCTCGGAAAACGCAGCGGCTTCATCCACATCCCCTATCTGCCCCAGCAGGTAACAAACAAAAGCAACATGCCCTCCATGTCCCAGGATCTTTTAGTGGAAGGAATTACAGCAGCCATAGAAGCCATCGTGGAGACGAAACAGGACATCAAAGTAACAGGCGGAGCGACCCACTGATGAAGCAAATATTTGTATACGGAACCCTCCGAACCGGAATGTACAACTACGACAAATACTTAAAGCCCCATCATACCTTCCAAAGCTACGGCTATGTAAAAGGCTCCCTCCACACCCTGAAAGAAAAAAAATATCCCGCCCTAATCCCGGGACCCCAAATGATCTTGGGCGAAATCCACCAGATCCCCGACGAACTACAACCGGAAATCGACCTCCTGGAATCCTATTATGGCGAGAACAACCCCAAAAACGAATACAACAAAATACTATGCAGCATCTATAACTCCCAAGGCACTCAAATCGCCCGCCTCCCCGTCTACTTCTACAACCTGAACAACCCGGAGAACAAAGCAGCCTTAGGAGCACCAATCGCCTGCAACGATTACGTAACCTACATGCTTACAGAACGCTCGTAAGTGCAAACGGTATTATTGCAAACTTACCACAAGTAGGGTTACCCCACCACACCTTACCGCCCACCAATCAACAGCCGAAAGCGTATGGGGGATGGAGGAGGGGCCCCATACACCCAGGTGCCCCTCCTCCATCCCCCATACGCTTTCGGCGTCCCCTCCTCCAATCTTCCCTACCGAGCCATCAGATAAATCTTCTCCATGTCTTTCCTATTCAACTGCCTTATCCCCCCAATGGTCCTGGTATCCTCAAAGCTGCACTTAAAAGCCAGCTCATGAATCACCTCATCACTAAGGTTAAGCCCCAGTTCCCCAAGATTCGTAGGCATTTCCACAGACCTGAAAAAGTCCTCCATAGCCTCGATCCCCGCCAGTGCCGTCTTCTCATAGTCTGTTCCGCAGGGAATATCAAACACATTCGCCGCAAACTGAGCAAACCGCTCCGGATTTTCCTGATAAACATACCGTGCCCAGCTGCCCCAGAGCGCCGCAAGCCCGGCCCCATGAGCTACATCGAACATCCCGCCAAGCTCATGCTCCAGCTGATGACATGCCCAGTCGCCGCCTGCAGTTCCGCAGCCGGTAAGTCCGTTATGAGAGAGGCTGCCGGCCCACATGATCTCAGCCCTTGCATTATAATTGCGTGGCTCTGTCATCAGGATCCGCGCATTATAGATCACGGTCTGCATCAGCGTCTCACTGATACTGTCTGTAATCTCCATTGTTTCAAAATTTACAAAGTACCTTTCCATGGTATGCATCAAAATATCCACACATCCGCTTTCCGTCTGATATTGAGGAAGCGTATACGTGAGTTTGGGATTTAAGATGGCAAACTTCGGCCTGCAGAGATCACTCTTGATACTGCCCCGTTTCAGCCAGCCATCCTCATTGGTAATCACACAGGAATTACTCATTTCACTTCCGGATGCGGCAATCGTAAGAACCGCTCCAATAGGGAGACAGTCTTTCGGCGTCTCCGTTTTCAAAAAGAAATTCCATACATCTGTCCATGGATTGGCAATGCCGTAACCGATGGCCTTACAGGAATCGATCACGCTGCCGCCTCCGACAGCAAGGAGAAAATCCACCCCTTCCTTTTGGCAAAGCTCCATTCCTTCACGAACTTTGGAAAGTCTTGGATTGGGCACTACGCCTCCAAGTGTCACAAAATCCACTCCGGCATCCGTAAGGCTTGCCTTGATCTCGTCCAGAAGTCCGGAACGAACTGCGCTGTTTCCGCCATAGTGGATAAGAACTTTCTGACATCCCTGTTCTTTTAAAAGTGTTCCCACCTGTAAATGGGTATCTTTACCGAAAATAACCCGTGTGGGAGTATAATATTCAAAATTTCTCATAATAGCTGCTCCTTAAATAATATTTCACAGTATCCCTTTCTTCTATTAAAACAGAAATTAAGGAAATAGTCAAAAAGAATTCATAAAAAGTTCAAAAAAGGGGGATATTTCACTGGGTGGGGAAGGGAGGAACGGACGCCTGTCTATGTGGGCTGCGGTTTCGGAGCACAAGAAACAGTAAATTTCCTGTACTTCTGCTAAAAACGTCCAGAAAATCCGTGAACTCACCTGACGGCTCAGACAGCACGGATTTTCTGAACAACGCAGAAGCACAGGAAACAAACTGTTTCTAAGGCTCCTGCAAATGCAGCCCACATAGACAGGCGTCCGTTCCTCCCTTCCCCACCCAGTGAAATATCCAAAAAGACATTTTCCCAGTGCGGACAAATGTCTTTTTGAGGTTGACACGGAAGAGGAAATCGAGTATAATCGACTTTGCGATTATATATAAGGATAACAGGAGGATGAATCATGTATTCATTAGAGGAAATCGGACAGGTTGATTCCGAAATTGCAAAACTGATCGAGGCAGAGGTAGAACGTCAGAATTCCCACATTGAGCTGATTGCTTCTGAGAACTGGGTGAGCAAGGCAGTAATGGCAGCGATGGGAAGCCCTCTTACAAATAAATATGCAGAAGGATATCCTGGAAAGAGATTTTACGGCGGATGTGCCTGCGTGGATGAAGTGGAGAAGCTGGCAATTGAGCGCGCGAAGGAACTGTTTGGCTGTGAGTATGCCAATGTACAGCCCCATTCCGGTGCACAGGCCAATATGGCAGTATTTTTTGCAATGCTGAAACCGGGCGATACTGTTCTTGGCATGAATCTGGCCCATGGCGGTCACTTATCACATGGAAGTGCTGCAAACTTTTCAGGTGCTTACTTTAACGCAGTATCCTATGGGGTAAATGATGATGGCGTGATCGACTATGAGGAAGTACGCAGGATTGCCGGAGAATGCAGGCCGAAGCTGATCGTGGCAGGTGCCAGTGCCTATGCGCGAATCATCGACTTTAAGAAATTCCGTGAGATTGCAGACGAGGTTGGTGCATATCTTATGGTGGACATTGCCCATATTGCAGGTCTTGTGGCAGGAGGACAGCATCCAAGCCCCTTCCCGTATGCAGATGTGGTAACTACTACCACCCATAAGACGCTTCGCGGTCCCCGCGGAGGAATGATCCTTTCCAGTGCGGAGAATGCGAAGAAATTTAATTTTAACAAAGCAGTTTTCCCGGGAACCCAGGGCGGTCCGCTGATGCATGTGATTGCTGCAAAAGCCGTATGTCTGAAGGAAGCACTGCAGCCGCAATTTAAAGCATATGCCAAACTGATCATTGACAACGCCCAGGCACTTTGCGAAGGCCTGAAAAAGAGAGGTGTGGATATCGTATCCGGCGGTACGGATAATCATCTGATGTTGGTAGATTTAAGAAGCATTGGAGTCACAGGAAAAGAAATGGAAAATCTTCTGGACGAAGTAAATATTACCTGTAACAAAAATGCCATTCCCAATGACCCTCAGTCACCGTTTATCACAAGCGGTGTGCGCCTTGGAACTGCAGCTGTATCTTCCAGAGGCATGCAGCCGGAAGATATGGATATCATTGCAGAGGCAATCTCTTTAATGCTTAAGAGCCGCGACAACAAAGAACATGCCAGGGCACTGGTAAAATCCCTGACAGATAAATATCCTCTGGTAGGATGAAATGTAACGGATAAAAAAAGTAATTCCATGAAAAAAGGATTGTATGTTGAACATGCAGTCCTTTTCTGTTACTATGAAAGAGAAAAATCATACTATAGTAAAGAAAAGTATGGATATAGCCTGATAAAATCGGTATAATAATAAGGGAGCAGTGATAAAAATGGAAAAGATAGTCATTGTAGGTGCCGGTCCGGCAGGAATTTCCGCAGCCCTTTATGCTGCCAGAGGAAATATGAATCCGTTGGTGATCGATTATGGGATCGGCGCTTTGGAAAAGGCGGAAAAGATAGAAAATTATTATGGTCTGGAAAGTCCTCTTTCCGGCCGGGAACTGTATGAAAGGGGGCTTAAGCAGGCCAGAAACCTGGGAGTCAGGATCCTTCATGCACAGGTTCTGGGCGTAGGAGGCTTCGATACCTTTGAAGTTCAGACAACCGAAGGGAACTTTGAAGCAGAAAGTGTGATCCTGGCAACAGGAGGGAAGCGCAGCACGCCTCCCATTCCGGGAATCCGGGAACTGGAAGGAAGAGGCGTAAGCTATTGTGCAGTCTGTGATGCTTTCTTTTACAAAGGGAAAGAAGTGGCAGTCCTGGGCCATAGTGATTTTGCCCTTCATGAGGCAGAGGAACTGGTGAATCTTGCTTCCGGTGTGACCATTTATACTGACGGCATGGAACCGGAATTTTCCAGGGAGCATCCCATTGCTGTCAATACGATGAAGATCCAGGCCATTGAAGGGGAAAGCCATGTGGAGGGCATTCGCCTCCAAAGTGATATGATGATCCAGGAAGACGGGCAGGAGCAGGCATCCTTTATGCCTGCAGACGGTGTTTTTGTAGCACTGGGAACTGCCGGAAGTTCAGAAATTGCCAGACAGATGGGAGCAGAACTGAACGAAAAGGGACATATCAAAGTGAATGAAAAGATGGAATCCACCATTCCCGGCCTGTTTGCAGCAGGAGACTGCACAGGCGGACTCCTTCAGGTGGCAAAAGCAGTGTATGAGGGCTGCCAGGCCGGAATCAGTGCGATACAGTATGTACGGAAACGAAACCAGGCATCCTGATAAATAACGTAAAAATAGAAAAGGAGAATAAACATGGCAAAAACAATTACAGTACAGAATTTTGAAGAAGAGGTATTAAAATCCGACAAACCGGTTCTGGTGGACTTCTGGGCAACCTGGTGCGGCCCGTGTATGCGTCAGGGTCCTATTGTGGAGGCTCTTGCAGAGGAGGGCTATGCAGTGGGAAAAGTGGATGTGGATAAAGAAACCGCACTTGCACAGAAGTACGGAGTTATGAATATTCCCACATTGATTATATTCAAAAATGGGAAAGAAGCAGAACGCTTGGTAGGACTTACCCCGAAAGAAAAGTTAAAGAATATGATGGATCAGATTTGAGATCCGGCTGTATTACAAAAATAAGCTCTTTATGGTAACGCTGCCATAGAGAGCTTATTTGAGGAGGAAGACAAGAGCAGATGAAAATTCTATTGGCAGCATGTAATGCGAAATACATACATTCCAATCTGGCAGTTTATAATTTGAAAGCATATGCAGAAAAGTACCAGGAGTATCTTCTTTTACGGGAATACACCATCAACCAGCAGAAGGACGATATCCTGAAAGATCTGTACAGAAGCGGCGCGGATGTGATATGTTTTTCCTGCTACATCTGGAATATTTCCTTTGTAAAGGAACTCCTGGAAGATCTGGCACAGATCATGCCGGATACAAAGTTCTGGGCAGGAGGACCTGAGGTATCCTTTGATGCTCATACATTTCTGGAAGGAAATCCCTTTGTGGAAGGGGTTATGGCAGGAGAAGGGGAGGAAACATTTCTCGAACTTGTGGAGTATTATGCAGAGGGCTTTGCTCCTGCAGGCAGCGGACAGCATAAATCTTTAAAAGATATCCGGGGGATTGTATACAGGGATGAAACGGGAATTCACCACAATGGCCTGCGTGACACATTGGATCTGAGCAAAGTTCCCTTTGCCTATGAGAACCTGGAGGATTTTTCCAACAGGATCATTTATTATGAAAGCAGCCGCGGATGCCCCTTTTCCTGCAGTTATTGCCTGTCTTCTGTGGATAAAAAGCTGCGTTTCCGCTCTCTTGATCTGGTAAAAAAGGAACTGCAGTTTTTTATTGACCACAACGTGCCCCTGGTGAAATTTGTGGATCGCACCTTTAATTGTAAGCACGATCATGCCATGGCCATTTGGAAATATATTGCGGAACATGATAATGGAGTGACCAATTTTCATTTTGAAATCTCTGCAGATCTGCTGCGAGAGGAGGAACTTGCCCTGATGGAGACGATGCGTCCCGGTCTGATTCAGCTGGAGATTGGAGTGCAGTCCACCAATCCCCAGACCATTCAGGAGATTCACAGGACCATGAATCTGGATAAATTGTCCTCAATCGTAGAAAGGATACATAGCTTCGGCAATATCCACCAGCACCTGGATCTGATCGCAGGACTTCCCTATGAGGATTACCATTCCTTCCGCCGTTCTTTTAATGAGGTTTATGCCATGAGGCCCCAGCAGCTTCAGCTTGGATTTCTGAAGGTTTTGAAAGGCTCTTACATGATGGAGGCTGCGGAGAAATATGGAATTATCTACAAAAAGAGAGAACCTTATGAGGTGCTTTGTACCAAATGGCTTACTTATGAAGAGATTTTGAAGCTGAAAATGGTGGAAAGTATGGTGGAAGTGTATTATAATAGTGGACAGTTCCAGAATACACTTCGCTGTCTGGAGGATTATTTTCCGGATGCCTTTGGATTTTATGAGTCTCTGGGCGCTTTCTATGAAAAAAAAGGCTACGGAGAAATTTCCCATTCCAGAATGCAAAGATATGAGATTCTTCTGGAATTCCTGGAAGAGTATCCCCAAATATCCAAGGCAGATATAAGAGACAAAATGCTCTATGATCTGTATTTAAGAGAAAATTTAAAGAGCCGCCCGTCCTTTGCTCCTTCACAGAAAAAGTGGGAAAAGGAGATCTGGGAATACCGGCGTGTTCATCAGATACCGAAAACGTCTCATATAGAAGTATTCAGAGACGGAAGAACCATGCTTTTTGATTATCAAAGGCGTGATCCGCTGTTTAAGAATGCCTATGTGGAAGAAGTGGAACTGAAATATGACGAAACTGACAAAAGAAATCCTGAATTTGCCGGATGAGAAATAGATAAGAGAATATAAGACGAGGTGAAAAAAATGGGAATGTTTGATCCAAAAAAGCGTAAAGTTGTAACAGCTGTGATTGCAGTGGTTCTGGTTTTGGCGATGGTAGTGCCTGCCGTACTGTCTTTGATCTTATAAAGGAGACAGATCATGAAGCTGGGAAAAGAGGCAATGGAGAAGCTTCAGGCGGAAATTACCGGGAGGCTCTCCGCAGGAGATGAGCTGGTGGTGGCAGGAGCTGTGGCTCTAAGAGGAACGGTGCTGATTGCGCAGAAGGAATCAGAACTCCTTCGGAACTATTTTTCGGAAGGGTTTCTCTATCATTGTGTCCGGCTGGAGGAGGAATACGGAATTACAGAAAGAACTGCCAAAAGCACCGGGAAGGCACATATGGAAGATATCCGGGAAATGGCCGGGAGCGCAGGCGCCAGTGCCCTTTATGCCATGGGAGAGGGCGGTATTTTAAGTGCTCTCTGGAAAATGGCAGAGGCTTCTCAGACCGGACTTACAGCGGATCTGCGCCGGATTCCCATCCGCCAGGAGACGATTGAGATATGTGAGCATTTTGATCTGAACCCCTATTATCTGCTGTCAGAGGGGGCAGTGCTGATCGGCATTCCAAGAGGGGAAGCCCTTTTACAGGAATTTCAGAAAATGGGTGTTCCGTCAGCAGTCATTGGCCGGACAACCCATGGAAACGACCGTATTCTGTACAGCGGCGAAAACTTAAGATATCTGGATCGCCCCCAGGCCGATGAAATCTGTAAAATGAAATGGTATACAAAAATCCGGCAGGTCTGAGGGCTGCCGGAAAAATGGAGGAATTATGGCAAGACTGAATGTGGTGTTACATGAGCCGGAGATTCCGGCAAATACGGGAAATATCGGCAGAACCTGCGTGGCCACAGGCACCAGACTGCATCTTATCGAACCCCTTGGGTTTAAGCTGAATGAAAAAGCCATTAAAAGGGCAGGCATGGACTACTGGAAAGATCTGGATGTGACAGATTACCTGAATTATGAGGATTTTCTGGCAAACAATCCAGGGGCGAAAATCTATTATGCGACCACAAAGGCGCCAAAGGCCTACACGGATGTGCAGTTTGAGGATGACTGCTACATTATGTTCGGGAAAGAAAGTGCAGGGATCCCGGAGGAAATCCTTCTTAATAATCAGGCAACCTGCATCCGGATCCCTATGATCGGAGATATCCGTTCTTTAAACTTAAGCAACTCTGTTGCAATTGTTCTCTATGAGGCACTGCGCCAGCATAACTTTGACCATATGCGCCTGGAGGGGCATTTGACAAAGTATGACTGGAAATAAAGCATCCGGGAAATCATTTGGCTTTATCCAGGGTAAAAATGAACTCCGTTCCAACGCCTTCCGTGCTGATGACATTGATATTCTGGCCATGTGCATGGATAATTTCATGTACGATGGATAAGCCCAGGCCGGTTCCTTTCCTGTCTTTGCCCCGGGAGGCGTCACTTTTGTAAAAACGGTCCCATATTTTGGAGAGGGACTCTTTGGGGATGCCTTCCCCACGGTCTTTTACAGAGACAAAAATTTTCTCATTCTTTTCTGTGGTTTCCAGAATGATCGAAGAGCCGTCATAGCTGAATTTGATGGCATTGTCCAGCAAATTGTACAGTACCTGCTGAATCTGTTCCATATCAGCTTTGGCATATAATTCTTTGCCGGAAAGAACCAGTTCCAGCAGAATCTTTCGCTCTGTGCAGATGCCCTCGAAGGTGGCTGCCGTGGTTTTGATCACTTCATTAATGTCAAATTTCCGGATATGCATCATTCTCTTTTTTATATCCAGGTCATTTAATGTCAGAAGACTGTTCGTCAGTTTTTCCAGCCGCCCTGCCTCATAAGCAATGATTTTCAGATACCGTTCCTGCATCTCAGGAGGAATGGTACCGTCCAGCATGGCTTCCACATACCCCTTAATGGAAGTGAGAGGAGAGCGGAAGTCATGGGAGACATTGGAAATGAATTTCCGCTGGTATTCTCCGTTCCGGTTCAGTTTTTCCGTCATGTAATTCAGAGTATTGGCAAGGTATCCAAGTTCATCCTCCGATTTGTGTGAAATCCGGTAGGAAAGATTTCCGCCTGCATATTCCCCCGCTCCTTTGATGATCTTCCAGAGCGGCCGGTGAATATAAAAACGGTAAAAAAGCACCATGAGGCCGGATATCAGATAAAAGACAGTAAAGAGAAGATAAACGGCGGTCAGGATATTGCTGCGCTCATGATAAAGATTGCTCATAAGATAATGGATGCAGATATATCCTTTCGTGCTCATATTTTCCGTGATCGGTGCAATAACGCTCATGCATTCCTGGGAAAAGTACCCGTAAAAACTGCCAATCTGATAATAATTGCCTCCCCACTGTGCAGGGTCAAAGGTAGTAAAATCAATAGGGGAATCGGGGGAAATATCTTTCCTGGTGCTGGTTACGATTTCTCCGCTGTTGTTCAGGATCCAGATAAAGGAATTCTGGAATTCGGCAATGACAGACAGGGTTTCGCGGATATTTTCCAGATTGGAAGAGGAAATTCCGCTTCGGATCGTATTGTCGGAAGCAAGAAGACATGCTTCCCGGTAAAGACCTTCACTGACTGTCTTTTCCAGCCGTTTCTCTATGAGATAAGAACCTGCAGTGATAATGCTGAAAAATCCCAGCAGCCCGATCAACAGATAGAGAAAAAGAAATTTTCTGTACAGGCTTTGTTTCATTCCCGTTTCACCTCGAATTTATAACCGATGCCCCACACGGTGGCAATGCTCCATCGGGGATGATCTTTGATCTTCTCGCGAAGGCGCTTAATATGTACGTCCACCGTCCTGGTATCTCCGATGTATTCATAGCCCCAGATATGATCCAGAAGCTGTTCCCTTGTAAAGACCTGGTTGGGAGAGGCGGCAAGGAAATAAAGCAGCTCCAGCTCCTTGGGGGGCATATCTACCCTTTTTCCCATATAAGTTACAGAATAATTGGTCAGGTTGATGGTCAGATCCGGATAGCTGACTGCTTTTTCGTTGGATGCGGCTGCAGGCTGTTTGACTTTAAAACGGCGCAGAACAGCCCGTACTCTTGCCACAAGTTCTTTGGAATCGAAAGGCTTGATGATATAGTCATCAGCTCCAAGTTCCAGTCCGAGAACTTTGTCGAAGGTTTCGCTTTTGGCGGAAAGCATGATAATGGGAACTTCAGAGACGTGGCGGATCTCCCGGCAGACCTGATAGCCGTCGATTCCCGGCAGCATCAGATCCAAAAGGATGAGATTGGGCTGAAAAATCTGAAATTCCTTAAGTGCCTGTTCCCCGTCATTGACGATCCTGGTTTCAAAGCATTCTTTTGTGAGGTACAGAGCAATCAGTTCCGCAATATTATTATCATCATCTACAATTAATATTTTCTGTTTTGAAATCATATGATTCTCCTGTTATTTAAAGTCCACGATCGTTACGCCTGCGTCTCCCTCGCCAAACTCTGCAAGATGGAAGGAATCCACATGCTTCTGATGGCGCAGGTAATTGTGGATCCCTTTTCTGAGGGCGCCGGTGCCTTTGCCGTGAACGATCCGGACGGATTTCAGATGCGCCAGGTATGCGTCATCCAGATACTTGTCCAGCTCTGCAACAGCCTCATCCACTGTCTTCCCAAGAAGATTGATCTCTGTGGAAATGCTGGATGATTTGGACATGCGTATTTTGCCTGCCCCTGTACGGGAAAGAGCCGGGCTGGTTACTGACGGTTCTTCGGCAAGCTCCAGGTCAGAAATATGGACCTTGGAACGGATAATTCCCATTTGTACGAAAAGATACCCTTTGGAATCAGGATGACTGCTGACGGTTCCTTTCAGGTTCATGCTGAGAACCTTCACGGACTCGCCAAGGCGCAGGTCTTTGGGGGTGAGTTCTTTTTTGGGCTTTTTAGTTTCAGGCTTCAGGACGATATTTTTTTCTGCATTGGACATGCGCTGACGGAGATTCTGGCGCTCTTTTTCTACTGCGGCAGTGTCTACGTGGTCCTTCTGGAATTTGTGGAAAAGCTTCATGGTCTGGTCTGCATATTCCTTGGTTTCCCGCAGAATGGCGTGTGCTTCCTCGCTGGCCTGGCGGATCATGCGTTCTTTGCGCTCTTCCAGTTTTGCCTGTTGGGTTTCCAATTGTTCTTTGAGCTGCTTGATTTCTTCTTTGTAGCGTTCCACTTCCCTGCGCTCATTTTCAATGGTGACCCGGCTGTTTTCCAGGGAGGAAAGTACATCTTCAAAGGACTCATCCTGTTCGCTTATCTGTTCCTTTGCCTTTTGGATGATCGTATCCGGAAGTCCAAGTTTTGAGGAAATGGCAAATGCGTTGCTCTTGCCGGGAACGCCGATGAGCAGACGGTAAGTGGGACGAAGGGTTTCCACGTCAAATTCACAGCAGGCATTTTCCACGCCGGGGGTGGAAAGAGCGTAAACCTTCAGCTCGCTGTAATGGGTGGTAGCCATTGTGCGGATTCCCTGGTCGTGAAGGCTTGAGAGAATGGCAATGGCAAGGGCAGCGCCCTCCGTGGGATCTGTACCTGCGCCAAGCTCGTCAAACAATACCAGAGAACGGTCATCTGCCTTATTTAAAAAGGACACCACATTGGTCATATGAGAGGAGAAGGTACTTAAGGATTGCTCGATACTCTGTTCGTCCCCGATATCCGCGTAAACTTCATGGAAAATAGCAAGATCGGAGCGGTCATTTGCAGGAATATGGAGCCCGGACTGTCCCATGAGGGTAAGCAGTCCCACAGTTTTCAGGGAAACGGTTTTGCCGCCGGTATTGGGACCTGTTACTACAAGGAGGTCGAAGTCTTCCCCAAGGCGTACATCAATAGGAACCGCTTTTTTCTTATCAATAAGAGGATGGCGGGCCTTTTTCAGATGAATGCGCCCTTCTTCATTAAAGAGGGGTTCACTGGCGTTCATTTCCATGGCAAGAGAAGCGCGGGCAAAAATAAAGTCCAGATCTACCATGGTTTCCAGGTCAAGTGCCACAGCCTCCCTGTCAAGGGCAATCTGTTCACTTAAGGAAGCAAGGATAACTTCGATCTCTTTCTGTTCCTCAAGTTCTAACTGGCGCATATCATTATTTAATTTTACAATGGCCATGGGCTCGATGAAAAGAGTGGAGCCTGTGGAAGACTGGTCATGGATCATGCCGGGAACCTGACCTTTGTATTCTGCTTTTACAGGAATACAGTAGCGGCCGTTGCGCATAGTAATGACAGAATCCTGCAGATAAGTACGTGCGCCCCCGTTCAGCATACCGGAAAGCTGGGTGTGGATCCGGTCATTGATCTGCTTCATTCCCCTTCGAATCTGGCGAAGGGTGGGACTTGCATCATCACTCAGCTCCTCCTCCGAAAGGATGCAGCGGCGGATTTCCATTGTGAGAGGCGTAAGGGGCTCCAGGCAGTCAAACAGGCTGTCCAAGGAATCCCCCGGCATATCGCTTCGGTCACTTCGTGAGTAAGCCTTTACCCGGCTGACATTCTCCAGCAGGCTGCAGATAGAAAGGATTTCCACGATTCCAAGAGAACTGCCGATCTCCAGACGTTTCAAGGAACCCCGGACGTCCTTTACGCTTCCGAAAGAGAGATTGCCTTTTTTAAAGAGACGGCTTAAAGCATCCCTGGTCTGTGTCTGCATGGAACGAATCTGATCAAGGTCTGTGTATGGGGTGAGCTTCCTGCAAAGCTCCTTGCCCATGGAGGAGGAGGCTTTATCCGTAAGCTTCTGAATAATTTTGTAATATTCTAATGCGTTTAATGCTTTTGTGTTCATGATTTCTCCTGATTGATAAAAAAAATGCTGTTTTGTTTTTTTCTACTATTCATTTTACATGATTTGGAGTATATTGAAAAGGAAAAAATTGTTGGAAAGGAGAAATCGTTACATTTTATGTGGGTGGAAGGGAGGAACGGGCTCCTGCAAATGCAGCCCACATAGACAGGCGTACGTTCCTCCCTTCACCACCCCATGAAATGTAGCGAGAAATCTGCCGGAAAAAATGAGGGGATTTGAGAAAGTATGAGATACTTGTAAAATAAAAGGGAAAAAATAAAGAAACATTCATAGAAAGTTCATAAGTATTTGTTAAACTAGACTTCAGATTATCAGTTTTATCAGGAGAAATACATATGGCAGAAAAAGATCCTCACACAACAGAAAATGAACAAAAACCGGATGACTATTTATTTATGAGGGAGACGATCAAGAGAAAACCGCTGAATCTGAGATATTATGTAAAGCGGGGAGCGGCGGCAGCAGCAGCAGGGCTGATTTTTGGATGCTGTGCTGCAGTGGCTTTTACCTTACTGACTCCTGTTGCTGAAAATAGATTTGTGGAAAAAGAGGATGTTTCTCTTTCCGGTGCGAAACCGGGCCCTGTCGGGAACGGTGTAGTATCCGATGAGGAGACGCAGGAAAAGAGTCAGGCAGAGATATCTGAAGATGAAGCCGGTCAGGATTTTGTGCCGGAAGATGCTTCCGGTGAAGAAGAGACAACGGCAGCAGGCTCTTATATAGCGATTTATGAGGGCGCTTATCAGGAGGCTCTTGAGATTTCCCAGGAACCCATGAAAGCCATGGTAAGAGTATCCGGCCTTAGTGACGATTCGGATCTTTTGGATGATTCTTTTTTTTCCTATGGGGTTGAGGAGGGCGTGGTATTCTTAAACAGCGGGACGGACCTTTACATTTTGACCAATTATAAAGGACTGGAAAGTGCGGAAGTGATCCGGGTTACGTTTTGTAACGGAACTGCTGTGGACGGGATCCTCTGCAAAGCAGATTCCAGAACCGGAGTGGCTGTGGTGCGTGTACCTGTGTCTTATCTTTCAGAAGAGGATCGTGAGGATATTTATGTAGCTTCTCTAAGTGACAGCTATAGCCTGCACAATGAAAAGCCGGTGGTGGCTATCGGAAGCCCGTCCGGCGATTTTGGCTCTGTTATCTACGGCCTGGTCACATCTGTATTAGGCAAGATGACCGCTGCGGATTGCGAATATACGCTTCTTGGAACCAATATCATGGGAAGCCAGGAGAGCAGCGGCGTACTCATTAATATGGAGGGGGAAATCGTGGGAATGATCGTCCGGACAAAGGAAGATGAAAACATTCTCAAAGCGGTTTCCATTGCACAGCTTCGCCCGCTGATAGAGAGCCTTTCCAATGAGGATGCACTGCGTTATTTCGGTATCCGTGGAAGCAGTATTTCCGAGGCTCAGGTCAGGAATATGGGCATTCCGGAGGGAATCTATGTCAATAGTGTGGAAACGGATTCCCCGGCAATGATCACAGGTGTTCAGAGCGGCGACATCATTACGGAGCTGAACGGAAAAGAAATGAAGGATATGCAGTCTTATATGACGGAGCTGCAGAAGCTTCCCATTGGCTCCAGTCAGAAGCTGAAGCTCTGCAGGCGCGGTGCGGAAGGGGAATTTGTAGAAATAGAATATACATTAACAGTAGAACAGAAATAGAAAGGCAGAATAAAGATGCGTTTTATTAACGAATTGCATGAAGGCGACAGAATTAACGGAATTTATTTATGCAAGCAGAGACAATCTGCTGTGACGAAAAACGGGAAACCTTATGACAGTATTATCCTTCAGGATAAGACCGGTATGCTGGACGGGAAGATATGGGATCCCAATTCTTTGGGGATTGATGACTTCGATGCGCTGGACTACATAGAGGTTGTGGGAGATGTAACCAGCTTTGCAGGGGCTATGCAGCTGAATGTAAAAAGAGTCCGCAAAGCAGGGGAGGGAGAATATAACCCTGCAGATTATCTTCCTGTGAGCGAAAACAGTACGGATGATATGTACAGCCAGCTGAGAGGAATCATTGACAGTGTGAAAAATCCATACCTTCTGGCACTTTTAAAGAAACTGTTTGTGGAGGATGAGGAATTTCTCAAATCCTTTGAAGGCCATTCTGCAGCCAAGACAGTGCATCATGGCTTTATTGGAGGCCTGATGGAGCATACTTTAAGCGTTACAAGGCTTTGTGACTATATGGCAGGGGCATATCCTCTGTTAAAAAGAGATCTGCTTATCACAGCAGCACTGCTTCACGATGTGGGAAAAACAAAAGAACTTTCCTCTTTCCCCCAGAATGATTATACAGATGAAGGACAGCTCCTGGGGCACATTATCATCGGCGCGCAGATGATTCACGATCTGGCAAAGGAAATCCCGGATTTTCCCCAGGATCTGGAGAATCAGCTTGTGCACTGTATCCTGGCACATCATGGTGAGCTGGAGTACGGTTCTCCGAAGAAACCTGCCCTTGCAGAGGCAGTTGCCCTGAATCTGGCAGATAATACAGATGCCAGAATGGAAACCCTGACAGAAATTTTTGCCGCAGACAAGGGAAAGAAGGAATGGCTTGGGTACAACCGGCTGTTTGAATCCAATTTAAGAAGAACAGGAGACTTTTAATTTCTATGGAATTTCGTAAAAATGACGTAATCACGTTGGAAATAGAAGACTGCGGAATTGACGGTGAAGGCATCGGTAAAGCGGATGGCTTCACCGTCTTTGTGAAAGACGCAGTGATCGGCGACACTGTGCGCGCCAAAATAATGAAAGCTAAGAAGAATTATGGGTATGCAAGGCTTCTGGAAGTTTTGAAGCCATCCCCCTACCGTGTAGAACCGAAATGCGCTTATGCCCGCCAGTGCGGCGGCTGCCAGATCCAGGAGCTTTCTTATGAGCAGCAGCTTGTATTTAAAGAAGCAAAGGTGCGCGGCCACCTGGAGCGTATCGGCGGATTTAAAGAAATTCCCATGGAGCCTGTCATTGGAATGGAAGAACCCTACCATTACCGGAACAAAGCCCAGTTCCCGGTAGGAAAAAACAAAGAGGGACGAATCATCACCGGATTTTACGCAGGAAGAACCCATACTATCATTGAAAATCGGGAGTGTGCACTTGGTGTCCCGGAGAATAAAGAGGTTCTGGACCGGGTGATTTCCTATATGGAGACATACGGCGTGGAGCCTTATGACGAAATAACAGGAAAAGGACTTGTACGGCATATACTCATCCGGTACGGATTCTTTACAGGAGAGGTCATGGTGTGCATCATTGCCAATGGAAAAAGCCTGCCAAATTGTGAAAAACTGGTGGAAACCCTTCGGGAGATTCCGGGGATGACCAGCATTACTTTGAATATAAATCGCAGCAGAAGCAATGTCATTCTCGGTGACGAACTGCATCTTTTATGGGGCAGCCCATATATCACGGACAAAATCGGAGAGATTTCCTATCAGATTTCTCCGCTGTCCTTTTACCAGGTAAACCCCAGGCAAACAGGAAAGCTATACGCCAAAGTTCTGGAATACGCAGATCTTCACGGAGCGGAAACCGTATGGGATCTTTACTGCGGAATTGGAACCATTTCCCTTTTCCTGGCACAGCAGGCGAAGTTTGTAAGAGGCGTGGAGATCGTCCCCGCCGCCATCGAGGATGCCCAGCGGAACGCCGCATTGAATCAAATACAGAATACAGAGTTTTTTGTGGGAAAAGCCGAAGAAGTCCTGCCCCGGGAGTATGAGAAAAACGGCGTATACGCAGACGTAATCGTGGTAGACCCGCCAAGAAAAGGCTGCGATGGAGTGCTTCTGGATACTATTTTGAAAATGCAGCCCAAACGGGTGGTCTACGTAAGCTGTGACAGTGCAACTCTGGCCAGGGATCTGAAATATCTGTGCGGGAATGGATATGAACTGAAGAAGGTCTGCGTTGTGGATCAGTTTGGGAATACCGTTCATGTTGAAACAGTCGCTCTGCTGACGAAAAAAGCCCGGTAAATCAAAGGTTTCCGCTGATTTGGGGCAAAAATGGATGTGTGTTTCAGTTTCCGCAGAATGGCAATGCGGAAACTGATTTACCCCGGGGATATATATTTTGGGACAAGTGATATACATTTTGGCAAAAGGGATACTTTTTCGCAAAAGATAGTTTATATTATGGGTATGAGAAGATGAGTAATAATTATGAGAATTCACAGGAGTACAAGAAAGCGCTTGAGCTAGTTAAAAAGCAAGAGGAATTATATAAAAATGTTACAAAAGCGATATCTCCAGAAGCATTGGCAAAATTTCAAGAACTCAGTGACAAACTAAATGAATGGAAAAAGTCGCTTAACAATATGCCGGGGCTTTTAAAGCTGGCAGAAATGCTTAAAAATTATGAGCAAGAGGTCAGAGAAAATGAAGGTTTAACTGAATCTGAATTTGAAGAAAAATATAGGGCTGAGATTGAGTGGAGTGAAAAGTTCGGGAAAAATGGATGGGTTATTTCTGAGCATTCAAATCCTGCCGATATTAAGAATTGGGAACAATTATTATGTGAAGGGGAAGCAAAGGTAGCAGAGTTTTTTGACGGAGAAGATATTGTAATTCTTGATATGATTATAGAGGGGTTGCAGGAAAAGTACGTTTCGAACGAGATACAGTTATATTTTAAGAATGGTATGCGGGCTTTTGAAAATGAAGATTATATGACTGCAGCTATGTACTTGCTTGCATTACTTGATAATAGGGTGAATAAATTAGTTGATTTTCCAAACCAACGTATGAGTTACAAAGTTAAATATTCTAATGAGGGTTTTGCAAATCAAAAGGCGGAGGATTTTAGACAGCTTAGCGAAAAACGAGGGTTCATGTCAAAGAAAATATACTTTTTGGAAATGTATCCTTCGTTAATAGCATATTTGAATAGGATATTTATAGATGGTTCATACAAGTTCGAAAATGGCATCGAACCTCCGTATTTGAATAGAAATTGGTTAATGCATGGTCGAATGAACAGAAGCGTTGAAAGATATGAATGTATACAGATTTTGAATGCACTGAGTGTTATAGAGTTTATGTTTGGAGAAAAGTAAAAACCGTTACCCCACCCTAAATGTGCAGGGCGTACTTTCGCTATGCAATATAAAATAAAAGTTTAGGGGAATATTGAAACGGTCTGCCTTCTGTCGAGAAAAGCCCGGTAAATCAAAGGTTTCTGCCAGTTGGGGTCGTGTGTTTTATTGGAATTTGAAATGTAGATATGTTTCCGAAGTGGGGACGGGGTTATGCGAAATGGTTAAATAGCAGAGTTATGCTAAATTGTAAGAATATGGAACTGTAAAACAAACCGCTGGAGCATGGGGATTTTCCATGTACCAGCGGTTTGTGGTAGTGTAAAATAGTTTGTGTTTCTGGTAAAAAATGGCTCCTTTTTGGTAAGAATACAGATATGACTATTCTTATCGAAAAGGAGTATTTTTTATGGCAGTTGCAAAGGAACAA
>JAETNR010000170.1 GCA_021772055.1 Blautia sp. | reverse complement strand
TGCGGTGGGGTAAGTGTGTTAAAAGAGCTAATATTCTATTTAGCGCTGATAGAAGATCAAGCAGGGCGGAAGAAATTTGAGCAATTGTATGAGAAATATCACAATCTGATGTATCATAGAGCCTATGAGATTCTGAATGATGAGCAGATTGCAGAGGATGCAGTGAGCGAGGCATTGATTAAACTGGCAATCAACATTAACAAAGTGGGAGAGGCAGAGAGTACATCTGCGAAAGCCTTTACGATGCAGATACTGGAGCATACCGCCATAGATTTGTATCGGAAACGGCGGAAAGAGATGGAGCGATACAGAGATTTGGAGGAGATCAAGGAGAGACTCACCGTGCCGGAACCGGAAAGCTGGAGCGGTTCGGCCCTGGCCAAAGCGATTTTGGAGCTGCCCTTTGAGAACAGACAGGTAATCCTGCTGAAATATGCCCAGGGATATGACAATGCAGAGATAGCAGCATTGCTGGACTTTACCGTAGCGAAAGTAGAAAAGCTGCTCAGCAGGGGAAAACGCAAGCTGCAGCAGAATTTGTCAAAGTCAGCAGAGTAGAAGGACGCCGATGAGAAAAAGCTTCAGTGAAGAAGAACTATATGCAGCAGCGGAGGAAGCCCAGGAATATCTGTTGAGCTTATTGCCGTCGGAGGACAGCTGCCCGCCCCATGAATTCAGCAGAGTATTTACAGCCAAGGTAGAAGAAATCTATAAACAGTTGAGAGCATGCACCTTACCCCATAAAAGGGCTGCTTTGGGCTGGCCTTATTATGCCCGGCGCACCGCAGCGGTAGTATTTTTGTGTTTTGTCCTGACCTGTGTTGCCATGCCGGAGGCAGTGCTGGCGGGATATCAGAGATTGGTGGAGATCGTGGAAACTATTTTCGAGGATTATACAGAGTTTCGTTACAGACCAGAAGCAGTAGAGAAGACAGAATTTATACCATTAAGATTGAGATATTTGCCGGAAGGAATGGAAGAAGTAGAAAGAGATGAAACAATAATTAGTTTGGATTTGATATGTCGGGATAAAGAAAAAAGGTATTTTGAAATAGATCAAAAACTTATAGAAAAGATAGATAAAACGACACATGTAATAGATATGGGAAACACCTCTACAGAGTTGGATTATGAGAAAGGGAAAAACATAAAATTCATATATCAGGAGAAATATGGTGAAAGTAGGATTCGGGTTGTATGGTTATATGAGCAATACCGCATTATAATTCAATCAAATTTATCGGAGGAAGAGATAGTAAAGATTATAAATCACATAGAGTTTTAGAGTGTTTGGATACCGTTGGGGCGGAGAGCTGCGGCGGTATTTTTTTGTTTTTGGAGAAATTAAAAAAATTTTTGAAAAAATATGGAGAAAGTTGTCCGAAAATGGCAGGTTCATTTCGTTATAGTGAACA
>JAETNR010000169.1 GCA_021772055.1 Blautia sp. | reverse complement strand
ATGCACTCATATACTTTCCGGATTTTGTTGAAGTCTATGGACAGGATGAATGCCATTGGGACTTGTCAATGGCCGCCATAGAACGATATACCCCGCTTTCAACTGCGGAGTTTGCCGTAAGACCGTTTATTATAAAGCAAGAAGCGCGCATGATGCAGCAGATGGCTGTCTGGGCCAGGCATGATAACGAGCATGTGCGGCGGCTTGCCAGCGAGGGCTGCCGTCCCGCCCTCCCCTGGGGCCAGGCATTGACCAGCTTCAAAAAAGACCCGTCGCCGGTACTTCCTATTTTGGAGCAGCTGAACACGGACCCATCACTGTATGTCCGCAAAAGCGTGGCCAATCATTTAAATGATATTTCAAAAACACATCCTGACCTGGTAACAAAAATCGCAGGAGATTGGTATGGCAGGCATGAGTATACGGATTGGATTGTAAAACATGGATGCCGGACACTGCTTAAAAAAGGGAATCGGGAGGTGCTGGATATCTTCGGGTACCACAATGCCGGTTCCGTGGATATCGCTGATTTTACGTTAGGCGCTGCGTCTATTTCACTCGGAGAAAATATGACGTTTTCGTTTACAGTTTCGGCAAAAGAAACAACAAAGGTACGGCTGGAGTATGCTATGGGCTATGTAAAAGCAGATGGAAGGCAGAGCCGGAAAATATTCCAGATATCGGAGATTTTGTTAAAGGCAAACAAGAAAAAGACATACATAAAAAAACATTCCTTCTCAGATTTAAGAACAAGGAAACATTATCCGGGAACACATTCCGTCACGCTTATTGTCAATGGCGCTGAGCAGGATACCTTGGATTTTGAATTGACAATATAGGTATGGGCTTTATTTATTACCGCAGCATAATGCTTGATAAATTCAGATTTTCGGAGGTAAATATGATACTTGAAACAGAGAGATTATATCTGCGCGAGATGAATCAGTCAGATTTTGACTCTTTATGCAGCATCTTACAGGACGAGGATACCATGTATGCATATGAGGGTGCATTCAGCGATGATGAAGTCCAGGAATGGCTGGATAAACAAATTTTCCGTTATCAAAAATGGAACTTTGGTTTATGGGCAGTCATTCTAAAAGAAACCAATGAAATGATAGGTCAGTGCGGACTTACAAAGCAGCCGTGGAAAGATAAGGAAGTGCTTGAAATAGGTTATCTTCTTGCGCGGCCGTACTGGCAAAACGTAGCCATAAGAAACGGTATGACAATGACCGGCACATGGACAAAACATTACAGAGGTGTGGATATGCCTCATTACCGTTATGTGGTATCACGATGATATAAGCCAAAATTGCGGAAGGCAGGCCGGCAAGATTTCCATGAAAGAACAGACAGTAATATTGAACAAATCGGATTAGCAATTGGTATCTTTAGCCCGGCTTTATGAGGGATAATAGCGCCTCCTGTCCCAAATATCCGTTGAAACCGCAAGACCGTGGAAACCGTTGTGGAATTCAGGGGTCCATGCTATACTTTTATAAGTGGAAAATGTTTATAAAAAAATCGTAATTCGGAGGAAATACTTAATGAAAAATGTGCTTATTATTTCAGGTAGTCCCAGAAAAAAGGGGAATTCTCAAAGGTTATGTGAAGAATTTAAAAAGGGAGCTGAGGATAAAGGAAATTCTGTGGAACTGATTCGGTTAGCAGAAAAGAAAATAGGATTTTGTAAGGCATGCGATGTTTGTATGAAAAATAATGGCACTTGTGTTCAGAAGGACGATATGGCTGAAGTTCTGGAATCTTTTAAAAAAGCAGATGTTCTGGTATTAGCGACACCTGTATATTTCTACGGTATCTGCGCTCAAATGAAAACATTTATTGATAGGACATATCCTATATGGCAGCATTTAGGAGAAAAAGAAGTTTATTATATTATTTCCGCCGGTCTGGGCGAAGACATAGTAAAACGTTCATTAGGTGATTTGGACGGTTTTGTCGA
>JAETNR010000075.1 GCA_021772055.1 Blautia sp. | reverse complement strand
GGTGGCTTCTGTTAAAGCGGTACAGACATTTATGTCAGGACCAGTGGGCGGTGCCATTGGAGCCAGCGTATCGGGACGAAAGAATCTGATCGGGGTTGACATGGGAGGTACCAGCTTTGATGTAAGCCTGCTGGTGGACGGAACTCTGGAGACAACGGTAAATACGGAAATTGAAGGATTTCCGGCATTGGTTCCCTCCGTAAATATTTTAAGCGTAGGTGCCGGAGGCGGAAGTATTGCCTGGACGGAGGGTGAGGGAATGAGAGTTGGTCCTGTCAGTGCAGGATCCAATCCAGGACCGGTATGCTATGGATTAAACGGGACGCAGCCTACAGTTACAGACGCAAACCTGATTTTGGGACACCTGGACAAAATGAATTTTCTTGACGGACGTATGAAGCTGGATGAAGAAAGGGCAAGAAAGGCATTTGAAACGTATGGGGCTTTGCATGGCTTAAGCACAGAGGCCGCTGCGGAGGGTGTTCTTGATATCAGCAACAATAAAATGGCGGATGCGATCCGTCAGATCACAGTACAGAGAGGAATTGATCCCCGAGGTTTTTCTATGCTGGCATTCGGAGGTGCGGGACCGATGCATGCTGCTTTGATTGCGGAGGAACTGGACATTGATGAAGTGTTGATCCCGCAGTTCCCGGGGGCATTTTCTGCATGGGGAATGCTGCAGGCGGATATTCATCACGATGGTGTACGCACCTTACAGAAAGAGCTGGATGAGATAGAGGACGAGGAATTTGGCAATTTAGAGGAAGAACTGAAGGCAGAATTATCAGAGCTCCTGGAGAAAGAAGGATTTGGTGCAGAGCATGCTGTGTTCAGAAAATCTTTGGAAATGTGCTATCTGGGACAGTCTTACGCGATTAATGTTGAGATTCCTGAGGGAAAAATCAGCAAAGTGGATGTGGCGGAAAAATTCCATGCCCAGTATCTGCAGCTTTATGGACATTGTTCGGCAACGGATGCCATCGAAGTGGTGAATTTCAGACTTCGGGCAGTAATTCCCACAGAGAAAGCAAAGACATCCTTGAAACCTCAAAATGACAGTAAAACGATTCCTGTGAAAACGGTGCAGGGAATCTTCAAGGGAAAGACTTATGACACTGCGGTTTACAAGAGAGAGGATTTGAAGGTTGGACAGCATCTGGAAGGTCCTGCAGTTATTGTGGAGCTTACAGCGACTACGGTAGTTCCTCCCGGCTGGGATATTTCTGTAGACAGGCAGAATTATATTGTACTGATAAACAAGGGGAAAGGAGAGGAAAAAAATGAGCAGTAAGAAAGTAAGTCCGGTAATGGTGGAAATTATCCGGAACGCCTTTATTTCCATTGCGGAAGAAATGAACGCATCCATGCTCAGAAGCGCATATTCTCCGCTGATCTATGAAAGTAAAGACTGCAGTGTGGGAATTTTTGACAAAGATGCCAGACTTCTGGGACAAGCATCCGGCCTTCCCATTTTCCTCGGAAACCTGGGAACCTGTATTGAGATTCTCACAGAGAAGGTAGGAATTGAAAATTATCAGGCCGGTGATGTTTATATGATGAATGATTCTTATCTGCAGGGTACGCATCTGACAGATATTACAGTGATCGCACCGATTTTTTATCAGGAAGAGCTGGTCGGTTTTTCTGCTTCCAGAGCAGACGGAGGCCACATTGGAGGAAAAGATCTGGGGCCAAGCTCCGACAGTACCAATATTTATCAGGAGGGAGTCCGGATTCCTCCTGTGCATCTGGTGACCAGAGGAGTTGTGAATGAAGAGCTTCTTGATATTCTTGCACTGAACAGCTTCAGCCATCAGGCAAGGCGGGGAGATATCAGCTCACAGATATCGGCCTGCCATAAAGGAAACCAGAGACTTTGCGAACTGTATGATAAATTTGGAAAAGAAACGATTGAAATTGCAACAGAAGAGATATTCCGTCAGTCAGAGACTATGGACAGGGCTGCGATTGCTGCAATTCCCGATGGCGTCTATACGGCGGAAGGGTATGTTGATAATGACGGGAGAAACAATCAGACGGTACCCTGCAAGGTGAAGGTTACCATTGAAGGAGAAGAGCTGACAATTGATCTGACCGGCTCCAGCGGACCGACAGAAGGACCGCTGAATTGTGGAAGAGCGCAGACTATTTCGGCCTGCCGGGTTGCTTTTAAGCAGTTGATCAATCCCACGCAGGGAGTGACCGGAGGAAACTTCAGAAATCTTCATGTTGTGATTCCGGAATATAGTATCTTTAATGCAAAAGAGCCTGTACCCTGTCAGTGGTATTTTACAATTCTGGGACTTCTGATCGATCTGGTGGTAAAAGCTTTGGCAGATGTGGTTCCGCTGAATGCGGCAGGTGCTCACTTTGGGGATTCCATGGTGGCATCTTTCCAGAAATTTGATCCCAGATTTGGGAAACTGTATCACCACACAGAAGTAACCGTAGGCGGATGGGGCGGTTTTGAAGGCGGAGATGGAGAAAGCTGTGTATATAATGCCACTAACGGAGATTTCAAAAATGTGCCGGTAGAAGAACTGGAACACAGATTTCCTCTTCGGGTATTGTCCTATCAGGTAAGGACGGATTCAGAAGGCGCAGGAAAATACCGCGGAGGTTTCGGGGGAATCAGGGAGATTCTTGTGGAGGATGAAGGAAATACTCTTTGCCTGTGGCTTGATCGTGCGAAAATGACCGCATGGGGACTCTTTGGCGGAGAAGCGGCAGAGGCACCGGTTGTGATCATTAATCCGGGAACGGAGAGGGAAGAAAGATTTAACAAAGTTAGCAGCTATACCCTTCATAAAGGGGATGTGGTTCGGATTATGACCGGAGGCGGCGGTGGATTTGGAAATCCGCGTGAAAGAGATCCGGAAAGAGTTCGCGAGGATGTGGAGAATGGATATATTTCTCCGGAAAGAGCAAAAAAGGTATATGGAAAAATCAGTTAGTGTTTCTTATCAGAAAAAATTATTGCAGCTTTTAAAAGATTCCGGATATGATGCGGTGCTATTAGCACCATCGGAAGAACTCGCTTTTTTTACCGGCTTTTCGCCTATGATGTGCGAACGCTTTCAGGGGTATTTTCTCACTGCAAAGGGAGATGCCTTCTATTTCTGCAACCTTCTGTATACTGATCAGATGCGGGAAGCTTATGAAAATCAGATTCCGGTGTACAGCTGGTTTGACGGAGACGGAATGCTGGGCAGCCTGGAGAAGGTATTACTGAAGTATGGACTGATTGGAGCCAAAATTCTTGTGAATGAAGCGGTACAGGCATTTCAGGTTTTGGATATCAGTGAAGCATTTGATGTGAAATTTTACAGTGGAAAGCAGTTACTGGAGGAAGTGCGGATCCGCAAAAGCGGTGCGGAGTTGGATGGGCTGCGTGGGGCTGCCTGGATTGCAGATAGGGCTTTTAAGGATGTAATCAAGTTTATTCGACCGGGAGTCCGTGAAACTGATATCAGAAAATTTCTTATGGAGAGCATGAGACAATACGGAGGCTGCGATTGCGGCGCAATGGTGGCTTCCGGACCAAATGCAGGATACCCTCATTACTGTGACGGCAAGAGGGTAATTCAGAAAGCGGACATGGTCATCCTCGATTATGGATGTGTGTATCATGGAATGCATTCCGATATGACACGTACAGTATTTGTACATGAAATTCCGGAAAAATGGGGAAGAATTTACGATATTGTGGATGAAGCACAACTGGCAGGACAGAATGCAGCTTATAAGGGAGCATATGTTCCGGATATTGATCATGCTGCAAGGAGGGTGATCGAAGAGGCTGGCTATGGCGGAGACTTTCCTTACCGCCTGGGTCACGGAATCGGCTACAGTGTACACGAAGCGCCCTATATCCACGGAAACAACAGGATGTATCTTGATACAGGAATGGCTTTCTCAGTGGAACCTGGGATATATCTTCCGGGAGATGGAGGAATCAGGATTGAAAATACAGTGATCATCAATGAGGAAGGAAAACGGGAAATCCTGAATCAGGCCAGCAGGGAAAAAATTATTTGCCGGAATGAATGATTCAAACAGTTTGCCGGTTTTTGGCGGCACCTCTTAACATTAAAGGAAACAGTATGCCCCGGAGTATGGTGCAGTATGGAAGCTGCCCGGCTCCGGGCTTTTAACGCAGGCAAACATAACGGATTGTGCATCTCTTTAATCGCTTCTGCTGCAAAGCAGAGCAGTTTTTCCGGAAATCTGTATCGACTTTTTCAGCTGCAGGAAAACGGATACCCGTATCCAACCACAGTTTTGATGCATTCAATATTTTCTGCGATTTCTTTGCACTTTTTTCTGATTTGGAAAACTGTGTTTTCTACAGCATGGCAGCATCCTACAGACGGCTTATGCCAGACTGCTTCAAAAATCTGCTTTTTTGTAAAGGCAACATCGGGAATTTCTCCCTGCCCTGAAGATACAATTATTCAGTTGTCAGGTAAATTATAGATTGCAATTTATGACTTTCCAAGACAGTCTGTGCATTACTTTATCTTGTATCAGATGGGAGCAAAAGTGATGGAAGCAATCCCCAAATTATTATGATTATGATGTTAATCGCACGAATCAATAGCAGGGACTGTGCATGTCGTAAATTTTGTATGAATATACAACCTGCTATTAGAATAATCAGCTATAATAGTTCCTCCCATACGCTCGGTCAGCAATTTTGCAATGGATAATCCCAGACCGGTAGAGTTGTGGCTTGTTTCGACGGTATAGAAACGATCAAACAGCCTTCCTGTAGTTACAGCGTCCAGATTCTGGGCTGTGTTGGAAAACGTGATGCTTCCATCCTTTTTCATAGATACATAGAAATCCCCATCCGAATATTTCAAAGCATTACAGATGATGTTTGAAAAAATACGGTTTACCGCTTCAGTATCCAGTGTACACCAGACAGGCTCTTCCGGTAATACGATCTGTGGCTGAATTCCTTTTTCCTGCATAACACCATAGAAGGAGAGAAGGCTTTCTTCCAATGCACGCACCAGATCCATACGTTGTGGATTTAATTTTGGGGAAGATGTGATTACACTGTACCGCAACAGTTCTTCGGTCAGATTCTTCAACGCTTCCGTCCGGTTTTCAATTTGGGAAAGATAACGGCGGACGGATTCGTTTTTTTCTTCACGTTCAAGCAAATCAAGATAACCGCAAATGGCGGTCAACGGGGTACGCAGATCGTGGGAAATATTCGTTATCGCTTCTTTCAATTCCTGGTCTCCCTGCTGGTAACGATGGCGTTCTTTGCGGAGCAGACGAAGCTGAACGTTGATTTCCGAAGCCAGCTTTCTCATGTAAGGATCACGGCTGGAAATGTCAATGAGAGTGTTGGTATCTGCTGCTAGTTTATCTTGAAAAGCATCTATGATTTCCTGTGTGGATCTGCGCAGAAAGTAAATCTTTGCAGATAATGCAAAAATGATGAGAAATAGTATTCCGATGACAGACAGCAGCAGATATTCCATAATGACTCCTTATTTGATATTCTTCTTTTTGAATAGGTTCCTTCACTTGATGTTCTTTCGATGGAAAGAAATAATTCCTGCCGGGAGAAGCAAAGCGGTTATAAGAACGGAAGAAGCGATCTGCCGTACAGGACAGGTGATCGAGGCATCATGCATCAGGAGGCTTTGACCGGAGGGAAGAAGATCCAGGATACTTTCACAAACGGTTCGTACCATTCCTTTCAGGTATAACGGGTTGAGGCAGGATCGAGCATTGTAAATTTTCAGTCAATACATGCCATGCCGCCCTGCATTTCAGGAACGCAGAGACGGTCATTCAATGCACTTGCCAGTAAGACAAGTCCGAGCCATGCTCCTAATGTCATCGTCCAGAGAACGGACAAATCCACTTTCTTCCATGACATCAGAGGAACGTGCGCCGTTGAAAATAGTAACTAAAGAAAATACAAGTACGCCCGACAGAATGATCCAGAAAATCCTGTCTTTCCGAAGCCTGGAGAAGTTAGCCGATAACAGTTTTCTCATACCAGTCACCTCACTTCAGATTTTTCCTGCGAAAGAATGCACATCCAGAACAAGTTACAACCAGTATCCAAATTATATTGCAGATAAATCCCCTTATTGGTTTAAAATAGTTCCATGCAGAAAGTTGAGCTGCTTGTCCGCTAGGATTTATATCATGCAGAATACCATAAAAGATTCGTTTAAAACCATTTACGTAATGAGGATTCAGGGCTCCGTCTTTGAATCTTGTTTGTACTAAAATCTGATTTGTATGCAGGCTAAGAAATAACATCAGCATAGCAAACAACATGCACCAGATGATTGCCTGTGTTTTGCTGCCGCAAAGCAATGTAGTCATACAAAAGATACTTCCATATACGATACTCATGCCAATTCCAAGGAACAAAAACAGAATAAACCGGTTCGTTGTCACATCATTTTCAAAGAAAAATGTTCCGGCTCCTGCAGAAAAGGCAGTAACTGCCAGATATACCAAAACGCAGCCTGTACAGCTTGTGATCATCTGGGCAAATACCACATGATTACGGCTGCGAGCGGAAACAACCTTGTTCCGGATAAAACCGTCGCTGAAATCGGTTCCCACAAATACACTTACAAAAGCTGCCGCGGCTGTTCCATAGAGACTCAAAGGCAAAAAGATTACCCGGCTTAAAGGAACCGTATAATCCATTGCGGTATATTGTATCATCATGAAAACGGACGCAAGACAGACCATACCTCCAAGGAATAACCAGAGGGACTGGCTTCGCCACAGACGGTGAAAACTGGTAGATAATTGTTTACGCATTGCCGCCACCTCCTACCAAAGAGATGTAAAAGCTTTCCAGACTTTCATCCTTTTCCAGCATGGACAGTACTTCGCAGTTTTCATTTGTCAGTGCAGTTGTCAGTCGGGTCACGTTCACTTTTGCGAATACATCGGCTATTGTATCAGAGATAATCTTGTATTCTATATTCATAGAGTCAAGAACACGAGCCAGAGCTGACGTGTTGGTCACTTCTAGGCGGACACATTTCCGGCAGGCGGCATCCAACTCTTTAGCACTCAGTTCTTTTACCATATGTCCGTTGTCAATGATGCCATAGTGAGTGGCAAGCCGGGAAAGTTCATCCAGAATGTGGCTGGAGATCAGAACAGTGATCTGCCTTTCCCGGTTCAGCTTCAGGATTAATTCCCTCATTTCCACAATGCCCTGGGGATCAAGACCGTTTACAGGTTCGTCAAGCACAAGGAAATCAGGCTCACCTGCTAATGCGATTGCAATGCCAAGACGCTGTTTCATACCAAGGGAAAAATTCTTTGCCTTTTTCTTTCCGGTATTCTCCAGACCAACAAGCTTTAATAAATCCTGGACGTCATCAAAAGACGGCAGTCCGAGGATGAGATATTGCTGCTTCAGATTTTCCTCTGCAGTCATGTCCAGATAGATGGAAGGGGTTTCCACCACAGCACCCATTCGACGGCGGGATTTGATAATGTCTTTACTGTCATTTCGGATGCCATAGAGGGTAAAATCACCGGAAGTCGGTTCCTGTAATCCGCAGATCAGGCGGATCAGAGTGGTCTTGCCCGCACCGTTTTTCCCGACAAAGCCATAGATGGAACCTTTGGGAACGTTCATGGAAAGACCGCTTAATGCCTGAAAGCTTTTATACTTTTTGGTCAGGTTGTTTGTTTGTAAAATATAGTCCATATTGTATACCTCCTTAATGACCTGAGTATATAAAATAATGGTCAAGAAAGTGGTCAGGAAAATCGTCAAAATTTGGTCAAGATTTTTGAACTGCCAGTTTGAAGCCAATGCCCCATACAGTTTCAATATAATCTGTACCACTGACATCCTGCATTTTTTTTCGCAGATTGCTGATGTGCTGCTTGAGCGAACGTTCTGTGCAGTCTGGCGTATCCAGACTGATGCGGTCTAACAGTACGCTTTTGGCAATTACCTGTCTGGGATTTTCCATCAGCAGCTTTAAGATGGCATATTCAGTCCGGGTAAGTTTTACCGCCTGCCCTTTTATAGTCAGTGCCAGAGACATAGTGTCCAGGCTTAAGTCACCAATCGACAATGACTGGCTCTCTGCCTGTATTTCATTTTTTCGAAGCTGAACGGTAATTCGTGCAAGAAGTTCTTTGATATCAAAGGGTTTGGTCATATAGTCAGAAGCACCACCGAGCAGAAGATTCACTTTATCTTCAACATCAATCTTTGCACTGAGGACAATGACGGGAATATTGTGAATGTAGGGCAGAACCTCTTCACCGGATAATCCGGGGAGCATCAGATCTAACAGCACCAGATCCGGTTTCTTTTGTGTCAGAAGATACAGGGCTTCCGTACCGGAGTAGGCACGAAGGACCGCATAACCTTCCTGTGCCAGTATTTCTGTCAGCATGTCTCCAATAGGAATATCATCATCAATAATTGCTATGGTGTTCATCTTTTTTCTCATTTCTCAGAATGTTTTGCTGCTTAAGGCAACTTACATAAATGTGTTTCACTCTATTTCTTCAACTGTTCCCAAATAGGGACAAAACTTTCAGCCTGAGATTTTCCATTTTCTTTCAATTACGGATTGTAATGTGGTCATTGGAACGCAGCCTGCCATCAGGCTCTGGCTGCGGGAAAATTTATTATCAGCCATATGAAAGCTTTCTATAGCAGAAATTATAGTCTATTTCCGGATGAATAGCAAGGAAGTGTTCTTTTCAGATACAATCTAATTTGGATAAATTTATATCTGTGCAATTAGTTTTTTCCGTATTCCCCTCTCTCCAAATTCCGCAACCTATGATAGAATATTCGCAGTAGTAAAACACTCCGATTTTTACTACGTTTTTACTACGATTGATGGCCACAACTTGCCTCGTTTTGCCGCATTTTACTTATTCTGTGACAAATTTAACAATTATCGTGGACGTGATAAGGTTCGCAAATCGGGGCAAAACACGGCATATTTTTGCTTTGCGAAAGGAGTTTTTTATATGACACGAGTACTTTTCTGCTGTCACGGCATTATTTGCAGAAATCTCTAAAAACCCAGTAATATGAAGGCTTTTCAGACATGGGGGTGCTGTTGCTACACCACTACTACACCAGTGAGTCTCGATGTGACAAAAATCAAGAAATCGAGGTTATGTTTATGGAAAACAGAATGAAGAAAAATGGTATTGAGTATGTGTTGGCAGGAGAGTATTACATCCCGAATTTGAAACTTCCCGTCGAAGAACGTCCCATCGGAAAATACGGTCGTATGCACCGTGAGTATCTTATGGAACACAATCCGATGAGGTTTGATGATCTGGTTCTGGAAGGTCAGTTCTGGACTTATCTTGTCGAGCTGAACGAACAGGCACAGAGCAGATTGCAGTTGATTATCAGTCAGATGCAGGAAGTCGAATCTGTGACTGAGGAGTTGAAAGAGAAGAACCAGTGGTTATGGATTCAGAGAATGAACAGCATTCACAATCGAGCAGAAGAAGTTGTGTTGAAAGAAATCGTATATAGATAATAATTTGCCGGATTTTATTTCTTATGGGATCCGGCTTTCTATATATGAAAAATAAGACTTCCTATGACGGCAAAAACAAATGGGAAAATATAAAACGGTTGATATTTTTGCCGATAATGTGATATACTATATTGTGTATTCGTGAAGTTTTTGGATTCGATTTATGACGGAGGAGAGTAGATGCGATACCTTTCAGTTACTGAAATAGCAAAAAAATGGAATGTGTCAGAACGCAGCGTTAGAAATTACTGCGCCCAGGGGCGTGTGATTGGTGCGTTCCTTACCGGCAAGACCTGGAACATTCCTGAAAATGCAGAGAAGCCGGAGCGAACCAACAAGAGAAAAGAAGAACCGATTACTCTGTTGGACATTCTGAAAGAGCAGAAGGCAAGCAAATACTCCGGTGGTATTTACCATAAAACACAAATTGATTTGACATATAATTCAAACCACATGGAAGGAAGCCGTCTGACCCACGATCAGACCAGATATATTTTTGAAACCAATACCATCGGTGTAGAAAATGAAGTCCTCAATGTGGATGACGTGATCGAAACGGCGAATCATTTCCGCTGTATCGACATGATGATTGAGAACGCTAAAGCAGCGTTGACCGAGAAATTCATCAAGGAACTTCATTTGATTTTGAAAAACGGCACCAGTGACTCCAGAAAGGATTGGTTTGCCGTTGGAGATTATAAGAAATTGCCCAACGAAGTAGGCGGTATGGATACTGCCCTTCCGGAAGAAGTAGGCGATAGGATGAAAGCATTGTTGACGGAATACAATGCCAAGGAAGAAAAGACCTTCGAGGATATTCTGGACTTCCATGTGAAGTTTGAACGAATCCATCCGTTTCAGGATGGTAACGGCCGTGTAGGCAGACTGATTATGTTCAAGGAGTGCCTGAAATATAATATTGTTCCGTTTATCATCGAGGATAATCTGAAACTGTTCTATTATCGTGGATTGAAAGAATGGAATCATGAAAAAGGCTATCTGACAGATACCTGCCTGACGGCACAGGACAAATATAAAGCATATTTGGATTATTTTAGGATTGCATATTAAGCAGGAAATGGGGTGCAGCTATGTCAGCACAAAAGAACTGGCAATTTGAACTTGAAGAATATATCAAACAGGGTGAACCTGGTCAAATTGAAAAAAGTGAAGCATGGCAGACTGCAATCGGCTTGCAGGCGGTAGATGGTTTGAAAACCTCTGCTTATCTGTTAGATACTGCCAAGGAACATATCGAAGGAAAAATTAGTATTGATGAAGCACAAAAACGCATTCAGAGCTATTACGAGCAGCGTACTGATCGTACAGAGATTGAGAACGGCACCAAGGAAGCAGATATTGTGTCCGCAAGGATTGCGAAGCTGTTGGGTGAGAAAGCCTTCCAGTTTTCACCGGCTGAATGGCTGACGATTCACCGCAGATTGTTTGAAGACGTGTTTACTCATGCCGGTCAGATTCGCCAGTATAATATTACGAAAAAGGAATGGGTGCTGAAAGGCGATACTGTCACTTACGCAGCGTGGAATAGCATCAAAGATACCCTTGATTATGATTTTGCAACAGAGAAACAGTTTTCTTATGAAAGCTTGTCCGTAGAACGTTGTGTGAAGCATCTTGCCAAGTTTGCTTCGGATATTTGGCAGATTCATCCGTTCTGTGAGGGAAACACCAGAGCTACGGCAGTTTTTATGATTAAATACATGAAAACATTTGGGTTCAAGGTAAACAACGATGCTTTCGAGAAAAACTCCTGGTATTTCCGTAATGCATTGGTAAGAGCAAATTATAATGATTTACAGAACGGTGTTTATGCTACTACAAAGTTTTTGGAAATGTTCTTTAGCAATTTAATTCTGGGAACGGAATATGAACTGAAAAACAGATATATGCATGTGGACTATGCGGATGATGATTCCCAAAGTGTCAATCCTAAAATTCCAAAGTCTCAATTTGACACTTTGGAATGCACTTTAGAGGAATTAGCAGTCTTGGAGTTAATCTACAAGAATCCGTCGATTAAGCAAAAGGAACTGGTAGCGGAAACGGGAAAATCCCTTAGTACCGTAAAAAGAATCATGGAATCCTTGCAAAAGAAAGAATACATTCGCAGAGTTGATGGAAAACGCTATGGAAAATGGGAAGTTTACTGTGAAACAATAACTATCGGATAGCCAAAAAAGCGCAAACTATCCCTATCAAATTTTTAATCGTTCATTTTGAACTTAACTGGCAGGCTTATGCGGCTACTACGGGAACTTCTCAGCCAAGTGCTTTTAACTTTTTAAGATACGCATTTATCTTACGTTCCTTGTTGAATCGATTGTAATAATCGGCTCCCAGATCCTTGAAAACGACACCATCCTTGAGGATATGGTAAATCGAAATCAGCATGGAATGGGCGACGGCCACATATGCACGCTTTGGTCCACGGTTGGCATTGATTCTCATATACTGCGCATAGAAGTAGGATTTCTTGTTTTTTACAGCAGCATGTGCACAGGTGATTAACGTAGTCCGTAAGAGAGCATTTCCTTTTCTGGTCTTGCCGGATTTCCTCTTTTTAGCACTCTCATTATCGCCGGGACATAAGCCTGCCCAGGATGAAATGTGCCTGTCCGTTGGAAAACGGCTCATATCAGAACCTATGACCGAAATGATTGCCTGAGCACTGGTATTTCCTATACCAGTTACATCCTGAATTGCCTGTGAAGCCTGTTTTTCTTCTGGCTTCATGAAATTATCGATTTCGTCATCCGGATTTTTGATATGAATATTGAGTTCATCTAAATGTACAAGAAGTTCTTTCATCATCCGCCGCTGCAAAGGGGACATGACACCATTCAGGTCATCAATGATCTGTTCCTTGGTAGCTTTGAGGTTATGGGCAATGATTTTCTTCTTATACATCTCATCATATTTATCTACATCAATGGACTGTCCGGTAAGGAGGTATTCCAAAATACTGCGGGCACTTTTGCCATTGATATCTGATACAGTCCCGGACAATTTAATGTTAGCACCTTCTAGCATTTTCTGGAGACGGTTCAGTTCTCTTGTGCGTTCGCCAACAAGGCTTTTGCGGTAACGAACCAGTTCTCTGAGTTCCCGCTGGTCTTTGTCGGGGATATAGCTTGGCCGAAGCAGCCTATGCTGAAGAAGGTCTGCAATCCATTCAGCATCTTTCACATCGGTCTTCCGTCCGGGAACTGCTTTCATATGGTGGGCATTCACCGCCATGGCGTTCAGGTCAGAAGATTCAAGGATGTTATACAGAGGTTTCCAATAAGAGGCTGTGCTTTCCATGGCGACCATTTCACAGCCGCCTTCCTTTAGCCAGTCAGCCAATTCAAGGAGTTCTCTGGTTGTTGCACCAAACTCACGTACTTCCTGCTTTTTGCCGCATCGAAAGCAGGCAACGATAAGCTTTTTATGCACATCAATACCACAACATTTGTCGTAAATTTTATCCATACTGGCACCTCCCAGGAAAAACTCGTGTACCCGGGGCTGAAAGCCCCAAAAATACTACATTTCTTGTTCGGGGACGCGTCCCCGAACAGTTACCTTTTTTCATATATCAATGCTCGAAGTTGATTCAATTCTTTGCGTAACTGTTTGTTCTCAGTTTCGAGTTT
>JAETNR010000012.1 GCA_021772055.1 Blautia sp. | reverse complement strand
TCTGCTTTACATAGCAAGGGAATATGAGAAAATTGTCCCGCTGCGTGACCGCTACAAGCGAGGGCTGGTCCGGATTCCGACTCCTAAGTTTTTTGTATTTTACAACGGAGAGGAAGCTTATCCGCAGGAAAAAATACTGCATCTATCAGATGCATTTATGGAACGGGATACGGATATTAACCTGGAGTTAGCTGTCCGGGTGATTAATATCAACACGGATAAAAAACACGAAATCCTGAATAAATGCCCGATTCTGCGAGAGTACAGTGAATTTGTGGAAACCGTAAGGAAATACCGAAAAGAAGAAGCACAGTTGCAAAAGGCAGTCAATGAATGTATAAAGAAAGGCATTCTTGCAGACTATCTTTACAGAAAAAGCAGTGAGGTGATTAATATGTTAATGGCAGAATATGATTATGAAACAGATATTGCTGTTCAGCGTGAAGAAGCAGCAGAAGAGGCAACAGAAAAAGCAACGAAAGAAGCTGACAGAAAATTTTTGGAGCATATAGACAAACTTATGAAAAAGATGAACTTGTCTGCAGAAGAGGCATGTAAGATTTTAGAAGAACCCTATGACAGATATCAAACACTAAAAAAGTCTGAATGATTTTCAGAGAACCAAAAGGAGCTGCCCATGGCAGCTCCTTTTGGTCGTTCATTTCTGATAAGTTTTACGGAATTCTCCCGGAGTCATGCCCTCGCTTTTTTTGAACATCCGGATGAAGCTGGATGTGTCATAGTAGCCCAAAAGTTGGATGATCTTGTCCAGCGGGTCGTTGGTTTCCACCAGCATTTTTTTGGCCAGTTCAATCTTATAAAGTTTGATATAATCACTGAGGGTCATGGGTTTTCGCGCATTGACATAGCTGCATGCGGTCTGGCAGAATTGCTGGAGAGTCTGTTCCAGCTCCTCAATGGTCTCAAATGCTGTCAGGGTAAGCAGATCCGGAAACTGAAGATTGTCACTGCTGCTTTCCAGATCCTTTAATGTTTTAATGATGCTGTTTGTGACGTCGTAGCATAGGGATTTGGCAGTATACATGGAATTGGCATTTTCCCTGATGTAAGAAAACAGCACATTCAATGAGTGAATCATGGGCTTTTCCTGGCCGCTTTTTATCTGAAGGCAAAGCGTGTCAATCTGATTTTGGGGATATTCAATCCCTGCATAAGGATTCAATTTCAAATCATAAAAAGAAATCAGCTTATTTTTTCCGTAGATAAAGTGATAATCCAGGGCTGTGGAGGCTTCCAGAAAGGAAGAGGATACAGAAAGCAAATCCGGCTTCCAACAGCCGATTCCCACAGTCAGCATAATCGAGAAGGCAGCGCATACATTTTGGTGAAGCAGTGAAAACTGCTCCTTTATTTTTTTCATATCCGTACAAGGGGAGGAATAAATGCCGACGATGTTTTCATCGTAGAGCTTGGCTGTATACCCGGTGATATCCTGAAGGTGATAGTCAGAAATAAAATCCGTGATTTCCAGGGTATCAGATGTGGAAGGTGCCCTGTGGGGATGGAAAATAACTACAAAATAATGTCCGCCGCAAAATTCCATAGAAGTCCGTTTCAGCATATCCGAAAGCTCCTCGGCAGTATAAGGATGGCCAGGGTACCGATCAGGAGGATAAAAAGCAGGGAAAGCAAAAATAGTCTCATCACCTCACGGATCTCCGTCATAGCCTCAGTATCGGAAACGGATACAATATAAGTCAAATCACTGTTTTTATCCAGATAACAGCAAAATCTGGTATCTTCTTCTATAAATTCATAATAGTCTTCGGCATCTTCCTCATAGAGGCGGTCAGCCATCTCAATCAGTTTCTCCTGGTTTTCCCGGTGCTCGTCCGGAAAAGAAGCAATGACGATATTTCCCTCTAATACCAGCAAAGGACCGGATTCAGTATGAAAATATTCCAGGAAGGCCTTTTTCGGTACTTCAAAAATCAGATAGGCGTATGCGGTTAGCCCATTGCTTGGCAGAGAGTAGGACAGGAAGATGGAATCGTCATCTTTGGCGGTCAGATATCCGTAACGGGAGCCGGTAACCGTGTCGTGAAGAAAATCTAAAAGCCCGCTCCGTGACAGCCTGGTGGGAATCTTTTGCTCCAGAAAACGCTCATAGGTGTAGGTGGTGGAGGATGAAAAAATATAATCGCTGTAATCTGAAACAAGGTATACCGATAATGATGTGAAAAAATGCCGATTTTCGGGGATTTTTACGGTGACCAAAAAGGCATATTCGAAAATGAAATCGGCTCATATTCAAATTCTTCTGGCAGTTGTATACTGAGCATACAGTGATTACTGCAAAAACAAGCTTGTTTTGTAAAGAAAAACGAAGGAAAAGGAGGAAAAGGATTTGAGGAAGTTTTCCGATTATCTGAAAAGGAATTATCAATTATACCTGTTCCTGCTTCCGGCCATTATCTATTTAATTGTGTTCCAGTATGTACCTTTATATGGAGTACAGATCGCATTTAAAGATTATACGCCAAAGCTTGGCATACTGGGAAGTCCTTGGGTGGGATTAAAACATTTTATGACATTCTTTAATTCCTATTATTTTTCAAGGCTTTTGATCAATACCTTGGCATTGAGCGGATTGACCCTGCTGTTTGGTTTTCCGATTCCGATTATTTTAGCTTTACTGCTGAATCAGCTTCCGGGACAACGCTACAAAAAAGTCATACAGACAGTTACTTATGCGCCGTATTTTATTTCAACAGTTGTAATCTGCGGTATGCTGTATGTATTTTTGTCACCGAGAACAGGGCTGTTAAACCATATTCTGGGACTTTTCGGAATGGGATCCATCAATTTTATGGGAGAGCCAAAATATTTTCGGGGGATCTATGTCATATCAGAGATATGGCAGATGGCAGGCTGGAATACCATTATTTATCTGGCCGCTTTGGCGGGAGTCAGCCCGGAGCTGCACGAGGCCGCTGTCATGGACGGAGCGGGAAAGTTTCTGCGGATTATCCATATTGATATTCCGGGCATTTTGCCCCAGGCCATGATTCTTCTGATATTAAATGTAGGAAACATCATGAGCATTGGTTTTGAAAAGGTCTTTTTATTACAGAATGATATAAACGCCATGACCTCGGAAATTATATCTACCTATGTATATAAAATGGGAATCGAACACGCTCAGTTTAGCTTTGCTTCAGCGGTGGGGCTGTTTAATTCTATTTCCTATATCCTGCTGACTATAGTACTTCTTATCGTAGCCTATCCGCTACTGTTTGTGGTCATAGCTTCCTTCAGTGATCCTGAGCTGGTTTCCACCGGACAGGTATGGCTGTATCCCAAGGGATTTACCCTGGAAGGTTATAAAAGAGTGCTGGGAGATCCGGAAATCATAACCGGTTATCTGAATTCCATTTTATATACCGTGGTAGGAACGACGATCAATCTTCTGGTTACGCTGCCGGCAGCTTATGCGCTGTCCCGTAAGGATTTAAAAGGAAGAAACTTGCTCATGTTCTTTTTCATGGTAACGATGTTTATTACAGGGGGTCTGATTCCCACCTATATTGTGGTGAATAAGCTTCATATGCTAAATACTATGTGGGCTATGGTGCTTCCCACGGCATTGAGTGTGTACAATATGATTATCGCAAGGACATTTTTCCAGAATAGTATTCCGGATGAATTATTGGAAGTTGCAAAGATGGATGGCTGTACGGATGTGAAATTTTTTCTGTCCATCGTGCTTCCCCTGTCAAAAGCTATCATTGCCATCCTGGTTTTGTACTACGGAGTTTCCCATTGGAATTCCTATTATGACGCTATGGTTTATATTTCCGACAGGAGTAAATCCCCGCTGCAGTTAATCTTAAGAACGATTCTGACGAAGAATCAGGTTTCGGGAAATATGATTCAGGCAAGCGTGGATTTGATGGCCCAGCGTCAGTATTTGGCAGAAATGATTAAATATGCTTTAATTATTATATCAAGTCTGCCGGTTTTGGTTTTGTACCCGTTTTTGCAGAAATATTTTGTTAAAGGAGTCATGCTCGGCTCTGTAAAAGGTTAATAGAATTAAAAGAAAGAGAGGAAAAATCATGAAGATAAAGAAAATCTTAGCAGTATTGCTTGCAGCAGGTATGGTAACAGGAATGGGTGTTCCGGCAATGGCCTCTGAGGAAGAGCGGGAAATGGTGGGAAATATGTATACCACCGGCTATCCCATCGTAGAAGAGCCGGTAACCTACCGGTTCCTGGTTTGTGCGGACGCAGACCCCAATGTTATGAAAATCTGGAATGATTATGCAGAAAAAACCAATGTAAAGATTGAGTGGGATTACTATGATTACTCCACAGCAGTGGAAAAAAAGAACCTCATGTTCACCAGCGGTGATTATCCGGATATGGTCGGCGGATGGCTGTTAAGCGATGACGATATCGTGACCTACGGATCCGATGTATTTGTACCTGTAGAAGAAATGATTGAAGCTTATGCGCCGAATATTACCAATGCATTGGACAACTTCCCCAACGCCAGGGGAACTATGACAGCACCGGACGGACATATTTACGGGTTTGGAATCATGGGTCCGCAGCCGGATTGCGCCTGGATCAGCTTTATCAATAAACAGTGGCTTGAGAATGTAAATATGGAAATGCCGGAAACTCTGGAGGAATTTGAGGCAGTGTTAAAAGCCTTCAAGGAGCAGGATGCCAACGGCAATGGGGATCCCAATGATGAAATTCCATTTTCCTTCTATAATGATCCTTACATCTACGGAAGCCTGTTTGGAGCTTTTGGAAGATTGGATAATGAGAATCATCTGGTATTAGAGGATGGAAAGGTTGTCTTTACCGCAGATAAGGAAGAGTATAAAGAGGCTGTGAAATGGCTGAACAGCCTGTACGAACAGGGGCTGATTGACCAGGAAGCATTTACACAGGATGTTACCCAGTACGGAACGAAGGGAAAGAGCGGAGACGTGTCTCTTTATGGAGCCTTTATTGATTTTAACGGGATCAATGTTGTGAATCAGGAAAGATATGAATCAGAATATACCGTACTGCCGCCGCTGGCAGGAGAAGACGGAATCAGGCTGTGGGCAGAAGGGGACAAATGGATTTTCAGAAACCAGCTGGCAATTACTACAGCAGCAGAAAATCCGGAAGTGCTGGTAAGATGGATCGACGGTTTATATGAGCCGGAGATGTCCTATCAGGTATGCTATGGCCCTCTGGGAACAGTAACTGAGAAGACAGAAGACGGTATGTATCAGTACATCGAAATTCCGGACGGAAAAAATGAGCAGGATCTCAGACTTTCTGAGACGGTATCTTCCCTGCCCTATTGCATTATGCCTGAGTTTAACGAAAAGATTGTAGGCAATGCGACTACGTTCATCAAGGCAGAGGCGGATGCTCAGGTACTGCCCTACGTGACAGATGAACCATGGCCAAATGTATGGAAGACCCAGGAAGAAGGACAGGAGCTTGCCATCATCACCGGGGATATCCAAAAACTGGTAAATGAGAAACGGGCACAGAGGATTACCGGACAGAGCGATATTGACGAAGACTGGGATGTCTATGTGGAAAGCCTTCAGAAAAGCTATCACATCGTCAATGTGACGGATGAAGAGGTTTTTCCTCTGATTACCGGAATTCTGGATCAATATCTGCCGCTGTTTTCCAGCCGGAAGGTAAATATCTGCTGTGACGAGACTTTCGATTTAGGGAAGGGAAAAAGCGCAGGAGAGATGGAAAAGAAGGGATATGCAGCACTTTATTATTCTTATGTGAATCGTTTGGCTGAGTATCTTCAGAGCAAAGGCAGGGAAGTCATGATCTGGGCAGACATTGTGCTGAATCACCCGAAGGAAATCGAAGGACTGAATAAGGATATCACCTGTCTGAACTGGTATTACTATTATAATGAGAAGGAAGAGAATGTAAAGATTTTTGCAGATCACCATTTTAAACAGTATGTATGTCCGTCTCTCTCCGGATATAGCCGATTAGTGAATGCCTTTGACATGAGCTTTTCCAATATCCGGGAGATGGCCTCCTTTGGAGCAAAGTACGGAGCAGAAGGATTCCTCAATACAGATTGGGGCGACTGCGGCCATATAAATATGCCGGCCCTTTCAGTGCCGGGGATGATATACGGGGCAGCACAGTCCTGGAATCCTGCGGATGACCGCACTGTGGAAGAGATAGATGAAGCCATTTCCATGGTGGAATATGGAGATGAGACCAGAAGCTTTATGAAGCTGGCAACAGACAATATGAGCCGGTATAAAAAGAACTGCCGTCCAGACTGAAATTTCAGTCGGACGGCAGTTTTCCTATATATGCAGCATTAAAGATCTATTATTTTACTCAATATTTTACATAATTTTACGGAAGTGTGATAGAGGGTAGATTTTGACTGTGTTATAATACTTTTGAAGCTGATCGGTACCCTCTGCAGATATGGTACATGGTTTTTTGTATCGGCATCGGAGAATAGGTCAGCTTTTACATAGATAGAATAAGATTATAATTTTCTGAATGAATAAAATGGAAAGAATGTGAACGAATTGGAAAGAATGAAAGTGTGGGCTCATAGGGGAGCCAGCGGATATGTGCCGGAGAATACTATGGAAGCTTTTGAGCTTGCGATCCGGCAGCAGGCAGATGGAATTGAACTGGATGTTCAGATGTCGAGCGACGGCGAACTGGTTATCATGCATGACGAGACTGTGAATCGGGTAACCGGCGGCAAAGGCTGGGTAAGAGAATTTACTCTGAAACGCTTGAAAGAACTGAAGGTTCAGACTCCAGATACCAGGGAAGGCATTTACCGTGTTCCTGCTTTGGCGGAAGTTCTTGACCTGATGAAGCAGACGGATATGCTTGTGAATATTGAATTGAAGAACAGCGTTTGGCTCTATCCGGGAATGGAAGAGAAGATACTGGGACTCGTAAAAGAGATGGATATGGAAGAGCAGATTTTATATTCTTCTTTTAATCACTATAGCCTGCTCAGAATAAAGGAATTGGCGCCGGATGCTCCCACAGGGCTTCTCTTTGAGGATGGACTGGTGGACGCGGCACACTATGGAAAAAGGCTTGGAGTCACTGCCCTCCATCCGGCTGTGTACCATCTGCAATATCCGGATTTTGCGAAAAAATGCCGGGAAGCAGGACTGAAAATGCATGTCTGGACTGCGAATCGGCCGGAACAGATAGAACTGGTAAAAGCATCAGGGGCGGACGCTGTGATCACGAATTATCCGGATGCAGCACTAAAAATCTGTCGGGCGGTATAGTTGAAAAATAAACAGTAAAATTTCCATTAGATCCTGTAGAAATTACATGTATTACAGGCTGGTTTTTATGATATTATTAGAAGCATATAAGGAATACTATCATTTAAAGATGACAGGAGAGAGTTCATATGCGAAATAAAACCGCCCGCAAATTACCTGAAAAATTACTGCATGGAGCAGATTATAATCCTGAACAATGGCTGGATTGTCCGGAAATCCTTGAAGAAGATATTAAGCTGATGAAAAAAGCAGGGATCAACTGTGTGTCCCTTGGTATTTTCTCATGGTCACAATTAGAATTGGATGATGGAAGATACAGCTTTGAATGGATGGAAGATATCATTGAAAAATTGTATCAGAATCATATCTATACAATACTTGCAACGCCAACTGGGGCAATTCCGCCATGGCTTTCCGCAGCACATGAAGAGGTGCTTCAGGTAAATGAGTATGGCGTGAGAAATTATGCAGGAAACAGACATAATTTCTGCCCCGGTTCGCCTGTAATGCGCAGGAAGATGCGGGCAATTGACAGTAAATTGTCACAAAAATTCGGACAGCATCCGGGGGTGATCGCATGGCACATTTCCAATGAATACGGAGGAAACGGGAGAGCAGCAGATTGCCATTGCCCTTATTGCCAAGAGGAATTCCGGAAGTGGCTGCAAGAAAAATACGGAACACTGGAGAACCTGAATAAAGCCTGGTGGACAACCTTCTGGAGCCACTCTTATACAGACTGGAGCCAGATTCACAGCCCTTCTGAGCGGGGAGAAAATGTCCTGCATGGTTTGAAACTGGACTGGAAACGCTTTGTAAGCCATCAGCTTCTGGATTTTGCAAAAGAAGAGATTGCTGCGGTAAGAGAATACAGCGATCGACCGGTTACTACAAATATGATGGGATTTTTTAAACCTTTGAACTATTTTGAATGGGGAAAAGAATTTGATTTTATCTCGTGGGATAATTATCCGGACTGGCACAGTGAAGAGAATGAATTCAGAGTTGCAGCAGAAGCGGCAGCGGCACATTCTTTGATGCGGGGATTAAAAAAGGCTCCGTTTTTAATGATGGAAAGCACCCCATCCATGGTTAACTGGAGACCTGTGAATACGTTAAAACGTCCGGGAATGCATTCTTTATCTTCTTTACAGGCGATTGCCCATGGTTCAGATAGTGTGCAGTATTTCCAGTGGAGAAAAAGCAGAGGATCCTGTGAGAAGTTCCACGGAGCAGCAGTGGATCATAAAAATGGAGAAAACACAAGGGTTTTCGGAGATGTGTGCGAGGTAGGAAAGAGACTTCGCAATATCAGTGAGTATGTATGGGGAACTTGCAGCCACGCAAAGATTGCCATGATTTTTGACTGGGAAAACTGGTGGGCAGTAGAGGATGTCTGCGGAGTTGAAAAACTGGATTATAAAAATTTGTTTTGCAAATACTTCTATCCTTTCTGGGAAATGGGGGTGAATGTTGATATACAGAATATGGAGGGCGATTTTTCCGACTATCAGATCATAATAGCGCCCTATAATTATATGTACCAAAAAGGATATGCGGATAAAATCCGGGAATTTGTAAAAAACGGAGGATGCTATGTGACAACCTGCTGGAGCGGGGAAGCAGATGACACAGATTTGTGTTTCCTGCAGGCTCATCCGCTGCGGGATGTACTTGGAATACGCACAGAGGAAACGGATGCATGTGGGGCTGCCTGGGATAATCAGGTTTCCTATTGCGGAGTCTCCTACCAGGTAACCGGTCTCCGCGGGATTATACACAGGGAAACAGCAGAAGTAAAAGCATACTATGAAAAAGACTTTTATAAAGGTTTTCCTGCTTTAACGAGAAATGCGTATGGAAAAGGATGCGCTTATTATATAGCAGCAGAGACGGAAATTGCTTTCCTGAAGAAATTTTATCAGAATCTGCTGGAAGAAGAAGGAGCAGGCGCGGGATTTGCCGGGAAATTACCGGAAGGAGTAACGGTTTCCTGCAGAAATGATGAAAAGAAAAAACTATGGTTTTTACAAAACTACAATCGAAGAGAAGCTGTTGTAATACTTTACAAAAAATATTTTGATATCGAATTACAGAAGGATGTAGAAGGAACGATTGAGATGCAGCCATTTTCATGTGATATTTTATTAGAAGAGCCGGGCAGCTGACGGGGGATAAATACATATGAAGAAAATGGCGCTAAACAGCAGAAGTATCAGAACGCAGATGAAAAGGATGCTCTTGATTATGAGCATCCTGTTTGTGGTGCTGTGCATATTAATTAATCATTCCATGCAGAGGGTGCTGTTATCAAATGCAAGTGAATATGCAGAGATTACAAGCAAAAAACTACAAAATGAGTTGGAATTTCTGTATGATAAAATGGACGTTTTTTCTATGAGCATTGCAGGGGAAAGGGAAGTCCAGCAATTAATGCAGTCTTCTTACGCAAAGAAGGCAGTGTATATTGCAGAGGTGGAAGAAAAGATTGCATACTTTAAAGTGCTGGATCCGGAGATCGTGGATATTTCACTGGTGAATGAGGAAGTCCATTATTCTACGCAATACACTTATAAAGACCTGGATAGTATCCGGAAGCAAAGCAAGGGAAAGCCTTTTTCGTGGATCGGGGTCCGGTATTCCAGTATGTATACATCTATACAAAGAAGCCCGATGCTGCTGTATGCACGGGAAATCGTGGTCAATGGCGAAGACGTGGGAACACTTCTTATTTCTATTAATATTTCTTCCCTGCAAATGGATAACAGCAATGAGATGGATGCCTGCTATCTGCTTGCTGATGAAGAGAATGTGATCTATTCTTTTGACAGTACAGAAAACAGGTCTGACGAAATATGGAAAATCTGGAGAAATTACAATGGGGAGGAAGAGAATGATCCGCTATGGTATATCCAAAGCCGATATCTGGAAAAAATGGGGTGTTATCACTATTCAGCAGTTGTGGATGATGAGGAGCATCTGATCGTGAAACTTTCCAATGTGACGCAGGAGAAAAAACTGGTTCATATTACGACACAGCAAAAATATAAGGAAGTAAAAGAAATTGTAATGTCCGGATACGAGCCGGAATGGAGAAACAGCTTCGAAGAACCCCAAAAGGTGGCACCAAAGGAGACCGTGATTGATAATGAGAAGGAATTAGAGAATAAGAGTTTGCTTTATAAACTGCCTGGGTATGCATTAGCGGTGTTGGTATTTAAGAAATAACAGGTTCTATCCTTATTTTTTCTTTCGCAAAGCGGCAAAGCCTGCCCCGGATGCTGACTATGTACGGTTTTAAAAACGGACTATTGCATATACTATTTAGCAGCTCGATTTAGAGAGGAAAAACGATGAAAGTTGCAAAAATCTTTTCTAAAAAAATGACAGCATATTGATTTTTAGCGATCTCATAGCTATAATAGAGAGGAAAAGTGTTAAAAGTTGCAAAAATCATTCGCAGGGAGGCTGCTATATGGATATTCGCCGAGATTTCTATTTGGAGAAATTGATAAAGAGAAAGAACAATGGTCTTATTAAGGTAATTACAGGTATTCGCAGATGCGGCAAGTCCTATTTGCTGAACAACCTTTTCTATCATCATTTATTGGATTCTGGTGTTCCCGCAGATCATATTATCCGATTTGCTTTTGACTCCGCAGAGGATCTTTATCTGATTGGTGAAAACCTAATTCAGATTGAGAAAGAAAAACGTGGTGTTGATCCGGAAAAATTCATGGTATATATACGTTCTAAGGTTATCGAGGAGGGAATGTACTATCTTCTTTTAGACGAAATTCAGATGCTGGATTGTTTTGAAGCAGTTTTGAATGGGTATCTTCGTAAAGAAAATATGGATGTGTTTGTAACCGGAAGTAATGCAAAATTTTTATCTAAGGATATTGCTACCGAGTTTGCCGGCCGTGGTGACGAGGTTCATATGTATCCTTTGAGTTTTGCAGAGTTTATGACCGTTTATCAAGGCGATAAGTATATGGGATTGTCTGAGTATATGTTGTATGGTGGTATTCCTCTGGTAGTTCTTCGTGACGGTGCAAAGGATAAAGCTGCGGTATTGGAGAACTTGTTCAATGAGATTTATATTCGAGATATTACGAAGCGTAACCGTGTAAAGAATATCGGAGAACTGGAAGATCTGTTGAACATCCTCGCCTCCGCTATTGGCTCTTTAACCAATCCCGAGAAACTGCGAAACACCTTCAAAACTGTGAAGAAGTCAAGGATTACTGCCAATACAATTCGTAAGTACCTGACTTACTTTGAGGATTCTTTTCTGATTGAATCCGCACAGCGATTTGACATTAAAGGCAAGGCATACATTGAAACTCCTAAGAAATATTACTTCTCTGATTTAGGGCTTCGCAACGCAAGAATTAATTTCCGTCAGTTCGAGCAGACCCACTCCATGGAGAATGTAATTTATAATGAGCTTCGCATGAGAGGTTATAACGTAGATGTGGGTGTTATTCCTGTTGCAGAAAAAGATTCTGAGGGCAAAGTCATCCGCAAACAGTTGGAAGTGGATTTTGTATGTAATCAGGGTTCCGCTCGATATTATATTCAGTCTGCATACTCACTGCCTGATGAGGCAAAACGAGCCCAGGAAATCAGACCATTTAGAAAGATTGACGATTCTTTCAAGAAGATTGTTGTTACTAAAGACATCGTTCAGCCGCACTACGATGAATATGGAATTTTAACCATAAATATTTATGATTTTCTTCTCGCCCCGGATTGCCTTGAAAAATAACTTTATCTGAAGGGTATTTCCGGCTTATGAAGAAAACGGAGAGGGCATGTTCTGTCTGCGTGCACAGGGCGGGTTTAAGGTGACCTTAGAGATTATATAAAGGAAATATATCAATTATATGCGAAAATGAACTTTTCGGTAATCTGGATAGAAGATGATTTTCGATTACATAATCATGCATCTCTTGAATGGGGAGGCTGTTTTTGTAAATTACATAGAGCTGCGTTTGTAGAACGAATCGGGCTTATGAGTTCTGCTCCGGAGGTACATTGTACAGAAGGACGTGACTGGAAGCAGATACTGAAAAGCCTATCAGGAGAAACGCGTTCCCTTAATCGCTCGCATCTGCCTGCATATAATGAAGTGGCTGCAAGAAAGTACGCGCTGCATTTTCGGCGGCATTCCAGACTGAGCGCAGCGATGGTTGATGAAAAGGTGGAATTATGGCCGGAGCTGGATAATTTACCCCATCCTGCATTCACATGTCCTGCACCCTATGATACGATGTTTGATTGGGAGAAAATCCAACTGGATGAAACATATTATGAATATGATTAGAACACACAGCCTATACGGAACGAAGTCTGGCGGTGCCATTCTGAGATGGATATTTGTACAGAGGAGGATTTGAAAAAAGGAATTGCTCATTATATGGGGCAGATACGTTATGTAGATGATAGTGTGGGCAGGATACTCCGGTATCTGAAAGAGAATAATTTGGATAAGGATACAGTGATTTTATTTTTTGCAGACCATGGTGAACTATTAGGAAGCTATAACATGACACATAAAATACCGGTATTTTATGATTGTCTTTCCAAAATACCTGTTATTTTGTATCATCCGGAAAAATATCATGGGATTCGGTTTAAAGGATTAGTGGAAGAAGTGGATATTGTACCGACACTTCTGGATATGCTTGAGATTATTCGCAGGATGTACGATTTGAACCTCTGGAGCCATGCGATACGGGAAAAGATATGGAATCCTAGAAGAATTTTATATCAGATATGAAATATTAGAAAAGTCTCTTAGGCAGATCATGGAAATAGCCAGAAAAAATGACACAGAAAGAAAAACGGGTATTTCTCATTAAAGAATTGCATTGCTGATTTTGTGACAGAACTTTCAGAAAACGGGGAACTGGAGCCTTTGGAAGTACGGGTAGATAATTTTATCTGTCTGTATAGGAGGGCATTTTTAGGTATATATTACTAATAGAAAATTTTTTAAGATGGTTGCCCCAGACTCGAATTTAGGATAAAATAAAGTGTACTTTATTTTATCCTAAAATTAGGAGGCTAAACAATGAAATACATGGAACGCGCATTGGAACGCAGATTTTTACGCATGAACTCTTTTTTTTAGGCAGAAAACGGTTATATCGATTGCAGAAACTGCTCCACATAGAACAGAGCTGCACCGATGGCAGGGGTGTACTGTCCGTGTACGCCCACCAGTATTTGATTTTTCTCAAAACCGAAGGGCGAGGAGGAGTGAATGCGCTTTAATAGATAATCGATATCCTCTTTTGTAAAATACGGTGCCAGATACCCGCTGATGATCACAGGCGCATCAATGACCATATTCAGGTTTTTTACAGCAAATGCCAGATAGTTCAGATAATCTTCCCAGATTTGTATAAGCTGGGAGGATTTTTTTTCTCTTAAGAGAGGGAAGAATTCTTTCACGGACAATCCGGAAGAACGCTCCAGTGCATTGGCGGAACAATAGGTTTCCAGACAGCCCCGGTTTCCGCAGTAGCAAAGGGGTCCGTCAGGATTGACGCATATATGTTCAATGGCACCGCTGTGCATGGAGCTTCCCTGATGAATCCGGCGATTCGTAATGATGGCGCCGCCCAGATTTCTGTTCAGCAGAAAAACTACGGCACTGTCAAGATCCGGGTGATTCCACAATTCCAAAAAGGCGGCGGATTTGGAGTCATGCTCCAGATGGCATGGATAGGGAAGACGCTGCGAAAAATCTTTCAGATCCATGCCGGTGTTATCCATAATGCTCCCGTAGGTTACGGCCGTATGGTCCGGGGATGTGATTCCCTGGGTTGCAATGGAGATTCCCAGTATTTTTTCTTCATTATAATGATTTTCAGAGATAAACTCTTTGATTTTGCCGGCAACCTGTTCGTAATATGCGGAAGTATTGGAGTAGTCCAGCGCAATGGCGTCCGTATAGAATGCATTTCCGTATAAATCAACTGCAGTGATATGGAACATGTTTTTCAGTATGCCGATCCCAATGGAAATCCGATAGTCAGGAACAATCCGGATGGCATGGGCCTTCCTTCCTCCTGTGGAATCAAAATATCCGTTCCGCTCAATCAGCCCTGCTTCTTCCAGTAAGTTTAAGTTCTGGCTGACAGTGGATAAACCCATCTGCAGGCTCTGAACGATCTGCTGCTTGGAGGTTACTTTTTTCTGATAGATGTATTGATAGACTTTCGCTCTGTTGATCTTTTTTAAGCTGATTGTGGTCAATCCTTTTTCGCTCATAATCATTCTCCTAAAGTTATCTCTTTCTCATACAGGTAAGTTTTAACTTTATTTTATTATAGGAATGACAAAAATACAAGGAAGATAACAAATTATGGTGAAAGTATACAAAAAATGATTTCATCAATTATTAATTATATCAATGGATTTCTTTGAAATGAAGATATATACTATACTTACAACTTAGATATAAACGTAAGAAACAAACAAAACACAAAATGGAGGGAATAACATGAAACTAACGATCAAGGGAATTAAAGACCGCGCGGCGTGGGAAAAGGCAGGAATCACACTTCCGGGATATGATGTGGAGGAGGTTTCGAAAAAGGCGAAAAAGGAACCGATATGGGTGCATTTTGGAATCGGAAATATTTTCCGGGTTTTTATCGGCGGTATTGCAGATGGCCTTCTGGAAGAGGGGGTAATGGACAGGGGCATTACCTGTGTGGAGACATTTGATTATGATGTGACAGATAAGATTTATGAGCCTTATGATAATCTGGGACTGAGTGTGATCCTCCATGGGGACGGAACCAGGGAGTACAAAGTGCTGGGATCTATGGCCGAGGCTGTAAAAGCACAGTCCTCTCTTCCTGCGCAGTGGAACCGGCTGAAAGAAATCTTTGCCAGCCCTTCTTTGCAGATGGTTTCTCTTACCATTACTGAAAAAGGGTATGCCCTGCACAAAGCGGACGGAACATGGTTTCCTTTTGTGGAGGCTGACATTCAGAACGGACCGGAGAAGGCTGTGGGAGCAATGGCTGTGCTGACAGCTATGCTTTATGAGCGGTATAAGGCAGGGAAATATCCTCTTGCACTGGTTTCCATGGATAACTGCTCCAAAAATGGCGCTAAGCTTCGTGAGTCTGTACTGACTATGACAGAAGAGTGGCAGAAAGCCGGTTTTGTAGAGGAAGGATTTGCTGCTTATGTGAAGGATGAAAAGACGGTTGCTTTTCCCTGGACCATGATCGACAAGATCACGCCGCGTCCAAGCGAACAGATTGCAAATGACCTGGAAGAACTGGGAGTGGAAGATATGCAGCCGGTAATCACCGGAAAGAAGACCTATATTGCGCCGTTTGTTAATGCCGAAAAACCGCAGTACCTTGTCATTGAGGATAGTTTTCCCAATGGACGTCCTGCCCTGGAAAAAGGCTTTGGCGTATATATGGCAGACAGGGAAACCGTAAACCTTTCGGAGCGCATGAAAGTAACGGTATGCCTGAATCCGGTACATTCTGCTACAGGTCCTCTGGGAGTGGCATTGGGATATGAGCTGTTTGCACATATGCTTAATACGGATGAAGATATGATGAAAATGGCACGTATGATAGCCTATGACGAAGGGCTTCCCGTGGTTCCTGATCCGGGAATCCTTTCTCCGCAGGAGTTTGTAGACGAACTTTTCAATGATCGTTTTCCTAATGAATACCTGGGCGATACGAACCTGCGTCTTGCTGTGGATGTATCCCAGATGGTGGGAATCCGCTTTGGAGAAACGATCAAAGCGTATGTTGCAAAATATGGAGGCACTTCACGCCTTACAGCCATTCCTCTGGGGATTGCAGGCTGGCTCCGGTATATGCTTGCTGTGGACGATGAAGGAAAAAGCTATGAGCTGGCACCTGACCCTATGAATGAGGAGATTCAGGAACAGCTAAAGGATATTGTAGTTGGAAAGCCGGAAACTTTCACAGACCAGCTTAAGGCAATTCTTTCCAATGAACGTATTTTCTTTGTTGACATTTATCAGACCGGCCTGGGAGAAAAGATTGAAACAATGTTCCGTGAAATGATTGCCGGCCCAGGCGCGATTAAAGCAACTGTACATAAATATGTAGGAGGAAAATAAAATGACAGAACCGGTATTCGCGGCAGAACCATTAAGGCTGTTGATTGCAGCGGCAGTGGGGATTTCTGCATTGTTTATCGGCCTTGGAGCCGGAATGCCGATTCCAATTCTGGTTAATACGGTAGAAAAGGGTGCTGGGGAAACGCTGCAGGGAATCGTGCTCCTGATCGGGCTTGCTCTCTGTTTGGCGGTATCCTGGAAGTTTCAGGAGGAGCGCAGTGCGTTGCCCGGACATTAGTCAATAAGTTTGGCGAGAGTAAGTCAGGAATTGCCCTGGCAGCCGGCTTTGCATTTATTCCGCCGTCTGCGGGCTCCGTGTTTGTTGCGAATATGCTGCATGTTGACCTGGGAGTTATGATTGCCGTAGGGGTACCGGTGGGAATATTGTCTCTGGTTTTTGCGGGGATTTTATGGCCGAAATTTATTGGAAAACGGATTGACACCGGACTTCCTTCCAATGTTCAGGAAGCCCGGGAAACAGGGGAGACAAACCTTCCGTCATTTTCCAAAGTGCTGTGCATTATTTTTTGTTCCGCTGGTGTTGATTTTATGTAATACGGTTTCGGAGTACATTCCTGGAATTGAAGGAATCCGCCCGGTATTGCAGTTTCTTGGCACGCCGTTTGTAGCATTGATTATTGCAGTATTGCTTGTTTGCTGGAAATAGATGAAAAAACCACTTTGAAATCATGGACAATGATGGAAACAGTGATCGGAATCACAGAGCTGGTATGTGCAGTTGGGATTAGCCTGTTGGCCTAATTTAGAAATTTTATCCTGTTTTACAGAAACAAAATCAAATAAACGAAATTACATGGCCCGGCGGCTTTCTTAAATGGAAACCTCCGGGCTGTTTTTTTATCTCAGAATCCAACAATTGTGCAAAAATACCAAATATTTGTGCCCCGGTTCTAAATAGCCTGAATGTCTTCAAATACTCTCTGAACAGCTTACTATATACTGCCGGAACTTGTTTTGTAACCCTGCTGTTTGGAAGTATGCTTGCATATTTTGTAACAAGGATGAATTTCCGGCATTCCCAAAAAATATTGCTTTACTTAAACATCGGCCTTGTAATTCCCATACAGGTTGTTATGATTCCCCTTTACATGATGATTATGAATCTGGGATTAAAGGGGACCAGGATCAGTCTTATTTTGCCATATTCCGCCTTTCAGCTGGCTTCCACTGTGTTGATGTTAAGCGCATTTATGTCTTCCTTGCCAAGGGAATTGGAAGAAGCGGCTGCCATTGACGGATGTAATGTATATCAGGCTTTTTTCTGTATCATCTTCAGGATCATTAAGCCTGCAGTCATCACGAGAGGCGTATTTATCTTTATTTCTATCTGGAATGAATTTGCCATTGCACAGGTTTTGGGAAATGCGGAAAAAATGAAGCCTATAACAGTTGCTTTGCAAAGTTTCTTCCTTTCGGTGGGTGTTTCCCACTGGGGACTTATTGGAGCTGCTGTTGTATTAACAAGTCTTCCTTCCATTATCATATACTGCTTCGGAAATAAGCAGATTGAAAATGCACTGACTGCAGGGGCTGTTTTAAAATAGGAGAGGTGTGCTATGAAGCGTTTCGAAAAGTATGATGTCATTGTATGCGGCGGGGGGCCTGCGGGAACCTCCGCAGCGATAAGGGCTGCCCAAAACGGAGCTAAAGTATTGCTGATAGAACGGCAGGGTTCTCTTGGCGGAACCTGGACTGTCGGTCTCATGACATGGCTGATGGATGTACAAAATAAGCATGGGATCCTGGATGAAATTGCAGAAAAGCTGCGTAAAAAAGGAAGCCGTTGCCAAACAGACAAAAAGGATTTTTCTTTTTTGCCTGAGGATATGAAAAATGTTTTGGAAGAAATGGCAGCAGATGCAGGAGTGTCTTTGCTGTATCACACCACGATCACCGGAATCATAAAAACCGGAAATAATACAGTCAGCGGAGTGATCGCAGAATCCTATTCTAAACACTTCGAATTCCGCGCCCCTGTGATCATTGATGCTACAGGTAACGGTGCCGCTTCCGTTTATGCCGGATGCAAATATGAGATAGGCAGGGAACAGACCGGGGAGATTCAGCCCATGAGTATGATGGCTTTAATTTCTGGAATCGCTCTTGAAAAGGCCAGACCATTTTGCCTGAACTATGAAAATTTTCCGGGAGAAGCGCAGAAGAATTTTCATCGTTATTTAGAACAGCACAAAATCAGCTTAAGTTATTCCATGCCGGGATTGGTTCATTTAAAGGATAATCTGTATTCCATATTTTATAATCACGAATCTGTAAAATCCTGCGATGATCCTTTTGAGATTACAGAAGCAACCCTTCATGCCAGGCGGGAACTGAAAAATATGCTTGCCAAGATTTCCAATCTGGAAAAGGCCTGGGAAAATGTATTTATTGTAAGCACCGGGGAACATATCGGGATTCGGGAAGGGCGCAGGATACACGGTCATTATTATCTTACAAAAGAAGATATCATGGAAGGCAGGCAGTTTGAAGATGGAATCTGTAATGTAACATTTAACGTTGATATTCATGACAGCGGCGCCCATAATAAAGCCTGGAATCATGGCGGTATCACTGTAAAGCCATATCAGATTCCTCTTCGTTCACTGATTGCAGCAGATGTAAATGGACTGATTCTTGCAGGACGATTGATCAGCGGAGATTTTTATGCCCATGCTAGTTACCGCGTGGCAGGAAATATCCTCGGAATCGGAGAAGCTGCAGGGGTCCTGGCCGCATTGTCTGTTTCCATGGGAAAACTACCCGGGGAGGTTCCTTCCCGGAAGGTTCAGGAACTGCTCAATCTATAAAAGAATTACGGATACGTAAAATTCCATTAAAGGATTACGTATTCGTTTTTCTGTATTTTTTCACCCTTAAGTGATATACTGAAAAAAACGTCTTTCCCGGAGAACATAATATGAAAAAGAGCATACCCCAAAAGTATTTTTCCCTGAAAAATAAAATATTTCTGACCAATATTGCGGTTACTGTGATTGCCCTGATTTCTTTCTGGTTTATCTCTTCGGAAATTTTTTATAATACCATGATTCAGCGTGTGAAAAACGATACCTATCACATGATGAATACCATGGCTGACAATATTGATACCATTGCAACAACTGTTGAGGATTATACCAGAGTCATTGCCCAGTCAAAGCCATTGCAGAATGAGATCATGGAGTATCTGCGTGTGGATGATGAAAAGAGCCAATTCTATAAAGCACGGCTCTGGTCCGGTCTGGCGGAAGCTGGCAGTGATATTATCAATCCATCCACGATCGCATGCGGAATGGCGGTATTTATTGAAGATGAAGTTGTTTACAGCGGTTATGATATCCCGAAAGAGCTGGTTTATTCCGTAATCAGTCCGGAAGATCTGGAAACAGCACGTCAAAAACAAAAACCGGTTTGGAACCGGCTTACCCTTTTGGAAACCGGGAATCCCTACGATACAAAAGAATATGTTTTTCCAATCTCCAAACTGATAAGAAATAAGAACACCGGTGAATCTCTGGGAGTTGTAACATTATTTGTCAGTGAATCTTACTTTTCCAATACTTATGATTCCCAAAATTCCGGCGGGAATCATAGTGATTATTATATTGTGGATGAAAACGGATATATCATTTCCTCATGTGAGAAAGAAAGCCTTCTAAAGAAAATCACACAGGTTACAGGTCTTACCCCGCATCAATATAAATCCTGCACTGACAGGGAAGATCTGCTGATAGAAACATCTGATATTCCCATCTTATATTCCAGTACAGATATCCGATCAGGCTGGAAACTTTTTTGCGTTACAAGCCTGGAAGATGTGGCATATGAACAGACACGAATGAAACAGATGATCTTATGCATTCTGGCTGCAGTATGCTGTCTTTTGCTATTGGTGTCCTGGCTGGTTGCCCGCACCGTAACGAAACCGGTATATCAGCTCCTGGATACAATGAATCAGATAAAAAAACATCAAACCAATTCCAGAGTCTCTGCAAATATCAGCGGTGAAATGGGGCTGCTTGCACAGGAGTTTAATTCCTTAATGGACAGCCTGGAAGCGTCTCAAAAAGCTTTTTATAACGAACAAAAAATGAAACGAAGAAATGAATATAAGCTTTTACAGGCGCAGGTCAATCCCCACTTTTTATATAATACCATGGAAACCATTGCGTCTTTTATCAAACTGAACCGCGGAGAAGAAGCTCTCATTGCATTAAGAAGTTTGGTAGATTTCTACCGCTTATCCTTAAGCAGCGGCAGAGAAATTATTACCGTAGAAGAAGAAATACGTCTGACAGAGAGCTATATAAAACTCCAAAGCCTTCGGTACCGGGAGTATGTAGAATGCGAAATCAATTTTTCCCATTCCACTCACCAGTATAAGATACCAAAACTTACAATACAACCTTTGGTTGAAAACGCCATCTATCATGGCATAAAAGAAAGCCATTCAAAGGGGAAAATTATGGTGACCGGTCTGGAGCAGGAAGATTATTTAATGATTTCTGTATTTGATACAGGCAGGGGAATTGAGCCTGACAAATTGACAGAAATTCAGAAAAGACTGGATTCTCAAATGACAACCAGCAAAGATTCCTTTGGATTAGGAAATATTTCCCAACGTCTGGGGCTTTTATATGGAGATAATTATAAGATGACCATAGAAAGTGTTTATCACGAATTTACAAAAGTAACAATCCGTATCCCTCTGGAAAGTGAGGAAAGAAGCGATGTCTGTTGATAAAAAATATAAGGTTCTAATTGCAGATGATGAATCTATTTTTCGCGAAGCGATGAAGTGTTCGTTCTCCTGGAATGAATATGACTGTTTTGTGTGCGGAGAAGCCCAAAATGGGGAAGATGCGTTGGAACAGATTGGAAGGCTTTGCCCGGATATCATATTGGTTGACATCAATATGCCTTTTATAAATGGATTGCTCTTTATTGAAAAGGCAAGAGAAATTATGCCGGATTTAATTTTTGTCATCATATCCGGTTACAGCGAATTTAATTATGCCAAGGAAGCAATTCGCCTTGGAGTAACGGCCTATCTGCTGAAACCAATCGATGAAAATGGGCTGGCTGCTGTTTTGAAACAGGCGGTTAAGCTTTTGGAAGAGCGCTCGCAGGACAGAGCGGAAAAGGAATCTCTCCGGGCGGCTGTGTCAGAACAATATCTTAGTTCACAGCGAAAGAATGAGATTCTGATTGCCGGGCAGCGTAGAAAATTATCTAAGATTATTGAATTACTGGAAACAATCTATACTTACGATTTAGACGGCAGGAATGATCCGGAATGCAGGCTTCTGGTTTCTGTGGATTTAATGAAACTTCTGGGAGAACTCCTGGAACAGGAAACTTCCCGGAAGTATTCTTCTGAGAAAATATTTAATCCTTTCATTACTCTGTTGTATCGTTTGGAAATGAACAGTATTCCCGATTATATCATAGAATTATATAGAAATCAGCTCATTTTCCTTTATAAAAAAAGTATGTCTGTTTCTATACAAAAAGCAATTGCGTATATTCATGACCACTTTCAGGAACCGGAACTTTCCGTGGACTGTATTGCAGAAAAGGTGTATTTGAATTACTATCATTTATGCTCTCAATTTAAAAAAGAAACGGGAATGACAGTAAATTATTACCTGATGAATATTCGTATGTTCCAGTCTGTTATTTATCTGGTTTCCGGGAAAAGTATAGAAACGACTGCAATAGAGGTGGGAATACCTGATGCAAAATACTTTTCCAAATGTTTTAAGAAAGTGTTTGGTGTTTCGCCCAGGGTGCTGCGTTGATTCGAAAGATTGCCGCAGTCGGCAATATGAAACGCAAAAAAAGATATACTGGCGAAATAGCGATAATTCTTGTAAATATGCAAAGTCGTAACGGATATCTCAAATAGTTGCTATTTTGATGGACTTTGGATATACTATGAAATATAGATGATTTCCGTAAAAAGGGGCCGTAGATTTGTGCTGGCGGCGGATGTTGGAGGATCAAAAGATGGACGTAAGATCAATTAGCATGACTTGTACAAGAACGGAATTTGTTGGTACTGCGGTTCTTGATACGATTGGGCTTGTGATACCGGGGGTGGATGATACGCTGCTGGAGAAGATGAAGATCGGGACGAAATATCATGCACTTGGGCTGTTCAGCTCCAGGACGGGGGCGGCGGGACAGTTCACTGCACTGGACGATGCAGTCAAATCTACGAATACAGAAGTACTCAGCATCGAGCTGCCCCGTGATACAAAGGGATGGGGAGGCCATGGAAATTATGTGGTGATCGGCGGAAATGATGTCTCGGATGTACGTGATGCCGTCCGTATGGCCTTGGATCTGACCAATAAATATGCGGGTGAATTATATATCAGTGAAGCGGGACATTTGGAGTTTGCATATTCTGCCAGTGCGGGGGCAGTACTGCAGAAAGCATTTCGAGCGGTTCCGGATAAAGCCTTTGGCTTTTTGGCGGGTTCTCCGGCGGCGATAGGACTTGTGATGGCAGACGCTGCAATGAAAGCTTCCCATATTGAGGCTGTGAATTATATGACGCCGGATCACGGGACAAGCCACTCCAATGAAGTAATCCTGGCATTTTCCGGCGATGCGAGTGCAGTGAAGACAGCAGTGGTTGAGGCAAGGCAGATAGGCCTTGAATTACTTATCGCAATGGGCAGCTATCCGGAGATACCTGGGGTGCCATATTTATAGAAACTAATAGTATAAAATGCAGCTATCCGAAATAGCGAAGTAATCTTAAATTACAGACCCCACAGGCAATTGCCGGAATTCTTTGGGAGTACACCCGACCTGCTCTTTAAAAATTTTAGAAAAATGGCTGCTGTCATAAAATCCCAGAATATCCGAAATCTCTCTTACAGACTGTGAACTGTATATCAGCTGATTTTTTGCAGATGCAATTTTTCTTTTGAGACAATATTGTAATGGGGTGCAATTCAGATCACGGCGGAATAAACGTATTAGCTGGTTTTCTGAATACCCCACATAGTCACATAATTGCCGCAGTGAAAAATTATCCGCCAGGTGTTCTTCAATATATGCGCATGCACAGGAAACAGCCGGTGCTATGGGGGGCAGTTCCGGCTGGCATTTTATAAAGGTTTCCCAAATTGCATGAAGCCATAAAAGGGCCAGATCTTTCTGGCCGTTTTTCATACAGGTGTATATCTGCTGCACTGCCTGATTCAGCAGGGTATTCTGCCGTATGAGTCGCTTAGAAAGTGTAAAATCAGGACAATCGAAATAAACTGTGGAAACCATGAGAGGATTATCCGGATTATGGGTACAAACATGATTTTCCTTCAAATCAAATAAAAAGAAATCTCCCGGATAAAGCGTATATTTTTCATTGGAAACCAGAATTTCAGCGCCGCCTTTTTCTACATGCCATATGTGATATCCGGTCCAGTTATTGCTGTCTGAATTCCAATGCCAGTCAGGCTGGCAGGAAATGTAATCTGCCATATAAAGTGTCAGTTCTTTTTTCATGATGATAATTTCCTATTTTGCAATGAAAATGTGAAAGGGGCCATTCAAATCTTCCGCTGTTTTCTCCCAAACTATAATTTGGGACAATAGAGAGCGAAACGAAGTCTGCCATGTAAAGTGCTGTTTCATTTGGAATGGTGATATTTTACTATTTTACGGTGAGAATGTGCGTTACAGTAGAAGAGTGCAGAATGGCAGAAGCTGCCGTGGAGCGTCATCCTGAGCTTGCATTCTTTCTGGGATTTATGAGAAGATTCGACCCTTCCTATGCATATGCGAAGAAGAAAATTCAGGAAGGTGCCATCGGAACCCCCTATATGGTAAAAGCTGCAGGCATCGATCCGGAAGCCCTGGTAGAGGGTGCCATCCGTTTTGCAGCAACCAGCGGCGGTATTTTTATTGATATGGCAATTCATGATATTGATCTCATGCGCTGGTTCCTGGGTTCTGACCCTGTGGAAGTCTATGCTGCGGGAGCTACCTTTAAACATCCGGAATTTAAGGCAGCAGGCGATGACGAGACAGGTGCAGCTATGTACAAATGCGCAAACGGAGCACTTGGATTCATCCATGTGGGACGTACGGCAGCTCACGGCTATCATGTGGAGACAGAGATTGTGGGTACGGAGGGAACCCTTCGCATCAGTCCTGTACCGGAAAAGAATCTCTGCATGATTTATGATAACAACGGTGCCGTAAAAGAATGCGTCAGCGGTTTCCCGGAGAGATTTGCGGAATCCTATCTTCTGGAAATGCAGGAATTTATCAACTGCGTAGAAACCGGAAGGAAACCGGAAGTAACCGTATATGACGGCACAAAATCCACACAGATCGGCTTTGCCACAACCGAAGCCTGGAAAAATGGCGGAATTGTAAAAATTACATATTAAGCGAATCAATACGGCAGTCCCCGATTTTGCAGCAGGAAAAGAACTCCTGAACAGACAGGAAATGAATCTGTTCAGGAGTTCTTTTTGTTTTATGATGGAAAAGAAAGTGCCTGGCCCAGATGGGTACTGAGAAGGTGCTTTTTATATTCTGTGGGTGTTAAATTTGTGATTTTTTTAAATACCCGGTAAAAATGCTGGACATTGTTAAATCCGCAGTCCATACAAATATCAATGATCGGCAGATCGCTGTTCAGCAGAAGCTGCTGTGCTTCCATGATTCGCCTGTATTGCAGATAATTAATCACAGAAATTCCCATTGTTTTCTGGAACAGCCTGCAGATATAGGATTTGTCCATGTAAAACTTGGTCTCTAAAATATCCAAAGTAATATTTTCGGAATAGTGATCATTAATATATTGAAGTATTTGATCAATAGGTGACGATTTATCCGCTGTCAATTCCTTCTCCATGTATTTTTCGGACAGAAAGATGGCTTCCTGCAGGATTGCGGAAGCATAAGTGTTTAAAAGATCGCTATTTTTATAGGATAATATTGTTTTGTGCTCGTACATGTTGTGGAAAACATTATTCATTCTCATATATGCCTGAGCGGGGAGAGATAGCTTGCAGCAAACATTATCTTTAAAAAGCTGAGAAGACTTTGGATTGCTGCTGTTTCTGAAAGCCTGATTTATCTGCTCACTTGTAAAATAAAAGACGTATCGAATATAGGTCTGGCTTGGACGGGAAATCACTTTATGCAGCTTCCGCGGCGGAATAATGATGAGGTCGCGGGAGGAAAGGGTAAAGTGCAGATTATCTACATATATTTCAACGTCCGCAGAAATATAAAATACAATTTCATAGCATTCATGATAATGAAGCAGAGGAGTAGATTTTTCACTGACCGGAGTAATTTTATAAAGCAGATCGAAGTTCTCAACTTTGTCGTGGTAAGACGTATTATGAACTTCCTGCTGGGGCAGCTCTTTGGCGTTGGTAGTATTTGGCATAGAAATCTTCCCTTCAATTATGTTACGCTTTTATATGGGTAAGGAATAACAGGAACAATCTATATTAAAATATTATTGTAGAATAATATATAAATAAAATCAATGGTGCTTTTTAACAATAGATGAGAGCCTGCATTAGTTAATATTTTTCGGGAAACTTACGGTTATAATATATGCTATGGTTATTTCATAAAACCTATGGCAAAATGAATGAAAAATACAGTGTTTAATGAAAAAAAATCTGTCAATATATGTTAATAGAAAGGTATCCCGACAAAAAATGTTAAGACAGATTTAAAAATGTTTACTATAATGATTTTATCGTAAAAATCAACAAACGGAAACAAGAAAACAAAGCAAAACTATGCAAAACAGTGAAAAGGAGGGAGGAGAGCAGGATGAACATCATTGAAGTGGATAATTATCAGGAAATGTCAGATGTGCTGGTGAAAATCTTTGCAGAGCAGATTACTGAAAAGCCGGATAGCGTTCTGTCCTTCACCACCGGAAAGACTCCGCAGGAATTTCTTGTGAAAATGGCAGATGCAGTCAATGGGGGACTGGATATCAGCCAATGTGTTTTTCTGAATCTGGATGAATATGTAGGGAAAAGGGAAATGCCGTACAGCGTTTATTCTTTTATGCATACCTGTCTGTATGACCGGATTTCCATGCAGCCCAGGGTTGTGGACATGATGAATGCGGAGGCGGCGGATAAGGAAGCGGAGCTTACCCGTTATGGGGAAGTTTTGAAAAAGTATCATCGTGATATTCAGCTTTTGGGGCTTGGAACAAATGGCCATGTGGGAGCGAATGAACCGGGAACACCGTTTACATCCACGCTTTTTGTAGCGGATAGCTTTGAATCTACCATTGACGCAACGCAGAATTTATTCCATCTGAAAAGAGAAGAAACGCCAACCCAGATGTTTACTATGGGATTTACGGAAATCATGGATACAGAGCATGTGATCCTGGCGGCTTCCGGAAAGAGCAAAGCCAAGGCAGTGCAGGCACTGGTGGAAGGCGGGATTACGGAAAATGTTCCGGCATCTTTTTTGAGGACGCATAAGAATTTTACGCTTATTATTGATAAGGAAGCAGGATCATTGCTGAGCCGCAAGGGCTGGAACTTTATTTCCACCTGGAAAATGTCCGAGATTGGTGTGGAGAAGGGAATTGCTTATTATCAGGAACAGCCGGATATTCACAGAGCCATTGTGGAGGCCGTAAAAGAAGTGGAAGATGCAGAATGCTATCATTCGGTGGGCTATGGGGGACTGCCGAATAGAGAGGGCATTGTGGAACTGGATGCAGCTTACATGAACGGAGATTCTTTAAGGGCCGGAGGCGTCATGGCTGTACATAATGTGAAAAATCCGATCATTGCAGCTTTGGAGTTAAGCCATCATAAACGGAATTGTTTTCTTGCAGGAAAAGGGGCGGAGAACTATGCAGTGAGCCATGGGTGCACGGAGGCGGATATGCTCTCCCCTGCTGCAAGAGAACGTTATGAAGAGCAGAAGCAGAAACAGGAACTGCTGGAAGAGCAGGAAGCGTACGACGGACATGATACAGTCTGTATTATAGGTAGGGATGAAAATGGCTCCATGGGATGCGGGGTTTCTACTTCAGGACTGTTTATGAAGCATCCCGGCAGAGTGGGGGACAGCCCCATCATAGGTTCCGGCTTTTATGCGGATTCCAAAGTTGGTGCAGCCGCCGCTACCGGAGTGGGAGAAGATATTATGAGAGGGTGTCTTTCCTATGCCATTGTAGACCGGATCTCCAGGGGCTATACCGCCCAGAAGGCCTGCGAGGAGGTATTGGGGGAACATGTCCATAGGCTTTCCCGAATGGGATCGGACTGCGGCAGTATGTCTGTCATTGCCATGGATAAGAACGGAAATATCGGTGCGGCTACCAACCTGAAAGAGTTTGCTTTTGTGGTTGGGAGTTTTGACGGAACCCGGCGGTTAATGATTGTGGAGCCGGGAAAAAACGAAATGAAAATCTATGAGCCAAGCGAAAAAAGGCGGGAAGATTATAAGGACGATTAAATGCAGGTAAAATGAGTGGAGTGTAGAAAGATGCTGTCGGGTCTGTGATGGAAAGATCATGGATTCGGCAGCATCATTTTTTTCTGGTAAGTATCATTGCTTTGATGTATACTAAAAAAAACGTCGGTGACTGCGATGGCAAAGGAGAGTGCTGCACGAATGGAAATAAAAAAGAAGAGGATTGAACTGCCTGCAGAGTGTTAAATGTGTGTGGGTGTGTGAATAGCCATAGACAAGGAGGAAGGATAGAATATGATCGATCGCGAAGATATGCTGGAACTGACCAGGAGGATGACACCGGCAAGGGCATCCATATCCCGGGCTGCAGGTGCGTATTTTGATGAAGAAGGGTATGTGGACGGAACTTTTAATACACACTTTTTGAAACTGTCCCAGGGAGAGAGGACCAGGAACTTAAATCTCGCTAAGACTGTGCTGCTCTCCGGTACCAATGAGGAATTGAAGGACTATCCCATTTCTCCCGGTGCCAGAAGACCGGGAGGTTTCTGGCAGCTATTGGACGGGATTAAGGAATCTGCATTAAAAAACGATGCTTTTCTGGACATTTTTTATGAGCTGATAGGAGAGAAGCTGCCTTCGGGCCAGGCGCTGGCCTGTTTCCTGTATTACGGGCAGTACGATATCCCGGTGAAGGGCACCGATAAGGAATGGCTGGAGGGTTCGGAGGAGGTTTATACCTATCTTTTGTGCACTGTGAGTCCCCTGGAGGGAGAGTACGAGCCGGGAAAACCGGTATTTGGCTTTCTGTATCCTGCCTTTCGGAAGAGAACCGGGGATGCAGGATATGTCAATATATTTGAAGCACAGCCGGGACGGTTCCGGGAATTGATCTCATGGCTGATGGGGGACTAGAGTATCCTGGAACAGAACGGGGAAGAAAATGATTTTCGGAAAAGTAATCAATCATATAAAAAGTCATATGTCATATAGTTTCATTGGCACCGGAATCGTATTGTTTCTGTTTGCAGTTTTTTTCTTTCAGAGTTTTCTGCAGAATGAGTACATGCAGTTTCTTCTGGCGGAAACCACAAAGACGGAGCAGGCAGTTCTGGATGCATCTGCCAATAACATTAACAGTATGCTGCGTGAAGCGCTGAGGACAGGGGCCGATACGGTAATGGATTCGGAACTTTACGATATGGTGGAAAATGTGAAGGAAAGCGACGGTGCGATCCGTGACACTATGCGTCTGGATGTGAAACTGAATAATATCACTCATTACCAGAGCAATATTGCGGCAACAGCAGTGGTAACAGAAGATGGACTGCTGTGTGAATATGGAAAATACTGGGACAAGAGCGGATACAGCGAGCTCTGGCATGGCGAAAATCTGGAAGTATTATCAGGGCTTTTCGATGCAGTTATGGAAAAAACCCGGGAGCGTTCTCCGGCCAGTTACGTTATCAGCACAGAACCTCTCACGCACGAGGATTTTCCGCAGATGCTGCTGTTCCACGTGGCATATCCGCTGGTGGGAAGCCATGTAAACAAAACAGAGAGCTGCGCTGTAGTTGTTTTTACTTTCCGGCTGGACAAGATGATAGAATCCAGTGCATTGTCCAATGAGAAACAGGGAGATTATATCAGTGAATATATTACAGACAGCGGTGGGACAGTGCTGTATCATCGCAACAGTGAACTGCTGGGCGAAAATGAAAGGAAACTCAGTACAGAACAGATTGAAGAACTGGAAAAGCCTCTGAATTATATGGGATGGACGATTCATATTGATATTGACACCAATACCATGCGGGGAAAGGTTCAGAAAATGTTCAGAGAGGGGGTTGTCGTATACCTGGCTCTTCTGTTTTTCTGTATTGTGTTCTGGAATATTGTGCTCTGGAGGATTTTGGAACCTGTAGGTGAGATTGGAAAAGCCATGCGGGAAATCCGTCACGGGGAATATGGCGGAGAAATCAAGATTCGGGGAACTCATGAGCTATGGCAGCTTGCGCAGCAATATAACCGGACTGTCCGCGCACTGGAAGTTCAAAGAGAAGAAACGAAACGGGAATACGAGGAAAAAACCGTTACCCTTCAACGGTGCAATGAGGCAGAACGGGAGGCATTGGAATCCCAGATCAATGCTCACTTTCTTTGCAATACCCTGGGAGCTATCAACTACAGCGCTATGGAAAACGGGGATACCGAGGTTTCCATCCTGCTGAAAAATCTGTCGGGAATTCTGTATTATACTTTTTCAAAGGAAACGAAGCTGGTGACATTGGGCGAAGAGATTGACTGGGTTTGCCAGTATCTGTATCTGCAGAAATACCGGTTGATGGATGTGTTTGATTACGAAATTATATTTCCTGAAGAATATAACGAATGGCCAAGCTGTAAGCTTTTTCTGCAGCCTTTTGTGGAAAATTCCATTCTTCATGGCTTCGAAGGGTGGGAAAGCGGCGGAAAGATTGTGATTTCCGGAAAAGAAAGCGGTGGCCGTCTGGTAATGACGGTGGAGGATAATGGCTGCGGAATGGAAGCGGAAGTCAGAGATGCGATCAACAGGACTTTTTCCGGAAACGCAGGAATTGAAAGAAATCACATTGGTATAGGTATTCAGAATGTGGTTGCAAGACTCCGGATGTATTATGGCCCGGAACTGGAAATGAAGCTGGAAACGGCTCCGGGAAAAGGAACAAAGTTTGTCATGTGGCTGCCGATTCCGGCAGACATTCTGCGGGCAAATGAAGAATTGGACGCGGAAGAGTCCAATGAAACTCTGTGACATACCACTGCAGGAAGAGGGAAACCGGTGGGATTGGAAAAGTGATATAGGAAAATGGTACAGGAGGTTTTTGCTTGAAGATTATCATTGTGGAAAACGAGCAGAGAGCCAGACAGGGAATTTGCAGGCTGATCGAAAGCATTCCGGGAGATTATGATGTGGTTGCTCAGGCGTCAAATGGAGAGACGGCGCTGGAATTGATCCAACAGCTGACTCCGGATGTGGTGTTTACTGATATGAAAATGCCATATATGGATGGAGTTACGCTGATTCGGGAAGTACGGGCAAAAAAGATGACAACGGAATTTGTGGTGATCAGTGCGCATGCAGATTTCCAGATGGCGCAGCAGTGTATTTCTCTGGATGTAACCGAATATCTGCTGAAACCGATTACAAAAAATGAGATGGAAAATGTGCTGGCGCGCCTTTTGGCAAGAATTAAGGGACAGAGGCTCTATCCGGAAAATGAAAACAAGGATGACAGCCTGCGCAGCCAGTATCCGGATGCCCATCCAATGGTTCTGCGTGCTCTGGATATTATTCAAAAGGATTATGATAAAAAAATCAGTCAGACAGATCTGGCAGAGAAGCTTGGAATCAGTCCGCAGTATTTCAGCTATATTTTTTCGAGACATGTGGGAGAAGGCTTTGCTACATTTTTGAAAAAATACAGGATCTGTCAGGCAAAAAAAATGCTTCGGGAGGGCGGCGCAGATAAGAATCAGATTGCCTATATGGTTGGATTCTCTGATATTAAATATTTTCACAAAGTATTTCGTGAGATAACAGGAAAAAATCTTTCGGAATATCTGCACGAACAATAGATGATTGTAAAAAGTGCATATAAAAGTACGATAAGTTATGCAAAAAAATGTACAAAGTAATATTTTGTATCTTAAAATAATGCGCAAATATTAAAATAATGCACTAAAATAGTCTTGAAAATCTTAAAAAATACGGTAGACTGAACAAAGCCACAGGGATATAATAGAACCATCAAATGAAACACGTGTTTTAAACAGCCGGAAAACTGTGATCGCGATATGGTTTTCTGATAACCACAATCCGGATGCATAATCCGGATGAAAAAGGAGGATGAATATGAAGAAACAGTTAACATTGGCAATGGCTGCTGTAGCAGTTACCGTATCTTGTTGTGCAATTGCTGTACAGGCTGAACCGACAGAAGTCGAACTTTGGCATTACTTTGATGCTTCTGCAGATGCGAAAGCAATCGTAGACTGGGTAGAAGAGTACAATACTCTTCAGGACGATATTCATATTACAGCTACTTATGTATCCCGTGACGAACTGATGAATCAGTATACAGTAGGCGCTCTTTCTGGTGAACTTCCGGATATCGGTATGGTTGACTCTCCTGATATGGCTTCCTATATTTCTCTGGGTGTATTCGAAGATATCACAGATGATTTAGAGGCATGGGGTGAGATTGGAAACTTCTATGAAGGACCGCTCAGTTCCTGTATGGATCCGGACGGAAGAATCTATGGCCTTCCGCAGAATTCAAACTGTCTGGCTCTTGCATGCAACCTGGATGCATTGGAAGCAGCCGGTTACGATCATATGCCGACAAGCCTGGCAGAGTTTCAGGAAATGGCGGCAGCAACCACAAATCCTGATACACAGACATTCGGTTTTGCAATGTGCTGTATTTCCACAGAAGAAGGTACTTTCCAGATCCTTCCGTGGCTGCGTGGTACACAGGATGGCGCAGAGCGCGTAAACGTTGACAATCTGACAGCAGATTCTGCAGTAAAAGGTCTGACTGCTCTTTCTGATCTGATCAGCAATGGTTATATGAGCAAAGAATGTATCAACTGGACACAGGCTGACGCATTTAATCAGTTTGCAGCAGGAAAGGCTGCTATGGCTGAGGTTGGTACATGGCATCTGGCACAGACAGACGCGATCGATGGCTTCAATTATGGATTCTGCCTGCTCCCGACAGGTGATGAGGGAACTTCCAGCTCCACAATCGGCGGCGAAAACTTCGGCGTATGTTCCGGTGCAGAAAACAAAGAAGCATGTGTGAAGTTCCTTGAGTGGATGTGTTCCAAGGAAAAAGAAGGTGAATGGGGCGTAACAGCCGGTAAAATTCCAACCCGTTCCGATTCCAAATCTGAATATGATTACGAGCAGGAAGGTTTTGCAATATTCACAGATGAGATGAATTATGCAGACGCACGTGGACCACACGCTGAATGGCCAAGCATTTCTGAAGCAATCTACAGCGCTACACAGTCCGTATTCGTAGACGGTGCTGCTCCTGCGGATGCTCTTGCAAAGGCAATGGAGACAATTTCTCCTATTGTTGAGGAAACCCCTCTTCCGTAATACCGGTGCGAATACCCGCATGACATTAATTCCACGGTTTCCGGCAAAACGTTTGGCCGGAGACCGTGGAATTTTTAAAAGTTACCTGAAAACGAATCAGAAGGAAAGAGAGGCACTTCGCTTATGAAAACAAAGAATGCCAGTTCCAAACGAGAGAGCGACGGATATATTTTTATTCTTCCGGCATTTATTTATATGCTGGTCGTTCTGGGATATCCGCTGGTATATAATCTGGTCCTCAGTTTTAAAAATGTGGATGTTAAGAACCTTACAAAGGGCGGCTCCGTTTTTATTGGCTTTGAAAATTATATAAACCTGTTCCACGACAGCACATTTCTGCTTGTCCTGAGAAATACATTTATTTTTACTATTGCATGTCTGGTTTTCCAGTTTACGATCGGATTTGCATTCGCTATGTTTTTTAACCAGAAGTTCAAACTCTCCGGCCCTATCCGGGGGATGATTCTGGTCAGCTACATGATGCCAATGTCTGTTACCGGCCTTCTGGGAAAAAATATTTTCTCCAATGCCGGTCTGATCAATGACCTGCTTTCAAAAATCGGAATTACCGGTCCGGAATGGCTGGTCAGCGGCTCGACGGCATTGATTGCGGTTATTATCATGAACTGCTGGGTAGGTATTCCATTTAACATGCTGCTTCTGATGTCCGGCCTGACCAGTATTTCCCAGGATGTATATGAGAGTGCGTCAATCGATGGTGCAAACTGGGGACAGAAGTTCCTGCATATTACCCTGCCTCTGATGAAGGGGTCTATTCTGGCAGTATTGATGCTGGGCTTTATTTATACCTTCCGCGCATTCGACCTTATGTATATTATGACTGCAGGCGGACCGCTGAATGCAACGGATGTGCTGGGTACATATTCTTATGTAAGATCCTTTACACAGTTTAAGTTTTCTGAAGGTGCTGCAATTGCCATGGTACTGTTTGCATGCCTCTTCATTATAGGGCTGTTTTATCTGAAACTGCTGGCAAAGGAGGATGATTAGAATGTTTAAGACAAAAGAAGGAAGAAAGGAACTGACTAATTCCGTCATAGCAATTATCGTCGCAATTATTTTTCTTTTCCCCATTTACTGGCTGGTACAGATTTCTTTTAAGTCAGACTCGGAGACCTTTGGAAAGATTCTCACATATTTTCCCCACGAGTTTACCATTGACCCGTGGCTGGTAAATCTGACAGACCAGACTTTCCTGTTATCTCTGAGAAACAGCTTTATCAACGGTTTTCTTACGATGGCTATCGCACTGCTTCTGGGTGTGCCTGCAGCCTATGGTATGGGACGATTTAAAATGCGCGGAGCCCACATTTTTCTGCTTACCTTCCTGGTTGCACAGATGCTTCCCGCATCACTGACGCTGACACCGATGTACCTGATTTTTAACAAACTTCATATTCTGGGAACGCATTTTACTGCGCCCATTGCCATTGCAGCAGCATCCATTCCCTTTGCCGTTGTTACGCTCCGCCCATATTTCAAGAGTGTACCGAAGGCGCTGGATGAAGCTGCCAGACTGGATGGGTGTGGTGCTCTGAAGTCATTTTTATTTGTAATGATTCCGGCAGTAAAGACCGGCATCATTACCATTATCGTTATTTCCTTCCTCAACGGATGGAATGACCTGGTATATTCCATGACCTTTAATGTAAATGCAGAGATGCGTCCTTTAACAGCGAATATTTACAAATTCCAGAATGCATACGGTACAAAGTGGAACTGTATCATGGCTTATGGAACCATTCTGGTAATTCCGGTAGTTCTGCTCTTTATTTTCCTGCAGAAATATATTGTAGGAGGTTTGGTAGCAGGTGCGGTAAAAGACTGATAAATGAAAATCAAGGAGGAATTTATTATGGCATCACAGGATGAAGTCAAGGTTGTTTACGGATATTTTGAGCAGAAGGGAAATGCCCTCTGTTATCGTTATGAGGCAGAGAGACTGATCATTGAACCCTGGGGTGAGAACAGTCTTCGTGTACGATCCACAAAGTTGGCACAGATGCCGGATGAGGACTGGGCACTTCTGAAACAGGAAAATCCCGGAACTCCGCAGATTACGGTAAGGGAAGACGGCGGAGAAATCATAAACGGAAAGATCCGCGCGGAAATCAATTTGATCGGAAAGATTACCTTTTATAATCAGAAGAACGAAGTCCTTCTGGAAGAATATCTGCGCACAAGAAAGGATATGTTTGGCAGCACCTGCAGTTCTCTGGAGGTGGATGCAAGAGAATTCAAGCCGATTATTGGAGGCGATTACCGTCTTTCTATGAGATTTATTTCTAATCCAAAGGAAAAGATCTTTGGTATGGGACAGTATCAGCAGGATTTTCTGGATGTGAAAGGAGCAGATCTTGAGCTGGCACACAGAAATTCACAGGCAAGTGTACCGTTTGCAGTTTCCAGTCTCGGATATGGATTCCTCTGGAACAATCCGGCAGTGGGACGGGTGAATTTCGGAAAGAATATCACGACATGGGAAGCATTTTCTACAAAGAAGCTGGACTATTGGATCACAGCAGGAGATACCCCCGCAGAAATCGAGGAAGCATATGCAAATGCTGCCGGAAAAGTACCGATGATGCCGGATTATGCAATGGGCTTCTGGCAGTGTAAGCTCCGCTATCAGACACAGGAGGAACTTCTGGAAGTAGCAAGAGAATACAAGAGAAGAGGCCTCCCGATCTCTGTGATCGTTGTGGATTTCTTCCACTGGCCGCTGCAGGGTGAGTGGAAATTTGACCCGACCTACTGGCCGGATCCGGATGGAATGATTGCCGAACTGAAGGAAATGGGCATTGAACTGATGGTATCTATCTGGCCGACTGTGGATTATCGCAGTGAGAATTTTGAGGAGATGAAAGGCAAAGGCCTTCTGATCCGTGTGGAATCCGGATATCCTATCTCCATGGACTTCCAGGGAAATACCCTGCACTATGATGCGACCAACCCGGAAGCGAGAGCGTATGTATGGGAGAAAGCAAAGAAAAACTATTATGACAAGGGTGTCAGGGTGTTCTGGCTGGATGAGGCAGAACCGGAATATACAGTATATGATTTTGAAAACTACAGATATCATCTCGGACCGGATGTCCAGGTGGGAAATATTTATCCGGTTATGTATGCGAAGACATTCTTTGATGGTATGAAGGCAGAGGGCCAGGAAAATATCATCAACCTTCTTCGCTGTGCATGGGCGGGTTCCCAGAAATATGGCGCACTGGTATGGTCCGGTGATATCAAATCCTCCTTCCCAAGCATGAAAAATCAGGTGGCAGCAGGTCTGAATATGGGATTGGCAGGGATTCCATGGTGGACTACCGATATTGGCGGATTCTTTGGCGCTAATGTAAATGATCCGGCCTTCCATGAAATTCTGATCCGCTGGTTTGAGTACGGATGTTTCTGTCCGGTTATGCGTCTTCATGGTTATCGCTGGCCGCTTCAGCCGCAGTACGGTACAACAGGCGGTGCAGAGTGCGTATCCGGCGCACCGAATGAAGTATGGAGCTATACCGATCAGGTATATGAGATTCTGAGCTACTACCTGAAACTTCGTGAAAAAATCCGTCCGTACGTGTCGGAACGCATGAAAGAAGCCCATGAGAAAGGCACACCGGTTATGCGTACACTGTTCTACGAATTCCCGGAAGATAAGGAGTCCTGGAATGTGGAGGATGAGTACATGTTTGGACCGGATATGCTGGTAAAACCAATTACAGATGCCGGCTGCAGGTCGACAGCGGTTTATCTGCCGGCAGGTGCAAAGTGGACCAATGCATGGACAGGAGAGGAACATGAGGGAGGACAGACTGTGATGACAGCAGCGCCGATCGAACAGATTCCTTTGTTTACAAGAGACGGATATAAGATTGACCTGAAGTAATATAAAAATTCTAATGATGCGGGAGGAATCGGATGAATAAAAAGGACAAAGCCTTTGGGAAAAAAATGTTTGACTTTGACGGTAATTTTTATACATATACAGGAAAGATTTTTGACCTGCTGATCGTAAGTGTTTACTGGCTGATCGGATGCATTCCTGTGATTACGATCGGAGCATCATTCAGCGCACTATATGCGGCGGTAACAAAATCAGTAAGACATGACAGAGATACGGTGTCTGTGCAATTCTGGCATGCATATAAGCAGAACCTGATTTCATCTATTCCTCTCACATTGATTTACGGAGGCGTAATCTTTCTTATGCTTCTGAATATGGGCATTCTGAATGCGAAGACAAGCAGCTTATTCGGATTATTTTTTATGGTGCTGTATGCACTGGTGATTGTATTTTTTATTGTCAGTGCATGCTATGCTTTCCCGGCACTGTCGCGGTTTGTGATGCCGTCAGGCTGGTTTGTAAAATTATCTTTTTATATGACTGTGAAACATTTGCCTATTTCTCTGATATTGGCGGTAATGTTTGCAGCAGCTTATCTGGCTTTACTGGCTCAGCCGGCATTGTTTCTGGTGATTCCGGGAGCGGCTTCCTGCGCGGCATCCTATATGATCGATCCGCTTCTGGATCGGCATATGCCACAGGAGGATAACACATCGAGTAAAAACTGTGAGTAAGAGGAGTGAATAAAGATGAAATTTACAAATGGATTCTGGTTAATGAGAAAAGAATATGAGCCTACTTTTGCAGTAGAATATGCAGGCCATGAAGCGGAGGGCGAGAGTCTTGTTGTCTTCGGCGCGGCAAAGCACATTACCGGGCGCGGAGACTGTCTGAATATTGGAATGCTGACAGTGACCTTCACAAGTCCCAGGGAGGATGTGATCCATACAGAGGTGACTCATTTTGACGGAAAAGCCGGTAAAAGGGTTCGGCCGGTCATATATCCCGCAAAGCGTACAGTGACTGTCACTGAAGATGAGAAGACACTGACCTACCAAAGCGGGGCTGCAAAAGCAGTGATTGCAAAGGCACCGGGCGGCTGGTGCGTGGCATATTACCGAAATGACAGATTGCTGACTATGTCTGATTACAGAAATATGGCCCGGATGCTCAATAAGGATACGGGGGAAAGTTATATGGTAGAGCAGCTCAGTCTGGATACCGGAGAATATGTATATGGACTTGGTGAGCGTTTTACTTCTTTTGTAAAGAATGGTCAGATTGTGGAAAACTGGAATGAAGACGGTGGTACTGCCAGTGAGCAGGGATATAAGTGTATCCCGTTCTATCTGAGCAATAAGGGCTATGGTGTTCTCGTAGACACACTGGGCGAAGTGTCCTTTGAAATAGGCAGTGAAAAAGTGGAAGAAGTACAGTTTTCCGTACCGGGAGAAACTCTGGGTTATTATGTGATTGCAGGAGAGGATCCCAAAGGAGCCGTTTCCAGATACTGTGAACTGACAGGGAAACCGGCACTGCCTCCGGCATGGTCTTTCGGCCTTTGGCTGACTACCTCCTTCACTACAAACTATGATGAAGAAACCACCGGCAGTTTTATTCAGGGAATGGCAGACAGAAACATTCCGCTGCATGTGTTCCATTTCGACTGCTACTGGATGCGCGCTTACAGATGGTGTGATTTTATCTGGGATCCGGATACGTTTTCCGATCCTGCAGGAATGCTGAAGCGCTATCATGAACGTGGGCTGAAAATCTGCGTATGGATCAATCCCTACATTGGCCAGATGTCATATCTGTTTAAAGAAGGAAAGGAAAAAGGATATCTGTTAAAGAAAACAGATGGTTCCGTATGGCAGACGGATCTGTGGCAGCCTGGTATGGCTCTGGTGGACTTTACAAATCCGGATGCCGTGGCCTGGTATCAGAGTAAGCTGAAAACGCTTCTGGATATGGGGGTAGACTGTTTTAAGACGGACTTTGGAGAAAGAGTTCCGGTAACGGATATTCAATGGTTTGACGGTTCTGATCCGGTGGATATGCATAATGCGTACACTTATCTGTATAATAAAGCGGTTTTTGAACTGCTTGAGCAGGAAAAACTGAAAGGAAATGCTGTATTGTTTGCCCGTTCTGCAACAGTGAGCGGACAGCAGTTTCCTGCACACTGGGGCGGCGATTGCTCTGCATCCTACAGCTCCATGGCAGAGACACTGCGGGGCGGTCTTTCGCTGGCCTGCGGAGGCTTCGGATTCTGGAGCCATGATATCAGCGGATTTGAACAGACAGCATCCCCGGATATTTATAAGAGATGGTGCCAGTTTGGTCTTATGAGCTCACACAGCCGTCTGCACGGAAGCTCTACCTACCGTGTTCCGTGGCTGTTTGATGAGGAAGCCAGCGTGGTATTAAAGGAAATGGTGGAGCTGAAATGCCGCCTGATGCCCTATTTGTACCAGATGGCTGTTGTTTCATCAGAAACAGGTGTGCCCATGATGCGGCCGATGTTTATGGAATATCCAAAGGATCGCACCTGTCTTCCTCTGGATATGCAATATATGATGGGCGATACCCTTCTGGTTGCTCCTGTTTTCCGGGAAGACGGAGAAGTAGAGTACTATTTGCCGGAAGGTAAATGGTACAATCTGATGACAGAAAAGCTCTGCGAAGGCGGAAAATGGCATACAGAAACCTTTGACTATCATGCAATGCCTTTGATGGTGGCGCCGGGCAGGATTCTTGCTCTTGGAAGCTGCAGCACAAAACCGGATTACGATTTCACGGCGGGTGTGACTTTGGCAGTTTCCTGGATGGCAGACGGGGAACGGGCAAAGGTGACCGTACCGGATCTTGCCGGAAAGCCGGTGATGAGTGCAGAGGCAGTCAGATGCGGACAGGAGATTACCGTAACGGTACAGGGCGGTGATGGAAGCTGGCAGACAAAGGCACTCTGGGATAAAGAGGCTGTGGTTCGCAGGGAAGGCAATCAGGCTGTAATCGTCTTAAAGGAAGGAAAATAGGGGTTGATATGAAAAATAAAATACATTCAGTTTCTTTGAAACAGACGAGATGTGAGGATAAATTCTGGTCTCCTTATCAAAAAAAGGTAGTGGATACCGTCATTCCCTACCAGCAGAGAATTTTGAATGATGAAATTCCGGGCGCGGAAAAAAGCCATGCTCTGGCGAATTTCCGGATTGCTGCCGGTATGGAAGAGGGCGAATTTTACGGAATGGTATTCCAGGACAGTGATGTAGCCAAATGGCTGGAGGCCGCAGCTTATTCCCTGTGGGTACATCCGGACCCGGAACTGGAAAAAAGTGCGGATGAAGTGATTGACATTATCGCAAAGGCACAGCAGGAGGATGGTTATCTGGATAGCTATTTCACCATAAAGGAACCGGAGCATCGTTGGAAAAACCTTCTGGAAGGCCACGAATTATATTGTATGGGGCATATGATGGAGGCGGCCTGCGGTTATTATGAGGTGACCGGAAAAAAGAAAATTCTTGAGGTGGCAGAAAACATGGCGGACTGTATTGCCTCAGTCTTTCATGAAGGGCATTATGGCATTCCGGGCCACGAAGAAGTGGAGGTAGGCCTGATGCGTCTCTATCAGCTGACCGGAGAAGAAAAATACAGTAAACTGGCTGCCTATTTTATTGAGAACAGAGGAAAACAAAAGGATTTCTTCCACAGGGAAAAAGAAAATCGGGACTTTGAGATCTTCGGTATGGATCCTGACTATTTGGAATATAACCAGTCTCATGCACCGGTTCGTGAACAGAAATCAGCAGAGGGCCATGCAGTACGTGCGGTATATTTGTATCGTGCGATGGCAGATCTGGCAGCGGCGACAGAGGATGAATCTCTGAAGCAGGCATGTGAGGTACTGATGGACAATATTCTTCAGAAAAAAATGTATCTGACAGGCGCCATCGGTTCTTCCGGCGAATGGGAGTCATTTTCCAAAGATTATGACCTTCCTCCTGACAGAGCCTATGCGGAGACATGTGCACAGATCGGACTGGTCTTTTTTGCAAAATCCATGCTCGAACTGGAGCCAAAAGGAAAATATGCGGACATAATCGAGCGTTGTATTTATAATTCTACCATCAGCGGTATGCAGCTGGATGGCAAACATTTCTTCTACGTGAATCCGTTGGAAACAAATCCGGGACTGTCCGGTGAAGTGTTTGGGATGAAGCATGTACTTCCGGAGAGACCGGGCTGGTATGCATGTGCCTGCTGTCCTCCCAATCTGGCCAGAATGATTCTTTCCATTGGAAAATACTGCTGGAGTGAAAGCGAAGATACGATTTATGCGCATCTGATGATCGGGCAGAAAGCAGAACTGGATCATGCAAATATTGCTGTAGAGACAGAATACCCATGGAAAGGGGAAGTGAAATATATTCTGACACCGAAAACGGAAGAGGCATTTACTCTGGCAGTCCATGTCCCGGGATATGTATCGGAGAAGTCGCTGACAATCACCATTAATGGAGAAGCAGCAGGCTATCAGATAAAAGACGGCTATGCATATATCTGCCGTACCTGGGGAGCCGGTGATGTGGTACAGATGAGTTTCCCTATGGAAATCAGAAAAATGTATGGTACGGTTCGCTGCCGGGATACAGTTGGGTGTGTTGGTCTGATGCGTGGTCCCATCGTATATTGCATCGAAGGCGTTGACAATGGTTTGCAGCTTCAGGCATTGATTCTGCCTCGCGACAGCAAAATTGAGGAGCATAAGGAAACAGAAGGAGCCCTGGCAGGAACTGTGACACTGACTATGAACGCACTCCGTGAAGCTGACAGCGCCGAATTGTATTCTGTGAACGCTCCGGAAAGAACACCGGTGACTATGAAAGCAGTTCCTTATTATATCTGGGGAAACCGTGGTCTGGGACAGATGAGAGTCTGGATCAGAGAATAAATTCTAATTGAAATGAATAGTTTTGCAAAAACAGCTGCCTTGTTTAAACAGAAGCGGCTGTTTTTGTGTTTTAAACACGTTGATGTGTTCCGTAAGCGCCAAATATTCCTGCGGATTTTCTAATCTCCTGGATTCTTCTATAATTGTAAATGAAAGATAGTTAGACTATTTCACTATAATTACGGAGGGTAGGTTATGACAGCTACACGCAAAGCCCGTGTTCCGATGGCGGAACAGATCAGGCTTATCAATGAATGCCGCCAAAGCGGCATGACAGATGCTGACTGGTGCCGTGAAAATGGTATCGCTATAAGCACTTTTTATAACTGGGTCAGCCGTTGCAGGATGTGTGTTCAAGCAGTAGAAAGTCGCATAGGGACTGTTATGAATCTCTTGGATCGTATCTCGACCAAAATAGTACCGAGTATACGGCCAAAGCGCGTGATAAATGGTCTGCTGAGATTAAGAAAAACCTTCCTTCAACATTTATCACAGTATTTTGAAAGAGACCGATGAACGGGAAATATTTGAAAACGCCTTGCGGGAACGTACTGCCTTGTTGATGTCCCATCAGAATGAGAGATTTTCCTGTGCGGCTACATTGTCATCATCACATCAGAAAGGATGACAGCGAAGGAAGCTCTTCGTCTATACAAGAGTCGTGACACGTCCGAAAAGCTCTTTGCCTCGGATAAAACATTTCTGGGAAACAAGAGTATGCGTTCCCACACGAATGAAGGTATTGAGGGAAGAATCTTTACGCAGTTCATTGCGTTAATTATTCGGAATACAAATTATGGAATGTTTCAAGGAAAGTGTTAAGAAAGATGGAGGAACTTAGAAAAAACAGTGTAAGGAAAATTTTAAAATACGGGATTGCCTGCTATATGAAGCGATGCAAAGTTATATTGGCAGACGAATAGCACATTCCCCTGCCTTAATACAGGCAGGGGAATACTTTACTTCTTTTTAACGGGAATCCAGATCTCTGTATAATAATTTTCGTCATTTGTCCCATTGGGATACTTGTCCGGCGCATCGTACATTTCAACACAATATCCTGCCCCGAATTCATAATCCTGTAAAGCAGGAAGCCATTCGGAGAATATCTTGGTATTTACATCCTGCATGGAATCAGGAAGAGGGCCTTTGCAGGGGAAAACAGCCCATGTAAATGCAGGAATCGTCCTTACTGTGAATCCGTCTGGAATATCCATAGACGGATTATAAATATCTGCAATCAAATATTCAAACTTTTCGTTTCCCATCTGTGGGTCAATGTTGATACCGAACATTCCGCAGACGTATTTTCCTTTTCCGGAAGCATAATGTTCCTGCCAAAACTGCGGTATTGTCTGTTTGGCATTTGTATAGCTAAATTCTTTCGATGCTCCCAAAACAGTAAAGGCCCCTTTTTTCACAATTCTGTAATCCATAATGTAACCACCTTTCAATGAAATTGTCAGCTTCAGCGGTGCGAAGGTTTTAATCATTTTTTTATTCCTGCGCACTGCCAGAGGGGTATCTCCATGGAACCGGGAAAAGGCTTTGGCAAAACTGTCAGGGGAATCATAACCATACTTCATTGCAAGCTCCATAACTGTAATATCGCTTGTGATCAGCTCTTCCCCTGCAAGAGCCATTCTGCGGCTTTTGATGTATTCTCCTATCGTATATCCGCATAATATGCTAAAGCCCTTGTGAAAATAAAAGGGGGAAATATTTACATGTGCTGCCACTTCGTAAAGTGTAATATTTTCCGTAATATGGCTTTCAATATAATTGACAGCTTCACTGATTGCTTTTGCCCATTCCATAACGATCAACCTCCTGCTGTGCTTAAAGTATAGCTTAAATTCTGGAAACTGTCCCGACATTGCTTGCTTTCTTTTGTCTGTCTTGTTCAGTTCGCCGTTTTGTTTAAAGCTATTATAGAATTCGGCTTTTCGGAAGTCAAGATTTCGGGAACGTCAATTAATTTACCACATCCGCTTTGTTTTGTGTTATGATGCTTCATGTAGTGTGAGAAGGACATAATACAAGATAAATTGGGGGAAAGAAAGCATGATGATCAGAAAGTATCAGCCATCGGATTGCAGTGAACTGGCAGAACTTTTTTATAATACGGTTCATAGGGTTAATGCGAAAGATTATTCAAAAGAACAATTAGATGCCTGGGCAACAGGCCAGGTAGATTTGGATGAGTGGAATCAGTCCCTTCAGGAACACTTTAGTGTGGTTGCGGTGGAGGATGGAACTATCGCAGGTTTTGGAGATATAGACTGCACAGGCTATCTTGATCGGCTGTATGTCCATGCAGATTATCAGGGAAAAGGGATTGCTTCCGGTATTTGTAATGTTCTGGAACTGGCAGTCCAGGGGAATATTACGACCCATGCTTCTATTACAGCGAGGCCCTTTTTCGAAAAAAGAGGATATATAGTAGTAAAAGAGCAGCAGGTAGAACGGCAGGGGATTTATCTTACAAACTTTGTTATGAGGAAGGAGAGATAACGGGTTCAATGCGCATGGCTGGCTTCAGGGACAGGTTAAGCTGCCACTTTTGCTGCATTTATTGACATGGAAAATATTCATTGTTAGAATGATTATGATAAAAAAACTATATGGATTTTGGATATGAGGTTGTGCTATTTGGAGGTAAAAGATCATGAGAGAATTTTATATTGAAGATATTGGAATAAAACTGCATGCAAAACTGGATATGCCGGAGAAGAAAGAGAAATGTCCGCTGATCCTGATTATTCACGGATTTACAGGACATATGGAAGAGACACATATTGTTGCGGCAGCAGAGGCGGCAGTGGAGGTCGGCTTCGCCGCACTCCGTGTGGAAATGTACGGACACGGCATGAGCGGTGGAAAATTTGAGGATCATAATCTGTTTAAGTGGATATCCAATGTTCTGGCAGCAATAGACTATGCAAAATCCCTTGATTTTGTGACAGATCTTTATATTACCGGGCATTCACAGGGAGGACTTTTGGCAATCCTTGCAGCAGGGCTGCGGCCAAAGACGTTTAAAGCACTGATTCCTCTTTCACCTGCACTGTGTATCCCGGATACAGCACGGAAAGGTTCCCTGCTTGGCAGAGAATTTGATGTGGATAATGTGCCGGATGAACTGGATCTGGGGGACAGGAAATTAAAAGGAGATTATCTTGGCATTGCCCAGATGATCCATGCAGAAGAATTGATCAGTAAATATCATGGTTCTGTGCTGCTGATACACGGGGATGCAGATGACGCTGTTCCTGTGGAATATTCCATCGAAGCGGCGAAGCTGTATGATCATGCAAAGCTTGTGATCATCCCGGGGGACACCCATTGCTATGATCATCACCTTGACCAGGTGATCGCGGCATTCAAGGAATTTCTTTTGCAGTTTATACAGGCTCAATAATGCAGGAACAGGAAAAATCAGAGGAGGAATTGCAATGTTATTTATAGAATATCCCAAATGCAGTACTTGCCAGAAAGCAAAGAAATGGCTGGATGCCAATGGAGTGGAGTATGTTGACCGCCACATTAAGGATGATAATCCCAATGCTCAGGAATTAAAAACCTGGCATCAAATGAGCGGTTATCCCATCAAAAAATTTGTAAATACAAGCGGTATGCTTTATAGAGAACTGCAGTTAAAGGACAAGCTGCCGACGATGACAGAGGATGAGATTTATACGCTTCTTGCCACAGACGGCATGCTGGTGAAGCGGCCTTTGCTCATTTCTGAGGATTATGTCCTTACAGGATTCAGGGAAGCCGAGTGGAAGGAAAAGATGGGAAAATAGAATAAAGTGAAAAATGCGGGAAGGAATTTTGGACAGATGATAGGATTAAGACGAGGAACTGTACAGCTATGTGAACATGAAAAAGAATGGGAAATTGAAGCCCGGAATACCATTTCCCGTCTGAAAAAAATACTGGGAAATGTGATAAAAGATATTCAGCATGTAGGAAGTACTTCCGTACTTTCCATCAAGGCAAAACCCATTATCGATATTGCACTTGCTGTGGATGATTTCTACGATATTCTGGCTTATGAGAAAGAACTAAAGGACAATGGGTTTTACTATCGGCCCAATGCACAGGCATCTATTCAAAATCAGCTATTGTTTGCCTGCGGAAGCTACTATGATGGTTCTGGAGATCTGCAGACGCATTTTATCCATGTTGTTTTGACAGATAGTGAGGAGTGGAAAAATTATATAAATTTCAGAGATTATCTGAACGATACACCTTCTGCGGCCAAAGCGTATGAGGATTTAAAAGTATTGCTTGCACAGAAAGCGCCTGTTGACTGCGGCAGAGAAAAGTATCTGGAAGGCAAGCATGAGTTTATCGCGGATACTTTGAAAAAGGCTAAGGAATATAAAAGGGCATTGAATGCAGGAAAAAAATGAACCGGAATATGGAGGAGTACACAGCATGGGAAAAGTAGTAGATATTGCACCTTTGGCGGACAAAGAATTAAAATTGCAGGACATTGCGGATTATCTGGAGAAACTGAAGGATGCAATGGCGGATATTATTGAGGAATATGAGGACGGGGACGCGGAGGAGGAAAAGCTGGATACACTGACAGAGGCACTGGATGCTCTGGAGGATGCGTTTGATGCTGTCAATGATGTTGTGATGGATGAGTTATGAAATTTGTCGGGTAGAAACTGTTTAAATGTTGTCTCACGGATCAGGCATAAGGAAGGGGTGTATGGCATATGGGGCTGTTTTTAAATCCGGATAACAGTGGATTTCAGGCTGCTTTGAATGCAAAAATTTATGTAGATAAAACAGGTCTTCTCAACTACACGAATAGTGTTTTGGAATCTACAGATGCATTCATCTGCAATAGCCGCCCGCGGAGATTTGGCAAATCTATTACGGCAGATATGCTTGCGGCATATTACAGCAGGGGCTGTGACTCGGAAGAAATGTTTTCCTGTCTGGAAATAGCAAAGAGCAAGGAGTTTAAGACATATTTAAATCAATATGATGTGGTTCATTTTGATATGCAATGGTGTATGGAACCTGCAGGCGGCCCGGAAAAGGTAATTTCTTTTATTACAAAAATTTGGATGTTGATTATTAAAATATACGGCAAAGCAGTTCTTTTATGAAAAAGATTCTGCTTTGCTGTTTTTTACTGTCCGGCGGTTTCGGCTCATTCTACCTTCATCATGCGGTATCCGACGCCGATATGGGTCTGAATGTATTGCGGGGAATCCGGTGCTGCTTCCAGCTTTTTCCGGAGGGTTGCCATGAAGACCCGGAGGGATGCTACATCATTTTCCCAGCTTCTGCCCCAGATATTCTGGGTAATATAGGTGTGGGTCAGGACCTTGCCGACGTTTTTGGAAAGGAGACACAAAAGCTTATATTCAATGGGGGTCAGGTGGAGTTCCTGGCCGTCCATGCTGGCGCAGCCTCCGGCATAGTCTATGGTTAGTTTTCCGTTGACAAATACAGAACTGGCAGTCAGCATTTCAGAGGTCATATAAGAGAGTCGGCGCTGGGTTACTCGAAGCCTTGCCAGCAGCTCTTCCACAGAGAAGGGCTTTGTCAGATAATCATCTGCGCCTTCGTCAAGAGCCTGTATTTTATCGGAATCCTCGCTTCTTGCACTGATCACAATGATCGGGAGATTGGACCAGGTGCGGATCTTTTTTATGACCTGTACGCCATCCATATCCGGAAGACCAAGATCCAGAAGAATAATATCCGGATTATGTGAGGATGCTTCCATAATTGCTGCTTCTCCGGTGACAGCAACCAGATACCGGTAATCATTGGTTTTTAATGTGGTTGAAATCAGGTTTCGCACGGAAGAATCATCCTCCACTACCAGTATTAAAGGTTTATTCATGTATATCTACCTCCCCTGTAGGTAATGTAAATGTAAAGATCGTACCATGGGGCTGATTGTCCGATATGGAAATCGTGCCGCCATGAGCTGTAACAATTGATTTGCATAACGAGAGTCCAAGCCCCAGGCTTCTGCGGCTGTCAGCGACTTTGTTAGTGCCTGTGTAGAACATATCAAAAATACGGGGCTTTTGTTCATCAGGAATTCCGGGACCGTTATCAGAAACAGAAACGAAGACCAGTTTGTCTTTCTGCTCTGTATGGATTTCTATGACAGATCCGGCGGGCGTATACTTGATGGCATTGTCCACAAGGTTGATGACCAGCTGAACGATCAATTTCGCATCCATCTGTGCAAGGATCAGATCCTGTGTGCTGGTGACCCGGATGGTATGTTCCACACTTCTGCGGTTAATATGGCGCAATGCTTCTGAAATTACTTCGTCCATTAGTTCCGGAGATTGTTTCAGATTAATACGGCCTTCTTCAATTCGTGTGACAGCAAGCAGATTTTCTACCAGATTAATGAGCCACATGGAATCATCGTAAATATCTGCAAAAATCTGTCCCCTTGTACTTTCATCCAGTTTCTGGTAATTGAATAAAAGATTGCTGGCATTTCCGGATATAGAAGTCAGCGGAGTGCGCAGGTCATGGGAGATTGCCCGAAGCAGGTTTGCACGGAGCTGTTCATTTTTTGCAAGAATCGCAGCCTCCTCTTTTTCTCTGGCGTTTTTGATGTTTTCAAGGGCAAGGGCGCATTCCCCGAGGATGGCCAGCAGGACACTGTTTTCAAAGGCATCAAGAGGAACCTCATTCATAGAAATTCCAACCACTCCGTACACCTTCTGGTTATTTCTTATGGCAAGATAAAGACATTTGGCATTGTTTAATGTATCGGTTCCGGCTCCGGCATGTTTTTTATGGCGAAGTACCCAGATAGCGACTGCCTGCTCAGCTTCGGAGACCAGGTCAGCCCCATCGCTGTCCGTTGTGCGGTAAATACCGGGAGTGGAGAGTTCTTTGCCGTCAGACAGGTAAATAACCAGATCCCGTTTTAAAAGCTTGATCAGCTGTCCGGCAGCGGCCTTTACAACGGACTGCTCATCCTGCCCCTTTTGCAGAAGCTGGTTGGTTTCGAAAAGTATTTTTGTCCGGAATGCTGCCCGTGCGGACTGCCTGGCGTTTTCCTTCAGTTTTGTTGCAAGGGTACCGGTAAGCAGTGCAACCATAAACATAATGGTAAAGGTTACCAGGTAATCCGGGTCATAAAAATGAAAGGTAAAGCGCGGAATAGTAAAGAAAAAGTTAAAAACCAGCACACTTACCAGGGAAGAGATCAGTCCGCACAGGCGGCTTGTGGTGATGATGGAGATGACCAGCACACCAAAAATATAAACAGCAATCAGGTTTGCCTCTGTAAAACCAAGGGAACAGAATGTATAGCCAATCAGTGTCGCAGCCAACAGGACAAGAAAACTTTTGCCGATATCTCTTGCAATGGATTTTATATATCCTGCTACAACGTCGACCAAAGGCTGTCCGGGCTTTTTATTAAATCGTTCCATCGAATTTCCTCCGGGCCTGCCTTTATATAAGAACGGCAGGCTTTCCCTATCATATCATTCTGTTTGGTGATTTTCTACGCTTTTCTCTAAAAAATCTGTATGAGAGTTTTCAATCTCAAAGGAATCCTGAGGCATTTCATCCGTATCAAGCTGATCAAAAAGCATATCCCACTTTTTTATGATATAAAATCCAAAAAGAAGCTCTGCGAAAACGGCTCCAAGCAGTAAAAGGTCCTGCATATTTCAGCCTCCTGAAGTTAAATTCGGAAACACTTCTGTAAATCTTTGTTTTTCCCGAGAACAAGCATGGTTTCGCCTTCTCTCAGAACCATGTCCGGTGAGACGGAAAGTTCCAGGTTGTGGTTCTGCTTGATACCCATGATGTTAATACTGTATTTTTTCCGAATATCAAGATTTCCGATGGATCGGCCTGCCCAGTCCTTCGGTACCGGAATCTCAAATATGGCGTGCTCATCATCCAGCTCTATGTAATCCATGATATGATCAGAGCTGTAGCGGATGGCAGTCCATTTGGCAAGCTGTTTTTCCGGATAAACCACTTCGTCGGCCCCGTTCCTGAGAAGAAATTTTGCATGGATGTCCCTGCCTGCTCTGGAGACAACAAATTTGGCACCAAGCTCTTTTAGTAAAGATGTGGTTTCCAGGGAGCTTTGAAAATCGTTTCCGATTGCTACAATGCATACATCAAAATTGCGGACACCCAGGGAGTTCAGAAAATCGGCATTGGTACTGTCGCCAATCTGCGCGTTTGTTACAAATGGCAGTACCGCATCCACACGCTCCTCGTTATGGTCAACTGCCATAGTCTGATGTCCAAGCTGATTTAAATGCAGGGCAATATGTTTTCCGAATCGGCCAAGCCCAATTAAAAGTATTGATTTCATAGAAAAATTCTCCTTTATCCAACTGTTATTTTTTCCTGAGGATATTTTGCTGTTTTTCGCTGCGTAGCTGCCAGAGCTGCAAAGACCAATGTCAACCCGCCGACTCTGCCCAGAAACATGAGCAGGATCAAAATGCATCTTGAAAATGTCCCGAGGCTTGCAGTAATACCCAGGGACAAGCCAACCGTTCCTACAGCAGATGCTGTCTCAAAAAGACAGATAAGCATAGGAAGTCCTTCAGCAATGCTGATGAGGAAACCGCCTGAGAAAAAGAGGGTGAAATACATCAGCAGGATCGTTGCGGCATGTTTTACCGTATCATTTCCAATGCGCCGCCCGAAAATGTGGGCGCTTTCTTTTCGGCTGAAGGTCGATGCTGAGGCAGCGAGCAGTACTGCAATAGTAGTTGTTTTCATTCCTCCTGCCGTAGAGCCCGGTGAACCGCCGATCAGCATCAGGATGATTATGACAGACTGCCCTGCTTCACTGAATGCAGCTAAATCTGTTGTATTAAAGCCTGCAGTTCGGGGTGTTACGGATTGAAAAAGCGAAGCGAGCAGTCTTTTTCCAAAAGGAAGGGCAGGAAATTCATAAAAGAAAAAGAAAGCTGCCGGAATAATGATCAATATCATGGTCGTGCAAAGGATCACCTTGCTTTGCATTCGGTATTTGTGCAGATGTAGACGGTTTGTGTGAATATCGTCCCAGGTGAGGAAACCGATGCCTCCGATTATGATCAGGAGCATGATCGTGATGTTGATGATCGGATCCGCGGAATAGGCTGTAAGGGAGGAAAATTTTTCCTTAATCCCCATCAGGTCAAAGCCTGCATTGCAAAAAGCAGATATGGAATGGAAAAGTGCCATCCATAATCCTTTTATGCCATGATCACGGCAAAACACGGGAGCCATAATTACAGCACCTGCAAGTTCTAAAAGGAAGGTTGTTTTTACAATAAATTCCGTCAGCCGGACAATGCCGCCTACCTTTGGCGCTGAAATAGATTCCTGCAGGGTACTGCGCTGCATCAGGGAAATTTTTTTTCCGGAGGCCATGGCAAAAATAACTGCTGCTGTAATGACTCCCATACCACCCACCTGGATCAAAAGCAGAAGAACTGCCTGGCCAAAGGCTGACCAGTATGTAGCAGTATCAAAGACAACAAGTCCTGTAACGCATACTGCAGAGGTGGAAGTAAACAAGGCGTCCGGAAAGGAGGTGATGTTTCCTCCTCTGCTGGAGATCGGCAGCATCAGAAGAAGTGCCCCTGCAAGGATCGCGCCGGAAAAGCTTAGTATAATTATTTGAAAGGAAGTCAGCTTTTTCTTTTTTAAAAATGGTATTTTCATTGGGAAGAACTCCTTTATCCTTCTTTATCAGGCCTTAATTATATGGCACAAAAAATAAAGAAAGTAAAAGTGTATTGGAATTTGTATTAAGAATGTATAAAGATGTGTATGGAAATTTAAAATCGTTTTACCAATGTTTTCACAGAATTTTCACAAAAAATGTTAGCACTCGGGGTTGACGAGTGCTAATTTATATGTTATATTACACATAGAACAAAGGAGATGACAGAGAGGAGTTCAGAAGAACCCTTAAAAATCCCAACATCCCCGGTTCCAATGAAGCATATAAAAAGTTTAATGGAAAAGGAGCGGTGACTTATGTTAATGCCTAGTATTTTTGGAGAAAATTTAATTGATGATTTCTTTGGTTTTGATTATCCGTTCAGGGGATATCAGAGAACAAACACAGAGAATATAATGAAGACAGATGTGAAGGAACATGAGAATGAATATGAGCTGGAGGTCAGCCTGCCGGGATATAAGAAAGAAGACATTCAGGCGGAGCTGAAGGAAGGTTATCTTACAATTAAGGCAGCTACCTCAAGGAACAATGATGAGAAGGATGAGAAGACCGGGAAGTATATCCGCAGGGAGAGATATTCCGGTTCCTGCAGTAGAAGCTTCTTTGTAGGAGAGAATGTGAAACAGGAAGAAATCAAGGCTAAGTATGAGAACGGAATACTTACCCTGTCCATTCCGAAGAAAGATCCCAGGAAGCCTGAAGCAGAAGAAAAGAAATATATTGCCATTGAGGGTTAATTGGCACCTCTTTAAATAGACAGGACTGCATATTTGCCGGATTGTAAATATGCAGTCCATTTTATTGTAAGGTACAGAGAAATGCAGCATACAAGTCAGGGAGGTGTTTTTTATGGCTGCGAGACGAGATTGTTACGAGGTGTTGGGTGTTGATAAAAAGGCGGATGCGGCTGCAATCAAAAAGGCATACCGGAAGCTGGCAAAAAAATACCACCCGGATACCAATGCCGGTAATCTCCAGGCGGAAAGATTATTTAAGGAAGTAAATGAGGCCTATGAAATCCTGGGTGATGAGGAAAAGCGTAAGCTGTACGATACCTACGGATTTATGGCTTTTGAACCCGGATTTTCTCCGGAGGCTGCAAAGCGGCAGAGCCAGTCTGCATATTGGCAGGGAGAGGACGGCGGTTTCCATTTTCATACAGGGAATGGAGATGAGTTTTTCGGAGATATTTTCGGAGATTTGTTTGGAAAAGGAAAACGGTATGAGAATGCTTATTCAGGAAATCCCTTTGGAACGTCCTCTATGAAGGGACAGGATGCCCAGGCGGAGATTACCGTTACGTTTGAGGAAGCTGTTTTGGGATGCGAGAAAAGGTTTTCTTTAAAGAATTCCGGCAACGGAGGTATGAGTTCTGTTCAGGTGCATATTCCTGCAGGCGTGGAGGAAGGAAGCAGGATTCGCCTGAAAGGGAAGGGCGAGCCCGGCCTGGGAGGAAAAGAAGCCGGGGATTTGTATCTGGTGATCCATGTGGCCGGGAAAACCGGCTATGAGAGAAGAGGGCTGGATATTTACTCAGAAATTATCATTCCTTATCCCACGGCAGTTCTTGGCGGTGAGGCACGCGTTCATACTTTCTACGGAGATGTTGTATGCAGGATTAAGGAAGGAACACAATCCGGAAGCAAGATCAGACTGAAAGGAAAGGGTGTTGTTTCCATGAAGAACAAATCTGTATATGGTGACCAGTATGTGACAGTCCGGATCCAGGTCCCCAAAGGACTTTCCCCGGAAGCGAAGCAAAAGCTTCGGGAATTTCAGAATGTAAGTGGTTTATAGAATTGTCGGAAATCCGGCACGTCGCGCTAAAGTGATGTGCCGGATTTCTGATGATTTTTCCCTGGATCCGAAGGTTCGGTACGGATTACTGTCGTTTAACAGCGAGAAGTGGAATAAATCCCGCTCTATCTTCCGGATTAAACCAATGTTTGTAAAGGAAATTGAAGAAGCTGGTGTTGAATTTGCGTTGGTATATGGTAAAATTGTAAGCAGAGCAAGCTGCAGAAAAGGAATAAGCAATGCTCTGAATGTGAAAGACGGAAGCGAGAAGGTATAAAATATTCTGAAAAAAAGAGGGGTACGTATGATTATTAAGAGATTTGATTTATGGGAGCAGGGAGAGTATTCTTATCCTATGGCATTTGGATTTATGCCGAACATCACGGCATTTATCCATGACGAGGATACACAAAAAAGGCCGGGAATCATTGTGGTTCCAGGAGGCGGATATCGGGTTGTTTCCCCAACGGAAGGGGAAATCGTAGCCAGAGAATTTTATAAAGAAGGGTATCAGGCATTTGTCTGCACATATACGACAAATCTTCTTGGTGCGGTTCCGCTTAATGATCAGCCCATGAAGGATCTGTCAAGAGCAGTGCGCTTTGTCCGTAAGGCGGCAGAAGAATTTAAAGTTTTGACAAACCAGGTGATTATCTGTGGATTTTCTGCCGGAGCACATCTCTGCGGCAGCCTTTGTGTTCATTTCAAAGATGTGTCGGATGTGCGGTATGAGGAGATTTCCAACCGCCCGGATGCCGCAATCCTGTCTTATCCGGTGATTACATCCGGAGAGTATGCACACAGAGATTCCTTTAATGCCCTTCTGGGTGAAAATCCTTCAGAAGAGCAGCTTGCATATGTGTCTCTGGAAAAACAGGTAAAATCCAACACACCTCCCTGTTTTTTATGGCAGACTGCAACAGATGAAGCAGTTCCGGTAGAAAACAGTTATCTTATGGCAGAGGCACTTCATAAACAGGGAATCTCTTATGCACATCATGTATTTTCCAGCGGAAAACACGGGCTTTCTCTTGCAAATGAAGCATGGGCCAGGGGAGAGTATGGTGAGACAGATACCATGGAGCAGATCAACAGGATAGTAGAATGCATTAAGCAGGGAATTATAGAACTTTCAGAACCGGAAAAGCAGAAGATTCTGGATTCCTTTGATTATGACGAAGAGAAAGGGAAAGAAATGCTGAAAGCAAATATTCCCAATGAGGAAGCGGCAGTTTGGCCGGTGCTTGCAGATATGTGGCTGAAAAGCGTTCTGGGAAAAAGCTGAGAACAGGGAATCGTTCAACTGCTCAATTTAAAACCGTTTGAAAGCGGCCGGATAGGCTAAAAGGCAAAATTAGTTTTTTACAGAAAGGACTTTGGAGAGGATGGCAGACAAAATACTGATCGTGGATGATGAAAGGGAGATTGCGGATCTGGTAGAGGTATATCTGCAAAATGAAAATTTTACCGTATATAAGTTTTATACCGCAGCAGAGGCAATGAAATGTATTCAGAGTGAGAATCTGGATCTGGCGATTTTGGATGTAATGCTTCCGGATATGAGCGGTTTTGAGATTTGCAGGAAAATACGGGAGAGATATCATTATCCGGTCATCATGCTGACCGCCAAAGGCGAAGAAATTGATAAGATTACAGGCCTTACTTTAGGCGCTGACGACTATATTACCAAGCCCTTTCTGCCCCTGGAGCTGGTCGCCAGGGTGAAGGCGCAGCTGCGCAGATATAAAAGATATAATACAGCAGGAACAGGGATGGAAGAGGATATTCTGATCCATTCCGGGCTGGTTTTGAACATTAAGACACATGAGTGTACATTAAACGAAAAACCATTATCCCTGACTCCTACAGAGTTTTCAATTCTGCGCATATTATGCCAGCAAAAAGGTGAGGTGGTAAGCTCTGAGGAATTATTCCGACAGATATGGGGGGATGAGTATTTCAGCAAAAGCAATAACACGATTACTGTCCATATTCGCCATTTACGGGAAAAACTAGGAGATTCTTTTGAAGAACCGCGGTATATAAAAACAGTCTGGGGGTGCGGCTACAAAATTGAAAAGTAAAGTCAGGGAGCTACTAAAAACAGCAGTAATTTGTCTGGCAGCCATTTTGGGCGGACTGCTTTTATGCTGGGGGATTTTTTATTTTGTAGATCACGCATGGAACGGAATGTTTGCAGACTGGTTTATGAAGAATTATGCAGAATATCAGACTTTTTACGGCGAAAATGAAGTGAGTGTTTTAAATACGGACTGGTTCAGAATCAAAAGACTGATATTTGGGGTCATGTGTATCAATATTATTTTCTGGATTCTGGTTATTTTTGTAATCGTACATTTTTACGGAAAGGCGAAGGTGAAAAAGACCATCACCATGGTAAGCGGTGAGATCCACGACTATATGCAGGGAACGGATACAGCCGCAGACTCGCTGCCAAAAGAACATGCGGAAATAGCTGCCCAGCTTGTTTCGCTGAAAACCACGATGCAGAAGCATGAACAGCTTTTGAAGGAAGAGGCAGCGCGGAAAAACGACCTGATCGCTTATTTGGCACACGACCTGAAAACTCCGCTGACCTCTATTATCGGATATCTGAGCCTGCTTGACGAAGCACCGGATCTTCCGATGGAACAGAGGATAAAGTATACAGGCATTACCCTGGATAAGGCAAAACGTCTGGAGAAGCTGATCAATGAATTTTTTGAAATTACCAGGTATAATCTTCAGCAGATCGTGCTGGAAAAAGAGCCGATAGATCTTTATTATATGCTGGTTCAGATGACGGATGAATTTTATCCGATCCTTCAGCCTCATGGAAATACGGTAGAATTATGTGTGGAAGAAAATCTCACTGTTTATGGGGACAGTATGAAGCTGGCGAGGGTTTTTAATAATATTTTGAAAAATGCAGTGGCTTACAGTTATCCTGATACGCCGATCAGGATATGGTCAGAATGTACAGAACATGATCTGCTGCTGTATTTCCGAAATAAAGGAAGAACTATACCTGCATATAAGCTGGATAATATTTTTGAAAAATTTTTCCGGCTGGATGAGGCCAGGGCAACCAATACAGGAGGCGCAGGACTGGGTCTGGCAATTGCCAGGGAGATTGCAGAGCTGCACGGGGGCACGATCACTGCAGAGAGTGAAAATGAGATGACCACCTTTTGTGTGAAACTTCCTGTAAGATCGTGATCCGGTGTGCCGCCTGCAATCTTAGGATTTTCTTAGGAATTAAATAATGTAATCTTAAAGTATAAACAGCTCCTGCTTAGTAAAATGATAGCTAAGCGGGAGCTGATTTTTATGCTCCTGCTAAATAAATTCTTTATGCATTCGTATGGGGAGGATGCGGAGGAAAATTACGTTGCCTGGGGCAGCCCGCCGCAGGCGGAGAATCCTGCGAAACGGGATTCTTTCTCAGAAAGGCAGGAATTTTTAAATGAAAGGCAGAAAAGTAAAAAAGCAAAACTATGGGAGCAGAAGACAGCGCAGAAGGAGAAGGCGGAGGATCATGAGATGCATTTTGCTGGCGGCGGCTGCTTTATTTGTATCAGCAATATACGGATATGCAGGGGAAATTCTGTATCGTATGGAAAATGGCGGGCCGGAGTTCCTATCGTTTGAAAACAGTACGGCTCAGATGGGATATGAAAATTTCTCTGCGGAAGTTGATCTGGAGGAACTGTATAGTCAAAATGCTGTTCTGATGGATGCCGGCTCAGGGGAAATCCTGGGGGAGCACGGCAGCAGGGAGAGGATTTATCCTGCTTCGCTTACGAAGATCATGACTGCATTATTGACAGTAGAGAACAGCAGCAATCTGGAAGAGCGGATCATTCTTCCGGAAGAGATGTTTCAGAGGCTTTATGCGCAGGATGCTTCTATGGCAGGATTTGAGCCGGGAGAGGAAGCGTCCATTAAGGATCTGCTGTATGGAGTACTGCTTCCGTCAGGTGCAGAATGCTGCATTGCACTTGCAGACAGGATTTCAGGGTCAGAAAGCGGCTTTGTGGATCTGATGAATGAAAAAGTGAAAGAGCTGGGGATGGAAGATACCCATTTCTGTAATTCTACAGGATTGCATGAGGCGGAACATTATTCCACAGTGCGGGATATCGCTGTGCTTTTAAAGTATGCTTTGCAGAATCAGGATTTTCGGGAGGTTTTTTGCGGCAGCAGGTATAGCGTACAGCCTACCGTGCAGCACCCGGAAGGTTTTACCTTTTATAGCACGATGTTCCAATATATGGACAGTCCTTCTGTGACCGGAGGAGAGATTCTTGGGGGAAAAACGGGATATACGAAAGAAGCGGGTCAGTGTCTGGCAAGTCTGGCATTAGTAAACGGCAAAGAATATATTCTGGTTACGGCAAAAGCGGATGGCTCCCATGAAACAGAACAGTTTCATATCCTGGATGCAGTGAATGTTTATAGTCGGATTGGGGGACAATAGGGAAAAACTTAAATGATAAAATATAGCAAATTCTTAGTGTACGCAGGAGGTGTGATATGGTATAATAAGGGCGTTCAGTGGGTAAAGAATTTACTCAAAAAAGTACATAAGAGAGAGGGGAAAAGGATGGAAAAGAAGATCATCCAGGTAGAAGAGAGAGTTCCGTTGAAACTGATGATTCCTCTAAGTATTCAGCATTTGTTTGCCATGTTTGGGGCTTCGGTGCTGGTACCGTTTATTTTTGGAATCAATCCTGCCATTGTTCTGTTTATGAATGGATGCGGTACTCTGCTGTTTATTCTGATCACCAAAGGAAAGGCACCGGCTTATCTTGGCTCCAGTTTCGCATTTCTGGCACCTGCGGGAGTGGTAATCGCCAAGTATGGCTTTGAATATGCCCAGGGCGGTTTTGTGGTAGTAGGTATCTGCGGGTGTATTCTTGCAGGAATTATTTATAAGTTTGGTACGGACTGGATCGATATTGTGCTTCCGCCTGCTGCAATGGGCTCGGTGGTTGCTCTGATTGGTTTGGAACTTGCCGGTTCGGCTGCCTCTACAGCAGGACTTACAGGTGTGGAGAAGGTAGATCCCAAAAACCTGATCGTATTCCTTGTAACATTGGGAGTTGCTATTTTCGGGCAGGTGCTGTTCCGCGGATTTCTTTCGGTGATACCTATTTTGATCGCGATCATTGCGGGATATATTGCTGCTGCAATTTGCGGACTGCTGGATTTCAGTGAAGTAGCGAAAGCTGCCTGGTTTGCCGTCCCGGATTTTCATCTTGCAAAATTTAAGACAGAAGCGGTTTTGACGATCCTTCCGGTAATTCTGGTAATCACTTCCGAGCATATCGGACATCAGATTGTAACCAGCAAGATCGTAGGCAGGGATCTTCTGAAGGATCCGGGGCTTCATCGTTCTATTTTTGCAGATAATTTTTCCACTGCGATTTCCGGTTTGATTGGTTCTGTGCCCACAACCACATACGGAGAGAATATTGGGGTTATGGCGATTACAGGCGTGTATAGTGTCTGGGTTATCGGAGGAGCTGCAGTACTGTCCGTTCTGATTTCTTTCTGCGGAAAGTTCGCTACGCTGATCAGTACCATTCCGGGATCGGTAATCGGTGGCATTTCCATTCTTTTGTATGGTATGATCGGAACCTCCGGGCTTCGGATCCTGGTTGATAACCAGGTGGATTACGGCAAATCCAGGAATTTGATCCTGACATCGGTTATTTTTGTCATCGGCTTGTCCGGAATTGCAGTAAGCCTTGGGGATGTACAGCTTACAGGTATGGTGCTTGCCTGCGTGGTAGGTATGATCCTGAGCCTGGTTTTCTATATTTTGGATAAACTTCATTTAACGAATGATTGAGGATTGTGTGAGAGAAGGGAATCTGTCGTAGATGGCAGGTTCCTTTTTATCAGAGTTTCCATACCGCAGTAAGGATTTAACAATTTAAACACAATTTTCCCACAAAGTTAACACAAATTCTCAATATACTTTAATCATCAAAAAGAGATAAATAAAAATCCAGGGAGGGATTTGATCATGATGAATAAAGATAATCGGAATGAAAAGGTGAAAAAGATTGTGAAGAGAAGTGCCGGAATTGGACTGTGTGTGGCAATTGCGGGTGGTCTGGCAGCAGGAAACTTTGACAGGCCGTGGGCATTGAGTAACCCATCCCAGGTGGAAGCTGCTGTGCAGAGGAATGATGAAGTAACCCTTTTGAGAACGAAAGCGAAATCGGAAGATTCAGAGGACGATAAAGAAGAAAAAGAGGTTTCGGTTTCAAAGGGCGGGCTGGATGTTTCCGAAATCGTACAGGAAGCAATGCCTTCTGTTGTGTCAATTACAACAAAATCCCTGCAGGAGGTACAGAATTATTTCGGACTTTTCCAGTATGGAAACGGACGGTCTTATGCTCCGCAGCAGAGAGAAGTGGAGGGCAGCGGCTCCGGTATTATTATTGGAAAGAATGACGATGCTTTATTAATTGCCACAAACTATCATGTTATTGAAGATGCAAATACGGTTTCCGTTTCTTTTATTGACGGAAACTCTTACGAAGCAACTGTGAACGGTTATGATGAAGTACGTGACCTGGCGGTGGTTTCCGTAAAAATGGATGATATTTCTGATGATACGTTAGATGAGATTTCTGTTGCAGCAATCGGTGATTCCGATAACCTGCAGGTTGGTGAGCAGGTTGTAGCAATCGGTAACGCACTTGGCTATGGACAGTCTGTTACAACAGGTATTGTCAGTGCCAAGAATCGCAGACTGGATGAGTCCGCAGGCAGCAGAGATGCAGAAGATGCTGACGGTGTAAACCTGATCCAGACGGATGCAGCAATTAATCCCGGAAACAGCGGCGGTGCACTTTTGAATATGAACGGGGAAGTAGTAGGAATCAACTCAGCGAAGCTTGCATCTACGGAAGTGGAAGGCATGGGATATGCTATTGCAATTTCCGATGTAGCTGACGTACTGGAAAATCTGATGAACGAAACACCAAGAGATAAAGTGGAAGATGGAAAACACGGCGTTCTAGGAATTACAGGATATACTGTCAGCGACGAAGGAAATCAGGTTTATGGAATTCCGGCAGGTGTCTTTATTACAGAGGTCACAGGGGATGGCCCTGCAGATGAGGCAGGCATTAAGAAAAACACTATTATTACGGAGTTCAACGGAAAACGTGTGAAGGGCATCCAGACACTTGTAGATTTTCTGGAGTACTATGAACCGGGTGAAGAAGTAGAGCTTACACTTGAGGTGATTGATGGTGATGGCTATAAAGAAAAGCAGGTTACCGTAACCCTTGGAGAGAACCCGAACCCTACTGATGAAAATGATAAGCAGGAAGAAACAGATAAAGACGATCGTACTGAAGATGAGAGCGATGGAAATTTATACGAGGATTGGGAAGACGGTGAGGCAGAGGCAGAAGAAATTCCCAATATTCAGGAGTTCTTTGGCCAGTGGTAATAAAACAGAATTATAAGAAAGCAGGAAAGCCGGCGGAAAATCAATATCCGCCGGCTTTTTTTGCATGCCTGGCGGGAGCCCGTCCCCACCCAGTGAAATGTACCACCTGTATGTCTTCAACATTGACATATTCATGCCAATATTGAAAGAAGAAACCATCTCTGTTATACTAAAAAGGACTTACAGAATGTTTAGAAGAACTGCAGCCTGAATGTACCGGATGCGCTGCGGTGACGAAAACAGCACCATGGATTGAAAAAAACATATTTTACAGAAATAGAAAATTATTTGGGGGAAATGCTATATGGAAAAGAGAAGAATTATTGTGGATTGTGACCCTGGTGTGGATGATGCCATTGCGCTGGCTTATGCGGCTGCGAATCAGGATAAATTTCAGATACTCGGCATTACTGCGGTGAGCGGGAATCAGTCTATTGAAAAAGTGACCAGGAATGCATTGAATGTGGCGGAATATTTTGGGCTTGATGTGCCTGTGGCAAGAGGGATGGAAGGGCCGATCGTGAAGGAGCCTTTATCAGCAGGGGAGATTCACGGAGAAAATGGTCTGGGACAGTGCGAATTTCCGGAAGCGGCAGGGGCTGTCCTGGAAGAACATGCAGTTCTTTTTCTTTACAGGACGCTTAAGGAGCTTCCGAAAGGGAAAAAAGTAACTATGATAGCCACAGGGCCGCTGACAAATATCGCCATGCTTTTAAAACTGTTTCCGAAGGCAAAGGAGAAAATCCTTGAAATTATCTTCATGGGCGGTGCGGTCATGGGCGGTAATGTTACACCATCTGCGGAATTTAATATTTATGCGGATCCGGAAGCAGCAAGCATTGTTTTCCAATCCGGGATTCCGCTGGTGATGTGCGGGCTGGATGCAACTTTGAAATGTACGCTGAAACGGAATCAGGTCATGAAGCTTTGTCAGTCAGGAAATCCGGCGGCAAAGATCTGCGGTGACATGGCAGGCTTTGTATTGGAAAATACTTCTGCAAAATACAGAGGGGAAGTGAGCATTCATGATGTGGTACCGTGGATGTATCTTCTCCACCCGGAGATTTTTACTGCAAAAAGAACTATTTTGAGCGTAGAATGTGCTGATGGGCCTGCAAGGGGGACAACCATATGCGACCTCCGCTGGTGGGATCACGATGAAGAGGGACTGACCTCCGCAGTACTTCTGGATGCAGATCAGGAGAAATTCCAGGAGTATCTTATTACAGCGCTCTATGAGCTTGGAGAAACAATGAAAGGTAAGTATAAGGAATAAATTCATGAATTATATTGTTTTTGATCTGGAGTGGAATCAGAGCCCGGGCGGCAAGAAGAATTCCAACAGCCGTCTTCCCTTTGAAATTATAGAGATCGGCGCTGTGAAGCTGAATGAACAGTTTGAGACAGTGGACAGCTTTCAGCGTCTCATTAAGCCGCAGGTTTATAACTGGATCCATGACAGTATCCATGAAGTCATTCATGTAAATTATAAGGATTTAATGAAAGGAATCCCCTTTCCCCAGGCTGCCAGGGAATTTCTGGAATGGTGTGGAGACGAACGGTGCTTTTTTACCTGGGGAAATCAGGATTTAATGGAGTTGCAGAGGAATCTTAAATATTATGAAATGCTGTATTTGCTTCCCGGACCGGTAAGATATTATAATGTACAGAAAATATTCAGCATTTGTTTTGAGGATCGTGGAATCAGACGTTCTCTGGAACACGCCATTGATTTTTTGAATATTGAGAAAAAAGAGGATTTTCATCGTGCTCTTGCAGACGCCTATTATACAGGTGCGGTTCTGAAGAAAATTGACTGGGATTATATTTTTCCCAATTATTCCATAGATGTTTATCAGAATCCCAAGAGCAGAAAAGAAGAAATCCATATTTCTTATCCTGCATATGATATTTATGTTTCCAGAGAATTTGACGACAAAGAAAGAATAATGAAGGACAGGGAGGTAAGCAGTACCCGCTGTCCTGTCTGCCATATTCCGGCAAAGAGGAAGATCAGGTGGTTTATGAACAATTCTAAAATATATGAAAGTCTTTCTGTCTGCCAGAAGCATGGGTTCGTAAGGGGAAAGATCAAGATCCGCCGTACAGAGGAAGAGAAGTTTTATGCAGTTAAGACATTGAGAGTGGTAACAATGGAAGATGCGGAGGAACTCCGGGAAAAAAGGGAATCCCTCCGCCTGAAAAAGCAGATGAAGCGCAGGCTCACATGAAGAGCATTTTTCTGTGCTTTAGTGAAGCAGATCGGACAGGATATTCCGTTCATACTGGATGCCCAATCCAACTGCGTGGTCATTATAATAATATCTGGTTCTCAGCCTTAGGGGTCCTGCGGCATCGTGCAGCAGGGCCTGTTTTGTTGTGAGGCCGGATACATCGGCTCCTTTGGGAACGGATACATATACGTTGCGGGTGTAATAAAACGGAAAAACGTCACCGCCGTCTTTCAGAATGTATTTCTCGCTGGGGAGCGTTTTTACAGGAATCGGGTTCAGATCCACCTTCATGTTTACACGTTCAAAACTATCAAAGCCATAGTCTAAAAGGGCAGCCGTATCGGACCATGCACCATTGACGGAATTTAATACTACCACCAGAAGAATGGTGCTGCCCCGTTTGGCAAATGTGACGAGGGTGCTTCCTGCAGCATCGGTGTAGCCTGTTTTTCCGCCTACAACGCCGTCATAGGCGTAATCCCTGCCTTTCATCATTTTGTGATGATTTAGAAGATAGCGGGTTTCAGGCTGCTTGTTTGTGGGCGGGATCTCGTACAGATCCTTGGTAGCAAATTTCCGGAACAGCGGGTTGAACCAGGCGGTTCTGGCAATTTTGGCCATGTCTCTGGCTGTGGTGTAGTGTAATTTGTCAGGCAGGCCGTTGGGATTGTTAAAGTGGGTTTTTGTACATCCGATCTGCCGGGCACGTTCATTCATTAATTCTACAAATTTCTTGGAGGAGCCGCTGACTTCTTCTCCAATGGCAATGGACATTTCGTTGGCGGATTCCAGCATGACAGCCATCAGAGCCTGGGTTACGGTGAATTCTTCACCGGTGTCTGCGTAGATGCTGGAGCTGCCGGGTTCGATTCCGTAGGCAGCAGCTTCGGAGACGGTCAGTTTTGCGTTTAAATCCAGGTTTTCGCAGCCGAGCAGTGTAGTCATGATCTTGGTGATGCTGGCCGGGTATTGCTGTTTGTCGATATTTTTTGCATAGAGGATGGCTTCGGTGTAGACATCCATAACGATGGCGGATTCGCCTTCGATCCGGGGACCCTTGGGCCAGCCGGGGATGGAGTCTGTGGAGGCATCCTGGGCATAATATTGGGTGTGGGGGTCCGGTGTGGGGGTTACGGTCTGGGTATCTCCTTCTGCTGCATAAATGAATGCAGGCTGGTTTAACAGGAGAATTGTGCATAGCAGGCCTTTGGCGGCCAGCAGCAAACGGTTTGGTTTCTTTTTTGTCATTATTAAACAACCCTTCTTTTTTAGATTATCTATCTCCCCTGGGTGGCCTGCGGGGGGGCAGGCTTTTGTATATTATACATGAATAGGAGAGGAGATACAAGGGGGGAGGACGCCGAAGGAACGAGCCGGCCCGCGGGGAGAGGGGATGCCCAAAGGGAGGGTGTCGCCCGCGGGGAGGGACTCCTGTGTGAGCAGACTGCGGTTTCGGAGCCGTAAGAAACAGTAGGTTCCCTGCACTTCTGCTAAGAGCGTTCAGAAAATCCGTGAACTCACCTGGCGGCTCAGACAGCACGGATTTTCTGAACAACGCAGAAGCACAGCGAACGAACTGTTTCTAAGACTCCTGCAAATGCAGCCCGTTCACACAGGAGTCCCTCCCCGCGGGCGACACCCTCCCTTTGGGCATCCCCTCTCCCCGCGGGCCGGTTCGTTCCTTCGGCTGTGGACTGGAGACGGATAAAACCTGAAAAACTAAAAAAAATAAAAAATGCTTGACATATGGAATTTTATAATCCTATAATAAGTCAGCACACGAAAAAAATATGTAAAGACTTTGATGGAGACAGTATGCTGACTGGGAACGCTTTAGAGAGCCGGGGGTGGTGGAAGCCTGGTGCCAGTAAGGTTGGCAGAAGATCACTCCGGAGTTGCTTTTCCGAAAGGCGCTGGTGCGGATTAGGGATAGACGGTGTTTCCGCCGTTATAGGGAACATGTATCGGCGGAGGAATATGCAGAGGAGCCTGTACAGTGTAATTGGTGGTGCGAGGTGAGAATTGCTTTCGTCCTTTTACAGGGACGGAAGTTTTTTTTATGAAAGGAAAGTACTTAGAATATAAGGAGGGAAAAGCAGTGTACCAGAAAGTTGATACGAATTTGAATTTCGTTGACCGCGAAAAAAAAGTGGAGCAGTTCTGGAAAGAGAATCACATCTTTGAGAAAAGCATGGATACACGCAAAGAGGGTGAGTCCTATACTTTTTATGACGGACCGCCTACGGCCAATGGGAAGCCTCATATCGGCCATGTGCTGACCCGTGTGATTAAGGATATGATTCCAAGATACCGTACCATGAAGGGGTATATGGTGCCCCGTAAGGCCGGGTGGGATACCCACGGGCTTCCGGTGGAGCTGGAAGTGGAGAAGAAGCTGGGACTGGACGGCAAGGAGCAGATTGAAGAATACGGGATGGAGCCGTTTATCCAGCAATGTAAGGAGAGTGTCTGGAAATATAAAGGAATGTGGGAGGATTTCTCTTCTACCGTTGGTTTCTGGGCAGACATGGAGCATCCCTATGTAACCTATGAGGATGATTATATTGAGTCAGAATGGTGGGCTCTGAAAGAAATCTGGAATAAGAAGCTTTTGTATAAAGGCTTTAAGATCGTTCCCTATTGTCCGCGCTGCGGGACGCCCCTGTCTGCGCAGGAGGTTTCCCAGGGGTATAAGACCGTTAAGGAACGTTCTGCAATCGTTCGCTTCAAGGTGATCGGAGAAGACGCTTACTTCCTGGCATGGACCACCACGCCATGGACACTGCCGTCTAATGTGGCACTTTGTGTAAATCCGGATGAAACCTACTGTAAGGTAAAGGCTGCTGACGGATATACCTATTACATGGCAGAGGCACTTCTTGACAAGGTTCTTGGAAAGCTTGGAACGGAAGAAACGCCGGCTTATGAGGTTCTGGAAACCTATAAAGGAACAGACCTTGAGTATAAAGAATATGAACCGCTGTTTGCATGTACGGGAGAAGCGGCTGCGAAACAGAGAAAGAAAGGCCATTTTGTAGTCTGTGACGGATACGTTACCATGAGTGACGGTACTGGTATCGTTCATATCGCACCTGCATTTGGTGAAGACGATAACCGTGTAGGGCGTAAGTATAACCTGCCTTTTGTACAGTTTGTAGACGGACAGGGAAATATGACCAAAGAAACTCCCTACGCCGGTGTTTTTGTGAAAAAAGCAGACCCCATGGTGCTTACCGACCTGGACAAAGAGGGCAAGCTTTTTGACGCGCCGAAATTTGAACATGATTATCCCCACTGCTGGAGATGCGATACGCCGCTGATCTATTATGCACGGGAATCCTGGTTTATTAAGATGACTGCTGTGAAAGAGGATCTGATCCGCAACAACAACACCATTAACTGGATTCCGGAGAGTATTGGCAAGGGACGCTTCGGAGACTGGCTGGAGAATGTGCAGGACTGGGGCATCAGCCGAAACCGCTACTGGGGAACTCCCTTAAATATCTGGGAGTGTGAGTGCGGACATATGCATTCCATCGGTAGCCGCAAGGAACTCTATGAGATGAGCGGTAATGAGAAGGCAAAGACTGTAGAACTGCATCGCCCGTATATTGATGAGATCACTGTCAAATGTCCGGAGTGCGGCAAAGAAATGCACCGTGTACCGGAAGTAATTGACTGCTGGTTTGACTCCGGTGCGATGCCTTTTGCACAGCACCATTATCCATTTGAAAATCAGGAACTCTTTGAAAAGCAGTTCCCTGCAGATTTTATTTCCGAGGCTGTAGACCAGACAAGAGGATGGTTCTATTCCCTGCTTGCAGAGTCTACCCTGCTGTTTAATAAGGCACCTTATAAGAACGTAATCGTTCTTGGGCATGTACAGGATGAAAACGGCCAGAAGATGAGTAAGTCCAAAGGAAATGCGGTGGATCCGTTTGATGCACTGGAGAAATACGGAGCAGATGCAATCCGCTGGTATTTCTATATCAACAGTGCTCCGTGGCTTCCAAACCGCTTCCACGGCAAGGCTGTTGTGGAAGGACAGCGCAAATTCATGAGTACTTTGTGGAATACGTACGCATTTTTTGTGCTTTATGCCAATATTGACAACTTCGATGCAACAAAATATACTTTAGAATATGACAAACTTCCCGTTATGGATAAATGGCTTCTGAGCAAGCTGAATTCCGTAGTGAAGGCTGTGGATGATAACCTTGCCAATTATCGCATTCCGGAGAGTGCAAGAGCACTGCAGGAATTTGTGGATGAAATGAGCAACTGGTATGTAAGAAGAAGCCGTGAGCGTTTCTGGGCCAAGGGAATGGAGCAGGATAAAATCAATGCCTATATGACTTTATATACTGCACTGGTAACAATCTCCAAGGCAGCAGCGCCTATGATCCCCTTCATGACAGAGGACATTTACCAGAACCTGGTAAGAAGTATTGATAAAGATGCTCCGGAAAGCATCCATCTCTGTGATTTCCCGGAAGTGAAGGAAGAATGGATCAGCAAGGAACTGGAAGCAGACATGGAAGAGCTTTTGAAGATTGTTGTTCTTGGACGTGCAGCCAGAAATACGGCCAACATCAAGAACCGCCAGCCTATCGGAAACATGTTTGTCAAAGCTGAAAAAGAAATGGATACCTTCTTTACAGACATCATTGCAGATGAGCTGAATGTAAAAGAAGTGAAATTTGCAAATGATGTGGAATCTTTTATTTCTTACAGCTTTAAGCCGCAGCTTCGGACTGTGGGACCGAAATACGGCAAGCTGCTGGGCGGCATCCGCCAGGCCCTTACGGACATTGACGGAAGCAAGGCTATGCAGGAACTGAGATCCGCGGGTGTACTCACCCTGGATATAAATGGTAATCAGGTGGAGCTGTCTGAGGAAGACCTGCTCATTGAGACTGCACAGACAGAAGGCTATGTAACAGAGACAGAAGGAGAGGTTTCCGTTGTCCTGGATACGAACCTGACTCCTGCGCTGATCGAAGAGGGCTTTGTCCGGGAGATCATCAGCAAGGTACAGACTATGAGAAAAGAGGCTGGCTTTGAGGTGATGGATAAGATCAGCGTGTTTGTAAAGGATAATGATAAAATTATGGAAATTATGCAAACACATCAGGAGGAAATCATGAAGGATGTTCTTGCCGAAAACATCGTTCTCGGGGAAACCGAAGGCTATGTAAAAGAATGGAACATCAACAAAGAAAAGGTGACTCTTGGCGTGACAAAGTTATAGGAGGGCAGTATCTGCCTTTCTATGACGTGCCATCGGGCTGCAACGCCCATGGCGCAAATGATTAGGAGGTTAAGGAATGATTGACAAGCAGTTTAAAAAAGAAGCTTTTAAAGAGAGCGTAAAAGAAAACGTAAAATTTCTTTATCGCAAAACTTTAGAAGAAGCAACACAACAGCAGCTTTTCCAGGCTGTCAGCTATACAGTGAAGGATGTTATTATTGATAACTGGCTGGAAACCCAGAAAGCATATGAAAAACAGGATCCGAAGATCGTATACTATATGTCTATGGAATTCCTGATGGGGCGTGCATTGGGCAACAACCTGATCAACCTGACAGCATACAATGAAGTAAAGGAAGCACTGGAAGAACTGGGACTGGATCTCAATGTGCTTGAGGACCAGGAACCGGATCCTGCACTTGGTAACGGAGGTCTCGGACGTCTGGCAGCATGCTTCCTGGATTCTCTGGCAACCCTGAACTATTGTGCATATGGCTGTGGGATTCGTTACCGTTACGGTATGTTCAAGCAGCAGATCAAGGACGGATTCCAGCTTGAAGTACCGGATAACTGGCTGAAGGAAGGCTATCCATTTGAACTGCGCCGTCCGGAATATGCAAAAGAAGTACACTTTGGCGGTCATGTAAGAGTAGAATATGATCCGGTGAAGTGTGAGAACAAGTTTATTCACGAGGGATATCAGGCTGTCAGGGCCATTCCCTATGATATGCCGATCGTGGGATACAACAATAAGATCGTAAACACCCTGCGTATCTGGGATGCAGAGCCTATTGTAGACTTTGGCCTTGATTCTTTTGACAAGGGTGATTACAAAAAAGCAGTTGAGCAGGAAAACCTTGCGCGCAATATCGTAGAGGTGCTCTATCCCAATGACAATCACTATGCAGGCAAGGAACTTCGTCTGAAACAGCAGTATTTCTTCGTATCTGCCAGCCTTCAGGCAGCAATTGAAAAATATAAGAAGAGCCACAGTGATATTCATAAGCTCTACGAAAAAGTAATATTCCAGATGAATGATACACATCCTACAGTTGCAGTAGCAGAGCTGATGCGTATCCTGATGGACGAGGAAGGACTTGGATGGGATGCTGCATGGGCGATCACAACCAAATGTGTAGCTTACACCAACCATACCATTATGTCCGAGGCTCTGGAAAAATGGCCGATCGAGCTGTTCTCCAGATTGCTTCCCCGTGTATATCAGATCATCGAGGAGATCAACCGCCGCTTTATCATAGAAGTACAGGCAAAATATCCCGGAAACTATGAGAAGATCAAGAATATGGCAGTGATCTATGACGGCCAGGTAAAAATGGCAAACCTTGCAATCGTTGCAGGCTTTTCTGTAAATGGTGTTGCAAAGCTTCATACAGAGATCCTAAAGAAAGAAACTCTGAGAGATTTCTATGAGATGATGCCTGAAAAATTCAACAATAAAACAAACGGAATTACCCAGAGACGTTTCCTGGCTCATGGAAACCAGCTTCTTTCCAACTGGATCACGGATCACATTGGCAGCGACTGGGTAACAGACCTGACACAGCTGAAGAAACTTGCAATTTATGCAGATGATGAAAAAGCACAGCAGGAATTCATGAACATCAAATACCAGAATAAGGTTCGCCTTGCAAAATACATTCTGGAGCACAATGGAGTGGAAGTAAACCCGCGTTCCATCTTTGATGTTCAGGTTAAGAGACTTCATGAATACAAACGTCAGCTTCTGAATATCCTGCATGTAATTTATCTGTACGACCAGATCAAGCTGCATCCGGAGATGGATTTCTATCCGAGAACCTTTATCTTCGGTGCAAAGGCATCCGCAGGTTATGAGCGTGCAAAGAAGATTATTAAGCTCATTAACTCCGTAGCAGATGTGGTAAACAATGATGCTTCCATCAACGGCAAGCTGAAGGTCGTATTTATTGAAAACTACCGTGTATCTAACGCGGAGATGATTTTTGCAGCAGCAGATGTTTCCGAGCAGATTTCCACTGCAAGTAAAGAAGCTTCCGGTACAGGCAACATGAAGTTCATGCTGAACGGTGCTCCTACACTTGGAACCATGGACGGTGCAAACGTAGAGATCGTAGAAGAGGTTGGTGCTGACAATGCATTTATCTTTGGATTAAGCTCTGATGAGGTTATCAACTACGAAACTCACGGCGGATATGATCCAAACGTGATCTACAATACAGACGGTGACATTCGTCAGGTACTGATGGAACTCATTAACGGAACTTTCTCACATGATACGGAGCTGTTCCGTGACCTGTATGAGTCCCTTCTGACAAACCACTACAGTGACAGGCCTGACCAGTACTTCATCCTGGCTGACTTCCGCTCCTATGCAGAAGCACAGAAGCGTGTGGAGGAAGCATACAGAGATGAAAAGAGATGGGCGAAGATGGCTATCCTGAATACTGCCTGCAGCGGCAAGTTCTCCTCTGACAGAACGATTCAGGAGTATGTAGATGACATCTGGCATCTGGATAAGGTCTTTATAAAATAGGATCTGAAGGCATCGTGACGGGCAAATGCGTTTGCCCGCCAACATCATAATAATATAGAAGGAAAGCTGAATTGAGGTTTCGATTTGGCTTTCCTTTTTTTAATAGGGCTGTCAATGAGAAAATGGACTGGATTTTCCATCTAAAAATTATGAAATTTCTATGTTCATTTTTTGATTTTTTTAATATAATGAATTCACTTTCAAGGGAAAATTGTTTTTCCTTACGTAAAAAAGAGAAAGGGGATAAAAAAATGAAAAAATCAGCATTAGCAGTATTACTGGCTTCAGCAATGACCATCGGAATGGTTCCTGCAACCGTAATGGCAGAAGAATCTGCAAAGCCTTATGAGGGAGTTACCTTGAGCATATGGGCTTATAGTGCAGAGTATAATGAGGGAACCCAGGCTATTATGGCAAAGGCAACGGAAGAACTGGGAATGGAATTTGCAGTTGAAATCAGCCCGGGAGGAACAGAAGGCGATAATATTATTAAAACAAAATGCGCATCCGGCGATCTTCCGGATATTGCAAACTATAACTCCGGCTCTCTGTTTTCCGCATTAAATCCGAAGGAACATTTCCTTGATATCACAGATGAGGAAATGACGGCAAAATTCGACGAGACATTTACCAGTACAGTAAGCCAGGATGGCCGTATCTACGGAGCTCCGTTTACAACAACACAGGGCGGCGCAGTTATTTACTGGAAACCGGATTATGAAGAACTTGGCCTTGAAGTTCCCAAAACATGGGATGAATTTGTTGCAAACTGCCAGGCTCTGAAAGATGCCGGAAAGACACCGGTATACCTTTCCTCAGGTGACACCTGGACAACTCAGGTTCTGTTCCTGGGAGATAACTATAATGTTTTAGCTAAAAATCCTGCATTTGCAGATGACTTTACAGCAGGCACCGCAAAATTTGCATCAGATGAAGGCGGCCTTGCAGGCTGGAAAAAATATGAAGATTTAGTAGATATGTACAATGCAGACTATACTGCAGCAAAATATGATGACGGTCTTGAGGAAATGGCTACAGGCCAGGCTACACACTGGATCATGCTGACCCAGGTTATTCCGGTAATGGTTGCAAATCATCCGGAAGCTGCTGATAATATTGGCGTATTTGCTGTTCCTGGCGATGATGCTGAAAACGTTGGCCTTACGGTTTGGGAGCCAAACGCATGGTATATCAACAAAGACAGCGCAAATACGGAAGCAGCGCTTGCTTTTCTTGATTTCTGGTATCAGGAAGAGAATATGAACGAATATATCAGCTATATGGGTGCAAACGGACCGTCCTGTATTAAAGGCTTTACACTTCCGGATTCTGTAGCACCGGCAATCCGTGTAGATATGCAGCAGTACTTTGATGCAGGAAAGACAGCTCCGGCACTTGAATTCATGACTCCTGTAAAAGGATCTACCTGTGAACAGATTACTACATCTGCTGCTCTTGGACAGATTGACGGAGCAACAGCAGCTCAGATGTACGATGAAGACTGCAAGAAATCTGCAGTTCAGCAGGGACTTGGATGGGAATAATTCCTGATATTGTGTAACTGAAATTTTTGGCCGCCTGCTTATGCGGGCGGTCGTTTTGTTAAGGAGGCTGTTATGAAATCCAAAAACAAGGACAATAAATTATACTCCTTCTGGTTCGTGGTTCCTTCGCTGGTGATTTTTGGTGTATTTTTCTTATATCCGATCATTACTTCCCTGTATTATAGTATGACAGTGTGGAATTTTGATTCGGCAACCTTCTGCGGACTGGATAATTATAAAATGTTCTTTTCAGAGAACTCGTTGAGTTCCTCTATTGTACATACTCTGATTTATGCGTTTCTTACCAGTGGTCTGAAGGTAATTATTGCATTCTTCCTTGCAATTTTCCTTTGTAGTAAGATTCGTACAAAAGGCTTTATCCGTTCAGCGGTTTTTTTTCCGAATTTGGTTTCCACAATGGCGGTTGGCCTTACGTTTTCCTACCTGATGCATCCTACGAAAGGTGTGTTCAATCTTGCCCTGCAGGCACTTGGATTTTCCCCGATCAATTTCCTGGGCGATATGAACCTGGCTCTGTACAGCGTGATTGCAACTGATGTATGGAAAGGTCTTTCAATTTCTGTAGTGATTTATATTGCAGGTGTACAGTCTATTGACAAGACCTATTATGAAGCGGCTTCTATTGACGGTGCAAATGCATGGCAGCAGCTGAAGAGTATTACGCTTCCGTTGGTTGCACCTTCCCAGAACTCTATTATCATCCTGTCCCTGATTGGTGGTCTTCGTACATTTGACCTGATCTGGGCTATGACAGGCGGCGGTCCTGGATTTGCAACGGACGTTATGGCATCCGTCATCTATAAGCAGTATGCTTATGGCTTTTATGGTCTGTCAACAGCGGGCAACGTGATTATGCTAGTCCTGATTTCCTGCATTGCATTCCCGCTCCAGCATTTCCTTATGAAGAGAGAGGAGGCAATCCAATGACAAAAAAACAGAAAAGGCTGATCTGGGCCGCAGATATTATCGGTGTGGTTCTGACACTGCTGATTTTTATCCTCCCATTCTATTTTATGTTTGTAAACTCTTTGAAATCAAAGACGGAAGCGGGGCTTTTGACGATCAACTGGCCGTCAGAGCTGCATTTTGAAAACTACAAGGAGGTATTTTCCTATTCAAACTATCAGCTTGTGACAGCATTTAAAAACAGCTTGATTCTGACTGTTTTTACGGTACTTGGACTGCTGGTCACATGTGCCATGGCCGGTTATGTTATTCAGAGACGTAATGACCGTGTGATGAAGGTTGTGCAGTGGATTATTATGCTTGGCCTGATGATTCCTGCTGCCATTCTTCCAACCATTGATCTTCTTCAGAAGCTTCATATTTATAAAACTATGTTTGGCATGGTTATGGTTGAAATTGCGCTGCAGACACCGTTTACCATTATGCTGTTCCGTGGATATATGGCTTCTATTCCAAGGGAATTGGAGGAAGCGGCAAGAATTGACGGATGTAATCCGTTCCAGGTATTCATCAGAATCATTAATCCTCTGTTGAAGCCCATTCGAGCAACTATTATTATTTTAACTGCAGTAACTACTTTTAATGACTTTACAAACCCATTGTATTTCTTGCCGGGAGCTGAAAATACGACTGTTCAGCTGACATTATATAATTATAAGGGTCAGTTCTCAAGCAGCTATAACCTGCTGTTTGCTGATATTATCCTGATCACGATACCAATGCTGATTCTGTTTATTTTCTTTAATAAAAAGATCGTAGACGGTATGGTGGCCGGATCAGTGAAAGGATGATAAAGTATAGCCGGTAACCGGAGAGCCTCTTTGTATGAACGGCATCTATGGGGGAAAAGAGAGGATAAATGAAATATCAGACCAGATTGATTCTTGCTTATGCAACAGTTGCACTTATATTGAGCTTGAGCCTTGGAGTGGTTGTATACAGGATTAGCTTGGATTATGAAGTCAAGAGACAGGAAGAAAGCCTGGCGGTGACCTCTGAACAGCTTGTTTCCCAATTCGAAGACCGGTTAAGCCGAATGGATGCGATTATCTATTATATTTTATCGGATGTGTCCATGCTGGATAGTATTAAAACACTGGGGATGGTTTCAGAAGGAACCATCCCCAGTGATTATGCATTAAGTGCACAGACAACTTTGAGTATTGGATTTAGCACGGAGTATACGATTAAAAACTCATACAGAGTTGTATTTTATAATCAACTTGGAAATCTGATCAGCAGTTTTAGCGGAATGAATTCAGCGCAGTTGGCTGACTCCTTCGAACTGGATGAAATTCCCTATCTTGAACAGGCAATCCGTGCAAAGGGAAAAACAGTCCTGGTGGGGGCACACACAGACCGTTGGGGGAGAACAGAAGGCCCTGAAGTTTATTCCATGATGAAGGCTCTGCAGGGATTTCATATGGGATATATTGAAGTGGAGAATACCGTAGAGAGTCTGGGAGAGCTTTCTGTTGCAGACCCGAATGCGCAGTTTTTAATCCTGGCAAACGGGACAGAGGTTTTGTATTCCAGCAGGGAGAATTGTCCTGACGGGAAGGAATTCCAAACACTTCTGGGCGTTTTTCCGGGAGAAACAAAGCGTGTAAACGGGATGCTGGTATCCAGAAACGATTCCGGAAATATGTCCTTCAGCGTGATCGCCTATGTTTCTGAACTGGCTGAGGAAAGCGGCAGGGTTGTAATTCTTATTACCTCGACTTTGGCGGCGCTGATCTCGTTTGCCATCTGTCTGCTGCTGATCGTCCTGTGGTCCTATGCCCTGGCCAGGCCGATTCGGGATCTCAGAAAGATGATCGAGCATACAAACCTGGAAAACCTGGATATGCAGACCGTCTCGGGAGACTATGGACTGGATGAGGTGAAAATGCTGGCTAATTCTTATCACGTTATGACAGAGCGGGTAAGTCAGGCGGTCCAGAATGAAAGAAAATCACTCATGCTTCAAACGCAGGCGCAGTTTGATGCCCTGCAGGCGCAGATCAACCCTCATTTTCTTTATAATGTGCTGAATATTATTTCCAGCAGGGGCGTTGAAAATGATGATGATATGATCTGCGAGATATGCGGAGCACTGGCAAATATGCTGCGGTATTCCACCAGCAATATTGAGCGGTACGCACAGGTGGAACAGGAAATGCAGTATCTGGATAATTACCTGTATTTGCTCAAAGCCCGCCATGGAGATAAAATTTCCTTTGAAATGAATGTGGATGCAGGCGTTAGGGAGGAACTTCTTCCGAAGATGACACTGCATCAGTTTGTAGAGAATATTTTGGCACATGCCTATGAAAATACGGATCAGAAGATGGAGATCCAGGTGTGCGGCACCAGGCAGCCGGATCGGTGGGAAATCTGTGTGAGGGACAGAGGTGTAGGAATTCCGGAGGACAAGCTGAAAGAGATCGAAGAAAAAATCAGGAGGATTCGGAAAAAAATACTGGATCACAGCGGCATGGAACTGGAAATCGGAGGCATGGGTCTGGTGAATACCTATGCAAGATGCTTTTTGCTGTATAATGAAAGTCTGATCTTCTCCATACGAAACCTTCCGGATGGAGGAACAGAGATCAAAGTTGGGGAAATATTGACAGGTGATTGCGAAGAGGGTCTATCTTTTCGCAGCTGAATAAATATCCGGAAAATCTGAAAAAATAGATATCAATGGAAGCTGATTCATGATATCATAGAAATTGTGTAACTATTCAGTAGGTAACTGTGAAGGTACTGAACAGTTACGAAATTGTTTTAATTGAGTGAGAGAGGTGAGAACCATATATCGGGTATTAGTCGCGGATGATGAACCGCTTGCACTGAAATCAATCTGTTCGATTATTGATCGAAGAAGTAAAGACTATCATGTTGTGGCAACTGCGGAAAATGGGCAGGAGGCTTTGCAGAAGGTTCGCGAGATCAGGCCGGATCTGATCATATCGGATATTAAGATGCCGCTTTTGTCAGGGGTGGAGCTGGCGTCTATGGTAAAAGGGGAATTTCCTGAAATCTGTTTCATTCTTGTGAGCGGCTACCAGGACTTTGAGTATGCACAAAGTGCCATCCGCTCCGGGGTAACGGATTATATACTGAAACCGATCGTGCCGTCCGTGCTGCTCCGTTCTCTGGAATATTCTGTAACACGGATAAGGCAGATCCAATACAAAGAGAGAAACCGCATTCTCCGGGCATTGGGCAACGGAGAAACGGTGGATCTGGATAAAGTGAAGCGCTATATGCCTTATTCCCAGTATTACGGCGCTATTTTGCGGACAAACGGACTTCCCCGCCGCTTTTCCATGGATAAGACAAGGGAAATCTATTCCGACATTGATGAGCAGTATCTGATCTTCGGACGGGACGAAATGGAATCCATGTATCTGATTCCCCGGGAGATTCTTCCGGAAAAGGAGTTCCTGAAATATATACAGAAAATTCAGCGCCAGCAGAAAGAGCCTAATTATTATACGCTGATTTATGACAGCAGGCCGTTTTTGCTGGAGGAACTGCAGGAGAAGATAAGAAGGATGTACCAGGAACTGGATCAGCGCAGTTGTGTGGGAGTGACACAAAGCGTGAATTTGGAAAATCCTTCGGAACATGGGCCGGGGCTTTCGGTAACGGAACTGCGGAAGTTGGAAGAAAAAATTCTGGTTGGGCTAGAATCGGTGGTGAGAACCAGAAAATCAGACCAGATCATGCCGGAAATCCGCAAAGGCTACGAAATCCTGGAGAAATGTAAGCCTTCCCAGCTTTGGATGGAGAGTTTTACAAGAGAGGTATTGTCTATTATGCGTCAGAATGGACTTTGCAGGCTGTCTATGCCGGAGAGCGAGTATCTGCTCAGTGATGCATTTTTCTATGCGACCTCGGTTGGAATGCTTGTGGATAGCCTGATGGAAGTATTTCTGCATTTTGAAAAGGATGATACCGGCAGCAGTAGGGTGGACTCCCGGGAATACTTTGACATGATCGTCCATTATCTGAAAATGAACATGGGAAAAACCATCACTCTGGTAGAACTCTGCCATCAGTTTGGAATATCCCAGCCGTATATGAGCAGGCTGTTTCGAAAATATTCCGGAAATTCCTTTAGCCAGTATCTCACAGAACTGCGTATGAACAGAGCGAAGGAGCTGTTTATGGAAAAGCCGGACAGCTTTATTAAGGACGTGGCGGCGATGGTGGGATATGAAGATCAGTTCTATTTCAGCCGGATTTTCCGTTCTTATATGGGAAAGAGCCCCTCGGAATTTTTGAAAGAGATTGCAGATGGAAAAATAAGCGGAAGCAAATAGCAGAAAGGAGAAATATAATTATGAAGATTTGTCATTTGAAGGTAAATCATTTGGTAAATCCCATGGGCTATGATTTGCCGGAACCAACCATTTCTTATGTAGTGGAGGAAACGGAAGCCAAGAAGCAGGCCAGGGCACAGGTTCTGGTGGCAAAGGATGAAGCATTTACGGATCTGGTCTATGATTCCGGAGAAAAAGAGGATATTGTGAGCACTGCTTATGTGCTTCCTTTCACAACGGAACCGGAGACAAGATATTACTGGAAAGTAAAGGTGTGGGCAGATAACGGAGAAACGGCCGAAAGTGATGCTGCATGGTTTGAAACTGCCAAGGGCGGAGAATGGAAAGCGGACTGGATCACCCCGTCCCTTCCAAAGGATGTACAGGCTGTTCTCTTTAAGGATGTGGAGATTGAAAAGCCTGTAAAGAAGGCAAGAATGTACATGGTAGGCCTGGGCGTTTATGAGCTGTACTTAAATGGAGAAAAGCAGGGAGATGAGGTTCTGCTTCCGGGCCTTTGTGACTTTGATACATGGATTCAGTACCAGACTTATGAAATGAAGCTTTCCGAGGGCAAAAACAACATTGAGATCGCCCTGGGGGACGGCTGGTATAAGGGCTGGTACGGGCTTCGGAAGACTTCCGAAAACTATGGGGACCGTCTTGCTGCTATTGCAGAGCTTCATATTACATACGAAGACGGCACAGAAGAGATCATTTGCACGGATCCGTCCTGGAAAGCACGGAAGAGCAGAGTGGTTTACAGCGGTATTTATCCCGGGGAAGTATTCGATATGACACTGGATACCAGCGAGGTGTTTGAAACAGAGACCATTGACCTGGATAAAAAGAAATTGAGTCCCCGCCTGAGCCCTGCAATCACCATTCACGAAAGACTGAAACCGATTGAAGTGATCCATACTCCTGCAGGGGAGACGGTTCTGGATATGGGACAGAATATGGTAGGCTGGCTTAGCTTCCGCTGCAAAGCACCCAAGGGAACAAAGCTGTTCTTCCAGTTTGGAGAGATCCTTCAGGATGACAATTTCTATAATGACAACCTGCGTACTGCAAAGGCTGAATTTACCTATATTTCTGACGGCGTTGAAAGAGAAGTGAGACAGCACTTTACATTCTACGGATTCCGTTTTGTAAATGTAGTTGGCTGGGACGGCGAGCCGGATTTGGAGGATTTCCGAGGACTGGTGATTCATTCCGAGATGGAAGAACTGGGTAATATTGAAACCTCTGATCCTTTGGTAAATCAGCTTGTGCATAATGCAAAATGGGGCCAGAAAGGCAATTTCCTGGATGTTCCGACGGACTGTCCTCAGAGAGATGAGCGCTACGGCTGGACCGGAGATGCGCAGATTTTCAGCGGCACTGCATGTTTTAATATGGATACCTATGCATTCTATACCAAGTTCGGCAAGGATGTGTATGCGGAACAGCTCAAACTGAACGGCAGTGTGCCTGATGTTGTTCCGGTGGCAAATTATCAGGGAGACGCTTCTACTGCATGGGGAGATGCTGCTACGATTATTCCGTGGAACGTATACCTGCACTATGGTGATAAGGGCATATTAAGCCGTCAGTATGACAGCATGAAAGCCTGGGTGGACTATATGCGCCGGGAAGATGAGAAATACGGAAACAAATACCTGTGGCAGAGCGGATTTCACTATGCAGACTGGCTGGCATTGGACGGAAATGTGGAGGGCGGAGTATACGGCGCAACAGATCCGTTCCTGATCTGCTCTGGATACTATTATTACTCCACCAATATTGTGGCAAAAACTGCAAAGATCCTGGGAAAAGAGGAGGATGCTGCTTATTACAGCTGTCTTGCAGAAAAAATTCATGATGCTTTTGTGAATGAATATTTTACGCCTGCAGGACGCTTGTGTGTCAATACCATGACTGCGCATGTTGTGGTTCTTTATATGGGATTGACTCCGGACTTTGCCTATGAAAAGACCTGTGCAGGGCTTTTGGAAATCCTGAAGAAGAATAAATATCACCTGAACACCGGATTTGTAGGAACACCGTATCTTTGCCCTGTTCTTTCCAAGAACGGCATGAATGACATTGCATACCGTCTTCTGATGGAAAAAGGGTTCCCGGGATGGCTGTATGAGGTTCTTATGGGGGCCACCACTGTCTGGGAACGCTGGAACTCCGTAATGCCGGACGGCAAGATCAGCGGTACGGGCATGAACTCCCTGAATCATTATTCCTACGGCTCTATTGTGGAATGGATGTACAGGAATATGCTTGGTATCCAGCCCTCTGAGGAGGCTGCAGGCTTTAAGAAATTTACCGTTGCACCGACTCCAAATTATCAGATTCGGTGGGCAAAGGCTTCCCTTCGCTCTGCTTCGGGATTGATCAGAAGTGAGTGGTCAATCGAAGGAAAAGAACTGCATTTTACAGTAACCGTTCCCTTTGACGCTGAGGCTGTGATTGTGCTTCCTGACGCATCTGCAGATGTGATCATCGCTCAGACTGAATGGAAGGACGGCATCCTGTCTGTAGCTCAGGCCGGCAAAAATGTGGAGGTGACGGCTGCGGCAGGCACTTATACCTTCTGTTATGAGCCTACGACCCCGTGCCGCAAGGTTTATTCCATTAATTCTCCGATGGAGGAGCTGATGGCTTATGAAGGAACCAAAAAGGTATTGGATGAAGAGTACTTCTCCATAGTGAAAGACCTGCCGTTCTTTGATGAACTGTATACCTTGCAGGAGCTGATGAACGGACCGTTTACCTATGTATCTTATGAGCAGCAGGAAAAGATTGACAAGCTGCTCAGAGCAGTGGAATGATTCAATTTTGAAAATCTGATAATTGAAGAAAATTAGGAAGCCCCATGCAGTTTTGCATGGGGCTTTGGGGTTAAGGGGAAGGGGCTGTACTTATTTGGATTTGGATTCTGAAATATGCTTAGGGGTGAAAGAAATATTTAAAACCATATCCATCCCATCTGCCAATCTTTGCAGCAGCTTGATGGAGGGGTTTCGGATACCTTTTTCAAGTTTGCTGATTTCTGTCTGTGCAATACCGGTTTTTTCGGAAAGCTCTTTTTGTGTGAGATTCTGAGAGGTTCGAGCCTCTACAATTGCACGAATTACATTCATCTCAGGTTGAATTTCATCATATGCTTCTGCAAATTCGGGATCCTTCATTTGCTCTTCCATAAATTGATCTAATGTCATCATTGCTTGTCACCTCTTTCTTTTTCCCGATTATAAAAATCTTTGCGCCTAATCTTGGCAAGTTGTATTTCGTCTGGATATATTATTGCCTTGTACTGCACGTAATTCAAAAATACCATCATCCAATGGTTCAGTATATGGTTTACGCAGTTCATTGCCTTTCTCCTGTAGTAGTTTCATCATGGCACCCATTTTAGCTCTCATTTTAGGATTGAGTGAAAGTAGAAAATCAAGTACGGGTGTTTTCCATCTTCTGTCTCGTAGAATTCTACTTTAAACACAGAATTATTATTCCTCCTTGCCTTATTTTTATGAATATTATATGAGATATATCTCTATTTGTCAACGAAGTCTTATTTTATTTTGAAGGTCTTAGCAGAAAGCACTGAAACTTAGCAACGCGGTAATATTGCATGTTTAAATTTATACGACGTACAAAAATGGATGCAAAATATTGTCTGATAGTTTATAATAAATTAAGATTTTAGATATGACGTGCACGCGCACGACAAGGAGATAACAGAATTAATGAGAGTGACAATACGGGACATCGCAGAGGCGGCTAATGTATCGAGAGGGACAGTAGACAGAGCCTTGCATAACAGGCCGGGGGTCAGTTTGGAAGTGGCTGAGAAGGTTATGGAAATTGCCCGGAAAATGAATTACGAGCCGGATATGACAGCCCGGGTACTTGCTAATAAACGATATAAGAAGAAAATAGGCATTCTTCTTTGCTCAGAGGGAAATCCGTTTTTTGATGAGGTTATTCTGGGAATTAAAGATGCTTTGAAAGAAGTGGAACCTTTCGGCGTACAGGGAGTGATCAAAAAAATCAAAGGATTTAACCTTGGGCAGCAATTAGAAGCGATTGACGAACTGGTGAAGGAACAGATCGCCGGATTGGTGATCACGCCTGTAAATGCTCCGGAAATCGCACAGAAGATCCGGGAACTGGAAGAACAGAATATTCCGGTAGCTACCATCAATACAAATATTACATCAGACATAGAGCATTTTTTATATGTGGGATGTAATTATGTGAAAAGCGGCAATGTTGCCGGAGGATTTTTAGGGCTGCTGAGCAATGGATGCAGAGAGCATCTGGCGATTGTGACAGGTTCCAGAATGGCCATGGCGCAGGTGCAGAGAATTGAGGGAATTCAGGATGTTTTGCAGAAGGAATATCCCAATATCACAGTTGATGCAGTCCTGGAAAATGAGGATGACGATGAGGAATCCTACAGAATCATGAAGAAGCTTCTGGAAGAAAACAAGGATATTACAATGGTTTGCTTTGGGTCCGCTGGTGTCAGAGGAGGACTTCAGGCAATCAAGGATGTAAACTACGGAAGAAGGATACGTATTGTTACATATGACCTGACGGAAGTAGTCCGGGAGAATTTGGAATCCGGTGTTGTTTTGGCTACGGTTTGCCAGGAACCTTATCAGCAGGGCTATTCCGGAGTGAATCTGTTGGCGCGGTATCTGGCGTATCATACGAAGCCGGAGAAACGGACTGTAGAAACCCAGATTTTTGTATTAACAAAATATAATCTGTAAAATTCTCTTTGCGAAAGCAAAGAGAAAAAAAATATGCTGACCGTGCCCGGGCACGGATTGTAAATAGATTCCATAGATAAAGAAATTAAAGGAGGAAAAAATGGCAACAAGCAGAGAAAGGTTTATTCAGACATTAAATCATATTGAGCCGGAGGAAGTTGTGGTAGACCTTGGCTCTACGGCAGTGACAGGGATCCATGCCAATGCGCTCCACCGTTTGAGAGGGGCACTGAAACTGGAGGAACGGACCGTGAAGGTGGGGGAACCTCTGCAGCTTTTGGGTGAAGTGGAGGAAGATGTGCGGCAGGCACTTCATTTGGATATTGTGGGAGTATCCACAGGTATGAATCTGTTTGGTTTTTCCAATAAAGGGAGAAAACCATGGACTTTGGAATCCGGGCTTAAGGTGGATGTTCCTACGGATTTTAACACCACAGTGGATGAACAGGGGCGGCATTATTTATATCCGCAGGGTGATATGAGCGTGCCGCCGTCGGGGATGCTGCCGAAAGATGGGTTCTTTTTTGACAATATTACAAGAGGAACCATTGAGTTTGATGAGGATACTATTGGCGGAGCCGGGGATTTTAAAGATGATTTTGCAGTAATTACAGATGAGCAGTTAAGAGAGCTGGAGCGTCAGTGTGACTACTATTATAACAATACGGATTATGGCCTGATATACTGCAGCGCTATTGCATCTATCGGAGATTTTGCTATTGTTCCGGGGCCGAATGTGAAGCATCCCCGAGGAATTCGTGACCTGGCTGACTTTATGATGGCGCATCAGATTTGCCCAAATTACATTCATGAAATGTTCGAACTGCAGGTGGAAGTGGGGCTGAAAAACGCAGAGCTGGTGCGCCAGGCATGTGGGGATAAGATTCAGGTTATCCAGATTTCTGGAACGGATTTTGGAACGCAGAACGGCCCGTTTATGTCATTGGATGCTTTCCGGGAATTTTACAAGCCATATTTTACAAAAATCAATGACTGGGTTCATAAAAATACTTCCTGGAAGACGTTTTTCCATTCCTGCGGCGCAGTTTCTTCGTTCCTTCGGGATTTTTATGAAGCAGGCGCAGACATTTTGAATCCTGTACAGCTTTCTGCAGCGGGAATGGATGGAAAGGAATTAAAAGAAAAATGGGGTGACAAATTTGTTTTCTGGGGAGGCGGTATTGATACGCAGCATACACTGCCGTTCAGTACGCCGGAAGCAGTATATAATGAAACAATGGAAAGGCTGAAATTATTTTCTAAGGGAGGAGGTTTTGTATTTAACACGATTCATAATATTCAGTCACCAACCACAGCAGAAAATCTGATGGCGATGTTTCAGGCAATTGCTGACTTCAGAAACAGAAGATAAATGTAGCTAAAACTAAAATAACATGTATGGAGATTTGTTTTGCTGGTAGACGGTGTAGTTGCTTATGGATTTACAAGATTTGATTTTCGGGGAAAAGGGCTTTTTATGTCCCTGATCCTGGCTACCATGCTGATCCCCGCACAGGTACTGATGGTTCCCCAGTTTCAGATGTATAAGCAGATGCACCTGTTCGGGACATATGTTCCGCTGGTGATTCCTACTCTTTTAAGTGCTACGGGAATTTACCTGCTGGTTCAGATCATGGGGCAGGTTCCCAGAGACTTGTATGAAAGTGCAATGATCGACGGCTGCGGCGAACTGAAGATGCTGTTTAAGATCGCGCTTCCGTTAAGTAAAGTCGGTTTTGGAATTCAGGGTGTCCTTACTTTTATGGCTGTGTGGAATGATTACATGACGCCGCTGATCTATCTGAATAAAGAGAGTATGTATACGCTTCCTTTGGGATTGACGCGATTACAGAGCTTTTACAAAATTTCATATGGGGCGGCTTTGGCGGGTTCTTTGCTGTCCTGCATTCCGGTTATCATTATTTTGTCAATTGTGGGAGAAAAATATTTTGTCCAGGGAATGATGGTCGGCGCTGTGAAGGGATGACCGGGTGCCGGGGATATAGAGCGGAATAAAAACAGTTTGGGAGGAAATGATTATGGACTACTATGTAAGTAAGAAAGCAGGCGCTGTCCAGGATGGCACAGAGCAGAAGCCGTTTTCTACCATAGGGCAGGCAGCGCAGAAAGCGGCTGCCGGTGACACGGTATGGATCGGAGAAGGTATTTACCGTGAATGGGTTTGCCCGGAGAATGGCGGAAGTGATGAAGAACATCGTATTACATACAGAAATATTCCGGGAGAACGAGCAGTGATCAGCGGTGCGGAGCTGATTCAGAACTGGGTAAGCCTTGGGGACGATATCTGGAAAGCGTTGATACCGGGGGAGGTACTTTCCGCATACAATCCCTATTCTGACGAGATTTATGGCGACTGGTACGATAATTTCGGACAGGTGCATCATACAGGGGAGATTTTCGTGGACGATGTTGCCTTATTTGAAGCGCCTGATCTTAAAAATATAAAACAGGAAGATAAGGAAGAGCGCGAATGCAGCTGGTTTGCGGCTGTTCACGAAAATGAGACAGAAGTCTGGATCTACCTTCCGGGAAAAGACCCGAATGAACACGTAGTAGAGGCCAGTGTGCGTCCGTATTGCTTTTTCCCGGAAAAAGAAGGGCTGAACTATATTACTGTTTCCGGGCTTGTTATGGAGAAAGTTGCTACACAGTGGGCACCCCCTACCGCTTTTCAGCCGGGGGCTGTGGGAACCCATTGGAGCAAATGCTGGATCATTGAGGACTGCGTGATCTCCAATTCCAAGTGCTGCGGTATCAGTCTCGGCAAACGCCATGATGTCAGAGACAATATCTGGACCATCAATCCTGAGAAGGACGGTTCCCAGACCTACACGGAAATCATTATGGAGAACCTGAAACGTGACTGGTCCAGGGAGAATGTAGGAAGCCACATTATCAGAAACAATGAGATTTATGACTGCGGGCAGACAGGTATTGTTGGCTGTATGGGGGCAATCTATTCTGAGATCTATGGTAATCATATTTACCGCGCAAATATTCGAAATGAATTTGGCGGAGCGGAGATGGCCGGAATCAAGCTGCATGGCGCCATTGATGTATTGATCGAGAACAATTTGATCCATGACTGTATCCGCGGCCTTTGGCTTGACTGGGAAGCACAGGGGGCGAGAGTGTCAAAAAATGCAATGTTTGGGAATGTATCTGAAGATATCTTTATTGAGGTATGTCACGGACCATGTACGGTGGAGAATAACCTTCTGCTCTCTGAATGCAGCCTGCTGAGTATGTCCCAGGGATCTGCTTTCGTGCATAATCTTTTTGGAGGAAGTGTGAGAATGAGACGGGAAATTAACCGTTTCACACTTTATCATTTCCCGCATGATACTTTTGTGGCAGGTTCCATGCTTATTTATGGCGGTGATGATAAGGCTTACCAGAATATTTATGCCGGAAATCATGAAGGAAAAGCCGGAGTTGATCTGGTGAAGTTTTACGGAGCAGATGTGAAACAGTCCTATGGAAATGCGATTTATAACGGTTACCGGAAAGAGGGAGAGGAAGTAAATACCATGACAGACAACAGCCTTATGCCCTTTGGAGATGGAACATTTCCTGTATATATTCATAAGAACCTGTACTTTAAAGGCGCTGAGAAATATGAGGCAGAAGCGGATGCCTGTGAGGCAAAGGACTTTGAACTGAACTGCAGGGTCGTGAGAGATGGGGATATGTATTATTTCGAGACAAATCTTCCGGAATACGCCTTTAAAGAAGAGGTTGGCCTTGTAACCACAGAAACCCTGGGCAAATCCTTCCAGACAGATCAGGCATATGAAAATATGGATGGAACACCTTTCGTTCTGGATAAGGACTTTACAGGCGCTGTAAGAGGTGAGAAAACAATTCCTGGTCCTTTTGCCAAACCTGCTGCACGTATTTTGCTGGGGCCGGTTGGGGTAGTTCATTAATACAAGCGAATAAGCAGGCAGATCTTTTTTGAGGTGGGAGCAGATGCTTCTTTGTTTGAAGGACTGGAAATTATGGAATCTCCGATATTGTGTGAACAGTATATGGGGAAATATCCGGTTATCTCTATTACATTGAAGGATGTGGAGGGAAAGGATTATCGGACTGCCTATGATGCTCTCTGTATGGTGGTCAGTGCTGAAGCGGAACGGTTTGACTATCTTTTGGACAGTGAGAAATTAATCTCTTATGATAAGGCAAAGCTGGTAAGGATTATTGAAGGTGGAATGGAAAAGGCTGCGTATCTGCCGGGAGGCCATGAAGCAGATGGATAATGAGGACTATACAGAAGTGCTGAAGCAAAAAGGGAAGTAGAGAAATTCCCTACTTCCCAATCATACAGTTTTTCTTTATGATGTTAATTGTTGAGAAAAACACGTAAAGGAGTCTGTATGATGAAATCTATTGTAGAAGAAAAGTTGGTATCTTTCAAGACATTAGAGCAAAAAGTTTTCAGATATGTCTGCGAACTGGCACAGGAGATCACCCGGATCATGCTGGAAAACTATGATATGGAACTGGCAGAGGGAAGAGATAAAAGTCAGTATCGGGATAAGGGAAAGCGGACAACTACGATTAAGACGGTTTACGGCGAAGTGGCTTATGCCCGGAGAGTATATCAGACGAAGCTGGAGGACGGGGGAAAAGCCTTTGTGTATCTGCTGGATGAAGCAATGCAGATGGATAAGATAGGTCTGATCTCTACAAACCTGGCGGAAAAGATAGCCATGACGGTTACGGAATCCCCTTACCGTGTAACAGCAGATATCATCAGCGAAACCTGTGGCCAGAGCATCAGCCATGGAGGTGCGTGGAACCTGATACAGCGGCTTGGGGAGCGGATCAATGAAGAAGAGGACTATGCTGTAAAGCAGATGGAAGCAGGGCAGGCAGTCGGGAAAGCAGAAATTCCAGTACTGTTTGAAGAAATGGACGGAGTATGGCTTGCCATGCAGGATAAAGCCCATAAAAAGATGAAGAAGCAGGAAATGAAAGTCTTCACAATGTATGAAGGATGGGATGCCCAGAGCAGAGAAAGCCGCCTTGTGAACAAAGCAATGCTGGCAGGGATGGAAAAGAGCAGCGAGTTCCACCGGAAGCGAGAGGCCCTGATTGAGAAAAAATATAATGCGGACGAGATCCGGCAGAGGGTTCTGAACGGGGATGGAGGAAGCTGGATTAAAGAACCGTATGATTCCGAAGTAATCTTCCAGCTTGACCGTTTTCACATTTATCAGGAAATAAAAAGGAAGCTGAAAGAGAAAGAAGCGCAGAAGGAAGTAACGGAGTTGTTTGAAGCCGGGAAGATGGAGGAGATGCTGGAATACATCCGGATTTATGCGGACAGTGTGGAGAGTAACGACAGAACGGACAAACGAAGCAGCAACGCAAAGAAACTGTATGAATATCTGTCAAACAATAAGGAGGGGCTGCTGCCGTATCAGGAGCGAGGGATAAAGATACCGGAAGCCAAGCCCGGGATTGTATATAAGAACATGGGAGTACAGGAGAATCAGAACTGTACAACGATCACCTTGCGGATGAAGCACAGAAGAATGCGCTGGTCCGAGAATGGTGCGAATAACATGGCGAAAGCCCTGTACAGAAAAGAGAACCGTGAATTGGCTGATACGATTGAGAGATATACGGATGGCCTGGTCTTTACGATGCAGATGCAGGAGATTGTGTCATAAAAGGAAACTTGGTAGTTAAGGGAAAAACTTTTTAAAATAGTCAGAAAATAGCAAGAATAATCAAACATCAAAAGAAAAAGGAAAAGTGCCAACGATTACTTGACACAAACGCCGATTGGATTGCGTTTGCTTTTTTGATCCGTTGGTATTATACTGGAAACAAAGCAATATGTAAAAGATATATTTTGCATATCCATCATATCAAAATGATATATCAGGAGGATGGAAAATTGGCAGCAACGTATGATTATTACCGCATTTTTTATTTTGTGGCAAAATACCGCAGCTTTACCAGGGCCGCTCATATTCTGATGAACAGCCAGCCCAATATCACCCGTGCCATGAATAATCTGGAGCAGGAACTGGGATGCACCCTCTTTCTGCGTTCCAACCGGGGCGTTGCCCTGACGCCGGAGGGGGAGAGGCTGTTTGCCCATGTGCAGGTTGCCCAGGAGCAGATTCAGGCGGCGGAGGAAGAGCTGACCAGTGACAAAACGCTCAGTAAGGGGACGGTTTCTTTGGGTGTCAGCGAGATCGCGCTGCATTGTTTTTTACTTCCGGTTCTCAGGGAGTTCCACCTTACCTATCCGGGGATTCATATCCGCCTTACCAACTGTTCTGCGCCCCAGGCCATTGCGGCAGTAAAGAGCGGGCGTGTGGAATTTGCGGTGGTTACTATGCCGGAGGGACTGGACAAAACTCTGAAAGATATTTCCCTTGTAAAGTTCCGGGACGTTCTTGTGGCAGGCCCGCAGTTTTCGGGGTTAAAGGGGAAGACGCTGACACTTGCAGAACTGACAGAATATCCGGTGATCTGTCTTGGAAGAGATACAAAAACCTATGAATTTTATAACCAGTTTTTTGCGGAACATGGCCTGATCCTTCAGCCGGATATTGAAGTGGCTACTTCAGATCAGATCCTTCCACTGGTAAAGAATGACCTGGGACTTGGCTTTTTGCCGGGAGATCTGGCTATGGAAGCGATTAAAAAAGGAGAAGTGTTTGAGGTGAAACTGGCTGAGAAGATCCATACAAGAGAGATCTGTATGGTGTGGGATCCCAAGCGCCCCATCGGAGTTGCGGCGCGGGAACTGGAACGGATGATTCGCACAGCATCAAAAAAAGCTGCCGAACGTTGATAGCATCAGCAGCATTTTTTGTACCTTGCGGCAAACGCGGCGGGCAGTCACAATATGCCGTTATTTCGTGCGGCCATTTTCCGAAAGGACGCCGGAGGCTTTCATCATTTCAACCAGCTCCTGGTACTTTCCGGTTACATAGCCGTAATTCTGCCGCTTGTGGGGAAGCTGGCAGCCTGTGCAGTCTTTGATTCCCTTCTCTGTGATGCGGAAATTTCCGCCGCATTTTGTGCCGAGGGCATAGAGGGGGCAGTAGCAGAAAAGACAGTTAAAATTTTCCGGGTCTGCGCCCTTGTGACAGGGAAAAAACTCGCATTTTTTATGACTGAAATAGGAATATTCTTTTCCGTCCCAATAATTTTTTTCCATGGATAGATCCTTTCGCGTAAGCACTCCAAAAGTTTGTTGCTTTATATTCCGCACTTTGCTGAAATATAAACTTCTGAAATAAAAAACTTCTGAAATAAAAAAACGGCGTATACAACGCCGAAACAATCAAAACCTTTTCAGAGGGACGACGCTGCTCCGGGGTAGACAATGCTTCATTCAAATATATGCGGAGGGAATGAATGCATCCGAAGCAGTATCGCCTGCCATTTAATCATGCCCTTATGGGCGTACCACTGTAAATACAGCGGTGTATAATTCATACGAACAGGCGAATTCCATAAAAAAATGTCTGCTCCATACAAGCAGACAACGCCTGATGATTGCGGATATCATCAAGTTGGTTGTTATACTTTACACGGAAGTCTAACCTCGCCATACAAAGCAGGTTTCCTGACTTCAGAATCATTGCTCCTTCTCCCCTTCTCATACCGGACGGTACAATGGGCTGTTGAGAATTCACTCCTCTGTTACAGTGACCGGATCGTTCAGGACTTGCACCTGATTCCCTCTTCTGTCCACCACGCGGATAGTGGCCAGCACTTCATATGTTCAATATGGAATTATACTGACATCATAATACCACTGCACCCCGTTTCTGTCAACAGAAAGTTAAAAAAACAGCAGGTTTTCATTTGCAGAATGGGATGCGGAAAGGGATTATTTTCTGATGCGGAAAGGGAAATTGGGAAGCCGGACAGGTGTTGCGAAGCTGCATCAAAAAGAGTATAATGTGAAAAAAACGAGGAGGTGGCATCGGAGTGGGGATCACGGTCAGAGAAATATGGGAACTGAAGGAATTTCAAAGGTTCCGGCTGGTGGCAGGCGAGTCCGGGTTGGATAATCGGATCGAAAAAGTTGGGATCCTGGATTATGAATTTGCACTGCAGGACAATACGCAGCCGAGAAAGTGGACTTTTCGGAAACATGACTTTATCATCAGCAGTCTGCTGTTTGCAAAAGGGCAGCCCGAATTGCTGATGCCCGCAGTCCGGGAATTATGCAAAGATCAGGTGAGTGCCCTTGCAGTAAAAAATGTCTGTTATCAGACCTTGCCGCAGGAGGTGCTGGATTATGCTGACCAGCACGGTCTTCCGATTTTTATGTTCGGGCGTGATGATGCATATTTTGAAGAGATCGTGACGTTCTTAAAACATAAGATCAAGGAGAGAAACGACCTGGAAGGCCTGGAACATAAGATCGCCCTGTTTTTAAATGGAGAACTGGATATAAAGAAGCAAAGGGAATTAAACCGTGAGGTTCTTCTAAACCGGGAACAGCCCTATCGTTTTGCCTATTGCTTTATCCGGGAGCAAAGCGGAAAGATCCGAAATCACAGGAATTACTATTTGTTCAGGGAAGGAAGCCGAAATTACCGGGACACCTTCTATTATAAAGACGGCTGCTTTGCAGTGATGTATGGGGCGGAAGCAGGGGAAAGTGAGAGGATATTCCTGAAATGGAAGGAGTACCTGCAGCCCCGCCTGCGCCTGCCTATGGAAAAGTACTGGATCGGGATCGGTGAAGTACATGAAGACCCGGAGCAATTGCTTTTGGCTATGCAGGAAAGCTTTTATGCTTATCAATACTGCAGGCTGTTTGAGCAGCATAAAGTATTTTTCCGCAATATGGGCATTTATAAAATGCTGCTTCCGTGCAGCCATATTGAGTGGGTTAGGAATTACAGTTCTGACATTGTGTGCAGGATCTTGAAATTCGACCGCGAGTATGGAGGGGATTTGTACAAAACAATAAAGCAGTATGTGAAATGCCATGGTAATGTTGGGGATATTGCGGAGAAAATGCATCTTCACAAAAATACGGTACGCTATCGGGTCAATAAGATCCGGGAACTGTTGGATATGGAGGAAGACGGGGATTTTGACCTGCAGATTTCCATTGCTTTCTTGGCGGACGAGCTGAAACAGCAGCTTGGGTAAGCTTCGCAGTGGAGCGGACAGGATGCAGAGGAGAAATAGAATGCAAAGAAGCGGTTGGCTTAAATGATGGAAAATCATGGTCGGCGGCTTCTTCTTTTGTGCAATTTACAAAAATCACCAGTCAGATTTTGTTCGTTGAACAGTGAAAACAGATAATTCCTTTGCTATAATTTTACTCACAAAAGGTTGATTCAGGGATGTGTTTACAACCCGGGTTTTACAGGGAGGAAGGCAATGAAAGAATTATCCAGGATTATAAAAAATCTTCCGGAGTCAGGAATCCGGAAATTGCAGGAAGCGGCAAGGAAAATACCGGATGCGATCAGGCTGGAAACAGGCGAACCTAATTTTAAGACACCGGATTATATCTGTGAGGCGGCCGTTCAGGCAATGAAAGACGGTTTTACGAAATATACTTCGGTACCGGGAATCCAGACACTGCGGGACGTACTGGCACAGGACTTTTCAAAGAGGCTGGGGATCGAGGTAAAAGCCGGTCAGGTGATCGTGACCGGCGGAGGCACCATGGCGCTGGAAATTGCTGTGGCGTGTCTGTGCAATCCGGGAGACGAAGTTCTTGTTCCGGATCCGGGCTGGCCGGTTTATACCATGCATGTATTATCCAATGGATTTACGGCAGTTCCTTATGTATTGCCGGCAGATCATGGATTTGAACCAAGGCGGGAAAACATTGAGCCGCTGATCACGGAGAAGACAAAAGTGATCATGATCAATACACCGTCCAATCCGACAGGAGCCGTATTCAGTGAAGAAACGATCCGGATGATCATGGATCTGGCCGAGAAATATGATCTGTATGTGATCTCCGATGAAATGTACGATTATCTCACTTATGAAGGAGAACATTTTTCTCTGAAATCCATTGATCAGGATGGAAGGGTCGTTCTGGTTTCCGGGGCGTCCAAAAAATATGCAATGACAGGCTGGAGGATCGGTTATGCGGTTGCGTCAGAGGAGATCATTTCCATGATGCAGCAGATGATGATCCCAATGATCGGAAATGCCACTGCGATCGCCCAGAAGGCTGTTGAGGCGGCGGTCACAGGACCGCAGGACTTTGTGGAGTTTTCCCGTCAGGACTATAAAAAGAGGCGGGATGCGGCGGCTGCCATTTTCCGGGAAGAAAACGTAGGCTTCTATTATCCGCACGGTGCATTTTATATTATGGTTGACATTGCCTGCTGCAATATGGATTCCGAGGAATTTGCGCTGAAATTGTTGGCAGAAGAGCATGTGGCTGTGGCACCGGGAGGAACATTTGGGGAATCTTCCAGGCAGATGATCCGCATTTCCTTTGGAACGGAAATGGAAGCACTGTGTGAAGGAATCCGCAGAATGTGCCGTTTTATAAAAAAATATTCCCAATAAATTTCAGATAATTCATAGCCCGGCCATCAAAACAGAATCACTGGCCGCCGGGAAAAAGAAAAGAGGAAAAAAGAATGAGATCATTTAACAAAGGTGTATATCCGGTTATGCTGACGCCTTTTACAGACGATAACCAGGTAGACTATGAAGCGCTTGGAAAGCTTGTTGACTGGTACATAGAAAAAGGCGTGGATGGTTTATTTGCTGACTGCCAGTCCAGTGAAATGTTTTTCCTGTCCCTGGAGGAACGTCTGGAGATCGCAAGATTTGTGGTGAAAGCAGCAGCGGGAAGAGTTCCGGTGGTTGCTTCCGGACATATTTCCGATGCCATCGAAGACCAGATCAGAGAGCTTCAGGAGATGGCAAAGACCGGGATCGATGCATTGATCTTTATTACGAACCGTTTCGCAAAAGAAGAGGAAGACGACGATATCTGGATGAAAAACCTCCGAAAAGTGATGGATGCGCTTCCTGAAAATTTTCCCTTAGGTTTTTATGAATGCCCGTATCCGTATAAACGACTGATCACGCCGGAGGCGCTGAAGTGGTGTGTGGGAACCTCCCGGTTCTATTTTATAAAGGATACAAGCTGCAGCATTCAAAATATGCAGGCCAAACTGGATGTGATCCGGGACAGCACGATCCTTTTATTTAATGCAAATACTTCCACGCTGCTTGAAACATTACATATGGGAGCAGCAGGATTCAGCGGCGTGATGGCGAATTTCCATCCGGAGCTTTATGCATGGCTTGTAAAGAATGTAGGGAAGGAACCGCAGAAAGCTCGTAAGGCAGCCGATTTTCTTACCATTGCTTCCATGATCGAGCGGCAGGTTTATCCGGTAAATGCAAAGTATTTCCAGAAAACGATCGGAAACTTCCGCTCCATACAGACACGGACAAAGGATCCGGCATTGCTGAATGATACAGGGATGTTGGAAGTCGATCAACTGATCCGTTTAACAGAAGATATGAAGGAATATCTTGGAATCTGATAGGAAGAGGTGAAACGATGAAGATTTTGGTTACAGCGACCAATTATTCGAAGTATTGCCAGGCAGGAAAACAGCGTTTGCTGGATGCGGGCTGCGAGATCATTGAAAACACGAATGACCGTCCGTTTACATTTGAGGAACTGAAAGAGCTGGTAACAGATGTGGACGGCGTGATCGCTGGTGTGGATACATGGAATGAGGATGTATTTGCCCTGGCAAAAAAGCTGAAGGTTCTTGCACGCTTCGGCGTGGGAGTGGATAATTTCGACCTGGAGGCTGCAAAAAGACACGGGATCGTTGTCTGCAATTGCCCTGGCATCAATACAACAGCAGTTGCAGAACATGCGGTGGCGCTGATCCTGGGGCTTACCAGGCAGATCGTATGGCTGAATCAGGAGGCAAAGGGAGGCAACTGGCCGCGTATCATGATGCATGAGCTGCGCAGCAGCACCGTTGGAGTGTTGGGCTTTGGTGCGATCGGCCGGAACGTCTGCGAAAAATTAAAAGCGTTTTCGCCCACCTTGATCGCCTATGATAAATATCCAAACAGGGAGGAGGCAGACCGGCTGGGTGTTGAAATCGTTTCGTTTGAAGAAGTGCTGGAAAGAAGTGATGTGATCTCCATTCATCTGCCTGCGCTTCCTGAGACGATCGGAATCATCAATACACAGAATATTGCCAGGATGAAAAACGGTGTATACCTGGTAAACACAGCCAGAGGAAGCCTTGTGAAGGAGAAGGATGTGATAGAGGCAATCGAATCCGGAAAAATAGCAGGCTTTGGTACGGATGTGTATGAAAGCGAACCGGTTACTATGGAAAACCCACTGCTGTCAAACAGCAGGGTTATTACAACACCCCATACGGCGGCAGAAACCTATGAAAACTGTGAAACCACATCCCTGGTCACAGCAGAGATCGTATTGGATGTGCTTCACGGAAGGAAGCCGAAAAATCAGCTTGTATAAGCGGGACAGACTCACAGAAACAAAAGCACAAAAGAGGCTTTGTAAAATAAGAAAGGAGACTTTGAAATGAAGAAAAAATCAGTAGTAGCAGTTGCGTTGGCCGCAGCAATGACCGTTGGAACCTTACCGGCAGCCGTATTTGCAGAAGAATCTGCAAAGCCCTACGAGGGAGTAACCTTAAGTATGTGGATGTCTGTTTCCGAATACCAGGACGGAACGAAAGCTGTTATGGAAAAAGCGACCGAAGAGCTGGGAATGGAATTTGATGTTGAAATCAACCCTGCCGGAACAGAGGGCGATAACATCATTAAAACAAGATGTGCTTCCAACGAGCTTCCGGACATCAGCGCTTATAACTGCGGATCTTTGTTTACTGCGCTGAATCCGAAGGAGCATTTCCTGGATATTACCGATGAAGAATTTACGCAGAAGATGGATGAAGCGTATCTGAATACGGTAACGCAGGAAGGGCGTGTTTATGGTGCACCGGTTGTAAATACCTCGGCAGGTGCTGTGGTTTACTGGAAGCCGGACTATGAAGAACTTGGACTGGAAGTGCCAAAGACCTGGGATGCGTTCCTTGAGAACTGCCAGGCATTGAAGGATGCCGGAAAAGCTCCTGTATATCTTGCAGCAGGCACCACCTGGACAACGCAGGTTCTGTTCCTTGGAGATAACTACAATGTAGTTTCAAAGAATCCTGATTTTGCAGATGGTTTTACAGCAGGTACTGCAAAATTTGCAGAGGATGAAGGCGCTCTTGCAAGCTGGCAGAAATATGAAGATCTGGTGGATATGTACCAGGACGGCTATACGGCAGCAACTTATGAAGACGGCCTTGAGGCTATGGGTACGGGAGCTGCTACCCACTGGATCATTCTGACTTCCGTTATCCCGCTGATCCTTGCATCCCATCCGGAAGCAGAAGAAAACATCGGCGTATTTGCAATCCCCGGGGATGATCCGGAAAATACAGGCCTGACTGTTTGGGAGCCGACAAGCTGGTATATCAGCAAAGACAGCGAGAACAAAGAGGCAGCACTTGCATTCCTTGACTTCTACTATCAGGAAGAAAACCTGGATCTTTATATCAACACATATGGTGCAAATGGTCCGTCCTGTATCAAAGGCTATACACTGCCGGAAAGCGTGGCTTCTGCGATCCGCATAGACATGCAGGCATACTTTGATGAAGGAAAGACGGCTCCCGCGCTTGAATTCCTTACACCTGTAAAGGGGGCTACCTGTGAGCAGATCACTACTTCTGCAGCGCTTGGCCAGATCGACGGTGCTACAGCAGCGCAGATGTATGATGATGATTGTAAGAAATCTGCAGTTCAGCAGGATCTCGGATGGGAATAATTCCCGGACAGTCACTGTTTGAAATTTTATGCCGCCTGCTTTATTGCAGGCGGCTCATTTCTTTTAAGGAGGTAATTATGAAGGCAAAACGTAAAAAGAACAAACTATACTCCTTCTGGTTTGTAGTTCCGTCCCTTGTTATTTTCGGTATTTTCTTTCTGTATCCGATCGTTACATCTCTTTATTACAGTATGACGGTATGGAATTTTGACTCTGCGACTTTCTGCGGACTGGACAACTATATCATGTTTTTCTCGGAAAACTCCCTGAGCTCATCCATCGTACATACGCTGATCTATGCTTTCTGTACAAGTGCATTAAAGGTTTTGATCGCATTCTTTATCGCGATCTTCTTATGCAGCAAGATTCGCACAAAAGGCTTTATCCGATCAGCCGTATTTTTTCCAAATCTCGTTTCCACAATGGCAGTCGGCCTTACCTTTTCCGCTTTGATGCATCCCACAAAGGGTTTATTTAACATGGCTCTGCAGGCAGTAGGATTTGCACCTGTGAATTTCCTGGGCGATATGAACCTGGCGCTGTATAGTGTTATTGCAACGGATGTGTGGAAGGGTCTTTCGATTTCTGTTGTGATCTATATTGCAGGCGTGCAGTCCATTGACGGCACCTACTATGAAGCTGCATCCATTGACGGGGCGAACGGGTGGCAGAAACTGAAAAACATTACCCTTCCGCTGGTTGCGCCATCGCAGAACTCGATCATTATTTTGTCATTGATCGGCGGCCTCAGATCCTTCGACCTGATCTGGGGAATGACAGGCGGCGGCCCGGGATTTGCAACAGACGTTATGGCATCCGTGATCTATAAGGAATATGCATATGGTTTCTATGGTCTGTCCACTGCGGGCAATGTGATCATGCTCGTGCTGATCTCCTGCATTGCATTTCCGCTTCAGCATTTCCTGATGAAAAGAGAGGAGGCGATCCAATAATGAAAAAACAGAAAAGATGGATATGGATCGGCGATATTGTCGGCGTGATCCTGACGGTGATCATTTTTATCATACCTTTTTATTTCATGTTTGTGAACTCGCTGAAATCGCAGCAGGAAGCCAACCTGCTGAATATCGCATGGCCGACGGAACTGCATTTTGAGAACTATACAAATGTACTTTCATATTCCCATTATCAGCTTTTGACTGCATACAAAAACAGTTTGCTTCTGACTGTTTTTACGGTGCTCGGACTGATCATAACCGGCGCTATGGCAGGCTATGCCATTCAAAGGCGCAATGACCGTGTGATGAAAGCTGTGTCCTGGGTGATCATGCTTGGTTTGATGATCCCTGCGGCGATCCTTCCTACGATCAACCTCCTTCAGAAGCTTCATATTTACAAAACAATGTTTGGCATGGTGATGGTGGAGATCGCTCTTCAGACACCGTTTACGATCATGCTGTTCAGAGGGTATATGGCCTCCATCCCTACGGAGCTGGAGGAGGCTGCCAGGATTGACGGCTGCAATCCGTTCCAGGTGTTTGTACGGATCATCCATCCGCTGTTAAAACCCATCCGTGCAACAGTTATTATCCTGACGGCCGTTACAACCTTTAATGACTTCACGAATCCGCTGTATTTCCTGCCGGGCGCTGACAATACAACTGTCCAGTTGACGCTGTATAATTATAAAGGACAGTTTGCAAGCAGCTATAATATGTTATTTGCAGATATTATACTGATCACCATTCCAATGCTGATTCTGTTTATATTCTTTAATAAAAAGATTGTGGCCGGCATGGTAGCGGGTTCCGTAAAGGGCTGATATGGTTACAGGAGTCCGGCAGAAGAAGAAAGGAGCAGACTATGTTATATAAAAAAACAGGAGAGCTGAAAGCAGACGTGTTTCAGAATCCCGGCAGTGAATACAGGGGAGCGCCCTTTTGGGCATGGAACTGCCGCATGGATAAGGAAAACATTGACCGCACCATAGAATCTTTGAAGGATATGGGGATGGGAGGCGGACATATTCATTGCCGTACGGGAATGGATCATCCCTATATGGGTGAGGAATTTCTCGGACTGGTAAAATATGCAAATGAAAAATTGTGTGAAGAAAAGATGCTGACCTGGCTTTATGATGAAGACCGCTGGCCGTCCGGCGCAGGCGGCGGGCTGGTCACGAAGGATCATCGCTGCCGTATTCGCTTCCTTCTCTTTACGCCGGAATGCCATGACAATAAAATCGTGGAAAGCAAAAAAGAAGTAAGCGGACAGGCTGTGCGCAGCAACGAGCGCACGTTTCTTGCAAGATACCGGGTGTGTCTGGACAAGGGTTTCCTGAAGGATTACGCAGTGATGGAAGAGGGGGAAACCGTGAAAGAGGGCTGGAGCGAATGGTTTGCTTATTTGGAGGTTTCCGGAAACAATCCATGGTTTAATGACCAGGCTTACCTGAATACGCTGGATCCTTCTGCAGTCAGAAGATTTATTGATGTGACCCATGAAAAATACGCCGAACTTCTCGGAGATCAGTTCGGCAGCAGCGTTCCGGCGATTTTTACGGATGAGCCTCAGTTTTGTCATAAACAGTGCCTGGATTTTGCAGAGCAGAAAAAGGATGTGCTCATCCCATATACGGATGATCTGGAAGAAACCTTCTTTAAAGCATATGGCGAGCATCTTCTGGAGCATCTTCCGGAGCTGTTCTGGGAGCTTTTGGACGGGCAGGTATCTTTTATCCGCTATGCATACCATGACCACATTGCAGAACGCTTTGCGGACGCATTTGCCGATCAGATCGGTGCATGGTGCAGGGCGCACGGCATTGCCCTGACAGGACATATGATGGAAGAGCCGACACTGAAGTCCCAGACGGCAGCGCTTGGGGAAGCGATGCGTTCCTACCGCTCCTTTGATATTCCGGGAATCGATATGCTCTGCGACCGCAGGGAACTGAATACGGCAAAGCAGTGTGAAAGCGCAGTCCATCAGTTCGGAAGGGAAGCAATGGTTAGCGAGCTGTACGGCGTGACAAACTGGGATTTTGATTTCCGCGGACATAAGCTGCAGGGGGACTGGCAGGCAGCGCTGGGGGTAACGGTGCGCGTGCCGCATTTGACCTGGACTTCCATGGAAGGAGAGGCAAAGAGGGATTATCCGGCAGCGATCGGCTGCCAGTCCCCTTGGTATCGGGAATATTCTTTTCTGGAAGACCATTTTGCAAGAGTAAATACGGCGATGACAAGAGGAAAAGCGTATGTCCGCCTGGGCGTGATTCATCCGGTGGAATCCTACTGGCTGTATTGGGGGCCGAAAGAACAGACCGCCGGGATTCGAGAGCAAATGGATACAAACTTCCGTTGCCTGACAGAGTGGCTGCTTTATCATACTATGGATTTTGATTTTCTCTGTGAATCTCTGTTGCCGTCTCTGACCATGCAGGAAGGCGGCCTGACGGAAGAGGATCCTTTGAAGCTGAAGGTTGGAGAAATGGAATATGACGTTATTTTGGTTCCAAACTGCCGGACTCTCAGGAGCACCACGCTGGATATTCTGGAGGCATTTGTACAGAGAGGCGGACGCGTGATCTTTGCAGGGGAGCTTCCCTTTTTGGAAAATGCCCGTCCTTCAGAGCGGGGCAAAAAACTGGCGGAAAAAGCGGAGGTAGTGCCTTTTGGCTGCCAGCAGATCCTTGATGCCCTGGAGGAATTTCGCGAGGTCGGGATTACAGAAGCGGACGGAACGGCCAGCACGAATATCATTTACCAGATGCGCCGGGAGGAAGCGGGGCGCTGGCTGTTTTTGTCACATGTAAACCGTACAGAAAACCCGGAAGGCGCGCTCTTTGACCATATTGGCGCACTTGCCCGCAAGAAAAATGCGGATCTTCCGGTAAAGGAGGATTTGACCATTACGATCAGGGGCAGATGGCGTGTTACGGTTTATGATACACTGACCGGAGAGATTCATAAGCTGGATTGTATCCGGAAGGATGGAAATACGGTTTTCTATAAGACTATGTACGACCAGGACTCCCTCCTTCTTTATCTGGAGGACTGCGGGGATGCGGCGGAAGATGGCATAAGTGAAGGAAAGGTGCCTGCCGGCCTGCAATATGGCACAGAAGAAGACCGTGCGAAGGTCATACGTCTGCCCGGAGAAAACAGAGTAAGCTTTTCCGAGCCGAATGTAAGACTCCTGGATATGGCGGAGTACCGTTTCGATGACGGAGAGTGGCAGGGCGAAGAGGAGATCCTGCGGATCGATAATCTTTTCCGGAAAAAGCTGGGTTATCCCATGCGTATGGCTGCCTTTGCCCAGCCATGGACAAGAAGAGCGTCCGAGCCTGTGAATCATCTGCTTTCCCTGAAATATACGGTGGAATGTGCCTGCAGGCTGGAAGGGTGCCGCCTGGCTTTGGAAAACGCAGCCGGGACGAGGCTCTTTCTGGATGGGCGCGAAGTGGAAAAGAAGGTGGATGGCTGGTATACAGATCATTGCATTTTGACAGTTCCGCTTCCTGCCCTGTCAGAGGGATCACACGTTTTAATGGCGGAAATTCCGTATAACAGCAGGACGAATGTGGAAAATATGTTCCTTTTGGGAGATTTTACCGTGGAGATACGGGGAACCAGGCAGATTCTCAAGGCGCCTGAAAAATTCCTGGCATTCGGGGATATTACCCGTTACGGATATCCGTTCTACGGCGGAAATGTCATATATGAAATTCCGTTTTTTTCAGAGGGCGGGGAATATACGGTGGAGGCAACCATGTTCCGTTCGCCGTGTATCTGTGTAATGCTTGATAAAAAGCCCGTCGGACGGATCGTATTTTCTCCGTATGCCTGCAGCCTGGGCATGGTGCCGGAAGGAGAGCATGTCCTTGAGATCACGGTATTTGGCAGCCGTATTAACACATTTGGAACCGTTCATAACTGCAATCTGACAGAAACCTGGTATGGCCCTAATTCATGGCGCACGGTTTTGGAGGAATGGTCCTATGAATATCAACTGAAACCGACAGGCCTTTTGAAAGCACCGATTTTAAAGAAAAAACAGGAATAACCAGGCCGTATGGCTTTCTGAACGGATGCCATTGATTATTTTCAAAGTAAACCGGTCCGGTTCCCGAAAATCAGCAATAAGAGGCCGTCGCAAAATCATCAAATTAGATGATTGAGCGATGCCCTCGCTCTGTATGTACAAAAATCCGGAAAGAATCTTTTGATTTGTTGATTCTTTCCGGATTTTTTGCGTACTTTAATAAAACTGCTGATTTTTTAGCATATTATGCAGTTTCTTTTACTGGGAATAAGTGGCTTCCCATTCGCTCATTTTGTATTTTCGAGTGCAGCTTATTAAGATTATAGCCCATACACAGCAAAAGGATCTCCAGTTTTACCCTGGTTTTCCCGCGCAGCAGAAATCTTTGGAATTCATAATCATTTTTTAAGACTCCAAATGCTCCTTCCACTTGTATGGACCGGTTCATCCGATATAAGATCCCCTTTTCGCTCAGGATATTTTCATAGGATTCCTGCCGCTTTTCTAAAAAACTTTTGGAGATGTACAGACGTTTATTCCCTTTGGCACGGGTACATTTTTCTTTATGCGGGCAGCCTGTACAGTCTTCACATTCATAGACGGTTACTTCTGCTTCGTATCCACTCTTACTTTTTTGCTTTTTTATGAAAAGCGGCTGCAGCTTCTTCCCGGCATGGCATATATAAGTATCTGATGTTTCATCATATCCCATGTTTTCCCGTTTGCTGATGTCCTGCTTGAAACTGCGCTTTTTCCATTTCTCATAGGTCTGTGGTTTGATATACGGGTTCTGTTTCTGCTCCCGCAGATAAGTGTAGGCTTCTTCACTCTCATAACCGGAATCCGCTGTCACACTAGGATAACGGAAACTGAGATTCTTTTCCATTGCTTTCAGGAACGGCACCAGTGTCCATACATCATTCCTGTCCTGAAAAATATCCGTGGCAACGATATATTCACTGTCTACTGCAATCTGTACGTTATAACCCGGCTTCAACTGGGCATTCCTCATATGATCGTCTTTCATATGCATGAACGTGGCATCCGGATCTGTTTTACAATAATTATTCCTTCCCTGAAAGCTGGCTGTGTGCCAGTCATAAATAGTCTGACGCTCCAGAAAACGGCGGAACATCTCCAGATACCTCTGGTTCCGGCTTTTGCGTTTTCCTCTCCCATGGACAAAAACGGTATGCTGCGCTTCGCATACTTGCTCCAGGAAGCGGCAGATCTTCTGAAGGTCCTGAGTTCTGGTTTCTTCCAATACGCAAAAAGACTGCATGTACTCCTGGTTCAGCAGGGTGACTGCGTCCTGTATTTTCGGGAACATCTTTTCTTCCCATTTCCCCACAGATTTCTTCCATACAAACGTATATTTATTGGCGCAGGCTTCCAGTTTTGTTCCATCTATAAATACAGTTTCTTTTGATAACTCGCCCAGTTGATTCAGACGGCGTACCATCTGATAAAACAGATCTTCGCAGGCATCTGCCAAAAATCCTGTCCGGAACCGGGCAATCGTGCTGTGATCAGGAGCTTTCTGCCCGGCGAGTAGCCACATAAAGTTGATATCACGTTTACAGGCTGTTTCAATCTTTCTTGATGAATAAATATTTTGCGAATACGCATAGGTCAGGATCTTGAACATGGTCTTTGGGTCCACTGCCGGATTTCTGCCTTTGGCAGAGTAAGCCTGATACAGCAAGCTGTAATCTAAAACCTCCAATTCGTGGCTCAGCAGTCGGACAGAATCATCATCAGGAACCAACCCTTCCAAACTTAATGGTAAAACTAGTTGATAAGTTGCACCAAGTTCGGTATAATTTTTAGTGTATTTTGAGTTACTCGTCATAACTTATTATACCATGAATGGTAGGTTCTTCGGAACCTGCTTTTCTGTTTTGAACAGAAAAATGGAGCGCTGCTCCATAGATGATTACTCATCTATTTTGCAACGCCCCCTTTTGCTGCCATCAGGGAAAGGAACTGTTTGCAAAAAAAACTACCGGACTTTTGCTTCCCCTGAGAGCACCCTCCTGTAGTCTTCCAGATTCTTCCGAAGAAGTTCGGGGGTGTTTAACTCGTAGGGACATTTGCTCATACATTGACCGCAGTTTTTGCAGTCTTCGATTTTGGCCATTTCTGCCTGCATTTCCCTGGTGAGCCATGCATCCGACGGAGCACGGCGAAGCATCAGGGACATTCTGGCGCAATTGTTGATCTGTATCCCTGCAGGGCATGGCATACAATAGCCGCAGCCGCGGCAGAAGTCGCCTGCCAGTTCTTTTTTCTCCTGCTCAATATAAGCAGAGATTTCCTCTGTATAGGACGGAGTTTCGTCCATGAATGCAAGCCATTCTTCCAACTCTTCCATTTTCTGGATTCCCCAGATAGGAAGTACATTGTCAAACCGGGTCATGAAAGCCATAGCAGCTTTGGAATTATGAATCAGGCCGCCTGCCAGACCCTTCATGGCGATAAAGCCCATGTTTGCTTTTTCGCAGGCCTTTACAAGCTGAATTTCCTTTTCGGAAGACAGATAGCTGAATGGGAACTGCATGGTTTCGTAAAGCCCGGATTCCACACATTCCATGGCAATGGCAAGCTTGTGGGCGGTTACGCCGATGTGGCGGATCTTGCCCTGCTCTTTGGCTTTCTGCATACATTCATACATACCTGTGCCGTCGCCGGGGCGGTAGCACTGGTTTACACAGTGGAACTGGTAAAGGTCCAGGTAATCTGTCCGGAGATTTTTGAGGGAGGTTTCCAGCTGCTGCCAGAATTCTTCCGGTGTCTGTGCCATGGTCTTGGATGCAAGGTAAATTTTGCCGCGCATTCCGTCAAAGGCTGTGCCCAGCTTTTCTTCGCTGTCGCTGTAGGCTCTTGCAGTGTCAAAGAAGCGAATTCCTCCTTCGTAGGCTCTTCGGAAGATAGCGACCGCTTCCTCCATCCCCACTCTCTGTATAGGCAATGCGCCGAAAGCATTCTGACTGACAGTGATTTCTGTGTTTCCCAATGTAATCTGTTTCATGATTGATTCCTCCTGCTGTTTGCAGCATTTTTATTCTGCGGCTTTTCAGACAGCGCCATAATGTCCTCCATGGAACAATCCAGGGCTTTCGCAAGCTGCTGTACAGTTTTTGCGGAACAGCGCTCCAGGCTGCTTCGCCCTGCACAGATATCCAGGATGGTTGTTTTCGGCACGCCGCTGATCTTGGAAAGCTGATATTTGGTGATATTTCTCCGTTCAAGATAGGTCTGCAGATTCATGGAAGGCTGCCTCCTCCATTTATGGTATGTCTAAATTATATCGGTGTGCCGACCATATGTCAAGGGTGGATCGAGGAGAATGAGGGCGGCATTGACTTTCATTTTTCCCATTCAGAAATCGCCTTTATGGAGTTGGCATATTCCGTAGGTGTCATCCCGCTGATTTTTTTAAACTGCCGGGAAAAGTACTGTACGGAAGAGTATCCCAGTATTTCTGCTATCTGTGAAAAATTCATATCTTTCATGCGGATCAGTTCTTTCGCTTTTTGAATCTTCAAAAACGAAAAATACTCAATCACACCGAGATTGCAATAGTTTTTAAAAGTTTTTTGTAGATGGGAGCGTCCGATTGCGTGCACTTTACAGATTTCTTCAATCGTAACGTGGGTATACAAGTGCTCATTCAGATATTTTACTATGGAATTAAAAAGCTGTATTTTTGTTGCCTCTTTCCCGGCTCCCGGATCGTTAATGGAATCCGATGGCGATTTTGGGGAAGCATTCCTTCGGAGCAGATGGATCAGGAATTGCTCCAGATAAAGAAAAAGCAGCTGCTCTGCGCCAATGAAATCAGATTCTTTGAGCAAAATTGTTTTTAAATAAGGGTCATTCAGAAGACAATCGAAGCAATGCCGCGCTTCAGAAATGATCTTGCCTAACAAATTGCGTTCCGATTGACTGATCTGTAGTTTCTTATGCTTCAAACAATTGAGAATCGTATCCTGACAGGAGAAGGAGATTACTACCAGATTCGGGGCAGATTTTCCATTGGTCAGTACAGTATGAAATTCGTTTGGTTCATGAAAAAAAATCTCATTATTCTTTAAGGTAAGCTGCTCCTCCCCGGCGATGATATTTACTTCTCCTTTATCTACACAAATAAATTCCCAAAAATCATGAGATTCTCCTATAAAAGAAAAATTACAATCGTATTCAAAATAATGAATGCTGTATATTTTTTCAACGGAAATAGAAGGTTGTCTTTCAATGCCTGTATATTCCATAATCCCTCCCTCCTCCTGCCTCAAATTATGCAGAATGCCTGGCTTTTGCAATATTATATTAAAATACGAAGAAAAAGTAAAGAAAATGGAGCCGATTGTATAAATAATGCGGCTAATAGGACGATGACAGAAGGAGGAACCAGGATTATGATAGTTAATATCGAGAACGGGAAATGCAGAAATGCATAAAATACTGAAACAAAAAAACATGAAGGAGTGAATGGATATGAGTAAACCAGCATTGGTAATCATGGCTGCAGGAATGGGAAGCCGTTACGGCGGATTAAAACAGATCGATCCGGTAGATCAAGAGGGACATATTATTATTGACTATTCGCTGTATGATGCGAAGCGTGCAGGGTTTGAAAAAGTAGTTTTTATTATAAAAGAAGAAAACAGGGAAGTCTTTGAAGAAGCCATCGGGAATCGGATTTCCGAATCTATGGAAGTGGTTTATGCCTATCAGGATTTAAATGATCTGCCGGAGGGCTTTAAGGTACCGGAAGGGAGAAGCAAACCATGGGGTACTGCCCATGCGGTTATGAGCGTAAGAAAACTGATCGACGGGCCATTTGCAGTGATCAATGCGGATGATTATTATGGAAAAGAAGCCTTTTCCATGATCTATCAGTATTTGCTGAACCATGAAGATGACAATAAATATCGCTATGTTATGATCGGCTATCAATTGAAAAATACAGTGACAGAAAACGGAACCGTAGCCCGGGGTGTGTGCGAAGTAAATGAGAAGGGGGAACTGGTATCTGTTACAGAGCGGACGAAAATCGCAAAGAGAGAGAATGGAATTGCTTTTACCGAAGATGATGGGGAAACCTGGATGGAAATTGCACCGGATACAGCCGTTTCCATGAATATGTGGGGATTCTCCGAAAGTATCTTAAAAGAAATTGAAAATCGGTTTGGGGCATTTTTAAATAAAGGGATTACGGAAAATCCATTAAAATGTGAATACTATCTTCCTGCAGTGGTGAGTGAACTTCTGAATGAGGATAAAGCAACAGTAAAGGTACTGGAAACAAAAGATAAGTGGTACGGAGTTACTTATAAAGAAGACAAGCCTGTAGTCGAGGCGGCGCTTTGCAGAATGCGAATGCAGGGATTATATCCTGAAAAGTTTTAGGAGGAATGGTCATGGAAAAGAATAAAAAGGTGCAGATAGAAAGAGCTGCAGGGCAGTTTGAGGAAAGCGGATTATTTGTAGATGCCAGGCCGTACGGGAATGGACACATTAATGAAACTTATATTCTGACTTACGAAGAAAGTGGAAAGAAAATAAATACAATCCTTCAGAAGATCAATAAAAAAGTTTTTCCAAAGCCTGAAGAAGTTATGGAAAATATTGCAAATGTTACAGCTCATTTAAAGAAGAAAATCGCTGTAAATGGCGGCGATCCTGCGAGAGAGACGTTAAATATCATTCCCACAAAAGATGGTAAAAATTACTATCTGGATGACAACGGTGAGTATTGGAGAGAGTATGTGTTTGTAACAAATGCGACCTCGTATGATGTGGTAAAAGATAAGAACGATTTTTACCAGAGTGCAGTATCTTTTGGAAATTTCCAGTGTCTGCTGGCGGATTTTCCTGCGGAAACGCTCCATGAAACGATCCCGCAGTTCCATGATACAAGAAAGCGTTTTGCGGATTTCAGAAAGGCAGTGGAGGAGGACATCGCAGGAAGAGCTGCAGAAGTACAGGAAGAGATACAGTTTGTACTGGATCGGGAGAATGTGGCCAATTATTTTTCGGAGATATTGGACAAAAAGGAGCTTCCCCTTCGTGTAACCCACAATGATACAAAACTGAACAATATCATGATTGACAATGAAACCGGAAAAGGAATCTGTGTGATCGACCTGGATACGGTAATGCCGGGACTTGCCGTGTTTGATTTTGGGGATTCCATTCGTTTCGGCGCAAGTACCGCAGCGGAGGATGAGAAGGATCTGAGTAAAGTTTCCTGCAGTATGGAGTTGTTTGAATGCTACGTAAAAGGCTTTCTGGAGGGCTGTAATGGCCGGCTGACATCCAAAGAAGTTGCGCTGATGCCCATGGGAGCAAAGGTGATGACTTTTGAATGCGGTATGCGCTTTCTGACTGATTATCTGCAGGGGGATGTGTACTTTAAGATACACAGAAAGGAGCATAATCTGGACCGCTGCCGCACGCAGTTTGCCCTGGTGGCTGATATGGAAAGAAAATGGGATCAGATGACTGCTGTTATAAGAAAATACGCAAATGAGATAGGATAATACGATTTACGCTGAAATCCGTCCATTTCGGCGGGAACAGCCGGAATGGACGGATAACTGATGTGCGCCTAGCGGCGCACGGTTCAGTATGAAGTCACAATTGGTAGTGTAAAATAGTTTGTGTTTCTGGTAAAAAATGGCTCCTTTTTGGTAAGAATACAGATATGACTATTCTTATCGAAAAGGAGTATTTTTTATGGCAGTTGCAAAGGAACAA
>JAETNR010000168.1 GCA_021772055.1 Blautia sp. | reverse complement strand
TTTTGCCCCCTGCGTTTTGCACGGTATTCCCGGTCTGTGATTTTCTTTTCTGCAGGAGCAAGCAGATCTACCTGATGCAGATGTTCCCGATGACATATATCCATAAGGGATTGCTTCAAATGTGTGAGGTAATCTTTGGATACATGGTGTTTGTATCCGGCGCGGGAATCGCATGGCCGCTCCATGAAGTCCTGGCGTTCTACATTATATTTCAGCAGGCTGTTGATTGCGATATGCACATGGATGTTGCCGCTTTCATTATGCCCATCCATGTGTGTGCAGACAAGAGCCTGGTGACCGGGGAAATTTTTGCGGGCATATTCTAAACTGATCTGCTGTGCCTGTTCCCTGGTCAATCCGTTTTCTGTCACATCTTTTGGGTCGAAGCTGATAATGCAATGATGGGATTTGATTTCGTCATAGGATTCGTTCTTGCGATACAGGGCATTCAGTTTCCGGCACTCCATGTCAAAAGTGAACGGGGCACAGTTTATGCCGTCCATGATATATTCTTTGCGTGGAATCAATTCGCCGTTTTCATCAAGCAGCGGTTTGTTCGTATTTTCGTCATACTGGAACATAACATACCGCTGAGCTTCTCCATAGTCGGCGTTTTTACTCGCTATGTGTTTCGGTATTGCCATGAAAACACCCTCCGGGTATACCTTTATGCCATTCGGCAACAGAGTGGAAATCGCCTGCCATCTTTAATACTTCATATTTCAGTTCATAAATTCTTGAAACACTCTGTTCGATTGTCTTACGCATTGCCTGTGAATGGATGCCGCCGCTGTTGTAGTGCCTTGCAATCTGGTTTAAGTTGCTGCCGATCTTTCAAAACTCTGCAACCAGCTTTTTCAGTTCCGGCAGGTCTGCCACAATCTCATATTTTGCGATTACTTTTTGCTTCATAACCTGTTTCCGGACATACTCTGCCAGTGGGAGGTTTGCGGCTTTTGCGCTTTCAGATATGATTTCATATTCCGTGTCCGTGAGCCGGAGCATGATCTGATGTTTGTGCCGCAGTTCTTTGTCTTTCTTTGGTCTTGCCATTCCATAATTCCTCTCTGAAAAAAATGTATTCATAATATAAGCCGATTAGAGAGTATTAGTGGGAAATGAAAAGGAACTTTTTGTAGAAATATTTTAGGTTCTTTCGTGATGGGGACAATCACGCTGCGACTATTTACAATAGGAGCCAAACTGCATATTTGGAAAATATGCAATGACCGAGGGCATGGGGGTGCTGGACGTCCAGTGGACGTCCGTTTAGCACGGACCGGAGCGGAGCGTAGACGGAATCCCCATCAAGGTTGCCGGGTAAGCAAAATCCCCAAAGTGGGTTTTGAGTTACTCAGGCGAAACTTGCCCTTTATGTCAGAACTGAAATAAAGAGCATTATCCAAGAAGTTTTATTACTAAAGAAATATCATGAAAGGCACAGTTTATC